>CAJTSM010000003.1 GCA_910578935.1 uncultured Oscillibacter sp. | reverse complement strand
AGGAGCGCATTGGCCGCATTTTGCAAATGCACGCCAACCACCGGGAGGACATTGAAACCGTATACGCCGGCGATATCGCCGCGGTAATCGGTCTGAAGAACTCCACTACTGGAGACACCCTCTGTGATGAGAAGCACCCCGTTATTTTGGAATCTATGGAGTTCCCGGAGCCTGTTATCCGGGTTGCCATTGAACCCAAAACCAAGGCCGGTCAAGAAAAGATGACCATGGGCCTGATTAAGCTGGCGGAAGAGGATCCCACCTTTAAGACCTACACCGACGAGGAAACCGGCCAAACCATCATTGCCGGCATGGGCGAGCTCCATCTGGAAATCATTGTCGACCGTTTGCTCCGGGAGTATAAGGTGGAGGCCAACGTGGGCGCTCCCCAGGTTGCTTATAAGGAAACCATCAAAAAGACGGTGGAGCAGGATACCAAGTATGCCCGTCAGTCCGGCGGCAAGGGCCAGTATGGCCACGTCAAGATCCGCGTGGAGCCCAACGAGTCCGGCAAGGGTTACGAGTTTATCAACTCCATCGTGGGCGGCGCTGTGCCTAAAGAGTATATTCCCGCTGTTGACGCGGGCATTCAGGGCGCCATGAATGCGGGCGTCATGGCCGGCTTCCCTGTAGTGGATGTGAAAGTCACCCTGTACGACGGCTCCTATCATGAGGTCGACTCCTCCGAGATGGCCTTCAAGATTGCCGGTTCCATGGCTTTCAAGGAGGCTTGCCGCAAGGCGGGAGCCACTTTGCTGGAACCCATTATGAAGGTTTCTGTTATTGTTCCCGACGAGTATCTGGGCACGGTGATCGGCGATTTGACCGCCCGCCGCGGCCAGATTCAGGGACAGGAAGCCCGTCCCGGGGCCCAGCAGGTAGATGCGCTGGTGCCTCTGGCCAACATGTTTGGATATGCTACCGATTTGCGTTCCAGCACCCAGGGCCGCGGCCAATACTCTATGGAACCTCATAGCTATGAAGAGATTCCCAAGAGTATTGCGGAGAAGATCGTGGAAACCCGGGTAAAGCCGAACTGACCATCTTTCGCGGTCCGCTGGAAAGCCTTTGGCCCAAATTGGGAAAAAGGGATTGATTTTCCAGGCAGAATATTGTAGAATAGACATTGCTGATTATCGTTTCGCAATGCCGCAACCGCAATTGAAACATTGAATAGGAGGATCATCAAATGGCTAAGCAGAAATTTGAGAGAACCAAACCCCATGTAAACATCGGAACCATCGGCCACGTTGACCATGGTAAGACCACCCTGACCGCCGCTATCACCAAGTGGCTCTCTTATCAGGGCAAGGCTGAGTTCGAGGCCTATGACAACATCGATAAGGCTCCCGAAGAAAAGGCCCGTGGTATCACGATCAACACCGCCCACGTGGAATATGAAACCGAGAAGCGTCACTACGCTCACGTTGACTGCCCGGGCCACGCCGACTATATCAAGAACATGATTACCGGCGCCGCGCAGATGGATGGTGCGATCCTGGTTATTGCCGCCTCCGACGGCCCCATGGCTCAGACCCGTGAGCACATCCTGCTGGCCCGCCAGGTGGGCGTGCCCGCCATCGTTGTGTTCCTGAACAAGTGTGACCAGGTGGACGACGAGGAGCTGCTGGAGCTGGTGGAGATGGAAGTCCGCGAGCTGCTGAGCACTTACGAGTTCCCCGGCGACGATCTGCCCATCATCAAGGGTTCCGCGCTGAACGCCCTGGTGTCCGAGTCCACCGATCCCAACGCCCCCGAGTATGCCTGCATCAAGGAGCTCATGGACGCGGTTGACGATTATATTCCCACTCCTCCCCGCGACGACTCTCTGCCCTTCCTGATGCCTGTTGAGGACGTGTTCACCATCTCCGGCCGCGGCACTGTCGCTACCGGTCGTGTGGAGCGCGGCCAGCTGAAGCTCAGCGAGGAAGTTGAGATCGTGGGCCTTGCCGACGAAACCAAGAAGACCGTCGTTACCGGCATTGAGATGTTCCACAAGCTGCTGGACTTCGCCGAGGCTGGTGATAACATCGGTGTTCTGCTCCGCGGCATCGACCGCAACGGCATTGAGCGCGGCCAGGTTCTGGCGAAGCCCAAGTCCATCAACCCCCACACCAAGTTCAAGGGCCAGGTCTACGTCCTGTCCAAGGATGAGGGCGGCCGTCACACCCCCTTCTTCAACAACTATCGTCCTCAGTTCTACTTCCGTACCACCGACGTGACCGGCGTCATCTCCCTGCCCGAGGGCACGGAGATGTGCATGCCCGGCGATAACGTTGAGATGGCTGTTGAGCTGATTACCCCCATCGCCATTGAGAAGGGCCTCCGCTTCGCAATCCGCGAAGGTGGCCGTACTGTTGGCTCCGGCGCTGTTACCGATATCGCTGAGTAATTCTTTATACGCAAAAAGGACTGCCGTATTTTACGGCAGTCCTTTTCCTATTCTCCTGATGGGAGCAAAGGTTCCTGAAATCCCCGGGCCCCGGAAGAGCAGATATCCCCGGCTACTGGCGCATCCTCACAGATATAAAGGTTCGCTTGAACCCCTTTTGGTTGACCTGGGTAATTCGTTACGCTGTAAGTACAGCGGCTTACCTGTTTGCCACAGCATTTCGTCAGATCAAACCCTTGGCTGAGTTGAAGTTCGTTATAAGATCGGTAGGGCTCTGCCAGTTCTGCGGGAAGAATAAATTGCAGCGTTTCGATCGGTTCCGGTTCAATTTCCCAACCCAAGGATTGGAGATAGGCCACCCGTTCTTCGTTCGTTGTCAGTCTGGGCGGCGGCGACTCCGGTTCTGCCGGGGCCCTGCCTGTCAGGACAATCAGCACCGCCATAACTACGCCCATGAGAACGACCGTAGCGGCTGCTTTCTTTCGAGAAAATTTTGCGGTCCAAATCAACATGTTGATCCCTCCTGACAGTTCCTTATTCATTTTTCCATAAAAATATGCTACAATTAAACAAGCAATCGTCGGGCTCTGCGAAAGAGAGCCGGGAAGGGGGGAAGGCTGCCGTGGAAAAGCAGCGGTTGGACAAGATTATCGCCTCCACAGGGAAATGGTCCCGCCGGGAGGCAAAGGAACTGGCCCACCGTGGCCAAGTGGTGGTAAACGGGATTACCGTCCGGTCAGTAGAAGAAAAATTTGATCCAAATCTGGAAGAAATTTTCGTGAACGGCGAGGCGCTGTGCTACCGCCGTTATACTTGGATTATGCTGAACAAGCCCGCCGGATATCTTTCCGCTACCGAAGATGGCAGGGGAGAAACCGTTTTGGATTTGCTGCCCCGGGAACTTCAGCGGCAGGGACTGTTTCCGGTAGGCCGTCTGGATAAAGATACGGAGGGACTGCTGCTGCTGACCAACGAGGGGAGCCTGGCCCATGCCCTGCTGTCCCCAAAGCGGCATGTGGACAAGCTGTACTACGCCCGGACGACGGGACGGCTGACAGAAGAAGACTGCCGGGCTTTTGCGGTTGGGATGACTTTGGGGGACGGGTTACAATGCCTTCCCGCCAAGTTGGAAATTCTCACAGCGGGGGAAGAAAGCGAGGCGCACATTACACTTCGGGAGGGAAAATTCCACCAAGTAAAGCGAATGCTGGCAGCCAGAGGGAAGCCAGTGCTATATTTGGAGCGGATTCAAATAGGAAATTTGACTTTGGACCCGGGACTTCCCAGGGGCGCTTTTCGCTTTTTGACTGAGGAGGAGATTGAGAAGCTCCGTACCCTTGTGTAGTTCTGAGAAAAAGCCCGAATACTTACCAAAAAGGGAATGAGTTTTTTGTTGAAAAAAGAAAAAACATCTTGCAATTTAGTGAAGTTGACGATATAATAGGGATGTTGAAAAATGGTATCAATGCTTCCCCGGTATTTTAGGTGAGGAGGACGGCCATGTCTGGAAGAATTTATCAAAATGTGGTATTGCAGTTAAAGGAGAATACGGATCGCACAATCGGGGTGATCGACGGGGAAGGCGTGGTTATCGCCTGTAGTGAGCTTTCTCTGATCGGCCAGCGCTGGACAGAGTATGTTCCAGTAGTGAATAACGCCGCCGGTGTCCTGATCTCCTCTGACGGGAAGACATTCAAGGCGCTGAACGGCTGGGGAAACCAATTTGACTATGCGGCCTTTGCTTTTGGGGAGAACGACGTCAGTAAGGCGGTGTGCTCTGTGGCCACAGTGGCGCTGAACGCCGCTAAGGCTTATTATGAAGAAAAGCATGACCGGGGATCTTTTATTAAGGACATTATCTCCGACAACATCATGCTGGGTGATATTTACATGCGGGCCAAAGAACTGCGGGTAACGGCCGATGTGGCCAGGGGTGTTTTTGTGGTCCGAGCTTTGAAAAAAGGGGAATCGGTCCCTACGGATGTAGTGCAGGCGATGTTTCCTGACCGGCAGAATGATTTTGTGCTGAACGTCGGAGACGGAGACGTGGTGTTGGTCCGGCAGATGCCTGAGGGGGCGGGTTTCCGGGAACTGAATAAAATTGCCTCTTCTATTGAGGAGAGCCTCCGCTCCGGTACGGAGAGCACGGTGGTCGTGGGTATTGGTACCATTGCCACTCACCTGCGGGACTTGGCAAAATCTTATAAAGAAGCCCAAATTTCGATTGATGTGGGCAAAGTTTTCGATACGGAAAAATACGTCATTAACTATGAGAATCTGGGGATTGGCCGCCTGATTTACCAGTTGCCTACCACCCTTTGCGAGATGTTCCTCCAAGAGGTCTTCAAGAAGAATCCCATTGATGCGTTGGACAAGGAAACCCTATTTACCATACACCGCTTTTTCGAGAATAACTTGAATGTCTCGGAGACAGCCCGGAAGCTTTTCGTTCACCGGAATACTCTGGTATACCGACTGGAGAAAATCAAGAAATTGACGGGCCTGGACCTGCGGGAGTTCGACGACGCCATCACCTTCAAGGTGGCTCTGATGGTAAAAAAGTACCTGACTTCCCGGGGAATTGATTCCTGAGCTGGAAACCGGAGCGGCGGACATCTGTCCGCCGCTTTTTACCGCCGGCGGCGCCGGTACCGGCCGGGTCTGAGCGGTATGGGAAAAACTTTACGCGGGGAGCGGAGGGAGGTGGCCGTCATGAGCGAAGTTCTGAAATTCGCCGATAGAGCGGAGTTCAGGGAGTGGCTTCGAGAGAACTGCTTATCAAGCGCCGGCGTCTGGCTTTTGTTTGGCAAAGCCGGCGGGCCGAAGACCGTCAAAGCGGGAGAGGCGCTGGAAGAGGCCCTCTGCTTTGGTTGGATTGACGGGCGGATGAAAAGCATTGACGATAAAACGTATCAGAAATATTTTTCCATGCGCCGGGAAAAGAGCAGGTGGTCGGAGAAGAACAAGGTGCTGGCGATGAGCCTGGAAGAGCGGGGACTCATGACCGATCCTGGCAGGAAGAAGATGGAGGAAGCCCGGAAAAACGGCTGTTGGGACGCTCCGAAGTCCCCGGTGGTCACGGAGGAACAGATTGCCGGACTGTCCGCGCTGCTGGAGGGATATGAGCCCGCCTGGACAAATTTTCAGGCCATGTCCCTGTCCGTGAAGAAGACCTACACACGGGCGTATCTGGATGCGAAGACGGAGGCCGGACGGGAAAAGCGGATTGCCTGGATTGTGGACAGGCTCAATCGGAATTTGAAGCCGATGTAATGCCAGCGTATCGGTTTTTCCGTTTTTCAAGGCCCCTCCGCATTGACGGGGACCGTGGTTTATGCTACAATTGTATCCGAATTATGTCGACTGCCTTTGCCGATCCCAGTTTTCGACACCAATTGGAGGTGCCCCTATGTTAGAATCAGAAAGCGCCCTCATCGAATTAAAGGACGTGGAAATGGAATACGACAATGGGACCAAAGCAATCCGGGGGATCTCCTTGCGGATTGACCCCGGCGAGTTCGTCTTCCTGGTGGGCCCCTCCGGCTCCGGCAAGTCCACCATCATCAAGCTGCTCACCGGCGAGGTGGAGCCAAATTCCGGCCGGGTCCGGGTCAACGGATTTTCCACCCGGAACATCTCGGAGCGGCAGATTCCCCTGATGCGCCGGACCCTGGGGGTCATCTTCCAGGACTTCCGCCTCATCGAGAAGAAGACGGTATACGACAACCTGGCCTTTGTCATGCGGGCTGTGGGAGCCTCCGCAAAGGAGAGCCGGAAGCGCATTCCCTATGTACTGGAACTGGTGGGCCTAGAGAAAAAGGCCTACAGCTACCCGGACGAGCTCTCCGGCGGAGAGCAGCAGCGAGTTGCCATTGCCCGGGCGCTGGTGAACAACCCCGCTACTATCATCGCCGACGAGCCCACCGGCAATCTGGACCCGGAGCGGTCTTTAGAGCTGATGGACCTGCTGGTGAAAATCAACGAGCTGGGCACCACCATGGTGGTGGTGACCCATGAAAAAGATTTGGTGGACCACTTCGGCAAGCGGGTAGTCACCATTGATTCCGGCCGTGTGGTCAATGACAGTGTCGGCGGCTATGTGGGAGGACGCATTCATGTCTAAACACAATTTCGGATATTTCATCCATGAGGGCGTTTCCAACATGTTCAGCCATGGATTCATGAGTTTCGCCGCCATCGGCATTACCGTGGCCTGCCTGCTGATTATGGGCACCTTTACCCTGGTGGCGGTGAACGCCAACGGGCTTTTGAAGGAACTAGAGCGGGAGAACGAGATGCTGGCCTTTGTAGAGGAGGATTTTCCAAATGCTCAGAGCCTTCAGAAAAAGTTGGAAGCCATTCCAAATGTGGATTCTGTTGCCTTTATCAGCCGTCAGCAGGCAATGGAAAACTTTCTGGAACAGTATCCAGAGGAGGAGATGTTTCAGGATTTGGACCCGGAGATTCTGCGGGACCGCTTTTCCTTGAAAATTTTAGATCTGGAGCGTATTTCACAGACCAAAGCGGCTGTGGAGGCGGTGGACGGGATTGCCAAGGTCAACGCCTCTGAAGAGGTAGCCGGGGGCTTTATCACGATCCGCAACGTGGCAACTGTGGTCTGCGTGGCCTTGATCGCCATTTTGTTCGTGGTGTCCGTGTTTATCATCTCCAACACCATCCGCCTCACTACCTTTGACCGGCGGGAGGAAATCGCCATTATGCGGATGGTAGGGGCCACCAATGGCTTTATCCGCTGGCCCTTTGTGTACGAGGGCTTCCTCATGGGCTTTCTGGGGGCCTCTGTTGCCTTCTTGATGGAGTGGGGACTCTATGAGGCCGTGGCCCGGGGCGTCAGCACCAGTGACGCACTCCAGCTCATCGACGTAATTCCCTTTAAAGAGCTATGGATCCCGGTGGCGGGTTCCTTCGCAGGGGCGGGTATCTTTATTGGCGTGGGGGGCAGCCTCTCCGCGATTCGGAAATATTTACAGGTCTGAGGAGGGCGGCATGAAGCGAAACTGTAAACGGTTCCTCTTCCGCACCCTGCCGCTGCTGGCTCTGACACTGTGTTTGGTGCTGGCGGATCTGAGCCCCACTGCCGCAGCGGTAACTCAGGCGGACATCGACGCGCTGAAAAGCGACGCCAAAGGCTTGGCTCAGGAGAAAAAAGACATTCAGGCGCAAATTGACAAACTGTCTTCCGACATCAGCACGACCATGGAGCGCAAACGCCTGCTAGACGGCCAGATCGGTGTGACGGAGCAGGAGATTGCCAACAAAGAGGAAGAGATTGCCACCTACGAAGCTCTGATCGCCCAGACGGCGGCGGAGCTGGCGGATGCAGAGGCCAGGGAAGAGGCTCAGTACGAGCTGTTCTGCAAGCGGGTACGGGCCATGGAAGAGCAGGGGAAGGTAGAGTATTGGTCCGTTTTGTTCCGGGCCAACAGTTTTTCAGACCTTTTGGGCCGGCTGGACGTGGTCAACGAGATCATGGAGTATGACCAGCGCGTCATTGAGGATTTAAAGACCCTACAGGCCGTCACCGCCGGAAAAAAAGCGGAGCTGGAAGGGCAGAAGAACGCCTCCGAAGAGGCTAAGGCGGAGCTGGAGACAAAAAAGCTGGATCTGGACCGCCGCCGTGAAGAGGCGAACGCCTTGGTGGTGAAGCTTCAGCAGCAAAAGAAGGACCAGGAAGACGCTATGGACGACCTCTCCGAGGAAGAGGCGGAGGTCCAGGCCCGAATTAAAGCGCTGATCAAAAAGATGGAGGAGGAGGAAGCGGCCCGGCGGGCCGCGGCGGGTCAGTCCGGCCCCACCTCCAACCCAGGCGGGTATATCTGGCCGGTGAACAGCCG
This sequence comes from uncultured Oscillibacter sp., assembly GCA_910578935.1. Lineage (GTDB taxonomy): Bacteria > Bacillota > Clostridia > Oscillospirales > Oscillospiraceae > Oscillibacter. The sequence goes on along the minus strand of CAJTSM010000003.1, from coordinate 166,399 downwards.
CTATATTACTTCCACCGTAGGAGGCCGGGCTTCCCCCGGCGGCATTGGGTCCACCAACCACAAGGGAACCGATATTGGCCGGGTAGGATATAACAGCAGTATTTATGCCGCTAAGGCCGGGCAGGTCATCATCTCCGAGTATTCCAGCTCTTATGGACATTATGTGGTGGTTTACCACGGCCCCGGCAATTCCACTCTCTACGGACATATGAGCAGCCGGAAGGTCAGCGTGGGCCAGCAGGTGAAACAGGGCGACGTACTGGGCATTACGGGTTCTACCGGGCGTTCTACCGGGCCCCATCTGCATTTTGAAATCAAGGAAAACGATACGATCATCAATCCGCTGAACGACGGTGCCGCGCCCAAAAAGGGATATCTGACCGGCTATACCTTGAGTGATTGACGGCGCATAATTTGACCTCCCGCCCCATATTATGGGGCGGGAGGTCATTTTTATGGTAGGTTTATTAATCTGGGCAGAGCCCAAAAAGGGACAACGGAGCGTCCGGTTGGAGGAGCGGCCTGTCCAGCGGATGCGGTTTTTACAGGCAGAGATTGTGAAAAGTTCTCATGGAGCAATTCTCTCCCGCCGGGTGCTGGCGGCAGGGAAAAAGCTGCGAAAGCGGGGCGTGACCCAGATCGTGTTGCCGGAGGCGTTTCCTTTCCGGGAGCAGATCATAAAATGCGGCCTGCGGCCTGTCAGCACCTTGGCTCTCCGGCGGGCTATTGCGGCGGACTGGGTTCGGACGGGGCTGGCGGAAAAAGGCATGCCGGTAGCGGGGGCACGGGTGGCCGTGTCGGCGGCAGCGCTGACAGGGGAGGCGGTCCGGACGGTGACGGAGCTGTGCCTCCGGCACCGCTATGTGCTGCTGGACCTGCCTTACGGCGGAGAGGAGCTTTGCCGTCAGCTCCGGCGGGAATACGGCGTGTCGCTGCTGCTGGGCCCCTCTAAAGACCAGTTGGAGGGGGCGGAAGCCTTGGTTCTCTTTGACGCCCGGACAGATCTGTCCCTGAAAAACTCTGTGGCCCTGCGGCTCTATGATGAAAAGCAGACTCTGCCGTCTTTGGCTTTACCGCCCAGTATGGAAGAGGCTCTGCCAGAGGGGGTGGACCGGGGGCAGCTGTTGGCAGTTCTCCGGGAAGCAGGGGTGTTGAAGCGGGAGCAGATTGCCTTAGGGAGCGGAAAGAAGCTCGCAAATGGAGAGGCTTGACATTCCCGGACTCCTTCTATATAATATCTTCTTGTAAAATTGCACTCTGGGGAACATTTCCTCTGGGTAAAGCATATGAGAAGAAAGGAACCGTCCGACATGGCAAAAGAATACAAGATGAGTCAGGCCCGTTACGACGAGCTGCAGGAGGAATTGAATTACCTCAAGACGACTCGCTCCGACGAAGTGGCGGAGCAGATCAAGGTGGCCCGGGGCTTTGGTGATCTCAGCGAAAATAGCGAGTACGACGAGGCGAAAAACGAACAGGGAAAGCTTTACTCTCACATTGCCGAAGTAGAGGAAATACTTCAGCACGCGGCGATTGTAGACGAGAGCAATAATACCGATGTGGTGGCGATCGGCTGCAAGGTGACGGTGGAGGGGCCAGACGGGAAGGCATTGCCCACGCCTTATACCATTGTGGGTTCCCAGGAGTCTGACCCGATGCACGGCATTATTTCCGAGGAGTCCCCCTTTGGCAAGGCCCTCATTGGCAAGAGGGAAGGGGAAACGGCCGTGGTGGAGGCTCCCCGGGGAAACATTCGATATAAGGTGTTGAAAATTGAGCGTTAAGCCATTGATAGAAAAGGAGAGCAGGCATGGCTGAACAAATGAAAAAGCCCGAGCTGGACCTGGGTGAGCAGACCAGGGTTCGCCGGGAGAAACTGGCGGAGCTTCAGGCCGCCGGAGAGGATCCCTTTCAGCTGACCCGGTTCGACTGGGACGCTACGTCCCGGCAGATCAAGGAAAACTTCGACGCCATGGAGGGCAAGTCCGTAAAGGTGGCGGGACGCCTCATGAGCAAACGGGGTATGGGTAAGGTGAGTTTCTGCGATTTGCAAGATACGGACGGCCGCATCCAGCTTTACGCCCGCCAAGACGAGATGGACGAGGCGGTTTATAAGAAGTTCAAGAAATTTGACATCGGCGATATTGTAGGCGTGGACGGCGAGGTTTTTCGTACTCAGCGGGGAGAGATGAGCGTCCGAGCGAAGAACATTACCCTGCTTTCCAAGTCGTTGCTGCCCTTGCCGGAGAAGTTCCACGGCCTTCAGGACAAGGAGCTTCGCTACCGCCAGCGCTACGTGGACTTGATGGTAAACCCGGATGTGAAGAATAACTTCCTCATCCGTTCCCGGTTTATCCGGTTCATGCGGCGCTATCTGGACGGTATGGGCTACATCGAGGTGGAAACCCCGGTGCTGAACACCCTGGCCGGCGGCGCGGCGGCCAGGCCTTTCGTCACCCACCACAATACCCTGGACATCGATATGTATATGCGCATTGCCACGGAACTGCCGCTGAAGCGGCTGATTGTGGGCGGCATGGACCGGGTGTATGAGATCGGACGCATCTTCCGTAACGAGGGTATGGACCCCAAGCACAATCCGGAGTTTACCACGGTGGAGCTCTACCAGGCCTACACCGACTTCCATGGGATGATGGACATCGCTGAGGGCATCCTCTCCGGCGCGGCCAAGGAAATTCGGGGGAGCTATCAGGTGGAGTGGATGGGCCAGCAGATTGACCTGACCCCCGGCTGGCGGCGGTTGACCATGGTAGACGCCGTGAAGGAATACGCCGGGGTGGACTTTGCCGCCATCTCTGACGATACCGAGGCTGTGGCCGCCGCCAAAAACATCGGCGTGGAGCTGGCGGAGACGGCGGATCAAACTTGGGGCAACGCCTTGTATGCCTGCTTTGACCAGCGGGTGGAAGAGAAGCTGATTCAGCCCACCTTTATCACAATGTATCCGGTGGAGGTTTCCCCGTTAACCAAACGGAGCCCGGCGGATCCCCGGCTGACGGAGCGGTTTGAGCTCTTTGTCTGTCACAGCGAGCTGGCCAACGCCTACTCCGAGCTGAACGACCCTATCGACCAGCGCCGCCGCTTTGAGAAGCAGGCGGAGCTCCGGGACCGGGGAGACGACGAGACGGAGATGCTGGACGAAGATTTCCTGACGGCTCTGGAATATGGTATGCCGCCCACCGGCGGTATGGGTATGGGGATCGACCGCTGCGTTATGCTGTTGACCGGGGCGGACACCATCCGGGACGTGATTTTGTTCCCCACAATGAAGCCTTTGGACTGAGAAAATTTAACATAAATGAACCGTCCCGGACTGCGCGTTCTGCGCGGTCCGGGACGGTTACCATTTTGGGAAGAACACCCGGTTATCCGGCGTTTTCCAAGGGGAAAGTAATGCGCCAGTTCCCGTCAATCCGGGCGGAGACGGTGTAAAAATCTCCGTGAAGCGTATAGTTCTTCAAGTCCTCCGGGGCGACGTCAAAGGCAAACTCTTGGTAATCCTGCCGGGCGTCCTCCTTCGAGAAATCCGTGAAATTGACGGTGCTAAGATCCTCCAGACGTTTCCCCTCACGGTTTTCCAGCCACAGCCGGCCATGGTTGTCCAGTTCTCCGGCGTCGCCCTGGCAGAGCTGGACGTGAAAGAGCCCATCCGCATACCCGGCGGCGGTGACGGTAAGGCCGGGGGCTGGTTCCGCCAGAGCTTCGCCAGGCCGGAGCATAGACACGGAGTCTGACAGAGACAAGTTTCCGCCGCCTCCAGTGCGGAAACAGCCCTCCGCCGTCTTTGCCTCCGCGGCGTAGTCCGTCAGCTCCAGGGGAACCGCGGCACCCTCCAGCGCCCGTTTGCCGGAGAGGAAGCAGCCCAGGGAAAAGGTCATCTTTCTCCCTTGGGGAATGGGCGAGCCGTCCATGGTTTGAGCCGTTACCAGGTAGAACATCGTGTTGGTATCAGGGTCGAAACCGGCCCGCTCACAGTGCTGGGTCTGGTCAAAGGGAAAATGAAAGCTGTAGCTGTCAAAAAGATCGATGTTGGCGTCCACTGTGTCTCCCCGGAGGGCAATGTATGCCTGGGCAGTGTCCCCCTTCACGCGGACGGAGTCCACCTCCACCGTTACGCCGTTGTCCGTACAGGACCTTTGTATGGGTTGAAAAAACTGGGCGGAAGCAGGAGAGAGGGCGTAAAGCAGATGATAGCCCGGTTCCGTCTGTGCCGCCAGGGCCGGAGTGGCCAGGAGCACCACTGCCGCTGCTGTGACGGCCGCCAGACGGTGGAGGGGAAAGGGAGAGCGCTGGGCTTTGGTTTTCTCCAGGGTTTTTTCGATTAAGCAGGGAGAGGGGCTAACCGGCGCGTTGACGCGGGTGTAAGTCTCTGAAAAATTCATAAATCCTCCTTCAATAGGCGGGCCAGGGTCTGCCGGGCTCGCGTCAGCTGGGCGCGGATGGTGGAAGGCCTGCGCCCCAGAATGCGGGCGGTTTCCGCCGTGCCATAGCCCTCGTAATAGTAGAGGTGGATGACCGCCCTGTACTTGGACGGCAGTTGGGACAGGGCGGCGTCCAGGCCGGATTCCTCCGGCTGGCTGTACGAATAGACATCCTCCAGCGGGACGCCGCGTTTCCGCCAGGGAGAGGCGGCAAGGCTCCTTGCGCAGTTGGCCGTTACCCGCAGGAGCCAGGCTTTGCGGTGTTCCTCACTCTCAAAGGGTGGAGCGGCGCGGTGATAGCGGAGGAAAACCTCTTGAAATACATCGTCGGCGTCCTGGCGGCTGCGGAGCTGGGCATAGGCCAGGCGGTAGACCATGGCGCCATAGCGCTCCACAGCGGATTCTGTGTCCATGTTACACCTTCTTTCAAAAAAGGGGATGAGATGAGCGCTCTATAAAGAATACTGTTCAGGAGAAGAAAATGCTGCACAGCCGGGACATTTTTTTAGACCTTGCCCAAGAACCGGCATTTTTCCGCTTCTTAAGTAAGGTCTAAAATAAACTGAGCTGGTCCATCTCGTGCCCCCGCCGGGAGGCGGTGACGATGCGCCCCATGGAGTACAGCATTCCCCGGCGGTTACACGCCTCCTGGAAAACCGCCCACAGGGCCCGGGCCTTGGGACTGGGGCACTCGTACCGGGGACCGTATCGCTTTTGATACCGTTCCGCCAAGCCCTGACCGGGAAACTGCTCCTCCAGCTTTCGGTAAAAATATTCCCGTTGTCCCGCCCGGCAGGTCATGCCCAGAGCCGGGTAGACGAACCGGGCCCCCGCGTCCGCGGCCCGGTCCACGATGTCTCGAATATTCTCCGGGCTGTCCTCTAGGAAGGGGAGAATGGGCATCATTAAAATACCGGTAAACAGCCCCGCCGCACTGAGCCGCTCCACCGCCGCCAGACGGCGGGAAGGAGAAGGGGCATAAGGCTCCACCTTGGCGGCCAGCGCGTCGTTGCAGGTAGTAAGGGTGATTTTGCAGATAGCGGGCATGGTCCGGTGGATAGAGGACAGCACATCGGCGTCCCGGACAATGAGGTCGCTCTTTGTGGCAATGGCCACACCGAAGCCATAGGCCTCCAGCAGCGTCAGGGCCCGGCGGGTGAGCTGGAGCTCCTCCTCAAAGGGGTTGTAGGGATCGCTCATGGAGCCTGTGGCCACCACGCCGGTTTTGGCCTTGCTTTCCAGATCATCCCGGATAATTCGCAGAGCGTCCGCCTTGGCCTTGACTTGGTCGAATGGATCGTTTCGGTAGCAGTCGCTTCGGCTGTCACAGTAGATGCACCCGTGGCAGCAGCCCCGGTAGATGTTCATGTTGTATTCCGTGCCGAACCAGCTGGGGTCCTTGGTCCGGTTCACGATCGACTTGGCGGGAATGTACTCCATCTGGCTCTCCTCTCATGAGCGGACGCTTAGAGTCTGTTATAAAACAGACGTTAGGCCTTGTTCGAACATTGACAGAATGCCCAACGGTGAGAGATATTTCCGCCAATCAAGGCAAATTTTCAAAGGCGGGCTGCCGCCCAGCAAGAAAATTTAACGTGGAGTAGCGGAAAAAGATCCGCCGTTTGGGTGTTTTGACATGTTTCAAGCAAGACCTAACCTTCCGGCGGAATGAACTCCTGGTACACGGTGGCGAAGGGGATTCCGCCCTCCGGCGAAAAGGTGGAGCTGTAGAGCTGGGCGTAAATCTTTTCCAGGGATGTCTCGGCGTCGTCCGTGATTATGTACTGGACAATTTTGACGCCGGTGGATTGGACGGTTTCCTCCCGCTGCCGGAGAAGGGAATAGCTTTCCTCATACCGCTGGCCCTCCTCATAGGAGACAGTGGTGAAACGCTCCCCGTCGTAGGACAGGTCCCGCAGGAACATCATGGGATCGTCATCCTTGATGGACTCGTAATAATCCGGGTCATACCGGGAGGGGTCGTCCAAGGTGTAATAGCTGCAAAGCCGCACAGAGGCGGACTTTCCGGCATCGGCGGCTTTCAGAAATTTTTCCCAGGCTTCCCGTCCGCTGGTGACGGTTCCGTTCTCCGTGACGAGGCAGCCGTCCTCCTTGGCCTGCTCCAGGCTGTAGTCCTCCGGGAGGTCTTCCAGAGGGATCGGTTCCGATTTTCCCCCGCAGCCGGAGAGGGACAGCAGACAGAGCAGAATGGCGAACATTCGCGTTTTCATGGCAGGGCCTCCTTTCCCTTCATACGCGCAACACAGCACGATTTTTCCTGAGTTACAAAGGCGGACTCCTCTTTCGGATTGAGAGAGGAGTTCACAGATCAAACTCCTGGATCTCGCCGTAATCTGGATGGCCCGCTCCCATCACGGCTTGAATCGCCATTCCATGACAGGCAACAATCACTTTTTTATAGGGTACGTACTTTTCCAATACGCGAATGACCCGCTTTCTGACAGACGGCGTTTCCTCCCATACTTGTGTCTTCGACGAGTGCGTCCCGCCAGATCGGCAATATTCCCGATATGCCCGTCCGGCGGTTTCGTCGTCTACATATACATAGTCCTGATTCGCCAGCCACTCGTGCAGGTCAGACTCTATTGTGATGGAGGCTCCCAGCTCTTTTGATAGGATCGCCGCCGTTTGTAAAGCTCGTGTATATGGCGAACTTAGAATGATATCCGCGCCGGAAAGTCTGGGGTCCCTGGCTATTTGTTCTATTTGCATGATTCCTCTTTTGGAGAGCCCCGCCAAATGGACGCCAAAGCCTTGAAAAATCTTGGTATTTCGTTCTGAATAGTCCGTTTCACCATGCCTGATTAAATAAAACATCTGCCCCTCCCTGTTCTTGTCTACTCTGTATTTTATCACAGAGGGCCGTATATTTCAATGCGGGCGGCCGGTATTGTCAGGGGAGTTGGCCGAATGGGTGTTTTAAAAAGGACCGCAACCGGTTTGTATTGACAATCCTCCCCGGTTCTGTTACAATACGCCTTACAGCGATGAAAAGGACCAGTACCCGTCATGTGTTCCGCAAAGAGAGCCCCCGGTTTGGTGGAAGGGGGAGGGAGGCGGACGGCGAATACGCCTTGGAGCTGGCGCCCGAACGGAGTTGTCCCAGTAGGCGCGCGCCGGGTGCGCCCGTTATCGCGCGGGGGTGTGTCGGCACTCCATGAGGCCGTTTTCGCGAGAAAGCGGCGAACCAGAGGTGGTACCGCGAAATGTTTCGCCCTCTGTCCCCATCGGGACGGGGCGTTTTTTCGTTCCCTCCGGGGAATCACAACTAAAGGAGAAGGTAATATGCAGATTTACGAGGAACTCAAGGCCCGGGGCCTCATCGCCCAGGTCACCGACGAGGAGGAGATTCGACAGCTGGTGAACAACGGAAAGGCTGTGTTCTACATTGGCTTCGACCCCACGGCGGACAGCCTCCACGTGGGCCACTTCATGGCTTTATGCCTGATGAAGCGTCTCCAGATGGCGGGTAACCGGCCCATCGCCCTCATCGGCGGCGGCACCGGCATGGTGGGGGACCCCTCCGGACGGACGGACATGCGTCAGATGATGACTACGGAAACGATCCAGCATAACTGCGACTGCTTCAAAAAGCAGATGGAGCGGTTTATCGAGTTCGGCCCGGACAAGGCCATCATGGTCAACAACGCCGAGTGGTTGATGAAGCTGAACTATATTGAGCTCCTGCGGGAAGTCGGGGCCTGTTTCTCCGTGAACAACATGCTGCGGGCCGAGTGCTACAAACAGCGGATGGAGAAGGGCTTAAGTTTCCTGGAGTTCAACTATATGATCATGCAGTCCTATGACTTTTACCACATGTTCCAGACCCTTGGGTGCAATATGCAGTTCGGCGGGGACGATCAGTGGAGCAATATGCTGGGCGGCACGGAGCTGATCCGCCGGAAGCTGGGCAAGGACGCCTATGCCATGACCATTACCCTGCTGATGAACTCCGAGGGCAAGAAGATGGGGAAGACCGCCAAAGGTGCGGTTTGGCTGGACCCCAATAAGACCACACCTTTTGAGTTCTACCAGTACTGGCGGAACGTGGGGGACGCGGATGTTTTGAAGTGCATCCGTATGCTGACCTTCCTGCCCCTGGAGGAGATTGACGCCATGGATAAGTGGGAGGGGAGCCAGCTCAACCGGGCCAAGGAGATCCTGGCCTACGAGCTGACCAAGCTGGTCCACGGCCAGGAGGAGGCGGAGAAGGCCCAGGAAACCGCCCGGGGCCTTTTCGCGGGAAGCGGCTCCACGGAGCATATGCCCTCCACGGAGCTCTCCGCCGCTAAATTCGAAGATGGAAAAATCGGGGCTATCGCCCTGTTGGTGGCCTGCGGCCTGTGCCCCTCCAACGGGGAGGCCCGGCGGCTGATTCAACAGGGGGGCATGATGGTGAATGACCGGAAGATCACGGACATCTCCGCCGCCTTCGACCAGGCGGATTTCCAGGGGGAAGGCGTCATCATTAAAAAGGGTAAAAAGGTCTTTCACCGGGCTTATATCCGGTGACGAAAAAAGAGGGCTTAAGCCCTCTTTTTTTCATGTTTCCCCATGATTGCACAAAAGATAAGTTTTGTGCAATAAATATTTTTTCCAGCTCGTGGGATATTGTTCAACTCCGCCGGGTATTGCTGTTGAAAGGTCCTTTCAAGGAGTGCTGCACATGCTGACAGAACAACAATTTACGAACGCCGCTCAGCGGTATCTGGACATGGTTTACCGAATCGCCCTGAACTGGTTCCGGAATCCCGCCGACGCGGAGGACGCGGCCCAAAATGCCATGCTCCGCCTCTGGCGGACGGACACAGAGTTTCAGGGGGAGGACCATCTGCGCCATTGGCTGGTCCGGGTGGCCCTGAACGAGTGCAAGCGGATGAGCCAACACCCTTGGCGCAAGCGCACGGTGCCCTTGTCCGAGTGCCCGGAGCCGGTGTTTTCGGACCCGGCCCGGCAGACGCTCTACCAGGAGGTCATGGACCTGCCCGCCAAGTACCGCGTGCCGCTGTATCTCTACTATTACGAGGGCTACAAGGTGGACGAGGTGGGGGAGCTGCTGGGCCTGAATCCGTCCACCGTCCAGACCCGGCTGGCCCGAGCCCGGGCCAAGCTGAAAATTCAATTAGAGGAGGTGTGAGCCTTGAAAGCATCGTATCGGGAAATGTTTGACGAGGTTCGCGCCTCCGAGAGACTGAACAGGGAGGTCATGAACATGACAAAGCAGGAGAGGACCCAGGTAGTCAAAAAAGTATCCGTATCCTTTATCATCGCGGCGGCGCTGGCGGTGATTCTGGCCGGGACGGCCCTGGCTGCGGCCATCGGCGTGCCCCAGACCTTGCAGGAGTGGTTCAGCCAGCAGTGGACCGAGGCCGGAGGACCGGAGGAGATGCCCAAGGAGCAGGCGGCGGTCATTGAGAGTCTGGTCCAACCCGTGGGGGCCACGGCGATCTTGAACGGTGTCAGCGTCACTCTGGATTCCGTCACCCCCGGCGAAGGCAATATCTGTCTGATGCTCAAGGTCAAAGGGGAAGCGCTGGCAGAAGGTTGGAAATTTGGACACTGCAATATGACAGGAAGCCCCATGGAAAGCATGGAGAGCAGCGGCGGTTATTTTTTCGGCTCTCACACTTGGAAGAAAGCGGGCGTTACAGAGGACGGGACGCATGTCTTGTTACTGTTTTATGACGCGCCCAAGGGCGTTAATTTCCTGGATGGCGGTGAATTGGAGCTCCGGCTGGAGGGGATTGACCTTGGAAAGGAAAAGCCGCTGGGCGTACCGGTAGATTGGGACCTGCCTGGAAAATGGATTCTGCCCTTTACGCTGGAGCCTTTGAAGGACCAGCCAGTCCTGACCGCGAAAAGCGCCCGGGTGCCCTGCACGAAATATGAGTGGGGAGAGGGAGACAGCGAAATGGCTTCCAGCGAGCTGACCATTGACATTCGGGACATCCGAGTGACCTCTATTGGCTACAGCTATCTCCTGCCCGATGAGCTGGTGGGGTTCCATGAAAACTGCGATTATGACCGGAAATTGCCGGTTCTGAGTCTGAAAGACGGTATGACCATTGAGGGTCTTGACTCCGGGCACGACGGCAGCGACCCGCAGGTAAAAGGCTCCTGGAGCCTTCCCGTGGACCTCTCCAAGGTGGAGTCCATCCAGTTCGGCGACGTGGTGATTCCGTTGAAGCAAACGAAAAAGTGAATCGGATGAAAAGCGCCTGTCAACCGACAGGCGCTTTTCTCACATCTCCCGCTGATACCGTACCACCAGATAGACCTCCAGCGCGCTTTTCATAACGAAGGTCCCAATTGCCGCCAGGGTCACCCAAAGGGGCGCGTCAATCCCCAGAGACACCCACGCCGCCACAATGACGGCCCATTGCAACGCATCCCCGGACAGGGCCTTAGCCCGGCGGCGGATGGCCACGTTCCGCTCGTCCGTTTCCTCTATCTCCTTTTTCCGGGCCTGCGCCGGGTCCTTCGTATCCAGATGCAGCATTAAAAGCTGCGTCAGCCCGATGGCGGCCATGCCGCTGCCGGAACCCATCAGCGTGCCGCCTACGCTGTTGGGAATTGTCTCCCCCAAAATCAGCGATGCTGCGGCAAAACACAGTCCCACGACAATAAACGCAATGTACAGCGCCTTTTTTCCTTTCATGACGGTTCCTCCTCATAGATGAAAATCTCCTCAATGGGTACGCCAAAGTACCGGGACAGTTTGAACGCCAGCAGGATAGACGGGTTGTACCGCCCGTTCTCCAGGGACCCAATGGTCTGCCGGGAAACCGCCAGCTCCTCCGCCAGCTCCTCCTGCCGCAGGCCCCGGGCCTTCCGCAGCTCCTCCAGCCGGTTTTTCATGCAAAACCTCCTCTTGGGGATAATGGAAAGTTTGCTTTCCATTATCAAAATACAACATATGGATCAAAATGTCAAGCACACTTTCCGTAAAAATTTTTTGGACAAACACGGAATAGACAAGGACGGGCTCTCATAGAGTGAAGTAACCAAAGAAAGGGGGAATCTCCCTTGCAAAAAAACGAGCTGATTGTCCGCTATGAACAGGCCGCCGCCATTCTGCCCAGCCGCCTTCGCAAGGCGGCGCTGGCCCTCTCAGAGGAGGAGAAGGCTGCGGCGGAGGAGCTGCGCCTCCGGGCAGGACAGCCCTTGAGCGTACTTTTATCCACAGGGGAGCTGTCATTGGAGACAGAGGTGGAGCCGGAGGAACTGGAAACCCTGTGCGATATTGCTACGGAGTTTTCCCGCTATGCGGCGGCAGAAACGATTCGGGAGGGTTTCCTGTCCGTTCGGGGAGGCTTTCGGGTAGGGCTCTGCGGCACGGCGGTGATGAAGGACGGGGTAAACACGAACCTGAAAAACCTCTCTTCAGCAGTGATCCGTATTGCCCGGGAACGGAAGGGCATAGCAAGCGATATTGCTCCCAGGCTGTTTCAGAACGGAATTTTTGTCAATACGCTGATTCTTTCTCCTCCGGGGGGCGGAAAGACGACTCTACTCCGGGATCTGGTCCGCTGTCTCTCCGAGGGCGGGCCGGACTGCCCGCCCCAGCGGATTTCCCTGATCGACGAACGGGGAGAGGTGGCGGTGGTTTATCGCGGGGCGCCTCAGATGGACGTGGGCCCCAGGACCGATGTGCTGGACGCCTGTCCCAAGGCCCTGGGTATTCCGATTGTTCTCCGGGCCATGAACCCCCAGATTATCGCCGTAGACGAAATCACTCTCCGAGAGGATTTGACGGCCATGAGTATGGCGGCTGGCTGTGGTATAGGACTGCTGGCCACCATCCATGCCGGCGGCGTACCGGAGCTTTTGCGAAAGCCCCTCTACCGGCAGATGTTGGAAAACCAGGTCTTTCGGTTGGCAGTCCGTATTTTGCTGGATGAAAGGGGACGGGCCTATGAGATGGAGGAACTGCCATGCTGAAACTGCTGGGAAGCCTCTGCGTTGTCTCCGGTGGTGTGTTGGCCTGGTATACCCAACGGGCGGAGCGCCGCTGGGAACGGGACACGCTGTCAGATTTCCAACGGGCTTTTCGACGGATGGGAGAGGAGATCCGTATGGCCCGGACGCCTTTGCCCACGCTGCTGAAGGCTCTGGCGGAGGACTGCGGAGAACCTGCCGCCGTCTTTTTTCAAGCCGCTTCCAGAGCCGCCGAAGGGGAGGACCTACCCTGGGTCTGGCGGGAGCATGTGAAGGCCCTCCCCCTGTGTGAAAAGGACAAGTCCGCCGTTTCTGCCTTGGTCCAGGACCTGCAAGGCGATGAGGAGAATATCTGTAAAGCAATATCCCATGTCAGTTATACACTGGCAAACAGCGCGGGGGAGGCGGAACGGAAGCGTCCTGAAGAGGAGAAGCGGGCCGCCGCACTGTGGTTTTCTGCTGCGGCGCTGCTGGTGATTTTATTGATTTAGGGGAACGGACACATGGATGTGGATTTGATTTTCAAAATTGCCGCCATCGGCATCCTGGTGGCGGTGCTGAACCAGCTTTTAGTCCGCTCCGGCCGGGAGGAGCAGGCCATGATGACGACCCTGGCAGGGCTGGTAGTGGTCTTGATGATGATGGTCCAGGAGATCAGCGATCTCTTTAACCTCATCAAGACCCTGTTCAATTTTTAGCTGTGGAACTGTCGGTCCAGGCGGCGGCGCTGTGTGTGGTTGCAGCGCTGTTGGCGCTGGTGGTGCGGCGGGGAAGCCCGGAGGCGGCACTGCTGCTAACCCTGGGGGCAGCGGCCGCAGTGCTCCTTTCCCTGGCGGGAAGCCTGGAACTTCTGATGGGTTTTCTGGGGGAGCTGGTAGAGGAGAGCGGCTTATCCCGAGAACTATTCATCCCCCTGTACAAAACGGTAGGCATTGCCCTGGTGGTGAAAGTTGGCGGAAACCTCTGCCGGGACGCGGGGGAGTCGGCCCTGGCTTCCGTGGTGGAGACGGCGGGGGCGGTTTGTGCCCTGATTGCCGCGCTCCCCCTGCTGAGGGCGGTGCTGGCGCTGCTGTTGGAGCTGATGTGATGAAGAAATGGATTTGTTTGATTTTCTTTCTTCTGGCCCTGACGATTGACGCACAGGCAGCGGAGCTGCCGGAGGATCTAACGGGCGCTCTGCCGGAAGCGGCGGAGAATATTCTTGAAATAGAGGATTTCTCCGGCCCCGGCGGCTTTTCCCAGGGGCTGGCGAAGATTGCGGCGCGCATTTCTGGAGAGATGAGATCCATTTTGCGCCAGCGTCTTCGGGGAGCGGCGTCCATTCTGCTGGTAGCGGTAGCCTGCGGCGCGGTGGATGGCTTTGCCCAGGGAGCAGGAAAGGGCACGGCATTTCTTCCCATGGCCGGGGCCCTGGCGGTGACCCTGCTGACGGCGGGGAGCTTGGAGGACCTGATCGGCCTGGGAGCAGAGACGATTGGAGAATTAAACGTCTTTTCCAAAGCCCTGCTGCCTACCTTGGCGGCGGCCACGGCGGCCTCCGGCGCGGTGACTACCGCTACCTTTCAGCAGGTGACCACCGTTTTTCTGGCGGATTTATTGATGGAGCTTATCGACGGCCTGCTGATTCCCCTAGTCTATTTGTACATTGGAGCATTGGCCGCTGGGGCCTGTTTGCCGGAGAACCGGTTAGGGGCTATTGCCGAGGCGTTAAAAAAAGTGGTCACGTGGCTTTTGACTTCCTCCCTGTTGCTGTTTACAATCTACCTCTCTGCTGTCCGGGTGATTGCTGGGGCGGCAGACGGAGCCTCAGTAAAAGTGGCAAAGGCGGCCATCTCCGGTGCGGTGCCGGTGGTGGGGGGGATTATAGCCGAAGCGGCGGAGACAGTGCTGGCCGGGGCGGGGATGCTGAAAAATACGATCGGCGTATTTGGGATGCTGGCGATTCTGGCGGCCTGTGCTTATCCGTTTTTGCAATTGGGGGTGCAATATCTGCTGTACAAGCTCTCCGCCTTTTTGGCTGCGGCAGTTGGGGCCCCGGAGCTGTGCAAACTCATCGACGGCCTGGGCGGAGCTTTTGGCCTGGTGCTGGGCATGACGGGGAGCTGCGCCCTGCTGTTGCTGGTGTCGGTGCTCAGCTCCGTGGCGGCGGTGACGCCATGATTGAGGCGGTGCGGAGTTGGCTTACCTCCATCGCGGCGGTGACGCTGATGCTGACAGTGATTCAAACACTGGTGCCGGAGGGAACCCTCCGGAAAATTTCCGGTTTCACTGGGGGACTGCTGCTGCTGGCAGCGCTGCTCCAGCCGGTATTGAAAACGGATCTGGGCCGGATGAGGCTGGACTTCTCCGATTACAGCGCCGCCATTGAAAACCGGGCGGCGGAACTGAATACCGCCGGAAAAGAAGAGATGGCAGCTATCATAGCCGGACGGACTGTGGCATATATATCGGACAAAGCGGACGCGCTGGGACTTGAAGGAATTACGGTCCGGGTAGAGACGGAGCCGGGGACAGATGGAGTGCCCCTTCCGGTTTCGGCGGTTCTAGCGGGCCCTTATTCCCAGGACCTGGCGGATTGGATCGCGGGGGAGCTTGGAATTCCGGCGGAGAGGCAGGTTTGGCATGAAGGAAAAAACTGAAGGAGTGCGAAAGATATGGAACAAATACAAGTACGCGGCGCTGGTGGCGCTGATCGGCGCGGGACTGCTGCTGTGGCCAGGACTGAGCGGGGGCGAGGATGTCCTCCGGCGGGAGAAGCCGCCCTCTTCTCAGACGGCCCAGAATGGATGGGATCTCCAGACCATTCAGACGGAGATGGAGGACATTCTGGCGGCTATGGACGGCGTGGGGCAGGTGAAGGTGATGCTGACGGTGGATTCCGACGGAGAGCGGCAGCTGGCACAGGACACCCAGCTCAGTTACAGCGGGGACACCGCCGCGCCGGAGGATTACTCCCGCAAATCGGAGACAGTGCGCTTGGATGGTTCCGGCGGAGACGAGACAGTGGTGGTGCGGCGGACCTGGCCCACTTACCGGGGCGCCCTGGTGGTGTGCCAGGGCGGCGGCAGCGCGGAGGTGCGCCTTGCGGTGACGGGGGCGGTAGCCGCTTTGACCGGACTGCCCACCGACCGGGTTACAGTGGCAAAATGGCAGTGATTATTTGGAGGAGGAAAGGGTCTATGAGCGCAAGATGGAAGCGGAACGCCGTTGTGGCGGTGATGGCGGTACTGGTGTGCTCGGCGGTGGCACTGAACTGGATGTATACCGGCCAGGAGGTGCAGGAGGCCGCCGGAGGCAAGCTGCTGGGGGAGGCCCAGTTGGTTTCCGGCAAGGGTGAAGAGGAAGCCAAGCCTGGCGACGGGTCCAAAGCCGGTGGGGAGGAGGCCGCCGGACAGGCGGAGGACACCGGGGCCCCCCCGGATGAGGGGATGATCTACACCGGTTCGGACTATTTTGCCTCCGCCCGGCTGACCCGGCAGCAGGCCCGGGACAACGCCCTTTCCCTCCTCCAGGAGGCGGCGGAACAGGAGAACGCCGATACCGCCGTGGCCAATGAGGCATCTCAGGGGATCCAGGTTCTGGCGTCCTATACGCTGAAGGAGGCACAGATCGAAAACCTGGTTACCGCCAAGGGTTATACGGACTGTGTGGCTTTTATGGGGGATGAGAGCGTCAGTGTAGTAGTGTCCACCAAAAACGGGGAACTGACCGGTGAGGATGTGGCGAAGATCACGGACATCACGATGACAGAGACGGGTCTTCCAGCGGGAAATATCAAGATCATGGCGGCAAATTAACAGTTGTATTTTCCGGCGGGATATGGTATAATTACTCAGCATGATTTTAACGGAAAGGCGCGTCAAAAATGGGCGGCCATTTCACGAAGGAAAAAATAAGGAGAGGTACAGCATGGCCGAGAGCAAGGAATATATGACTCTGCCGGAGGAAAATGGCAGCATCAACATCTCGGAGGAGGTCATCGCCGCCATCGCCGTGGGCGCGGTCCGGGAAGTAGAGGGCGTGTCCGGGATGATGACGAACCTGGGCAGCAGTGTCAGTGATTTGGTGAACAACCGGAAAAACGCACAGAAGGGTGTCCGGGGCGTGAAGATCGACATGACCGGCGCGGCGCTGGTTTTGGATCTGTATCTGACCGTCCGGTACGGCCACCCCATTCCCGAGGTGGCTGGGAACGCCCAAAAAGCCGTGTCCTCCGCCGTGGAAGCCATGACCGGTTGCGCCGTGGAGGCGGTGAACATCCATGTGGGCGGCGTGTCGCTGAACTGAGCGCCGGATTTGAACGACAGATAAAGGACGAACAACTTATGGTACGGAACACCGCTCGGGAGATCGCCATTCATCTCTCCTATGAACTGAGCTTTACCGACAAGACTGTGGAGGAGCTGCTGGACCGGCGGCTGACAGCGGCGTCTTTCGCCGAGCTGGCGGAGGAGGACGCCGTGTACCGGCAGGTTCCCAACGCCAAACAGGCGGATTATATCCGCCGTCTGGTCCGGGGCGTCGGCGAGCATGGCGCGGAGCTGGACGGCTACATCGAAAAATACGCCAAGGGCTGGAAGTTCTCCCGCATTCCTCTGGTGGCTTCCGCCATCATGCGGGTGGCGATGTACGAAGTGTTGTACATGCCGGATGTTCCCAACTCCGCCGCTATCAATGAGGCGGTAGAGATTGCCAAGAAATACGAGACGCCGGAGACGGTAAAATTCATCAACGGCATCCTGGGCAGCTTCTCCCGGCAGGAGCTCTCCGAATAAAAATCAGCAGAGCGGGCATGGATTCGGGCCATGTCCGGCTCTGCTTTTTCCCGTTGCGCAGTTACGTGCTCCGGGACGCGCTGTTCACCAGGCCCGCCCCCGTTTTAAGGCCCAGGGAGAAGGCCCGGATGGCCGTCAGCTCCAGGCATTTCTCCATGGAGGGCCGGTCGGCGGGGAGCAGGGTGTTTCGCACGAGATCGAAATGGAACTCGTAATCTCCTCTTTCCTCCGCGTTGATCTGGGGCCGGATGTAGTTGGCGTGAAGCCAGAGCATGATGTCGGACATAAGGACCACCTTTCTTAAAATACAACGCTTTAGTCGTGTTTTTATAATATCACAACGTAATAGTCGTGTCAAGAGGAGATTGTATGAAATTGCACGAAAGAATGCGGGAGCTTCGTAAAGAGCGAAAAGAAACTCAAGTTCAAGTGGCGCAGTCTATTGGAATTACAGACCGACAGTATCAGCGCTTTGAGGCCGGGGAACAGAAGCCGGGCTTTGAAAACCTCTGCGCCCTGGCGGATCACTTCGGCGTCAGCCTGGACTATCTGGCCGGGCGCATGGACGAGAGGTAATCCCTATGGAACGGCACATTTTCGGCGTGGCCGAGGTCAACCAGCTGGTGAAGCTCCTGCTGGATGGGGAGCCCTTGCTCCAGGACGTGTACGTCCGGGGGGAGCTCTCCAATTATAAGATGTATCCCTCCGGCCATCACTACTTCACCCTGAAGGACCCCGAGGGGGCCCTGCGGTGCGTCATGTTCCGGGGACAGGCCTCCCGTCTTCGCTTCCGCCCGGAGAACGGCATGAAGGTCATCGCCCAAGGGCGGATCACCGTCTTTCCCCGGGACGGGGCCTATCAGCTCTACTGCAACTCCTTGACACCGGAAGGGGCGGGGGATCTGGCGGTGGCCTTCGAGCAGCTGAAGGCCAAGCTCTACGCCGAGGGCCTCTTTGATCCCGCTCACAAGAAGCCTCTGCCCCCTTATCCGGAGAGAATTGCCGTTGTCACCTCCTCCGCCGGGGCGGCGGTCCACGACATGATCCGCATTCTGCGGCGGCGCTATCCCCTGGCAAAGGTAGTCCTCCTGCCCGTCCGGGTCCAGGGGGCTGAGGCCCCGCCGGAGATTGCGGGGGCCATCCGCTACGCCAACAAGTGGCGGGTAGGGGACGTGATCATCACCGGCCGGGGCGGCGGGTCCGTGGAGGATCTATGGGCTTTCAACGACGAACGGGTGGCCCGGGCCATATACGACTCGGAACTGCCGGTGATTTCCGCCGTGGGCCACGAGCCGGACGTGACCATTGCCGACTTTGTGGCGGATGCCCGGGCCTCCACGCCCTCCAACGCGGCGGAGATGGTTGTCCCGGACCAGGAGGCCCTGAAACAGTGGCTGGAAGGAACAGCTTCCCGTTTGAAAAAAAATGAGGCAGCCCGCTTGGAGGCCCTCCGGCAAAGGCTTGCGTCGCTGGCGGAGAAGCGGGTTCTCCGGGATCATATGTCCTACGTCCAGGATAAACGGATGGAATTGCTCCACGTCCAGCAGCGTTTGGGGGATTTGTCTTCGGGGCTGGTAGCTGAAAAACGCCGGCAGATTTCCGTCTTGGGGGCGGCGCTGGATGCTATGAGTCCCTTGAAGGTGCTGGGCCGGGGCTATGCCTTGGCTCTGGGGCCGGAAGGAACGATTTTGCGAACTTGGCGGGATGTAAGCGCTGGGGAGCGGGTATCTGTGACTCTGGGAGAAGGGGGCTTTGCCTGCACCGTAGACGAGCCCTACGAGAAGGAGAGATGAACATGGCCGCGAAAAAGTTGACATTTGAACAGCAGATTGCCCGGCTGGAGGAGATAGTCTCCGCTCTGGAGGGGGGAGATGTCCAGCTGGCGGATTCCCTGGCCCTTTTTGAGGAGGGAACGAAGCTGATTTCCGCCTGTACGAAACAGCTGGACCAGGCGGAGCAGCAGGTGGTGAAGCTGATGAAAGGCCCCGGCGGCGCGCCGGTTGAGCAGCCTTTTGAGACTACGGAGGGGGTATAAGTATGGAGTTTCAGCGACAGCTAGAGGAGGCCCGAGGGCTGGTGGAGGCCCGTCTGAGGACCTTTTTCTCCGGCGGTGGGCTGGAGGAGGCCATGCGTTACAGCCTCCTGGCCGGAGGCAAACGAGTCCGGCCCATTTTGACGATGAAATTCTGCGAGGCGGCGGGGGGAACCATGGAGGAGGCCCTGGACTTCGGATGCGGAGTCGAGATGATTCACACCTATTCCCTGATCCATGACGACCTGCCCTGTATGGATAATGACGACCTCCGCCGGGGAATGCCTACCAACCACAAGAGATTCGGCGAATGCGTGGCCACTTTGGCCGGAGACGCTCTTCAGGCAGCGGCGTTTCGTGTGGTGCTGTCCGCAGCGGAACCCCATTTTAAAGGGGATGGCCCTACGGAAGAGCGGGCGGCGCTCATGCTTTCCGAGGCTTTAGCGGCGAAGATTCTCGCAAATGCCGCTGGGGAAGCGGGTATGTGCGGCGGGCAGTATTGGGATACTACTACCGAAGAAAAGGCCCGCACGATTAAGAGTCTGACGGAGATCAACGACAAGAAGACGGGGGCGCTGCTCCGGGCGGCCTGCATGATGGGCGTGGCCGCGTCAATGGGCTACCGGACAGTGGAGGAATCCTGTATGAATGCCGCCAGGGATTATGCGGTAAATCTGGGTCTGGCATTCCAAATCCGGGACGATATACTGGACTCCGTTTCCACTCAGGAGGAGCTGGGCAAGCCCATTGGCTCCGATCAGGCGAATGAAAAAGCAACCTATGTAACGCTGCTGGGCGTGGAAGCCTGTGAAAAACAGGTGCTGGACTATACAGCCAAGGCAAAAGCGGCACTAGCGGGAGGCTGCTGGCTGGGGGACACGGAGTTCCTGATGGAGCTTGCGGATAATCTGGCGGTACGAAAGAACTGAAAGAGCGGAATTCCTGGAAAATTCAGTTCCGGGGGGGGAAAACGACAGTGGCAAAGAACATTTTACATTGCCTGGAGCAGGGCATGGACAGTTTTTCCAAAGGACAGAAGCGGATAGCCGCTTATATTTTAGAAAACTACGACAAGGCGGCTTTTATGACCGCCAGCCGTTTGGGACTTTTGGCGGAGGTCAGCGAATCCACGGTAGTGCGCTTTGCCTCTGAGCTGGGATATGACGGTTATCCCAGTATGCAAAGAGCCTTGCAGGATATGATCCGAAGCCGCCTTACCTCCACCCAGCGCATCCGGGCGGCTGGAGACATGTTCCAGGACGTGCTGCCGGCGGTGATCCAGTCCGACATTGACAAGCTGCGCCAGATGCTCAGCCGTTCAAACCGGAATGAGTTTGAGCAGGTGGTGGATAAAATCATGGCCTGCCGCCATGTGTATATTCTGGGGGTTCGCTCATCCTCCTTTGTGGCGGGGTATCTCCATTTCTACATGCATCTTTTGTCGGAGAATGTGACGCTGATCCAATCCAACGCGGCGGGAGAGATGTTTGAGCAGATGCTTCGCATGGGGCCTGGAGACGTGCTGATCGCCATCAGCTTTCCCCGGTATTCCAAAGTTACCATCAATACGGTGAAGTTTGCCAGGGACCGGGGAGCGGAGATTATCGCCATTACGGACAACGAACTGTCTCCAGTGTATCAGCTCTCACAAGCGGCGCTGCTGGCTCCCTGCGAGATGATTTCTTTTGTGGACTCCATGGTGGCGCCCTTGTCGCTCATCAACGCCCTTTTGGTGGCTCTATCTAACCGCTATGGTGCGGATGTTTCCGCCACCTTTGCGGAACTAGAGAACATTTGGAACGAATACGGTGTGTTTGGTAAAATGGATGATGAGTAAGGAAATTGTAGTGATCGGCGGCGGAGCTGCCGGAATGATGGCCGCTGTTTCCGCGGCGAAGCGGGAGACAGCCGTCACGCTTTTGGAACCCAACGAACGGCTGGGGAAAAAGTTGAACATTACCGGGAAAGGCCGGTGCAACCTGACCAATCATGCGGGGCTGGAGGAGTTACTGGCCAACATTCCCCGTAATGGCAAATTCCTTTACAGTGCTTTTTCCCGTTTCAGTGCCCAAGATACCATGGCCCTTTTTGAGGACCTGGGCGTACCGCTGAAGACGGAGAGGGGAAATCGAGTGTTTCCGGTTTCGGACCGGGCTTTTGATGTCAGCGCCGCTCTAGAGAGGCGGCTGAAAAAGCTGGGAGTTCGTATCGTCCGGGACCGTGCAACACATCTGGAGCTGGCGAGCGGTGTGGTCCGGGGAGTGACGGGGGAGCGAAAGCGCTATCCGGCGGAGGCGGTGATTTTGGCTACCGGCGGGGTATCCTATCCTGCTACCGGTTCTACCGGCGAGGGCCATCGCATGGCGAAGGAGACCGGACATACGGTAACGCCTCTCCGGGGGTCGTTAGTACCCCTGCGGGATTTTGGAGTGGGGAAAACCCTTCAGGGGCTCAGCTTGCGGAATGTGGAATTAACCGTATTTGAGGACAGTAAGAAGATCTATACGGATTTTGGGGAACTGATGTTTACGCATTTCGGCCTCAGCGGGCCGCTGGTCTTGTCGGCCTCCGCCCACATGCGGCGGTTTGGGGAACGGGCTTACCACCTGGAAATTGACCTGAAACCCGCTTTGGATGAAGCGGCCTTGGACCGGCGGCTATTGTCGGATTTTGAGAAATACAGCAACCAGGACTTTTGCAATGCCCTGGACGACCTGTTGCCGAAAAAACTGATTCCGGAAATTATCAGGGCTTCCGAAATTGATCCCCGGCAAAAGGTTCACAATATCACCAGAGAACAGCGCCGGGGACTGCTTCGGATTCTGAAGCATTTCCCCGTAGCCATTGCTGGACCTTGTCCTGTAACGGACGCCATTGTTACCTCCGGCGGCGTGAAGGTGACCGAAATTGACCCGGCTACGATGGAGTCAAAACTGGCCCGGGGGCTGTATTTTGCCGGAGAAATAATAGATGTGGACGGCTATACAGGCGGATTTAATCTTCAGATTGCCTGGTCCACAGGTTGGGCAGCCGGCTTTTCCGCTGCTGACACGAAATAAAAGGAGGTTCCCTATGCATACCATTCGCGTCGCGATCGACGGACCTTCCGGCGCAGGGAAAAGCACGCTGGCTCGTGCCGCCGCCGCCGCATTGGGCTATTTATATGTGGATACCGGTGCGATCTATCGAACCATTGGGCTTTATGTCCGGGATCAGAAGATTGACCCTGGAGAGGAAACCGCTGTGGCGGAAATTCTTCCGGAAGTGCGGCTGGAGCTGCGCTATGATGTGTCCGGGGGACAGCGTATGCTGCTGAATGACCGGGATGTCAGTGAGGTGATCCGCCTGCCGGAGATTTCTCGTTATGCTTCCGCCGTATCCGCTTTGCCGGTCGTTCGGGCGTATCTGCTGGAAACTCAAAGAGGGCTGGCTCGAAAGAACCATGTTATTATGGATGGCCGGGATATTGGTACGGTGGTGCTGCCAGATGCCGAAGTGAAAATCTTCCTGACTGCCTCTGCGAAAGTCCGGGCGGAACGCCGTTGCAGGGAGCTGATAGAGCGGGGAACGCCTCAGCCGTTTGACGAGGTCCTTCAAGAGATTGAGGAGCGGGACTTTCAGGACACTCACCGGGAAGCCGCACCTCTGCGGCGAGCGGAGGACGCGGCTCTGTTAGACACCTCTGCGTTGAATTTTCAGCAGAGCTTAGAGGCACTGCTGAAAATCATTCGGGAAAGGACAGACCTATGAAACCCTTCAATCGTTTGTTTATTTTTATTTACTATGTTGTGGGCTTTGTTACGCGGGTCCTTCACCCGACTTCTGTCGAGGGCATGGAGAGGCTGCCCAAAAGCGGCGCGCTGCTCTGTCCCAATCACTCCAGCAACTGGGATCCGATTTTAGTAGCCCTCCGGCTGCCGGTCAATTACCGGCTGCACATCATGGCGAAGGAGGAGTTGTTTCAAAATTCCCTCTTAGGCTGGCTGCTGAAAAAAGTGGGAGCCTTCCCAGTCAGCCGGGGAAATAACGACATCAGTACTGTTCGCACCGCCATTCAGGTCTTGAAAGATGGTGATAACCTGCTGATTTTCCCTGAAGGGACCACGATCCGCAACGGTGTGGGTTACATAGACGGGCTGCCTCCCCAAGCCAAAGCCGGAGCCGCTATGATCGGCGTCCGAACCGGGGCCACGCTGGTCCCGGTCTTTGTAGACGGAGAGAAAAAGCTGTTTCATAAGACCCGCATCATTTTCGGCGAACCCTATGAGCCTCATTATACCGGCCGGCGGGGCACCTCTGAGGAGATGCAGAAAATCGCGGATGATCTGCTGGAAGCGGCTTACGCTCTAGGCGGTCAGGCCGTGGGAGGGAAGCCGCTGTGAAGGTGCTGCTGGCAAAGAGCGCCGGATTTTGCTACGGTGTCCGAAGAGCCGTGGAGCTGGCCCGGGAAACGGCACTGGAAACCGGCTGCTGCTGGATGCTGGGGGATCTCATCCACAATGCTCATGTTGTAGAAGAACTAAAAAGCATTGGAATTCATAAGGCGGAAAGTATAGATGCTTTACAGAATGGAGACACGGTGGTTATTCGTTCTCATGGGGAATTAAAGCAAGTGCTGGACCATTTGGAGCTTCGCGGCGTCCGCTGCGTGGACGCCACCTGTCCCAATGTCCGCCGCATTCAGACTCTGGCAGCCCAGGCGGAGGAAGAGGGCAGAACCCCTGTCATCATCGGCGACGCGGCGCATCCTGAGGTAGCCGGGATTGCCAGCCGCTGTAAACATCCCTTGATTTTCAGCGGCCCGGAGGCTGTGGCAGATTGGCTGAAGCAGGACCCGAAGGCCCGGGAAACGCCGGTGACGCTTGTTGCACAAACCACTAGTATTCGTGAACTTTTTGAAACTTCTTGGAAAATCGTAAAAAAAGAGTGTACAAACGCAAAAAAATTTGATACAATATGTACCGCTACGCATAAGCGTCAGTCTGAAGCGGCCATTCTCGCCGCGAAAGCGGACGTCATGGTCGTGGTAGGAGACCGTAAAAGCGCCAACACCAAACATTTGACGGAAATTTGTAAGGAGAGCTGTTCCCGTGTGCTCCAGGTTGAAAACGCGGACGAGCTCCCGCCGGATTTTTTCAGTGGTTGTTCTGTTGCGGGCCTTACGGCCGGTGCTTCCACGCCAGCGGGCATTATTAAGGAGGTATATGCAGCCATGAGTGAAGAAATCAAAGCGGTGGAGAACAACGAGGAGTCCTTTGAGGAACTGCTGAACCAGTCCTTCAAAACTTTAAATACAGGAGAGAAGGTAACCGGCATCGTCACCGCCATCACCCCGACGGAGGTGCAGGTGGATGTAGGCGCCAAACAGGCGGCCTACATCAAGTTCAGCGAATTGTCCGACGACCCCAACGCCAAGCCTGAGGACGTGGTGAAGGTGGGCGACGAGATCGAAACGTACATTGTCCGCGTCAATGATGTGGAGGGTTATGCCGAACTCTCCAAGAAGCGGCTGGATGCCGTGAAGGTCTGGGAGAACATTGAGCAGGCTGTGGAAGAGAAAACCGTGATGGAAGGTACCGTCACCGAGGAGAACAAAGGTGGCATCGTGGTGTCCGTCAAGGGCGTGCGGGTGTTTGTTCCCGCTTCCCAGAGCGGCCAGCCCCGGGGCGCCGACCTCTCCGCCATGAAGGGCCAGAAGGTCCAGCTCCGGGTTACCGAAGTAAACCGGGCCCGCCGGCGGGTGGTGGGTTCGATCCGTTCTGTCTCTGATGAAGCCCGCCGGGCTGCTCAGGAGGAAATCTGGGCCAACATTGAAGTGGGCAAGCGCTACACCGGAACGGTGAAATCCATGACCAGCTACGGCGTATTCGTCGATATCGGCGGCGTGGACGGCATGGTACATATCTCGGAGTTGAGCTGGAGCCGGATTAAGACTCCTTCCGAGGTGTGCAAAGTTGGGGATACCATGGAGGTCTATGTTATCTCCTTTGATCCTGAAAAGCGGAAGATTTCCCTGGGTGTGAAGGATCACAATGTGGACCCCTGGCAGGTATTTATGGACAAGTATGCCGTGGGCGATGTGGCCTCCGTCCGGGTAGTCAAGCTGATGAGCTTCGGTGCGTTTGCCGAAGTGGTCCCCGGCGTGGACGGCCTGATTCACATCTCTCAGATTGCCGACCGCCGCATCGAAAAGCCGGAGGATGTGTTGTCCGAAGGCCAGATGGTGGACGCGAAAATTACGGCTGTTGACGAGGAGCGGAAGAAGATTTCCCTGTCCATCCGCGCCCTGCTGGCCCCCTCTGTGGAGGAGCCCATGGAGGACGAGGTGGAGGAGTAAGTTTCCACAAACCGCAAAGATTTTAAAAAGAAAGGGGCAAGCCGCGAGGTTTGTCCCTTTTTTTGAAAAAACATGTTATTTTTTTCACGTTTTGACGTTGCAATATTTTCCAAAGGATGATATACTATTGAACGTAGATGTCATACCACAAGAATCTATCTTTTACACTTTAACGAAAGACTGAACATTAATTACCATGGAGGAATCAACTATGAGCTATCAGGAGGAATACCGCCAGAAGCTGGCCAGTGCCGCCGAGGCTGTCAAGGCTGTCAAGTCCGGTGACTGGCTGGACTATGGCTGGACGGTCTGCTCTCCCAATGCCTTGGACAAGGCTTTGGCCGCCCGGATGGGGGAATTGACGGACGTGAACATCCGGGGCGGTATTTTGACCCGCCGTCCCGCGATCTTCGACGTGCCGGACGCCGCCAGTCACTTTTCCTGGAACTCCTGGCATATGAGCGGCATTGAGCGGAAGGCCATTAAGGAGGGCTTCGCCTATTACATTCCCCTGCGTTACTCCGAACTGCCGGGCTATTACCGGGACTGCATCAAGACCCTGGACGTGGCCATGTTCCAGGTGGCTCCTATGGATGAGCACGGCTGGTTTAACTTCGGCCCCGGGGGCTCCCACCTGAAAGCGGTGTGCGACTGCGCCAAAACCGTCATTGTTGAGGTTAATAAGAACATGCCCGTCTGCCTGGGCGGTTTTGAGAACTGCGTACATATCAGTGACGTGACCATGGTGGTGGAGGGGGAGAATCCCCCTATGGAGATCCTGGGAGGGGCCTCCGCGGCCTCCGAGGTGGATTTGGCAGTGGCCAATCTGGTGGTGCCGGAAATCGAGGACGGCGCTTGCCTCCAGCTGGGCATCGGCTCCATGCCCAGCGCCATCGGCAAGATGATTGCCGAGTCTGATCTGAAGGATCTGGGCGTTCACACCGAAATGTACGTGGACGCCTTCGTGGACATGTCTATGGCGGGCCGCATCACCGGCGCGTGCAAACCTTTTGACCGGGGCCGGCAGACCTATGCCTTCGCGGCCGGGACCCAGAAGCTCTATGACTTCCTGAACAACAACCCCGAGTGCATGGCCGCGCCGGTCAGCTATGTCAACGACATTGCCCGGGTGTCCCAGATTGACAAATTCACCTCCATCAACGGCGCGGTGGATATTGACCTTTACGGGCAGGTGTCCTCCGAATCCTCCGGTATCAACCATATTTCCGGCGCCGGCGGACAGCAGGACTTCGTTATGGGTGCGTATCTGGCCAAGGGCGGCAAGAGCTTCATCTGCTGCTCCTCTTCCTTTATGGATAAGAAGTCCGGCCAGCTGAAATCCCGTATCCGGCCCACTTTGGTGGAGGGCTCTGTGGTCACGGCAACCCGGACGAACCTCCACTGGATCGTGACGGAGTATGGTAAATTCAACGTCAAAGGCAAATCCACCTGGGAGCGGGCGGAGGGCCTCATCGGTTTGGCTCATCCCCAGTTCCGGGAGGAACTGATCGCCGAGGCGGAAAAAATGCACATCTGGCGGCGTTCCAACAAACGCTGAGCCGCCGCTCTCTGCGGGGCCTCTGCTGTGTGGTGTTTGTCTCATAGGAACTTCGTTGGACAGCAGCCCCTACCCAGGGCAGTCTTTGCATGGAATTGAAAATATTAGCACGGAACTAGAACCAGCATGGAATCAGGTGTATCAAGAGGCAAACAACACAGCGGCAGAGGCCGCGACAGAGAAAGGGGTGTCCATGTTCCAAATCGGGGACCTGATCGTGCATCCCATGCACGGGGCAGGTGTCATCGATGATGTGATTCAGGAAAAAGTAGCGGGCGCGATGAAAGAGTACTATGTGTTCAAAATGCCGGTTGACGGCCTGGTCTTGAAGATTCCTACCGCTAACTGCCAGTCTATTGGCATCCGGTCCATCATCTCTCCAACGGAGGCGGAGGCGTTCTTCGCCGGAATCCCCGCGTTGGAGGTAGAGTCCAGCACAAACTGGAACAAGCGTTATCAAGAAAACCTTCTCCGGTTAAAAAGCGGGGACCTCAATGAGGTTGCCCGAGTGGTAAAAGGTTTGATGCGGCGGGATTCCCGCCGGGGCCTTTCTACGGGAGAGCGAAAAATGCTTCACAGCGCAAAGCAGATCATTGTTTCTGAAATTGCGCTGGTGGAGGGCTGCGCTTATCAAGACGCGGAAGCGCGGCTTGATCATGCGGTTATGCAGAAAGCGCCGGTCCCACAGTAAAGCCCAGCTGGGGCGGAGAGGATGTTTGCGATGCTGCCGTTTTTAAAAAAAGCGCGGGAGGCCCGCAGGCCTTGCTGTGCCGCTTTAGTGGCGGCAGCAGGCAGTTCTACCCGGATGGGCGGTGTAAATAAATTGCTTCAGCCGCTGGAGGGCGTGCCGGTGCTGGTTCGGACTCTGGCGGCTCTCCAGGTGGCCGGAAGTGTGGACGAGATCATTGTCGCCGCCCGGGAAGAGGATATTTTGGAGATATCTCAGCTCTGCAAAACCTATGGAATATCAAAATGCACGAAAGTGGTCCGAGGCGGAGAAAACCGGGTCCATTCCGTGCTGCTGGCGGCGCTGGAGGCGTCGCCGGGGATGGAGCTGCTGGCGGTGCAGGACGGTGCCCGTCCGCTTGTGACACCGGAGCTGATTGATCGCGTAGTCTCCGCCGCCGCCCGCTGTGCCGCCGCAGTTCCCGCCGTGGAGATAAAGGATACGGTGAAAACGGTTCGGGAGGACGGAGGTGTGGCCGAAACCTTGGAGCGGACACGGCTTCGGGCTGCCCAAACACCCCAAGTTTTTGAAGCCAGTTTGTTGAAGGCGGCGCTTCAGTCCGCCCTGGAGCAGGGGTCCCCCGTCACGGATGACGCCTCTGCTGTGGAGAGGCTGGGGAAGGTGGTCTTTTTGGTGGAGGGTGAGGAAGAGAACCTGAAAATCACCACACCTATGGATATGATTTTGGCGGAGGCCATTGTGAAGGCACGGGAGGAAGGACGATGACAAATCTGCGGATAGGGCACGGTTACGATGTTCACCGCCTGGTCCCGGACCGGAAACTGATTCTGGGCGGCGTGGAAATTCCTTGGGAAAAGGGCCTTTTAGGCCACTCTGACGCGGACGTGCTGCTCCATGCCATCATGGATGCCCTGGCGGGAGCCGCCCGGCTGGGGGATATCGGAAAGCTGTTTCCGGACACGGACCCGGCCTACAAGGGAATTTCCAGTCTAAAACTGCTGAAGGAGGTGGGCCGTCTTCTGGGGGAAAAGAGTTTTGCCGTAGTGAATATCGATGTTACGCTGCTGGCTCAAGCGCCAAAAGTCACCCCTTATAAAACGCAAATGGAGGAGAAGATTGCCGCCGCCCTGGGGCTTGAGCCGGAACGGATCAACGTTAAGGCTACTACTGAAGAGGGCTTGGGTTTCACCGGGAAGGGCTCTGGCATGGCGGCCCATGCCGTGGCTTTGGTGGAACGGATTTACATCTGAGCTCGAATAAATAGCGTTTGCCGCTCCGCCCTCCGGCGGGGCGTTTTCACGTTCTGGCACCTTTCGCTCCCAGCCCCATAGTATAGGAGAGAAAGGAGGAGTGTTTGTGGAGCACTATATCATTCTCGCCCGCTCCGTAACTTACGCCCAGCGGATGCAGAAATCCCTGGGGCGGGCGGGCATTCGCTGCCATATCTTCCGGCCCCCCAGGGACCTGACGGATATGGGCTGCGCTTACGCTGTGCGCATAGCGGTTTCGGATCTGCCGGAGGCCCTGACTGCCCTCCACAGGGACGGCCTGGACCCCGTTCAAATATTTATGTTTCAAAAGGGGCTCTACCAGGAGGTGGAAGCATGATCTATTTTGATAGCGCAGCCACCAGTTTTCAAAAACCTGGTTCCGTCGCCGCCGCCATGTGGGAAGCGCTGGCGTCCATGAGTTCGCCGGGGCGGGGAGGATATCCTGCCGCCGCCAGGGCTGCCGACACGGCTTTTCAGTGCCGTTCGGAGCTGGCGGAACTATTCGGCCTGAAAAACCCGGAACAGGTTGTTTTTACCCTCAATGCCACGCATGCTTTGAATATTGCTATTAAAAGCCTGGTCCCGCCGGGAGGAACGGCGGTGGTTTCCGGTTATGAGCACAATGCCGTCACACGGCCTCTGGAAACGCTGGGAGCAAAAATTTCCGTCGCCGCCGCCCCGCTTTTTGACGCTGAGGGAGTAACGGAAGCGTTTTGCCACCTCATCACGCCGAATACCAATGCTGTCATTTGCAGCCATGTCTCCAATGTCTTTGGCTTTATCCAGCCGGTAGAGGAGATAGCCGCAATTTGCCGGAGCAGGGGGGTTCCTTTCATCATCGATGCTTCCCAGTCCGCAGGAATCCTGCCGTTGAAGATGGAAGCGCTGGATGCGTCGTTTATTGCCATGCCGGGCCATAAAGGACTTTATGGCCCTCAAGGTACCGGCGTGCTGCTCTGCGGTAAAGGTGTTTCGACCCGGACGCTGCTGGAAGGAGGTACGGGCAGTCAGTCAATCCAGCAGATCATGCCGGATTTCCTGCCCGACCGGCTGGAAGCCGGGACCCTCAATATGCCGGGAATCGCGGGCCTTCTGGCTGGCGTTCGGTATGTTCGCCGGGGAGGATTGGATAAAATATTAGCTCATGAAAAACATTTGACCCAGATGACGCTTCAGGGCCTGGAGGACCTGCCGGGCGTAAAAGTCTATGCTGCGCCGGGGCTGCGAAACCAAACCGGCGTGCTTTCCTTGACGGCGGAAGGCCAGGATGTGGAAGTGATCGGTTCAGCTTTGGCGGAACGTGGAATTGCTGTCCGGGCGGGCATTCACTGCGCGCCTTACGCCCATCGTACTGCCGGAACACTGGATAGCGGTACCGTTCGAATCAGTTTTTCTGATTTCAACACGCCGGAGGAGGTTGCCCGGCTGCTTCGGGCACTCCACGGGAATTTAGGTCGTTCTTTCTGAACAGACCGTGAATTTTCCGGTAATTTTCCCTTGGTTTACCTTGCTTTTTGCCGCCAGGTTCTATATAATCTATAGTATTCATGACCTGACGGTTCTCTCAGCGGAAACAGCCGCTCTCCCGGCGGCGCGGAAGAAAGGGATGACGACGTAAAAATGAATGTGACGCTGACGGAGCTCTTTGCCACCATTGGGCGGTACCTGCTGACGATCGAAGTTGCGGACGTCCTGGATATTGCCATCATGGTATTTGCGCTCTATAAGGTGCTGACTCTGGTACAGACAACCAAGGCCGCCAGTCTGTTAAAAGGCGTGTTCGTCTTTCTGGGCGTGTTGTTATTAAGCCATTTGTTCCAGCTCAACGGAATTTATTATCTAATGAGCAAGACAATGGAGTGGGGCGTAGTGGCCTTGATCATCCTGTTCCAACCGGAGCTCCGGCGGATTTTGGAGGAAATGGGCAGCCGGCGGATTCTGGCCTTCTTCACCCGTACGGAGAATGTCAATGTTTTGGAACAGGCCATAGAACAGACCGTACTGGCCTCCTCTGAGATGTCTCAGTCCCGCACTGGCGCGCTGATTGTGTTTGAGCGGGAAATTTTGCTGGACGATATGGTCCGTAGCGGTACAGTTTTAGATGCGGCGGTATCCAGCGAGCTTTTAAAAAATATTTTCTTCGTAAAGGCGCCCATGCATGACGGGGCAGTAATCGTTCGCCACGGGCGGGTGCTGGGGGCGGGATGTATGCTGCCCTTGAGTAAAAACGTAAACCTTTCCCGGGACCTTGGAATGCGGCACCGGGCTGGGATCGGTATGAGCGAAAATTCCGATGCGGTAGTGGTTATCGTGTCGGAGGAAACCGGTTCCATTTCTGTGGCCACCGGCGGAATGCTGAAGAGGCATCTGAAACCGGAAACCTTGGATAACCTCCTGCGGAACGAACTGCTTCCGCAGGAGGAGGCCGGAGAGGACAAGCAGAAGTTCGGCCTGGCCGCCCTGCTGCGCTCCAGGAAGGACGGAGGTGCGTAAGTTGGAAAATGAGAAGACAGGACGCCGCAGGATCGTCTATCTGCTGCTGTCCATTTTGGTGGCTTGCGGAATCTGGCTGTACGCTGACCTGACCGGTGGCCCCAATAATAATCCCAGGACGGTAAGCCAGCAGTTTGAGGCGATTCCCATTGAGTTTCTGTATGAGAGCACCTTGACAGACCGCGGCCTTATGCTGGTGGAGGAGGGGACTGACCTCACGATTGATCTGACTCTGTCAGGCACCCGCTGGGACATCTCCAATCTGGACCGTTCCAAGATTCGGGTTACCGTCAGCCTTTTTGACGTTACCAGCCCGGGGGAACAACGGATCAATTGGACCATCGGCTACACGGATTCAAGATTTAACGCTACTACTTTTCAGCGGGAAAAGGCCAGTTTCAGCATGGCTACCGTCAACATCAGTGAACTCTACAGCCGGACCATCGACGTAAGCTGTGAGTTGATGGGCAGTGTGGCAGATACGTATTCTGCCGGGCAGGTCCAGCTTTCACACACAGAGGTTGAGGTCCGCGGCCTTCAGGAAGATATTAACCCCATCAGTTATGCCAAAGTAACTCTAGACATTGGTAACAGCGCGGTGGAGACGGTATCCAAAGACCTGGAAATTCAGTATTACGATAAAAACGGTCAGCTTTTGGACAAGGCAGACATCCATTCGTCGGTGGAAAATGTCCGAGCTACCCTGCCGGTATTTGTCACAAAAGAACTGCAATTAGTAGTCAATCTTGTTGAGTCTCCCGGACGCCGGAGAAAGAACACGGATTACCGCATTGAGCCTCAGACGATTGCCGTTACTGGCGACGCCACACGGCTGAAAAATGTAGAAACTCTGCGTCTGGACAACTATGACCTGGCGGAGTTGGGTACGGAGGCTTCCGAGAACTATACAACAACCAATTATCCCATCATTATGCCTGAGGGCTGTACAAATGTAAGCGGAGTCACCCGGGCTGCCTTACGCATCCGTTTCAAGGATCTGAGCAGCGCGACGATAAACACAGAGAATATTTCCTGGCAGAACCTGCCGGAGGGAAAACGGGTGGAGCTTCTGACAGATAGCTTGGCGGTAAAGGTTTTTGGCACCGAAGCAGATGTCTCTGCTCTCACCGGAGAAGATATTGCTGTGACGGCGGACCTCAGCGATTATTCCGCCGCTTCCGGAACGTACTCTGTCCCGGCAGAAGTAGTAGTCAATAAGGGCGATGTGGGGATCAGCGGCGTCTACCAGATTCAAGTTACCATCCGAGAGGGCGGCGAGGAGCCGCCCCCGGAGGAAGATTCCCCGGAGGATATGACGGCCGGCGCCTCTGTTGAAACAGGGGAAATTACTGAATAAATTCGGACGGAGAGGATATCATGACGCAAATTGCGACGGTTGAACGCATTTTAGATGTTGACCATGCAGAGATTTCTGTCCCCCGAAAGTCCGCTTGTGGACATGACTGTGAAGAGTGCGCCGGCTGCGGCGTCACCGGCGCGGCGGTCCATGCCAGGGCCTTCAATCCGATTGGCGCGGCTCCTGGGCAGAAAGTAGTGGTGGAGAGCAGCACGAAGAAGATGCTTCGGATTGTTGTCTTAGTTTATTTAATTCCGGTAACACTATTCTTTTTAGGTTACTTGGTTGCGCTAATGACGACTCCCAATGTGGCGGTCCAATATACGGCCGCTGTCATATGTTTTATTCTGGGTATTATAGGAGCAATTGTTTATGACCGCCGCCTTCGGGCCAGAGGAGGGCTGTCTTTTACCATTGTCCGGCTGTTCTAATGTTCGGCTATGTCAGGCCGCCTCAAGACCTTCCGAAAGAGGAGCTGGATCGCTTTGGACGTGCTTACTGCGGCCTTTGTCATGCTCTTGGGGAGCGCTTCGGGGCGGCGGCGCGATTTATACTAAACTACGATTTCACCTTTCTCGCCATTTTGCTCTCAGATCCGGAGGAAGGCCCAATCTACCATGGCCGCTGTGCCGCTCATCCTATCCACGGACGAAAGCGGCTGGAATCCAGCGAAGCCTTGGCTCTGGCGGCGGATGAGAGCATGATTTTGGCCTATTGGCAGGCCCGGGATGGCATAGAAGATCATGATTGGTTCTACGGGCTTAAATATCGGGCTGTCGCTTCTGTTTTTGAGTCCGCCTATCGAAAGGCTGCAAAAGCCCGCCCCAATTTTGACCGGTCTACCCGCAGCCAGCTCTGTTTGCTGTCGGACTTAGAGCGTGAAAACTGCCCCTCTATGGATCGGGCGGCAGACACATTTGCCATATTGTTGCAAGGCGCTGCCCAAGGAGTGGAGGATCCGGTTCGGAGGCGGGTTCTGGAACAAATATTCTATCATCTGGGCCGTTGGGTTTATTTAGTAGACGCTGCGGATGATTTAAAGAAAGACGCTGTCTCCGGGAACTATAACCCGGTAGCCCTGCGCTATGGATTGGCGGAAGGAGCCTGGACGGAAGAGGCGAAGAAAGAGTTTGCCGCAACCTTGGACCATTCCATCCACATGATGGTCACCGCTTTCGAATTGTGGGACTTCGGCGTCTGGACGCCGGTTTTAGAAAACACCCTCTATACCGGGCTTTTCCGTGTAGGGAAGGCGGTGCTGGACGGCACCTTCCGCAAAAGGGGGAAGAAGAGAGATACACAGGAGAGAAACACATGAATGATCCCTATCAGGTACTCGGCATTTCGGAGAACGCCAGTGAAGAGGAAATCAAGAGGGCTTACCGGGAGCTGGCGAGGAAGTACCACCCCGATAATTATCATGACAATCCATTGGCTGACTTAGCGCAGGAGAAGATGAAGGAAATCAACGCCGCTTATGAGGAAATCAATAAGCGGCGCAGCGGGGGAGGAACTAGAAGCGGCGGTCCCGGCTCTGCATATGCCGGAGGCTGGCAGCAGTCTTATAGCTCAGGCGGTTCCTCAATCCTTCAGCAAGTCCGGGCCGCGATTCAAGTGGGCGACATCGCCCGGGCGGAGGCATTGCTGAACAACATCAGCAGCCATAATGCCGAGTGGAACTTCCTGAAAGGCGCGGTTTGCTATCGCCGGGGCTGGATGGATGAAGCCCTTCGGTATTACCAGACTGCATGCCAAATGGAGCCCAATAACCCGGAATACCGAAGGGCGCTGAATCTGATGCAAAATGGTTCGCCCTACCGGTCGGACGGGCAGCCTTTTGGAACGTTATGTGCGGGAAATCCATGTCTGACCCTATGCTGCGCTTATACGCTTTGCAATGGCGGCTACTGCTGTTTTATTTAAAAGTAAGGGGAGATCATGATGATCAAGAGCATGACCGGCTATGGCCGGGCGAGAGAGACAAAGAACAGTCGGGATATTACTGTGGAAGTCCGGGCGGTCAACAATCGCTATCTGGATTGCACGGTGAAGATGCCCCGACTGTATATCTTTGCCGAGGATGCACTGAAACAGCGGGTTCAGCGGGTGGTTTCCAGGGGAAAGGTAGATGTCTTTGTTACGGTAGACGCCTCTGCCGCCGATGTGACCAAGGTGGCTGTCAACCGGGAACTGGCGGGGCAGTACGCCGCCGCGCTAAAGGAACTGGCGGAGGACTGCGGCGCCACGGCTTACAAGATCACGCCGGAGGTGCTGGCTCGGTTTCCGGATGTGCTCTCAGTTACCAAAGCGGACGAGGACTTGGAGGCTGTCAGCACCGACCTCTGTGCCGTATTGGACACCGCCTTGGCTGCGTTCAATGACATGCGGGGTGTGGAGGGAGCCCGTCTGGCGGAAGACATTGAAAACCGCCTTTCAGCTATAGAGGACTACACCGCTCAGGTGGAGGTCCGCTCTCCGGAAACCGTGGCGGAGTACAGGGCCAAGCTCACTGCCCGTATGCAGGAGGTACTGCAAAGCGCCTCTGTTGATCCTCAGCGCATCCTCACCGAGGCGGCAATCTATGCCGACAAAGTAGCGGTGGATGAAGAAACGGTTCGTCTGCGGAGCCACGTGGCCCAGCTTCGGACTATGCTGGAGTCCACGGAACCTATGGGGAGGAAGATGGATTTCCTGATTCAGGAGGTCAACCGAGAGGCCAACACCATTGGTTCCAAATGCGGCGATGTGTCCATTGCCCAGGTGGTGGTAAATTTAAAAGCCGAAGTGGAGAAGATGCGGGAACAGGTGCAGAACGTGGAGTAAGTATGGAATTTATCAATATTGGTTTTGGAAGCATGGTTTCCCGGGAACGAGTAGTGGCTATTGTGGGTCCTGACTCTGCCCCCATCCGCCGCATGACTCAGGAGAGCCGGGAGCGTGGAATGCTTATTGATGCCACTTATGGGAGAAAAACTGCGTCAATTTTTATCATGGACAGCGATCATGTGATTTTATCGTCCCTGCCGTTGGAGAAATTCGGCGCGGGAGAACAGGAGGAAGCATGAAAAAAGGGAAGATTTTTGTTATTTCCGGTCCTGCCGGTGTAGGAAAGGGCAGTGTGCTTAAAAAATTGCTGGAAACAAGGGAAAATGTCTTCATCTCAGTTTCCGCAACCACTCGCCTTCCCCGGGCCGGAGAGGAAGACGGAGTCCACTACCATTTTTTAGATGTCGATACCTTTCATAAATGGATTGCCCAGGATGCGTTTTTGGAGTATGCGGAGTATGTGGGGAATTTCTACGGTACGCCCAGGCGGTTTGTGGACGAAGCATTGGAAAAGGGCCAGGATGTGATTTTGGAGATTGATGTACGCGGCGCGGAGCAAATTGCCCAAAAGCGTCCGGAAGCCGTCTTGGTCTTCATTGCTCCCCCCAGTTGGGAGGAGTTGGAGCGCCGCTTGGTGCAGCGGGGCACCGAGAGCCCGGAGAAAATTGAAAAGCGGCTGCTGCGGGCCAGAGTGGAATGCCGGACTGCCAGCACTTATCACTATTTCGTTATCAACGATACGATTGAGAATGCTGCCAAAGAGTTGAATGCTATTATGACGGCGGAGCACTGCCGTTCCATGGAACGCATGGAGGTCATCAGCGGCAGCTGATGGTCATATATTTAAATTTGAAAGGAAGTCGATCCCCATGATGCTGTATCCCGCTATGAGTAAGCTTAATTCATACATTCCTAATCGTTATATGCTGGTGAATGTGGTGGCCCGCCGGGCCCGTCAGATCGCTGAGGAGGCGGAGAGCACAGGCCTCCATTTGGACGAAAAGCCGGTGACCTTGGCAATCCATGAAGTGGCCGACGGCAAGCTTACCGCCGGTGAGGATGTGGCTGCGGAAGAGGCTTAATCCTTTTAAATGGAAACCGCGTCTATTGTAAAAGTGGCGGTCAGCGCTGCTCCTTATCATATTGACAAGCCCTATGACTATCTGGTTCCGCTGGGAATGGAAGACCAGGCCGTTCCCGGCGTCCGGGTAACCGTGCCTTTTGGGCGGGGAAACAAACCGTCGGAGGGGCTGATTCTCGCACAGGGCGAGGGAAAGAAGACCCAGAGACTGAAAGCGCTTTTGGCTGTGCTGGACCGGGAGCCGGTGCTGGACAGCGCGGAGATTGCGCTGGCCTTGTGGATGCGCCAGCGGTATTTCTGCACCTTGTTTGAAGCGGCACATGCCATTTTGCCTGCTGGACTATGGTACCGCCTTAAGGAAGTCTGGAGGTTTCAAGCGAATTTGAATCCCGAGACAGCCCGGGCGGCCGCCTTAGACGTTCGTTATGGGACAGAGATTCTGGAAACCCTGGGGCGCTCCGGCGGTAGCGCTGAATGGGAAGCTTTGCGAGATGCCTGCGGCGCTGACGTTCTTTCGTCTCTTCGGGCCTTAGAAACGGCAGGAATTATTTTCCGTGAGATGTCGGCAAAGCAAAAAGTAGGCGATAAGACCCGCCGGATGGCAGAGCTGGCAGTCAGTGCTGAGGAGGCCTTAGCCTTGACTGAGCAGAAAAAACGATCCTCACCCGCCCGATATGAAGTGGTAAAACTTTTGGCTGCCAATGGACGAACTGCCTGTGCCGATATCACCTATTTCACCGGCGCATCTGTTCGGACTCTCCGCGGAATGGAAAAGGCGGGACTGTTGTCCTTTTCTGAAATGGAAGAATTGCGGGTTTCCACGCCGGCAGATTTAAAACTAGGTCCACCTATTGTGCTGAATGAAGAGCAGCAGGCGGCTTTTGAGCAGCTCCTTAATTTGACACAGCTTCACCGGGCTTCCGGTGCGCTGCTGCAAGGCGTAACCGGTAGCGGGAAAACACAGGTCTATTTGCGTCTGGTCCAGGAAATTCTCTCTCAGGAGAAAACCGCGATCGTTTTAGTCCCTGAGATTGTGCTGACTCCTCAGATAATGAGAAAATTCTCTTCCTATTTTGGCAGCGATGTGGCAATGCTCCACAGTGGACTTCGTATGACAGAGCGTTACGACCAGTGGAAACGGATTCGCCGGGGAGAGGTCAAGGTGGTACTGGGCACCCGCTCCGCCATTTTTGCACCTTTGCGAAACTTGGGAATTGTTATTTTGGATGAGGAGCAGGAGGGGAGTTACCTTTCAGAGAATCCTCCCCGATATCATACCCGAGATGTAGCCAAATATCTCTGCGCCAGGGACAAGGCTCTACTGGTCCTTGGCTCCGCCACCCCGTCTATTGAAACCGCCTGGGCGGCGGAAGAGGGGTTGTATTATAAAACGGCTCTGTACTGCCGCTATAACGAACAAGATCTTCCGCAGGTCTTGATTTCCGATCTTCGCCAAGAGATAAAAGCTGGAAACCCCGGCCTTATTGGAGCGGACCTCCGGCGGGAACTTGAACAGAATATTGAAAGAGAGGAGCAAAGCATCCTCTTTTTGAATCGCCGTGGCAGCAGCCGGATGCTGCTGTGCGGTGAATGCGGCCACGTGCCGGAGTGTCCCCGGTGCAGCGCCCCGCTGACGTATCACTCTGCCAACGGGCGATTGATGTGCCACCATTGTGGGCACTCTCAGAGGAGTTTTGACTGCTGTCCGGTTTGCGGCGGTGTCATGAAGCGCGTGGGGACAGGCACTCAAAAGATAGAGGAGGAGTTGGCAAACCTCTTTCCCAACGTAAAAGTTCTGCGGATGGATGCGGATACGACGGCAGAAGGCCATGAGAAGCTGCTTCGCCGGTTTGAGAAAGAGCGCATTCCCATTTTGTTGGGCACCCAGATGGTAGCCAAGGGACTCGATTTTGAAAACGTGACTTTGGTAGGGGTTTTAGCTGCGGATCTCTCTTTGTATTTAGAGAATTACCGGGCTGCGGAACGAACGTTCAGCTTATTGACCCAGGTAGTGGGCCGGGCGGGCCGGGGAAACAAAACCGGCCGGGCTGTTATTCAGACCTATACGCCGGGCCATGATGTGATTCAGTGTGCGGCCCGACAGGACTATTCTCGTTTTTACGACAGTGAGATTCGTCTCCGCCGCCTCCGCCGCCTTCCGCCCTTTTTCGATTTGTTTACGCTCACCGTTTCCGGTGCAGAGGAGGGGGCAGTGCTTCGATCGGCGATCAGCGTTCGGGATTTATTGCGAAGGCGCTTTGGGGACAGTGAAGTCTTAGGACCCGCCCCAGCCCCGATATTAAAAGTTAACAGCCGCTATCGCTATCGTGTACTGCTGTTGGGAAAAAATGATAAAAATACCCGAGAGGAGATCAGCGGGTTGCTAAAGGCTTTCGCTGGAAACAGCGCTAACCGGGGATTCAATCTTTTTGCAGAATGCAACGCCGCGGAATAGGAGGTTCAAAGATGGCATTACGAAAGATCGTGGTACAGGGAGAGAGTTGCCTGAACAAGGTTTGCCGTCCTGTGACGGAGTTTAATCCCCGTCTGCATGCCCTGTTGGACGACTTAGTGGAAACTCTGACCAACGCTGGAGGCGCGGGATTGGCAGCGCCGCAGGTAGGCGTTCTTCGCCGGACTTGCGTGGTTATGGATGAGGAAACGGGGAACTTCATTGAGTTGGTAAACCCAGAAATCATTGCCGAGAAGGGAGAGCAGACCGGCCCGGAGGGTTGTCTCAGCGTTCCCGGTAAATGGGGGCTGGTGACCCGGCCCAGTTATGTTCGGGTTCGTGCCCAGGACCGAAACGGCGATTTCTTTGAGATCGAAGGAGAAGGGCTGACAGCCCGCTGTTTTTGTCATGAGCTGGAGCATTTGGATGGACATTTATATACGGAACACATTGACCGTTTCTTAACAGATGAGGAAGTGGAGGAGTATTTCGGTCAGGAAGAGGGGGCTGACTGATGCGTATTCTTTTTATGGGTACGCCGGAATTTGCCGTAGCCTCTCTCCGCCGTCTGGTGGAGGACGGTCATGAGATTTGCGGTGTCTTGACCCAGCCGGATAAGCCCAAAAACCGAGGCCATAAATTGATGCCAACGCCTGTAAAGGAATATAGCATTACAAAAAAGCTGGCGGTTTATCAGCCTGCGAGCCTGCGGAATGCGGAAACTCTAGAGCTGGTGCGGTCCCTGGCTCCGGAGCTGATTGTGGTGGCCGCTTATGGAAAGCTGCTTCCGGAGGAAATTTTAAACGTGCCGCCTTTAGGCTCCATTAATGTCCATTCATCTCTTCTACCTAAGTACCGGGGAGCGGCTCCTATCAACTGGGCCGTGCTGAACGGGGAGACGGAAACCGGCGTCTCTATCATGTATATGGCTAAAGAGCTGGACGCCGGGGATGTCATTTTGCAAAAATCCACCTCCATCGGCGAGTCGGAGGACGCTCAGGTCCTTACCGCCCGTCTGGCGGCATTGGGAGCGGAGGCCCTGTCCGAAACCGTCAGGGCCCTGGCGGACGGTACGGCTTCCCGCACGCCCCAGGATCACGAAAAACACACCTATGCTCCTATGCTGGGAAAAGAACTGTCTCCTGTGGACTGGACCCGCTCCGCCCATGAAATCAGTTGCCAAGTCCGAGGACTGATTCCCTGGCCCTGTGCCATCACGGATGCCATCAACGGCGAGGAGATGAAACTCTATGCCGTCCGGGAAACTGGGGAAAAAACAACAGCCCATCCCGGCCAGATCACAGCCGCAGGGAAACAGGGGATCGATATGGCTTGTGGAGATGGGAAGATTCTTCGGGTGACGGAACTACAAGCCAAAGGCGGTAAGCGCATGACTGCCGCAGCTTATTTATTGGGACATCCCATTCAACGCTAAAATTCGAGGGTGCTTATGCCTTATTATTATAGTGGCTATGGAGATTTCCTGGCCAACAATCTCTATGTTCTTCTGCTGATCCCGGTAATGGTTCTTTCTCTCTGGGCCCAAGCCCAGGTCAGCAGTAATTTCAACAAATACAGCCGGGTTTCCAACCGCAGCCGCCTTACCGGCGCCCAGGCTGCGGAGGCAGTGCTCCGGGCCAACGGGGTTTATGATGTAACCATTACCTCTACCTGGGGCAAGCTGACGGATCACTATGATCCCAGGGACAATACCATTTATCTTTCCCAGGAAGTCTACTCTGCCTCTACGGTGGCGGCAGTGGGTGTGGCGGCTCATGAGGCAGGCCATGCTGTTCAATATGCCGTGAGCTATGCTCCTGTCCGTCTGCGGAGCGCTATTGTGCCTGTGACGAACCTGGGTTCCCGTTGTTCCATGATTCTGCTGTTCATTGGGCTTCTGTTGTATAGCCAGAGCCTCTTCCTAGCGGGCATTCTGCTGTTCTCTTTGACCACATTTTTCCAATTAGTGACCTTACCGGTAGAATTTAACGCCTCCCGCCGGGCTTTGGAAACCATTGAAAGCCGGAATTTGCTGGACGGCGAAGAATTGACCGGAGCCCGGAAAGTGCTTCGGGCAGCGGCGCTGACCTATGTGGCGGCACTGTTGATGTCTGCCCTGCAATTACTGCGGTATATTCTGATCTTCCTCGGCCGGTCCAACCAAGGCGACCGCCGGGGCCGTGGACGCTGATGAGCGCCCGGAGGGAAGCGCTGTCCGTTCTGACTGCCTGCCGTGTGCGGAAAGCCTGGGCGGATGCTGCGCTGAACACACATTTGAAGGGGCTTTCTCCTGCCGACGCAGGGCTGTGCAGCCGGATCGTCTATGGCGTCATCCAAAACGAGACGTTGCTGGACTTTTACCTCTCCAGCTTCTGTTCCCAGAAACTGGATCGTCTCCAGCCGCCCTTAGCGGAGATCCTGCGCATAGGGGCCTATCAAATCCTGTTTCTGGACCGGGTGCCGGACAACGCCGCTGTTGATACATCGGTGGAGCTGGCTAAGGAAGTGGGGAGGGGACAAGCGGCTGGGTTGATCAACGCCGTTCTCCGGCGGCTTTGCCGGGAGAAGAGGGCTCTTCCCGCCATCCCGGATCAGGACGAGGCCAAGTACCTCTCTATCCGTTACAGCCACCCAAAGTGGCTGGTTAAACGTCTGATGGCTCTGTTGGGCCGGGAGGGAACGGAGGCTTTCCTGGCCAACAGCAACAGCCAGCCTCCTGCCGCAGCTCAAGTCAATGTCTGCCGCTGTTCCACAGAGGAAGTGATGAAATCCCTGGAGGCGGAAAATATTTGGGCAGAACGGCACGCTTGGCTGCCGGATTGTCTTTTGCTGCAACGCACAGGGGATCTGGAGCGTTTGAAGGCATTTCGGGATGGGATGATCTATATTCAGGACCCGGCGGCCCGCCTGGCGGTGCTGGCGGCGGAACTCCAGCCTGGAAGCCGGGTGCTGGACGTGTGTGCCGCTCCCGGCGGAAAGTCTTTTGCCGCCGCTATTGCCATGGGGGACCGGGGAGAAATCGTCTCCTGTGACCTCCATGAAAACAAGCTGAAGCGCATCCGAGAGGGCGCTGTCCGGTTGGGCCTGTCCTCCATCTGCACGGAAGCTGCCGATGGGCGGGTTTTCCGAGAGGAGTGGCGGGATGTCTTTGACCTGGTAGTGGTGGATGCGCCCTGTTCCGGTCTTGGTATCCTTCGTAAAAAGCCGGATATTCGGTGGAAAAAGCCGGATGACCTGTTTACCTTGCCGGTGGTTCAGACTGCCATTTTGGACAATGCCGCCCGTTACGTCCGCCCAGGCGGGACACTGCTGTATTCCACCTGTACCGTCTTGCCGGAAGAAAACGAAGAAGTAACAGACTCATTTTTAGGGATTCATCCGGAGTTTTCCCGGGAAATGTTCCTCCTGCCGGAACCTATAGGACAAGTTGAGGGACATATGACTTTTTGGCCCCAACTTCACAACACCGACGGCTTTTACATCTGCCGCATGACGCGGCATATTTGAGGCGAACCATGACCGATATCAAATCCATGACCCTTCCGGAATTAAGGGGTTTTCTCCAAGGTATGGGGGAGCCTGCCTTCCGGGGAAAGCAGGTTTTTTCCTGGCTGAGCCGGGGCGTGACCTCATTTGACGAGATGTCCAACTTGCCCCTAGCCCTGCGGAAACGGTTGAAAGAAATTTGTGTTCTCAGTGTTCCCAATGTGGCCAGGAAACAAGTTTCTGCCCGAGACGGCACCATCAAATATCTATGGGAGCTATCGGACGGAAACTGCATCGAATCTGTGCTGATGCGCTATCACCATGGGAACACTGTATGCATCTCCTCTCAAGTAGGCTGCCGGATGGGCTGCGCCTTCTGCGCGTCTACCATCGCGGGAAAGGTCCGGGATCTGACCCCGGGGGAACTGCTGGATCAGGTGATCTTTACCGGGAGAGACTCTGGCGTCCCCATCTCCAACATTGTTCTGATGGGCATCGGAGAACCCTTGGATAACCTGAATGCCGTGCTGAAATTTTTGGAGATCGTGAACCATCCCGATGGGCTGAACATCGGGATGCGGCACATCTCCCTATCCACCTGCGGCGTATTGCCCGGCATCTGCCGTTTGGCGGAGCTGGGGCTACAATTGACCTTGTCTGTCTCTCTTCACGCGCCGGACCCGGAAACCCGGTCCCGGCTCATGCCTATTAACCGGGCCTACGGCGTGGAGGAACTGTTTGCTGCTTGTCACAACTACTTTGAAAAGACTGGGCGGCGGATTTCCTTTGAGTACGCCATGATTGACGGTGTGAATGATCAGGACTGGCAGGTGGACCTCATTGCCAAAAGGCTGAAGGGAATGCCCGGCCATGTGAACTTGATCCCGCTGAACGATGTGGCGGAAAGCCCCTTCCGGCCCTCCCGCCGGACGGCAGCGTTTCAAAAACGTCTGGAGTCTCACGGCCTCACCGCTACCGTGCGGCGAAGCCTGGGTGGAGATATAGATGCCGCCTGCGGACAGCTCCGCAGAAAGGCGGAAGCAGAGAAAGGGGAGAATTCCCAATGATGAACCTATGGAGCATGACTGATACCGGCCTTGTCCGTAAAGAGAATCAGGACGCTTATGCAGTGAAAACGGTCTTTGGACACACGATCTGCGTGGTCTGCGACGGAATGGGCGGGGCCGCCGGTGGAAAGCTTGCCAGCCGTATCGCTGTGGACACCTTTTCCGCAGAGATGGAAAAGCGTCTGTCCCCAGAGGCGAAGCCGGACCGGCTGCGGGAGGTTTCCGTGGTGGCGGTGGCCTTGGCCAACCGCGCCGTGCGGGAGGCCGCCAGAACAACGGAGGAGTATCAGAATATGGGGACCACCTTGGTTTCCGCCGTCTCTTTTGATGGCGGCGTGGTCATTGCCAATGTGGGAGACAGCCGGGCCTATCATATTAATAAGGAGCACATCCTTCAGGTAA
The DNA here is from genome assembly GCA_910578935.1 of uncultured Oscillibacter sp. Lineage (GTDB taxonomy): Bacteria > Bacillota > Clostridia > Oscillospirales > Oscillospiraceae > Oscillibacter. The sequence continues at coordinate 122,173 of CAJTSM010000003.1, read as the reverse complement.
CGCGGGACCACTCTCTGGTGGAGCACATGCTGGAGCGGGGGGACATCACCGCCGAGGAGGCCCGCCGCCATCCCAACCGAAACCTCATCACCCGGGCTTTGGGCCCGGATGTGGACCCGGAGTGCGACTGCTATACCTGCCAGCTCCTGCCGGGGGAATTTCTCCTGCTGTGTACCGATGGGCTGGTAAATACCGTGACGGATGAAGAGATTATGCATGAGGTCCTCCACGGCGATACAAACACCTGCATGGAGCGTCTGCTGGCGATCTCTAAGAGCCGGGGCGCATCGGATAACGTCACCGTTGTATTGGCGAAGAAACTCTAAGGAAGGAGGAGCTGCATGGATCAGTACATTGGAAAAACACTGGACAACCGCTATGAAATTCTGGAACGTATTGGTACCGGAGGTATGGCGGTGGTTTACAAAACCAGGGACCAGCGTTTAAACCGTCTGGTGGCGGTAAAGGTCTTGAAGCCGGATCTGGCCCAGGACGAAGATTTTCGCCGCCGTTTCAACGCAGAATCCCAAGCTGTGGCTCAGCTGTCTCATCCCAATATCGTATCAGTTTACGACGTGAGCCGGGGCGGAGACACAGAATATATCGTCATGGAGCTCATCGACGGCATCACGCTGAAACAGTATATGGAGAAACGAGGCCAACTGAATTGGCGGGAGTCCTTGCATTTTATCACACAGATCATGCGGGGCCTTAGCCACGCTCACAGCAGGGGCATCGTCCATCGGGATATCAAGCCGCAAAACGTGATGGTCCTACGGGACGGCAGCGTAAAGGTGGCCGATTTCGGCATCGCCTGTCTGGAGAATTCTGCCCAGACCTTGACCCAGGAAGCCCTGGGCTCTGTTCATTACATTTCGCCTGAGCAGGCGAGAGGGGAGCGGACCGACGCCAGAAGTGATATCTACTCCTCCGGCGTGGTCATGTACGAGATGCTCACCGGGCGACTGCCCTTTGAGGGAGATTCTGCCGTATCTGTGGCAATACAGCATCTCAGTTCCGTGCCTTTGGCCCCCAGGGAGCTGAACCGGGAAATTCCGGTTCAGCTGGAATTGATCTGTATGAAGGCTATGACTCCGGACCTCAGCCGGCGTTACGTCTCAGCCGACGCTATGATTGCAGATCTGGAGGATTTTCGGAAAAATCCGAATATTAGCTTAGATTTTACCATGATGGACCTCCGGCCTGAGGAACCGGCGGAGCCTACCCAACCCATCCGCACTTATGACCAGACGATTTACCCAACGCAAAAAAACCGGGAGCGAATCCGGGAACAACGCCGGGACTATGAGGATGATTACGACCCCCCGCACCGTCATGGGGGAGGCGCCGGGGTAAAAATCTTGGTTAGCGTAGCTATTTTATTGGCAGTAGCCCTGGCTGTGGTATTGTTTAGGATGGTATCCGATTCTATTCAGCAGCAACAGCCTCAGGTACCCGAAACCTATCCGGTTCCTTCCGTTCTGGGTTATACGGTCGAGCAAGCCAAAGAGAAGGCTGATGTGAAAGATATCTTTACCCTGAAAGAAATGGGCAGTGAATTTAGCGACGAGTACCAGGCAGGAACCATCTCTCGGCAGAACCCCTCTGAGGGGCGGCATCAGAAAGGCGGTAATCTGGTTATTGAAGTCTGGATCAGTGCCGGAGAAGATACCGGCGAAATGGTGGATGTGATCAATAAGACCGCCCCGCAAGCGGAGATTCTGTTGAAGAGCTTAAAAGAAAAATATGACTTGACCATCATCAATGACGAAGCGGATATGGAGTTTAACGATGAGATCACCGAGGGGTATATTATCCGCAGTGAACCCGCCGAAGGTGAGCCTCTGAAAAGTGGCGATACCGTTCGACTGATTATCAGTAAGGGACCGGAGAAGAAACCTGTGGCGGTACCCAGCTTTGATGGGCAGCAGATTGATGCCGTCCTGCGGTCCTTGCTGGACACTTGGCATTTGACTTGCTTAGAGGCCGACATTGAATATGTGGAAAGCGAAGCCGAGCCCAACAGCGTAATTTGGCAGAGCCTTGAACCAAATACAACTGTAAACGAGTGGGATACCATAAAGTTCAAAGTCAGCAAGGGCATCACCATTGTCGAGCGGGATTTGACTTTACCGCTTCCTCAGGATGACCGCACCACCGTTCAGGTAGACGTATATGTGGGCGACGAAAAAAATCCCCAGTATTCCGAGCGGATCCGCTGTGCTGACGGTTATGTCCATGTGCGAAATCTCAGGGGCTCCGGGACTCAAACGATCAAAGTATACTTTGACAATACGCTTGCGCAAGAACTGACGCAAGAGCTGTCGTTCGAGTGATATGACGGGACGCATTCAAAAGGCCCTCAGTGGCTTCTACTACGTGGATACCGGCGGGACGATCTTGCGATGCCGGGCCAGGGGAAAATTTCGAAAAGAGGGGATTTCTCCCCTGGTGGGAGACCAGGCGGAAGTCCGGGAACTGGGCAATGGTGAAGGCTTTGTTGAAAGGATTTTGCCCCGCCGGAATGCCTTTTCCCGGCCCGCTGTGGCCAACATTGATCAATTAGTGGTCATTGCTTCCGCTGCTGTTCCCAAAACAGATCCCTTCCTTATTGATCGGGTAGCTGCCATCGCGGCATTGAAAAAGTGCCGGGTTATTGTAGTACTAAATAAGTGTGACTTGGACCCGGCAGATTCTCTCTATAATATCTACCATATTTCCGGATTTCCAACCCTGCGGGTCAGTGCGGAAACGGGAGAGGGATTGGAGAATTTAAAGGAACTAATAACTGGAAAGCTTTCTGCCTTTACAGGTAATTCCGGCGTAGGAAAATCCAGTATTTTGAATGCTCTGGACCCAAGTTTTTGCCTACAGGTAGGGGAAGTAAGCACGGCTTTGGGGCGGGGAAGGCACACTACCCGTCATGTAGAACTGCATCACCTCTCCTGCGGGGCGGAAGTGGTGGATACCCCCGGTTTTTCCTCTTTTGACGGGGGAGAATTGGACTTGGAATTGAAACAAAGCCTACCAGAAACATTTTTGGAGTTTGCCCCTTATTTGGGTTGCTGCCGTTTTGTGGGATGCAGTCACACCCAGGAGAAAGGCTGCGCCGTACTGGAGGCTCTCCGTCGGGGAGAAATTCAAAAGAGCCGTCATGAAAGTTATCTCCGCCTTTGGGAGGAACTGAAACCTCTCCGGGATTGGCAAGAGAAAAAATGAGCAGACACCGCCTCAATATTTGAGGCGGTGTTTTTTACACCATGGACGGCCTTGGCGTATATACTGAAAAGGAAGGAAAGGAGGCGTGCCGCAATGGGCTGTGGAAATGGAGGCTTTGGGGGATTTGGAAATTGGGGCTGCGGGAATGGCGGTGGCGGAGTCCGCCTGCTAGGTCTTTTTGCTGTGGCCTTGGGTGCTGGAATCCTGATTGCTGCGGTGTTTCCAGTGGGTGTGCTGATGTTCCTGGTCGCATTTTTGCTGATCGGCTGCGGCTGTGTCTGCTGTCGGCGTTGAAAATAGGGAGGAGGCATCATATGAATATCGTGGTCTGGAAGTCCCCCAAAATGCTCCGGGGTATTCTGAAGAAGATTTTTAAGGTCTAAAACATATCCCGCCCCGGAAGCGCATAGAGTAGGACATGGATTCACTACCTGCCGGGAAAGGAAGGAGTTTCTTCATGGAACTGGAATTGAAAAACATAACTTTAGATGCTTATGAGACGGGAGGAGAACTGACTCTGACTCAAGAAGAGACGGCGGAAACCATTGTGCCGGATTACTGCCCGGATATTGCCCGCATCATTGAGACAGATGGGAAGGTTTACCTCCACAGCCGGGAACTGCGGGATGGAAAAGCCGAGCTTTCCGGTACCGTTCGGGTTACGTTGCTCTATACCCCAGATGGTGAGAGTGGAATTCGTACTTTAGAATTTGCCATTCCGTTTACTGCTGAAAGTGACGGCCGGGCTTTGCCGGGCTGCCAGCATCTGACTGCGGAGACGGAGACGGAATTCTTAGAGGCCCGGATGCTGAATCCCCGGAAGATTTTTACCCACTGCAAGCTGGTAACCCATATAACTGGATATCAGCGCAAACCCTTGGAGTTCTGCGCAGACACAGAGACAGAACCGGCGCTACAGGTTGAAAAACGTCAGGAGAATCAGCATGCGATCCTCTTGACTCATATCGGTGAAAAAGATTTTACTTTTACGGAGGAGATGAATCTCTCCCCAGGCCGGGAAGGGGCGGCGGAGCTGCTGACATCCCAGGTTTCCAGTACGGTTACAGAGTCAAAAATTGTAGGCAGTAAATTAATTTTTAAAGGCGTCTTTTTAGTCCGCCTGCTTTATCGGGACAGCAGCGGCAGCTACAGTTCCACCGCCTCAGAATTGCCGTTTTCCCAAATTATGGAGGTAGAGGGAGCTGTAGAGGGTTCCACCGCCGCTTTACAGTTACAGCTTACCGGAACGGATTTTCAAATCGACGGCGATGATCCGGAGGGACGCCAGATTGCTGTAACGCTGTACCTCCACGCCACGGCATTGCTGCGGGAGGAGAGGGAACTGACGTTACTTAGCGATCTTTACTCTACTGCCTACGATATGACCTACGAGGCTGCTCCGCTGAATATCACCAGTTTCTGTGAGAACCTGACCCGCCGTCAAACTCTGCGGGAGGTGCTGGAAATCGGCGTGGTAGCGGAGACTATCCTGGCTCTGTCTGCCAAATGCGGTACGGTTTCCATCAGCCGGGAAGGGAACATGGCTGTTCTCCGTGCTGGAGTGACGGTCCGAGCTATGTACTTAGACGAAGGCGGCGTGCCTTTGGTGGCAGAACGAAGCGTTGATGCGAGCTGCCAAATTGAGCTGCCGGAGGATTGCCGGATCACAGCCAGGGCCGTATGTACAGAGGAAGTCCAGGGCACGATTGGGGACCGGGGTATAGAAGTTCGTTTCCCAGTAGACTTCCATGTGGAGGCAGCCGCTAGGATAAAAAAGGTATGCGTTTCCGCAGCCAAGCTGGACACGGAAACTACCAAGGATCTGGGTGGCGCCCCCTCTCTAGTCTTGAGGTGTATCGGGCGGCAGGAAAGTGCCTGGGACCTGGCAAAAAAATACAACACCACTATTTCTGCCATCCTCTCCGCCAACCAGCTGGAAGGGGAAGAGGAGATTCCCCAGGATCAGATGTTGCTGATTCCCAGGAAAAGAGCATAAAAAGGAGTGCGGGAGATTTTTCCCGCACTCCTTTTTATAAGATGATTAATGTTGTACAAACACGAAAACTCAGCCGTTTGCATATCTGGAGAGGAATTGTCTTGTTCGTTCTTCTTTGGGGTTGTCAATGACTTCTCTGGGATTACCCTGTTCCACAATGACGCCGCCGTCCATAAAGATCACCTGGTCCGCCACGTCCCGGGCGAATGCCATCTCATGAGTGACAATGATCATCGTGGTTTTTTGTTCCGCTAGAGAGCGAATGACTCGCAGCACCTCACCGGTGAGCTCGGGGTCCAAGGCGGAAGTAGGTTCGTCAAAGCAAAGAATATCCGGGTGAAGGGCCAGGGCCCGGGCAATTGCCACTCGCTGCTGCTGTCCGCCGGAGAGCTGGTGGGGGTAGTGGTCCGCCCGGTCCGCTAAACCCATCTGGGCCAGCAGCTCTTGGCCCGCCTTTACGATGGTGTCCCTGTTCTCGCCGCCTCGTTCCTTCGCCAGCAGTTCCCGAGCCAGGGTAACGTTTTGCAGAGCCGTATATTGGGGGAAGAGATTGAAATTCTGAAACACCAGTCCGAAGTGAAGCCGTTTCTGGCGGATGTCCTTCTCCGCCTGGGTAGAGGGGTCCGCCGCGTCAAAGATCATGCCGCCCTTCACCGAAATGGAGCCATGGTCCGGACGTTCCAGGAAGTTCAGGCAGCGGAGCAGTGTGGTCTTTCCGGAACCGGAGGAGCCGATGATGGAAAGTGCCTGGCCCTCTTCTAAAGAAAAACTGATATCGCTGAGAACCTGAGTATCTCCAAAGTGCTTTTCAATGTGTTGGACCTCTAAAATCGCCATCGATGACAAACTCCTCTCAACGGAAATATTCCAGCTTCTTTTCCAGTTTCCCCAGTAGGATTGTCGCCACGCCACTGAACAAAAGGTAGTACACTGCCGTGAAAAACAGCGGCCATACCAGTCCTGCATAGCCCTGGTTGCCTTTCATGAAAGACTCGCCCATCCAGATGACCTCTTGCAAAGCGACGACTCGGGCCAGAGAGGTATCTTTTACCAAAGTGATGATTTCATTGGACATAGGGGGAACGATCCGCTTGATCATTTGCAGCAGGGTCACTTTAAAAAAAATCTGCCGCTTTGTCATGCCCAGGACTAATCCGGCCTCCTGTTGTCCGGCAGGTACGCCCTGGATGCCGCCCCGGTAAATCTCTGAAAAATAGCAGGCGTAGTTGATGACAAAGGCCACTGACACAGCGGTAAACCGTCCCGATTCACCGCCGCTCCAAATGGGAAATCCTTTTAGCCCGGGAACATAATACAGCGCGATAATCTGGAGAACTAGGGGTGTGCCCCGGACAATCCAGACCACGGTCTTTGTCAGCCACCGCAGCGGATGAATGCGGCTCATAGAGCCAAAGGAGATGACCAGTCCCAAAGGCACGGCCCCCACCAATGTGACAAAAAAGAGCTGAAGTGTTTTCAGGAAACCGGTATTCAATGCGGACAGAACTGTCAGAAACTCAGTGGAAGCGAAAAAGGAAAACATCGAATCGTCCTCTCATCGGAAATTTCGGGGAGGAAAACCGTCCAAAGGCAGAGAGGGAACCTCTCTGCCTTTGGGGTGAAACAGCGAAAGACTTACTCTAAAATCAGGGACTCTTGTACGCCATAAGTAGTGCCGGTTTCCAGGACGGAACCGTCGGCGACGGCAGCGGCCCAAAAATCATTCCACGCAGATACCAGGTCAGATCCCTTGCGGAAACCCACGCCGTACTCCTCAGACTCCAAGCCTTGGGCGGTGTTCAGGTTGACGGTGTAGGTCAGGTTCGCATAGTTGGTTCCCTCTCCAATCATGGCTCCGGCCATCAAAAGGTCGATGACGGCGGCGTCGGCAGTGCCGGCGGAAACTTCCATCAACGCATCGGCCTGTTTCGCTACGGCGGTGGTGGAAGCGCCTAAGGCTTCTGCCGCGTCTTCACCGGCGGAACCGGATTCCACAGCCACATTCATGCCTTCCAAGCTGGTCAGGTTTTCAAAATCTGCGGCTTGATCAGCGGGGACTACCAACACCTGGGCGTTGAGGCAATATGCGTTTCCGGTGTCCATGGCGGCCTTAACCTCGTCGTTCAGAGTCATGCCATTCCAGACGCAGTCGATACTTTTAGCATTCAGTTCCATGACTTTGTAATCCCAGGTGATTTCCTGGAATTCGACCTTGACGCCTAGGCTCTCGGCGAAGGCGGAGGCCATGTCGGCGTCAAAACCGATCCAATTGCCGCCGGCATCCCGATAATCCATGGGAGCAAAGTCTGTCATGCCCACTACCAGGGTGCCCTTATTTTGAACATAAGCCAAATCACTGCCGCCGGTTTCCAGACCGTTATCGGCGCCGCCGGTCTTTTGATCTTCCGGAGCGGCAACTGAGGCGCCGCCGTCTCCGCTTGCATCGGAATTGCCTTCTTTACCGCCGCAGGCGGCCAGGCTCAAGACCAGAACAAAGGTCAGCAGGAAGGCCAAAAGCTGTTTGCTTTTCATCATATCTTCATCCTCCAAAGTGGAACAGGCAAGCCTGTTCGTTTAATACACTAGCAGTTTACCATATTAAAGAATCCTTGTAAAGCGTGATTTCGACCAAATCAGTTCGGTTTGGAGCAAGGCTTTCTTATATGTTTTCTCTAAAACGAGACGGGCTGTCATACTTTTGCTTCCTTGGACATAGAGTGGAAACATGAATATGGAGCGGAAAAAGGACGGGATGCTATGAACACGACCATCTATCAGAATATCGCCACCCGCACGGCGGGAGATATCTACATCGGCGTGGTGGGCCCGGTGCGGACCGGCAAGTCCACCTTCATCAAGCGCTTCATGGAAACTCAGGTGATTCCAAACATTGAAAATGTGTACCGCAAGGAGAGGGCCCGGGATGAACTGCCTCAGAGCGGCTCCGGCCGGACCATCATGACGGCGGAACCCAAGTTCGTCCCGGAGGAGGCGGCCCAAGTTCAGCTTCCTGACGGCGCGTCTTTCTCCGTGCGGCTGATTGACTGCGTAGGTTACATGGTTCGGGGAGCCATTGGACAGTTTGAGGACGATGCCCCCCGGATGGTGACCACTCCTTGGTATGACCATGAGATTCCCATGACTGAGGCGGCGGAAATCGGTACCCGGAAGGTGATCTCGGAACACTCCACCATCGGGATCGTCATCACCACTGACGGTACTGTCTCCGATATCCCCCGGGAGGACTATCTAGAGGCGGAGGAGCGGGTAGTTCGGGAGCTCCAGGAGTTGGGGAAACCCTTTATCGTCCTGTTGAACTCCGTGGACCCTAAGAGCGACCGGGCAGAGGCCATTGCCCGGGACATCGCCTCCCGCTATGAGGTGAACTGTGTCCCAGTGAACTGCCTGGACCTGGGGGAGGAGGATGTAACAGACATTTTAAAAGCGGTCCTCTATGAGTTCCCCATGCAGGAGCTGGACTTATTTCTTCCTCCCTGGGTGGATGCCCTTCCTACAGAACATCCCATCAAGGCCAGTCTCTATGACGCAGTCCGTCAGGGCACTTCTCAGCTCCAACATATCCGAGAAGTGGATGGCGTGATTGCCTCCCTAGCCGCCTGTCAGAACATCAGCGAAGCGAAGATCACGTCTATCGATCTGGGAACCGGCATAGCGGCGGCCAGACTCAGCCTACCTCGGGAGCTGTTTTATCATACTCTGTCGGAGCAGTCCGGCTTTGAGGTGGGAGACGATGGGGACCTGATGAGCCTTTTAACCCGCTTGGCAGGGGTAAAGGCTGAATACGACAAAGTAGCCGGAGCACTGCGGGATGTGAAAGAAACGGGCTATGGTATTGTGGTTCCCAGCATCGACGAGCTGACTTTGGAAGAGCCGGAGATCATGAAACAGGGTGGCCGGTACGGCGTGAAACTGAAAGCCAGCGCCCCCAGCATTCATATGATCCGGGCGGATATTGAAACGGCTGTTTCGCCCATTGTAGGAAACGAGAAACAGTCGGAAGACATGGTAAATTACCTACTTCAGGAGTTTGAGGGAGACACCAGCAAAATTTGGCAGTCCAACATTTTTGGCCGCAGCTTTCACGAATTGGTCAGCGATGATCTCCAGGGCAAACTGAAACGGATGCCGGACGACGCCCGAAAAAAGCTCCAGGAAACCTTAACTCGCATTATCAATGAGGGCAGCGGCGGGTTGATCTGCATCATCCTATAAACTGCAAAACTGTAAAACGGGTGGACATTGTTTTTCAATGTCCACCCGATTCTTATAAAGCCGTCCCTTTCTTCGGCACATACAGTCCCGACAGGTCCACACCTTCCAGTTCCAGCAGAAACCGCTTTTTCTCCACGCCGCCGGCGTAGCCTGTCAGGTTTCCGTCCATACCTACCACACGGTGGCAGGGGATAAAAATAGAAATGGGATTGTGCCCTACCGCACCGCCTACCGCCTGGGGGGCAGCACGGATTCCAGCGGCTCTCAGCTTCTCCGCCAATGCTCCATAAGTGGTGGTGGTTCCAAAAGGAATTTCTAGCAGCAGTTTCCACACCTGCTGGCGGAACGAGCTTCCCTTGGGAGCCAGGGGCGGCAGAGGCGGAAGGTCCCGCTTTTCAAAATAGGCGTTCAGCCAATCTGACGCTTGGCGGAAAACCGGCAGATCTGGCTGTTCCGCCGTTTCCGCCTCCAGGCCGGCAGCAAAATACTTCTGATCTTTCAGCCAGAGGCCCACAATAGATTGGCCATCAGAGGCGAGATGGACTGGCCCCAATGGGGAGACTAGTTTTGTCAGATAAGTCATGTACGGTGCCTTCCTTTCCCTTGGATACATGTTATTATACCAGAACAAACGTATGATAACAAGCCTTTTTTACCCGCTCTTGCAAGACAGCTAGACTCGTGTTACTATAATAAGACGAAATAAAATGACGATGAGAGGAGCGACTCATATGCTGCTTGCCATTGATGTCGGCAATTCTAACACCTCTGTTGGACTTTTCGACAGGGACAAGACCCTTCGTCTCCTGGCATCCCTGGACACGGACAGCCGGAAGACGGCCGACCAGATCAGCATTGACTTAATGAACCTCTTCACCCTTTACCATTTCAGCTATAAGGATGTTACAGGGGCCATTTTGTGCAGCGTGGTTCCTCCGCTGAATTTCATGATGGAGAAAGCTCTTACCCGCCTCTTGGGGAAGCCCCCCATGGTGGTCGGGCCCGGCGTGAAAACCGGCCTGAATATCCGGCTGACAGTTCAAACTCAGGTGGGGGCGGATATCGTTGCGGACGCGGTGGCAGCTCTGGAAAAGTTCACACCTCCCATCATCACCATTGATATGGGTACTGCCACAACGATCGGTGTCATCTCTGAAGGCCGGACCTATGAGGGGGGACTGCTGCTGCCAGGGGTTAACGTCTCCCTGGAGGCTTTAAGCCGCCGGGCGGCTCAGTTACCGGATATCTCCTTACAGCACCCCAAGGCCCTCATCGGAAAGAATACCGAAGATTGCATGCGATCCGGTATTGTCTATGGTACCGCCGGAATGCTGGACGGCATCATTGACCGTATCCGGGAGGAGTTTCCAGGCCGGGACACGAGCGTAGTAGCCACCGGAGGAAACGCTCCTGTGATTGTGCGTTACTGCCGGAATAAAATTATCTACGATAAGTTTCTCCTGATGGATGGACTCTGGACCATCTATCAGAAGAATCACTGACGGCTGAATGTGACAAGCAATTCTTAAAGCAGCTACTATCCCCATCCGGAGAATTTTGCCGTCCGCCTACCGGCGGGCGGTTTTTTCGCAAAGGCTGAATTCCCGGGAACGCCGGCCTGTTTTTCCCGTCTATAATAGTGAGAGCCCATAATTAAATACGAAAGGGGAGAGGATATGGAAGATCACATCATTGTAAACTTGTATTGGTCCCGAAACCCGGAGGCCATTCAGCGGACCGGTGAAAAATACGGCGGTTACTGCCGCTCCATTGCACGAAATATCCTGCCGGACTGCCGGGATGCGGAAGAATGCGTCAACGATACTTGGCTCAATGCATGGAATGCCATGCCGGAAAACCGGCCCAGTTTGCTGGCCCCATTTCTTGGGAAAATTACCCGGAATTTGGCTTTTACCCGTTGGAGGGCCAGTCGGACGGAAAAACGGGGCGGGGGAGAATTACCTTTGGTTATGGACGAACTATCGGAGTGTGCCTCACCGGATAATCCGCTCCAGGCAGTGGAGACGGCAGAGCTGGAGGCAGCAATCAACCGTTTTCTCCGCGCTTTGCCGGAGAGGGAATGCAGTGTCTTCCTCCGGCGCTATTGGTTTGCGGACCCTATGGTGAATATCGCCAGACGATATGGAATGCGAGAATCCACCGTTCGGACCAGCCTCTTCCGCAGCCGGGAGAAGCTTCGGCGGCATTTGGAAAAGGAGGGCTTGCTATGAAGGACCAAGAACAGCTGTTCCTCGCCATCGGTGGGGCTCCTTCGGATCTGGTTGCCCGCAGTGAGCTGCGGCGGAAACGCTGGCCAGGGTATTGCCTGGCGGCTGCGGCCTGCCTGGCGCTTGTGTTATCATTGGGACGTGTCCTTCTGTTGTGGACAGAACCGGCTATCTCACCGACGGATACCCGGCAGCCGCCGGTCATTGATGACCCAATCCCGCCGGAGGGTCAGGACCTGGGGACCAGCGTCGAACAGAGCTTTTTGCCGGAGTGGGGGAACGAGATCGGGACCTTGCACCTACTAGGTTATGCTCCTCAGTCCCAAGAAGAAGCGGTGGATTTCCTGATTTATGTCAATGAGGAGCAATTTTCTATCAGTGAAGAAAATAGACTTTACAGTATTAGAAATATCAATCCTTTGCCGGAAAATTTTCCGGAGTTAGGCCTGGATATCCTCCACCTGACCGGCACGGCCCCCGCTGCCGCCCAAGCGGATGCGGAAAATGCCCTGAAAGGCCGTTACACGGAGGTGAGCTCGGAAGAAATGACCGCCGCCTTGCCGGGCAGCCTGTATCTTAGAGCCGGCGCAGGCACGGATTGGGACTCCGAACAGGCGGAGCTCTGGTTCGTGGATGACGGACAGGGAGGGACCTTTGTTCTCACCGCCCGTTACTACCTGGAGGCGGAGGAGGGAATGGGCATACGCTTGCGGGACATGGTTTCCAGCTTTCGGGTGGTTTCCCGAAATGAGATCGTCCCTGAGTGGATGCGCTCCCTCTATGAGGCGGCGGACCGCCTGTTCCCGGCGCTGCTGTCCAACGACCTCTCCGGCGTCTCCGACCTGCTGGCGGCAGATGCTGACGTAGATGCCTACCATGAGGATGTCTGGGAATCCCTCACCATCGCCTCTGTGGACTACGCGCCGGACGATGACCGGGACCCGGCCTCCGCCACGGTTTCCGTCAAGCACCGGCTGAACCTGGAGGAAGGGGAGAGCTACAATTATCTGACCATGGAGCTTATCCGCCGGGACGGACAATGGCAGCTGACCTGGTCCGGCATTGAGAAGTGAACCAAAAGCGCCCCGCTTAAATAAGCGGGGCGCTTTCCATAAAGGGCTGAAATTTATTTCGCCAAAACTTTCTTCAGCTTGGCAAACCGGGGCAGAGAATCCTGCTTAGGCAGCTTGGGCTCTCCCTGGACCAGAGGCAGTACGTAGTCAATAAAAGGCTTTTCTACGCCGTTGCGGGCGGCGTTAATCCACTCCAGGGGCACCTTCTTTTCGGTGTTGGCCACATCCGTGAGGCCCAGCAGCTTGGTCTTGCAGACATACTGGCCGTTTTCATAACTCCGCTCGAAGCCCACCATCTTGTCGGTGATGCCCGCTACGGCGTTCTCTACGGCGGCTTTTCCGGACATGAAGCTTTCCTCGATATCGGTTTCGGAAGCCAGGTGCGCGCCGCAGCGCTGGAGAAGGCTCAGCTCAATCCCCCGGACCTTGGCTCCGGTCTTCTGCTTCACAGCGTCGGCCAGCATGGCGGCCAGGCCGCCCAGCTGAGCGTGTCCAAACCCGTCAGTGGCGGAGGTCTTTGCTTCGGAGACAAAAGAGCCGTCAGCATAGTGGATGCCCTCGGAAACAGCTACCATGCAATTGCCCTTCTCCTTATAAATACGGTCCACATCGGTCAGGAACTGATCCATGTCGAAGTCCACTTCGGGAAGGTATACCAAGTCGGGCCCTGCGCCATAGGCGGCGGCCAGGGCAGCAGCGCCAGCCAGCCAGCCAGCGTGGCGGCCCATGATCTCAATGATGCAAACCATGCCGGTATCATAAACCCGGGCATCCTGATAGACCTCCATGCAGCTTGTGGCGATATACTTGGCGGCGGAGGCAAAACCAGGACAGTGGTCGGTACCAAAGAGGTCGTTGTCGATGGTTTTGGGCACACCCATGACCCGGCATTCGTAGCCTACTTTCTGCATGTATTTGCTGATCTTATTGCAGGTATCCATAGAGTCATTGCCGCCGTTGTAGAAAAAGTAACGGACATCGTATTTTTTGAAGATTTCCAGGATGCGCTTATAGTCGGTGTCATCCACATCCGGGTCCTTCATTTTATAGCGGCAGGAACCCAAGGCGGAGGACGGAGTGTATTTCAACAGCTCCAGTTCGGCGGGATCCTCTTGGCCCATATCGAATAACCGGTCGTTCAGAACGCCCTTGATTCCGTGCTCCGCACCAAGAACGCGGGTAATATTGGGATTTTTCAGAGCGGTGCTGATGACGCCGTAGGCGCTGGCATTGATAACGGAAGTAGGACCTCCGGACTGGCCAAAGATACAGGCGCCTTTCAATTCACTCATGAGAAACAGCCTCCTCAAAATATTTTTTCTTCCTTTTCTAAACCAGGGCGCAAAGTCCATGGTATTTTTTATCATACCATTCAAAAAAAGAATTGTAAATACTTGCATTTTATTTTTTTTATGATATTATCATAAAAGAAAATCGTTTTCGTCTCCGCAAAGGGAAGGAAAGGGGGCCTTTGGCCTTTTCTCCGCCCCGCTGGGGACAGAACAAATAAAATTGTCAGGAGATGATCGTTATGGCACTGGTTACCACCACTGAGATGTTCAAAAAGGCCTACAACGGAGGGTATGCCATCGGCGCTTTCAACGTCAACAACATGGAGATCGTCCAGGGTATCACCGAAGCCGCCAAGGAGCTGGAGGCTCCTCTGATCCTCCAGGTGTCCAAAGGAGCCCGGGCATACGCCAATCACACGTACCTGATGAAGCTGGTGGAGGCCGCCATTATCGAAACAGACCTGCCGATCTGCCTCCACCTGGATCATGGCGACAGCTTCGAACTCTGCAAGAGCTGCATCGACGGCGGTTTCACCTCCGTCATGATTGATATGTCCAGCAAGCCCTTTGCTGAGAACATTGAGGTGACCAAGAAGGTTGTGGAGTATGCCCATGACCACGGCGTTGTTGTTGAGGCTGAGCTGGGGACTTTAGCTGGCGTAGAGGATGAGGTCAACGTCTCAGCCGAGGATTCTTCCTACACCCGTCCTGAAGAGGTGGAAGAGTTTGTTACTAAGACCGGCTGCGACTCTTTGGCCATCGCCATCGGCACCAGCCACGGCGCTTATAAATTTACGGCTGCTCAGTGCACCCGCAATGAAAAGGGTGAGCTGGTTCCGCCCCCGCTGCGCTTTGATGTGCTGGAGGAAGTTTCTAAGCGTCTGCCTGGTTTCCCCATTGTGCTTCACGGCTCTTCTTCCGTTCCCCAGGCCTTCGTTGAGAAGATCAACAAGTTCGGCGGCAAGATGCCCGATGCTGTGGGCATCCCCGAGGAACAGCTCCGCAAGGCCGCATCCTTGTCTGTTTGCAAGATCAATATCGACTCTGACCTGCGTTTGGCTATGACTGCCTGCATCCGGGAGCATTTTGCTGAGCATCCTGACCACTTTGATCCCCGCCAGTATCTGAAACCTGCCCGTCAGGCCATCAAGGAAATGGTAGCCCACAAGTTGGTCAACGTGCTGGGCTGCGACCACAAGGCGTTTTAAAAGTAATTTCATATTGAAAAGAGGAGGCGCTTTGGCGCCTTCTCTTTTTCACTTATTTTATCAAAGAGAGGCGGTACTAAACTCATATACGGACATTTCCTGCCAACTCTCAAGTTTTATCAGTCCGTGTATTCTCTATGTGGAGCGGTCTTCCGTCCGGTTGAACATTGTAGACAACTTATGCTGCTATAGTACTGGTATGCTGTGCACTTTTCTGACCAGCTTTGCATATTCTGGAGGAGAAGGGGAGGGAAACGGTATGCTGTTGCTGCATCCATATGACCGGAAGGCCGCCGTTCTGTACGCCCACCAATGGGCTTACGGCCGGAATCCGCTTTTTTACGATTACGAACATTTAGGAGGGGATTGTACCAACTTTGCGTCTCAATGTATCTATGCGGGAAGCGGCGTAATGAACTTCACACCAACCTATGGCTGGTATTACATTGACGCAAACCGAAAAGCGCCGGCATGGACAGGGGTTCCGTATCTGTATAATTTTTTGACCCGAAGCAACCATTCCACAGGCCCGTTGGCGGAACCTTGCCAACTGGAGGATCTGCTGCCGGGAGACTTGATCCAGTTGTCTTTCAAAGGGGAGGAGTACCAGCATTCGCCTATCGTTGTGTCAATAGGAAATCCGGTGACACCGGAGAATGTTCTGATTGCCGCACATAGTTATGATGCAGACTACCGGCCTTTGTCTACCTATGAATACCGGAAAATTCGTTTTCTGCACATCACCGGTGTTATGCGGCCCTGAAATTTTGTTCAATCATTCGTCTAAAAGATCAATGAGAAGACCGCCTTGTATAAGGCGGTCTTCTCATTTGGAATCGTCCCTTTTTTTAGTGCTTTTCATACGTGACAAGGGATTTGCCTTTGCAGCTACACGCAAGGATTCGTTGTCAATATGGGTGTAAATCTGCGTAGTATTCAGGTGGTCATGACCCAAAACCTCTTGAACTGCCCGGACATCCACACCATTTTGAAGCATCAACGTAGCAGCAGTGTGGCGGAGTTTGTGAGAAGAATACTCGCTCTCGTCAATCCCGGCAGCAGAAAGCCGTTTTTTTACCATGGCGTGGACTGTGGAACGGCTGATCCGCTCATTTCGGGAAGATAAAAACAATGCGTTAGCATCCCGCCCAGCAATAGGACGGCGGACGGCAAGATAACGGTTCAAAGCATCCTGACAGGCCTCATTTAAATAAAGAATGCGGACCTTGTTTCCCTTACCCAGGACTCGAATGGATTCCCCCTGGAGATCCCGAAGGTTCAAACCGACTAACTCTGAGATTCGCAACCCACAGTTGAGGAATAGGGTCAAGATACAGTAATCCCGCTCCTGATTCTTACCGTCCACGGAGTTTAGCAGTTCTACACTCTGGTCCAGGGTCAGATACTTGGGCAATGTCTTTTTCAATTTTGGCGAATCAATATCTTTGACCGGATTTTCACGAATGAGATGAACCTTATTGGTCAGATAATTGTAAAAGGACCGGATAGTTGCCAACTTTCTTGCCCGGGATGCGGCGTTCAGGCCGTAGTTAGAGGCCTGGCTGTTCTGGTGCTGGACCCGGTCCCGGCTCAGGTAGGTCATGTAGCCGTAGATGTCTGTTAACGTTACAGCGGCAACAAAATCCAGGTCTACGTCCATAATATCGATTTCGTCCAGCGCCAGGCCAGAGAAACTAGCGTTGCGGGTTTGCTTGAGATAGCGAAAGAAATTCCGCAGGTCTAGAAAGTATTCGTCCACCGTCTGCTTGGAATGAGCCTTGACAGTTTCGTGATAAGCAAGAAAGTCCCGCAGAATTGGCGGGGCTTCAGTGCGGTAATCAACCATGACAGCACATTCAAAAATACACTAAGGGTATATATCAAATCAAAGCTCAAGCTTTTGAAAGCTTAAATCCGAATCTGTTCTCCCCTAGATTAAACAAAATTTTTATTTTGTTTAATCATATGTATCCTTGAATTCCTCCTCCCTGAAGTTGTCTTCTTAAACTCCGGTTTGCTGCACTGGTCCACTTTCATAAAATCCGCCATTCCGGTCAAACTATCTCATCATCAAACGGAACGGAGGATCGCCTTGATTCCATGCACCAGTGAATGCGTTTATCAATCCGACGGCCTCTGCACGCTGGACAGCGCCGCCGCCGCCGGCGTACCCGCTTTGGGCAGCGCTTGTGTTCACTTCATCCCCGTAAAGCGGCTCGAATCGCCTCACCGATATTCCGAGCGGGCAACAGCTGCAAATCCGGAAAACTTTCCAGATCCCGATGGGCCGGAACCACACAGCGCTTAAACCCCAGCCGCCGAACCTCGGCCACCCGCTGGGCCAGTTGGCTGACACTGCGCAGTTCTCCCGTGAGCCCGACTTCCCCGATAGCCGCTAAGTCTCCGGGAACGGGCTTGTCCAAGTAGCTGGAGGCCAGCGCCACTACGGCGGCCAGGTCCGCGGCGGGCTCGTCCAATTGCAGCCCTCCAATGATATTTAGGTAGGCATCACAGCTGGAGAGCTTCAATCCGCCGCGCTTCTCCAGCACTGCCATCAACATTGCCGCCCGATTGTAGTCGAAGCCATTACTGGTCCGCCGGGGATTTCCCGCCGCAGATCCCACCACCAGCGCTTGAATCTCCGCCAATACCGGTCGGGCCCCTTCCATCACACAGGTAACGCAGGTTCCCGGCGACTCCTCTGGTCGGCCGGACAGCAGCATCTTAGAAGGGTTTTCTACCTCCGTCAGTCCGCAGTCTCCCATCTCGAAAACGCCGATTTCATTGGTGGCCCCAAAGCGGTTCTTCGCTGCCCGGAGAATGCGGCAGAAGGTGTGCCGGTCCCCTTCAAAATACAACACACAGTCTACCATGTGTTCCAGGACCTTAGGCCCAGCAATGGAGCCTTCCTTGTTTACATGTCCGATGACAAATACCGTAATATTACTCCCTTTAGCCAGTTGCATCAAAGCCATGGTGCAGTCTTTCACCTGGCTGACACTGCCTGCCGGAGAGTCCAATTCACCGTTATAAAGCGTCTGGATGGAGTCTATAATCAGCACGTTTGGCTGTTCCTGGTTTACTACTTCCAGCATCTCTCCTAAACCGGTTTCTGACAGAACCAGGAGGTTTTTGCTCTCCACATGGAGCCGCTGGGCCCGGAGCTTCAGCTGGTGCTGAGATTCCTCTCCGGATACATATAATACCTTTGCAAATTCGCAAAGCTTCCCACAGATTTGCAGCATCAGCGTGGACTTTCCGATACCGGGCGCTCCACCCACCAGCACCAGGGAACCCTTGACAGCCCCGCCGCCTAAAACCCGGTCCAGTTCTCCCATGCCGGTGGAAAAGCGGATTTCCACACTGTTTCGCAGCTCCGTCACCGGAAGGGCTTTCGGAGGTGTCATGATCCGAGAGAAAGCGCTCCTCCCCTTCCCTTTTACCGTGGGCTCAGTCTTCTCCACCACAGTATTCCACGCACCGCAGGCGGGGCATCGCCCCGCCCATTTTGGTGTCTCATTACCACACTCTGTGCAGAAAAAAAGCGTCTTTGGCTGCTTCATTCGGATTCTCCAATTTCATCTTCTATATCCCCGGCATTCAGGTATCCCGCTGCGACGGCAGCTGCTAGACGCAGCTGATAGGCCGGGTCCTGTAGACATTCTGCCTCCTGGCTGTTGGACAAAAAGCCGCACTCCACCAGTACCCCGGGCGCAGTAATGTTTTTCATTAAATAGATGCTGTCAGGAATCTGTCGGGTATGTTTGCTATTCCCGACGTTGATAGCAGTGTTCAAAGCATCCTGAATGCTCTCCGCCAGCGCCTCCGCTCCTTCACGCCGGTTCCAAAATACTTGGGCCCCATGGGTCACAGGGGACGAAGGCAAACTATTTTGGTGGACACTCAGTAAAATTGCATTTTCCGTCCCCTCTACCAACTTTACCCGGTTCTTCAGGTCCGAGGTCTTTCGCTGGCGCATGGTGCTCAGCCCTTCATCACAGATTGTTACATCTTCACTCCGGGTCATCCTGATCCGCTGCCCGGAAAAGCGCAGCAGGTCGCTAATCCGCAGAGATACTGCCAGGTTTATCCGGCTTTCCGCCAAGCCGCCTGAAGACACTGCTCCCCCATCTTCCCCACCGTGACCGGGATCTATGATCACAGTGACAGGGACTTCATCCCGGACGTGGAAGGCTGGGATAACGTTCCCTCCCCACAGCACTGCTGACAGGCCGACAAGGAAACAGCAGAACAGGCAGGAGAAAAATAAATCACGTTTTCGCAACAGGATAACCACGGGCAACGCCTCCTTTGCTAAACTCCATGCTAAGAGGATATGTCCGGCGGCTTATCCCATATGCGGTCTTTTCCTGCAAGCTTTTATTAATCTATTATTATAGCAAATTCTGTCCCAAAAAGCAAGCCGCAAACCCGAACAATTGTCCCATGATTTGCAGGTAGCCCCTTTACATCTCTCAGCATACAATGGACTGAGCGCGAGGCGTTTCGCGCCATCCTTACACAAGGAGGTAAAGCAAGTATGGAAAGACCCAATCAGACGCCGGCTGGTTCCTGCGGAGCGGGAATGGGCACACTTCCGGGTAATTGCGCCCCACTGGCGTTTCCCTATATTCCCATGCAGGAGCAGAATCCTCCCCGGTTCAGCCGGGCGGAAGCATTACAGGCGGGCACTCTTTTCCCCGGCCTGGACCTGCCATTTAAGGCGGCTATCCAAGCGAAAACTAAGCTGGCCAATACCGCGCTGGTAGAACTCATGGCTCTGGATTTCGCCATCAAGGAACTAAATCTGTATTTAGATACTCATGCCAACGACCAGGAGGTTCTTCAACTCTACTGGTCCTATATCAAACTGGCCAAAGAGGGCCGGGAGAAGTACGAGAAGATGTACGGTCCCCTGACCAGTACCGACCTGACCCCGGAAGACGGCTACGCCTGGCTAAAAGATCCGTGGCCCTGGGACGTAGGAGGGAATGACTGATGTTTGTATATGAGAAGAAACTCCAATATCCGGTGAGGGTTAAGAATACCAATCCGAAACTGGCGGCGGCCATCATCTCTCAATACGGCGGCCCCGACGGGGAATTGGGTGCATCTCTCCGGTATTTAAGCCAGCGCTACTCCATGCCCTATGCGGAACTGAAAGGCCTGCTGACGGATATCGGCACGGAGGAGCTGGGACACCTGGAAATGGTGGGGACCCTGGTTCATCAGCTTACCCGGAATCTCTCAGAGGAGCAGATTAAAGCTGCCGGCTTCGACACGTATTTCGTGGACCATACTACCGGCGTATTCCCCCAGTTTGCCTCCGGCTTTCCCTGGTCCGCAGCCACTATGCAAGTAACAGGGGATGTGATCGGGGACTTGACAGAGGACTTGGCGGCGGAGCAGAAAGCCCGCGTGACCTACGACAATATTCTCCGCCTCTCTGATGATCCGGATGTCAGCGACGTCATTAAATTCCTACGGGCCCGGGAAATCGTTCATTTCCAACGCTTCGGCGAAGGTCTGCGGCTGGCAAAGGACAAGATGAACGAAAAAAATGTCTACTATATGAACCCAGCCTTTGACAAATAAACATTGTAAAGAGCGGCGGAAAACCCGCCGCTCTTCTCCGTCATTATCATTCCAGCAGCCTTTCGAACTCGTCCTCCGTCAGTACGGGAATTCCCAGCTCTTCCGCCTTTTTCAGTTTGCTTCCTGCGGCTTCTCCCGCCACCACATAGGTGGTTCGCTTAGAGACAGATCCCGCAGCTTTGCCGCCACGCTCCTCAATCAACGTCTGAGCGGTCTTGCGGTCAAACCGGTTGAGAGTACCGGTAAGCACAAATGTCATCCCAGCAAAACGTTCATCCACCAATTCCGCTGTACTCTCCATGCTGACCCCGGCAGTTTTCAGCCGGGCAATCAGATCCTTGGCCTGAGGGGAAGATAAATAGTCTACCACGCACTGGGCTGTTACGCTGCCTACATCGTCAATTTCCGTCAACTCCTCCAATCCGGCTGCGCACAAAGCGTCCATCGTGCGGAAATGGGAAGCCAGCACTTTTGCCGCTTTCTCCCCTACCTGCCGGATGCCCAGTCCAAAAATCAGCCGGGACAGGTCATTAGATTTGGAACGCTCAACTGCGGCCAAGAGGTTTCTTGCAGACTTCTTCCCCATTCGCTCCAGTTTTGCTACTTTTTCCGCCTCTAGGCTGTACAGATCTGCGGGGTTGGCTACCATGCCGCTGTCTATAAGCTGCTGCACCACGGCGGGGCCGCAGCCATCGATATCCATAGCGTTCCTGCTGGCGAAATGGGTCAAGTTACGCAGGAGCTGTGCAGGGCACTCCGCCCCGGTACAGCGGATTGCCACACCGTCCTCATCCCGACGGACCGGCGCGCCGCAGACCGGGCAGATCTCCGGGAAGCGGTAAGGCTCCGTTCCCTTGGGGCGCTTGGAGAAATTCACCTCCACCACTTCCGGGATGATCTCTCCGGCCTTCTGGACAATGACAGTGTCCCCTATCCGGATATCCTTTTCCGCGATAAGGTCCTGATTGTGGAGAGTGGCATTTGTGACGGTTGTACCCGCTAAGCGGACAGGGGTCAACACCGCTTTGGGAGTCAGTACGCCGGTGCGCCCCACCTGAATTACAATATCCAGTATCTGAGCGGGTTTTTTCTCTGGGGGGTACTTAAACGCTACTGCCCATTTGGGGAATTTCGCCGTACTTCCTAATTTTTTACGGTCAGTCAAGGAGTTTACCTTTATGACTGCTCCGTCAATATCAAAGGGGTACTCCAATCGTTCATCGTTAATTCGGGCAATTTCTGTCAGACAAGCGGAGGTTCCTGAAAGAGTTTTATGGGGAATGACCCGGAAATGTTGAGACGCCAGATAATCCAGTGTCTCCCTGTGAGAGACAAACTCTTTTCCCTCCGCCAATTGCAGATTAAAGACTTGAATGTCCAGTTTCCGTTCTGCGCAAATCTTCGGGTCCAGCTGCCGGAGTGATCCGGCGGCGGCATTTCGGGGATTTGCCAGCAGGGGTTTTCCCTGTATTTCCCGCTGGGCGTTCAGCTCCTCGAAAACTGTCCGGGACATATAGACCTCTCCCCGAACAATGAGCCGGGGCAATTGATCCGGCAGGACCATAGGGATGGAACGAATGGTTTTCAAATTCTCCGTCACGTCTTCCCCTGTCCGGCCATCTCCTCGGGTGGCTCCCCGAACAAATACGCCATTTCGGTACTCCAAAGCCACGGACAGACCATCTACCTTAGGTTCCAGTGAATAAACGGGTTCCTCCTCCAGAGACTCAGCCATCCGCTCACAGAATTCCGCCACCTCTTCCCCACTGAATACATCCTGTAGGCTCTCCAGAGGAGCCTCATGTGTATAGGAGGCAAACCCCTCCAAAGTTTTTCCTCCGATTCGTTGAGTGGGCGAATCCGGAGTTATCTCCTCCGGATGTTGGGCCTCCAGCTCCTCCAGGCGGCGGTTGAGCTTGTCATATTCATAATCGCTGAGAGTAGGCGCATCCAGTACGTAATACTTATATCCGTGCTCATTCAGCACATCCCTCAGCTGTTTAATCTCTTCACGGTAATCCATGAAACCCTCCTAATTTAGTATATAGTCCTTCGCATCGCTCTCGTAGCTTTCCGGCGTGGAGCTGAAATAGGTGTACGTATCCGGAACAGAGCCCACAATAACCGTTTCCGCTACAGTGACCGCATTGGACACAGTGGTGGCCGTGGAAAACCCAGGCAGCAAAATGCTGACGGCCACGTCAATATTCAGCACGATCTGATGCTTTGTCTGATTAATGCCCGCTGAGGTAAACTCATTTTCAAAGTTGGCGGAAGAGGAGCCAACCGATTCCATCCTTACGGAAATCCGTGGCCCACGCCCCGCCAAAAGCACAGAGCCGCTGAGGCTGCCCACCGGAATGGACAACTCTCTAGTAGATACCTGGTCAATTCGGGCCAGAATAATGTCCAGAATATGGGACTGTAGCCGGTTGAAAGCCGCCATATTGCTATAGATGGCGGTAATTCGCCCTTCATTGTCTTTTTCAAAGGTAATTAAATCACTGTACGTGATATTGCCGCTGTCAATGGCTTCATCTACCGCCTCAGAGACAATACGGTTCACCATGTTCGAAACCCGTGTAGTAGCTAGGCTGACTAGGATAGGACGCATTTGTGTCGTGGCAAAAATCACGACGGCCAGCATCATGGCCATGGACAGAAAAACCATAACACTCAACAGATTCCGCCTAGTCATCCTCCGCCGGTAGTAGAAAAAGCCCATAGGATACCACCCCCAGCCATTTTATGCGCTTGGGACCTAGTCCTATTTCAGCCCATTGACAATCTCCTTAAAGACGTTTCCTCTCTCCATGAAGTTGGCAAAACGGTCAAAAGAAGTGCTGGCAGGAGACAAGATCACTACGTCCCCTTCTCCAGCCCGGCTTCGGGCTAAGGAAACCGCCTGGCTGTAGTTTTCCACATCCACAATTTCCAGACCGCCGTAATTTTCCGCCTGCTCTACGGAGGAGCGAATCACCCCGGCGGTGGCTCCGCAGAGAATCAACAGCTTCACATGTTCATTGATGACCGGACCCAAGCTGTCGTAGGAGATGCCCTTATCTTTCCCTCCGGCAATGAGGATGACCTTTTCTGCAAAAGAGTTCAGCCCTGCGATGGTCCGACTGGGACTGGAGGCGATGGAGTCATTGTAATAGCGCACGCCATCCAATTCCCGCACCAGTTCGATCCGGTGTTCTACGCCACCAAAGTTTTGTGCAAAGTCCCGAATGATTACATCGGGAACCAGTCCGTCCACAGCGGCGATAGCCGCCATGTAATTTTCTACATTGTGGATGCCTGGAAGCTTAATTTCCGCTAAGGGAAGCACCCGGCGGCCCCCGGTTTCATTGGCTATCCAAATTGCCTGACCCTCCCCATCCGTATCCGGAGCGAGATACGCTCCCCGTTCCACTATTTTCCGGCGGCTGAACGTACGGAGATGTCCTTTTTCCCGGCCCACAAAGGTGCGTGTGACCTCATTATCCACATTAAAGACGGCAATATCTTTTGATAACTGATGTGTAAAGATATTTTCCTTTGCAGAAATATACTCTGCATAATCCTTGTGAACATCCAGATGATTGGGCGCCAAATTGGTGATAACCGCAATATGAGGACTCCGGGACATGGTCATTAGCTGAAAAGAGCTCAACTCCAGCACAGCAATGTCTTCCGCCGTCATGTTTCCGGCTTCCGCCAACAGAGGATGCCCGATGTTTCCCCCTAAGTGAATGGTCCGCCCTGCCGCTTGGAGCAGCGAACCAATGATGGTGGTTGTGGTAGTTTTCCCATCACTCCCCGTAACAGCGATGATAGGACAGGGACATACTTCAAAGAATACCTCCATTTCGCTGGTCAGCACGCTTCCCTGTTCCACAGCGGCGACGAGTTCCGGCAGATCCGGCCGCATTCCCGGCGTACGGAAAATAATGTCCTCTGTCAAATTTTTTAGATAGTCTGTCCCCAACCGGAGGCGGCACCCCTTCTGCTCCAATTCCCCCGCCAAAGCCCCCAGGGCCGCCCGGTCCTTTTTGTCACAGGCGGTCACCGCCACACCCCGGGAGAGCAGCAGCTCAATGAGGGGCCGGTTGGAGATACCAATGCCGATGACGGCGACGGTCTTGCTTTGCAAAGAGGACAGGTATTCCTCAAATCTCACGGAAATCGCTCCTTATCCTTCCCGCCCTAATCAGGCGGAATTTTTGGCTTCATTGTATAAGCTTTTCTACGGAAGCGGCTAGATAAACCGCTCTCTTATTTTATCACGGCAGCGCTCTTCCGGCAAGACTTGTCTGGAAAGGAAATTTGTGATATTCTGTCAAACAAACCAGGAAAGAAGGTCCTGCCATGAATCCACAGTTTTTTCAGATCGGGCATATTCCCGCCGCCCTTTGGGGCCCGCCCTCAGAGCGGGTGATTGTCACCGTCCATGGAGCCCAATCCAGCAAGACGGACATTACCTTCCATCACTTAGCAGAGGCGTTTCCACATTGCCAGCTGCTCAGCTTTGACCTGCCGGAGCATGGGGACCGGAAAAACGAGTCCATTCTCTGTAAACCTCCCATCTGCGTCCAAGAGCTGACCGCTGTTTTGGATTATGCGGAAAACCATTGGAACAAGGTCGGTCTGTTTGCCGTCAGTATGGGTGCCTATTTCAGCCTTCTGGCCTGTCCGGGCCGAAACATTTTCCATGCCTGGTTTCTCTCTCCGGTAGTTGATATGGAGCGTCTGACGCACGATATAATGAGCTGGTATCAGATCTCCGAAACCCGCTTGAAAACGGAAAAGGCCATTCCCACGCCCATGGGCCAAACCCTCTATTGGGACGACTATTGCTATATTCGCAGCCATCCCATTGAGTACTGGCCCTTTCCCACCGGGATTCTCTGGGGAGCCGGGGATACCTTGGTGGCAAGGTATACGATCGCCGCTTTTGCAAAGCGCTTTCACGGCCGCCTGCGAATTGTGGAAGGTGCGGGACATTGGTTTCACACGCCGGAAGAGATGAAAGCGCTGTCCTGCTGGCTCCGGGAAACGGCTTTCGGTTGACAAGCCCTTTTTTTGACTGTATAATATTCTTTGCGAGTAAGACAGACAGCCGCGTGGGCAGGCCGAAAGGCCGTCCATGAGGAAAGTCCGGGCTCCACAGGGCAAGGATAACGGGTAACGCCCGCCGAAGGCGACTTCAGGAAAAGTGCAACAGAGATATACCGCTGGCCCGGCTCTGCCCCGCCAGTAAGGGTGGAAAGGTGCGGTAAGAGCGCACCCGACGGCTCGAGAGTGCCCGTCGCTGTAAACTCTATCCGGAGCAACACCGGTATGGGAGCATATAGGCCGGCCCGGCCGCTCCCGGGGTGGCTGGAGCGCGTTGGCAACAGCGCGCCTAGATAGATGGCTGTCTAATACAGAACCCGGCTTACAGTTTTACTCGCGAAAAATGTGACCCCGGCGGCGTAATACGCTGCCGGGGTCTGCTTATATCCCTTAACGGATGATGTCGCCCCCTTCTTCCATGTGGGATTGGAGCGACTCCCGACCCCTCTGTGCCTGCTCCTCCATAGTCATAAGCTGCTCCTGCAATTCCGGGGAAACGCTGTCCAGCCAGCGGATGGAATACTGCTTGTCCGAGAAATCGTTGCTCACCCAGTCGTAAACCGCATAGGGCTTTTCCGGCCAGCGGGTACGAACCACCACCTCATTGTGCCCGTCTCCGTCGATATCCACCACCGCGGCGCTGATGCAGTCCTTGATCAGCAGCACCCATTCTTCGTTTTTCCAGTGGGAGGCATTGACGTCCCATGTGCCGGTCCAGAAGCGGTAGTCACAGAGAAACACCTGCCCCCTGGGCTCAGCGTAGGGGTCCGGATAGTAGTTTTCGTGAATGTAATGGACCTCATCATACCAGAATAGCTGGTCGCTCTCCGTCTCATAGGTCACGTCCATCATCCTGCCCAGAGATATGCCGTGAAACTGACATCCGGTCATGGTCCCCTCATAGGTCCGCTTGTTCCACCGGCAGTCCATGCGGTAGGTGCAATCACTGCCCCACTCGTCTTTCAGCGTGATGCCGTTAAAGTCCACGCCCTCCCCGCATTTCAGCCGGAGCAAATGGCCCTCCTGGTCTACATAAAGGTAGTTTTCCCCGTCTACGGTTTCCTTTAGAATGATGCCGTCTGTGATCTCAGCGCTGACATAGGAGCTGGTATACCAGATCACCGCCAGCACTGCCACCAGCATCGCCAACGCCGCCAGGACCATCCGCCAGATGCCCCGCCGCCGCTCCTTTTTCATGTTTTCCTGGGAAATCTCCAATAGTGCCATCACAGGCTCCTCCTCCTTTTCCGCCTCAATCCTCCGGCAGGCCATCAGCTCCTCCACCCCCAGCCCCAGGGCCTCCGCCAGGGGCTCCAGCAGCGTCACGTCCGGGTAGCTCAGGGCCCGTTCCCACTTGCTCACCGCCTTATCCGTCACATGGACCCGGGCCGCCAGGTCCTTTTGCGTCAGCCCGGCGGCTTTCCGGTTCTCCGCGATAAAATTTCCGAATTGCTGTTTGTTCATGTGGTTCACCTCCCCGTCAGTGTACAACAAACCCAGGGAAAAAATCAACCGACCAGTGGTAGAATCCGGCGAAACCCGCCGCTTTCAGGCGTTTCCAGGCCGGTCAAAATTTTTCCCGGGCTTCCAGCTTTTTAAGGTTGAGCTAAGAAACCTCCTGTATGATGCCCCCATCCTGTTCAACGAAAGGAGCCCAAAGCATGAAGCCTCGGCACGAGTGGAAGCACGAGATCACCACCGCCGACCGCCTGGTCCTGGCCTCCCGCCTCTGCGCAATCGCCCGGCGGGACGTCCATGGGCAAAATGGCCGCTATGAGATTCGAAGCCTGTACTTCGATGATCCCCGAGACACGGCCCTGCGGGAGAAAATTGACGGCGTGCCCCGACGGGAGAAATTTCGAATACGGTGCTACGGTGGTGACACCTCTTACATTTGCCTGGAGAAAAAGAGCAAATGGGTCGGTCTGTGCGGCAAGCGCTCCGTCCTCCTCAGCGCCCAGGAAGTCCAGGCCCTTCTGGACGGGGATCTGGACTGGATGCCGGACAGCGGCAGGCCCCTGGTCCAGGAGCTCTACTGGAAGATGAAATCCAACATCCTCCGGCCCAGGACCATCGTGGACTACACCCGTGACGCTTTCGTCTTTCCCGCGGGAAACGTGAGGGTTACCCTGGATTACAACATCCGCACCGGCCTGGGGTCCACGGAATTTCTGAATCCCGCCGCCGTCACTGTCCCCGCCGGGGATACCCACAGCATCCTGGAGGTAAAGTGGGATGAATTTCTTCCAGATATCATTCGGGAAGCCGTGCAGCTCCCGGGGCGGCACACCTCCGCCTTTTCCAAATACGCGGCCTGCCGTATCTATGGATAACAGAGAAAGGAAACGATCATCATGACTACTTTTCAGGACATCTTTAAATCCAGCTTTCTGGAGAACGTCACCAGCGTCAGCCTCCTGGACATGAGTCTGGCCCTGGTCCTGGCCTTTGGCCTGGGACTGTTCATCTTCCTTGTCTACAAAAAAACTTTCACCGGGGTCATGTACTCTTCCAGCTTCGGTGTGACCCTAGTAGCCCTGACGATGATTACCACGATGGTAATCTTGGCAGTCACCAGCAATGTGGTGCTGTCCCTGGGCATGGTGGGCGCGCTGTCCATTGTCCGGTTCCGCACGGCCATTAAGGAACCTCTAGACATCGCGTTTCTCTTCTGGTCCATCGCCGTGGGCATCGTCCTGGCGGCGGGGCTGATTCCGCTGGCGGTGTTCGGCAGCGTGGTCATCGGCATTATGTTGCTGGTCTTTGTCAACCGGAAATCCCGCTATGACCCTTATATCGCCGTGATCCAGTGCGATGGTCAGGAGAGTGAAACCCGGGCGGCGGATTTCCTCCGGCAGAACACCCGCCGCTGTGTGGTAAAAAGCAAAACCGTCCAGAAGGACGCCGTGGAACTGAACTTAGAAATCCGGCTGAAGGATGAAAATACGGATTTCATCAACGGCCTGGCGGACCTATCCGGTGTCCGCAGCGCTGTGCTGGTAAGTTATAACGGCGACTACATGGGCTAAAGGAGGCCCCATATGTCGACCCACAAATATATAGATCGGATTTGCACAGCGGCTCTGGCATTATGTCTGCTGCTGGCCGCCGTCTTCATGAACGGCAAAGCGCTGGGTCTTCGAACCACAGCCTCCGTCCTAGGTTATGAAACCCGCCTATTTGATACAAGGCGGGTCCACACTTTCGAAATCGTCATGGATGATTGGGACAGTTTTCTGGAAACCTGTGAAAATGAGGAATACGCACAATGCACAGTTATCATTGACGGAGAGTCTTACCAAAACACCGCAATCCGCGCCAAGGGCAACACCTCTCTCTCCATGGTTTCCGCTATGGACAGCGACCGCTACAGCTTTAAGCTGGAGTTCGACCACTATGACAGTGGCAGGTCCTATTACGGCCTGGATAAACTGAGCTTAAACAACACCATCCAGGACACCACCTATATGAAGGACTATCTCACCTATCAAATGATGGGGGCCTTCGGCGTCGACGCGCCTCTTTGCAGCTATGTCTTCATCACCGTCAATGGCCAGGACTGGGGCCTCTACCTGGCGGTGGAGGGCGTGGAAGACGGCTTCCTCCGGCGGAACTACGGTAGCGACTCCGGCGCTCTCTACAAGCCGGACAGCATGAACTTTGGCGGCGGACGGGGCAATGGCCAGGAGTTTCGTATGGAGGATTTCGCAAAGCAGGATGGCATGTTTCCCTCTCCCCCGGATGAGCAGACTTTTGACGGCAGACCGAACATACCTGAAGGGCGTGGCAGTGGCATGGGTAGCGATGACGTAAAGCTCCGGTATATTGATGACGACCCAGATAGTTACGCCAACATCTTTCAAAACGCTAAAACAAATGTCACTAAAGCAGACCAAACCCGGCTGATTGCCTCTCTGAAAGCCCTTTATAACGGTGAAAATTTGGAGGATGTTCTAGAAGTTGACAAAGTTCTCCGCTATTTTGTGGTCCACAATTTCGTCTGCAACGGCGACAGCTACACTGGCTCCATGGTCCACAATTACTATCTTTATGAAGAAGAGGGCCGTCTCTCTATGATTCCTTGGGATTACAACTTGGCTTACGGCACCTTCCAGGGCGGCGATGCCAGCGGCGAAGTCAATGCTCCCATCGACACCCCGGTTGCCGGCGGTGACAGCCGTCCTATGGTAGATTGGATCTTCAGCCACCCGGAGTACACAAACCTGTATCATCAGTATTTCCAGGAATTTTTGAAAACTGTGGACCCTGGTTTGCTGATCAGCGAGGCAGAGATTTTGATTGCTCCCTATGTGGAAAAAGATCCTACCCGGTTTTATAGCTATGAAGCGTTTAAAACCGGCGTGAAAACCCTTCAGACCTTCTGTCAGCTGCGAACAAAAAGCATTGCCGGGCAGTTGGACGGAACGATCCCCTCCACTGAGGAGGAACAAGCTGTGAATGCCTCCGCCCTGGTGGATGCCTCCTCCATCTCTCTTTCCGATATGGGCACCATGGACCGGGGGAGCGGCTTCGACATGGGAAAACTCCCTTTTCCTTCCGGCGGTAAAGCGGACCAGTCAGAGGCGCAGCTCCCGGCGAAAGATTCTAATCCAACGGATTCGAAAGAGGCTGAAATACCGGCCATGAACTTGCAGCCCGTGGAAATTCTCCGGCAGGGACCGCCGGAACGGTTAGGAGAGAATGGCTTCCCCGGCAAAAACCTTCCGGCAGCAGCTCCCGTTGCCGTTAACAAAGATGCTTTGCTTCTGACAGCATTGTCTCTAGCCGTTCTTCTGGCGGGAATTCTGACTGCCCTTCTCTATTGCCGCAGAAAGAAATAATATAAGACCGCCGCTTCCTGCCTGGGAGCGGCGGTCACTTGAGAATGCCTTAAACAATTTTTAGTACTATTTATTAAACAAAACAAAATTTTTGTGCGATTGTTTAAAAAGCAGGACATACCGTTCCCGGCTCGTCCTGCTTTTTAAAATCAGTCGTTATCCCAGTTGTGCCACACGTTCTGTACGTCGTCGCTGTCTTCTAACATATCGATGAGTTTCTGCATATTCTTTACGTCTCCCTCTGCGCTGAGGGTAATGTAGTTCTGAGGCACCATCTCCACTTCGGCGTTTACAAAACTGTACCCTTTTCCTTCCAGAGCCTTCACCACGTCATTAAAGGCGTCAGGGTCACAGGTAATCTCCAGAACAGGGCCGTCGGCCTCAAAATCGGCGGCACCAGCATCCAGAGCGTCCATCATAACAGTTTCCTCATCCAGCTCCCCGTCCTCGTTGTCAATGACAATGACGCCCTTTTTATCAAAGGACCAGGATACGCAGCCAATGGCTCCCAGGTTGCCGTTACACTTGTCGAACGCGTGGCGGACCTCAGGAGCGGTTCGCTGCCGGTTGTCCGTCAGGGCCTCCACAATAACTGCCACGCCGCCGGGCCCGTAACCCTCATAGGTGACAGCCTCATAGCTGTCGGTGTTCCCCGCTCCCAAAGCCTTATCAATGGTGCGCTTGATGTTGTCGTTGGGCATGTTTACCGCTTTGGCCTTGGCAATAACCGTGGCCAGACGGGAGTTGTTGTTGGGATCACCGGATCCCCCCTCCTTGACGGCAACAATGATCTCGCGGGCGATCTTGGTGAAGGCAGCGGAGCGTTTGGCGTCCGCCGCGCCTTTGGTTTTCTGGATATTATGCCACTTGGAATGTCCGGACATGGCGTTTATTCTCCTTCCACATAATACTGAATCGCTTCCTTATGGAAAGCGGATTTTTGGACTTGCATATTGGGGAACCGCTTGGTTAAAAAGGCGATCATCGTCTCGCAGACCGGGTTTTCCGTAGGGAAGTGGCCCGCGTCAATCAGGTTGATCCCCTTGACTTTCGCATCTACAAACTGGTGATAGCTCAAATCAGAAGTAACGAAGGTGTCGCACCCAGCGGCAATAGCGGCATCTTCAAACTCTCCGCAAGCTCCGCCGCCCACGGCCACCCGGTAAACAGGCTTCCCCGCGTCGGCATAGCGCACGCCGTTGCAGTCTAAGGCTTTGGAGACAAAACGGACAAACTCCGGAAGAGTCATGGGCTCTGCCCGCCAGCCGCAACGGCCTACGCCCTCATTGGTAAAACCCTCCGGATGCTGGATGCCGAGAATCCGGGCCAAAACATCGTTAACACCGCCCTGCGCAATGTCCAGGTTGGTGTGCATACAAATGGCCGACACGTTGGCCCGCAACAGCCGAGTCAACAAACTGCCCTGGAACGTATCATCCCGCACGGTTTGTACTTGAAACCATTTGCAGTTCATAATAGGATGATGGGAGATGATGAGCTGGCAGCCCGCCGCGATGGCCTCCTCCGCCACGGCGTGAGTGATGTCCAGCGCCACCATACAACGCTCTACCTCCTGATCAGGGTTTCCCAATAAGTGTCCCACATTGTCCCAATCCATAGTTCCCTCTCGGGGAGCCAATTCAAACAAAGACGCTTCAATCTTACGGACCGTTGGCATTCCGCCACTCCTCTCTCAAGGACAGCAATGCGGTAACAATGTCCCGCAGCCCATCCCCTTTTTCCCGGCTCCCGCCAGAACGGTTTGTTCCCGCCACGGCAATTTGAAGCCGGATAATTTTCTCAATGATGTACCGGTCCCCCAGCGGGTCATGAAGCAGAGCCGCCCCACCGTAAAGCTGGCCTAGGGTCAAAGACATCTCCCCTGCCCCGGCCTCCATTACCGGGTAGATGACGCCCCGGTCTTCCACCAGCGCCTCTCGGAGGATCACGTAGCCGTTCTCCGCCAGAAAAGCCCGCAGAACCTCCGCTCGGGTTTGGGGCTGGAGCAACAGCGTGTGATCACCTCTGGCAGTCCAAGGAGCCCGGGCCAGAATGGCGGCGATGTTTTCGCCTCCCATTCCGGCAATTGCAATGATATCCGCCTCCTCCGGCGAAACCACCTCCAGCCCATTTCCCCGCCGGTAGTCAATGCCCTCAGCCCCATAGGCCCGGCCAGTCTCTTTGGCACGGGCCAGGGGTCCCTCCCGCAGATCACAGGCAATGGCAGAAACCACGCGCCCGTGGAGCCGGAGCCACACGGGCAGATAAGCGTGGTCTGTGCCAACATCAGCGAGCCGCGCGCCCGGGAGCACCCAGTCTGCCAGCAGCTGGAGACGGGGTGTCAGTTCCAAGTCCCGCAAGATGGCGTCACTCCGCCTTCTTATTGGCCTCTTCGTTCACCAGAGCCAGCAGCTTCTCCACGTCGATGCCATGGACCATGCAGGCCTCTTCTACAGTTTCCCCGCGGGAAGATGGGCATCCAAGGCAGTGCATGCCAATAGACAAGAAGATAGGCGCGGTCTGGGGAGCGATGTCCAAAATATCGCCAATAATGGTGTCTTTTGTGATCTCAATCATTTCTGGATTCCTCCGTATTGAAATAGGATTCAGCGTTCAGCCGTCCGAACTTCCGTTCTTTTGGAACAAGATTTCTCTTACGGCTATCGTTTAGCTATTATACTCTATTATTTGTCCGAATTCAATAGAAAATCCGACAAAAGCCAAAAAACAGCCTCACGCTTTCGCGTGAGGCTGTTTTTTAAAACTTGGCACAAGAGACGAAACCGGAAACCGATTACCGCTGCTCCTCCCGCATCTTGGCAAAGCACTCACTGCAATAGACCGGACGGTCAGAGCGGGGCTCAAAAGGCACACGGGCCTCGCCGCCGCAGGCAGCGCAGACAGCGGTGAAATACTCCCGGGGACCACGGGCGGCGTTCTTGCGGGCGTCGCGGCAGGCTTTGCAGCGCTGGGGCTCATTCTGGAAACCGCGCTCAGCGTAGAACTCCTGCTCACCGGCGGTGAACACGAACTCCTGACCACACTCTTTGCACACTAAGGTCTTGTCTTCGTACATGATTTTACCCTCTCTTTGAAAAGAAAATTATATTGCGTTCAGCGTTTGCTGAGATCGCCGGAAAGTAATTGCCGCGCCACCTTGCGTCGTATGCGCTGCACGGCGTTGTCCACGGACTTTGGGGGTTTGTTCACCGCTGTTGCAATTTCCCTGCAAGAAAGACCGTCCAGATAGAACCCCAAAATCTTTGCTTCAAACTCGGACAACTGTTTCCGGACACCGGATAAGAGGGCTGCCGTGTGTTCCCTGTCGATCAGGAAATCTTCGGGATTACGCTGCGCCAAATTATTGGTACCAGAAGTGAGGGGATTGCTGTCAAAATGGGAGTCGTCTAGGGATAACGATTGATTGAGCGGCTGCTGCTTATCCCGCGCTGAGGCGCGGAGCACAGAGTAGAGTCGATTTCGAATACAAATTTCAGCGAAGGTGCGGAAGGATGCCTCTTTCCCGGCGTCGTATTCCCGGACAGCTGTGATTAGGCCTACCATACCCTCCTGCGTGAGATCTTCACTGTCGCCGCCCGCCAGAAAGAAAGGGCGGGCACAGGTCCGGACCAGGCGGTTATACCGGGTGACAAGGGTTTCTTCCGCCAAGCGGTTCCCCGCAGAGGCCAAGAAACACAGGGTTTCGTCCGGCTGACGCTCCAGTTCCGACACATCATTTTCGTAAGTATTGCACATGTTGTATTATACCCATCTGTTTTGGAAAATGTCAAGCAATTTATCAAAATAAACGGAAATTTTCCTTAAAAATTTAGTGATTTTATGAGGCTAACCAGAGAATCGGCCGTATTTTTCGCAATTTCGTTCGTCTTGGCCTCCACCATGACTCGAATCAAGGACTCTGTCCCTGAAGCGCGGACCAATACCCGGCCCTCTCCGTTCAAGGTGAACTCCGCATCTTTCACCGCGTCCGCCAGCTCTTGGGAATCCATGATCTTCTCTTTTATGCCGCCGCTGTGGGGCACTTCCACGTTAATTAGGACCTGGGGATATGCGGCGCAGACAGAGGCCAGCTCCGACGCTTTCTTCCCCGACTGGGCCAGAACTTGGAGGAATTGAAAAGCCGTCACTTGGCCGTCGCCAGTGGTTTCCAGAGCTGTAAAGATAGTGTGGCCGGACTGCTCGCCGCCAATGCGGAAGTCCCGGCGGAGCATCTCCTCCAGCACGTTCCGGTCGCCCACGGCAGTGCAGGCCAAGTCAATTCCATAATTCCGGCAGAACTCGTGAAGACCTAGGTTGCTCATCACCGTAGCTACAACAGAGTTTCCCCGGAGGAGGCCCCGGCGTTTCATATCCAGGGCGCAGACAGCTATCACTTTATCTCCATCGATGATGCCGCCGGCCTCGTCCACCAGCAGGCAGCGGTCCGCATCGCCGTCAAAGGCCACACCGATGTCATAGCCCCCTTCCAGCACCCGGGCTGCCAAATCCTCCAGATGGGTGGATCCGCAATGGTCGTTAATATTCAAGCCATCGGGAGTCCGGTGGAGAAAAACCGTATGAGCTTTAAACCGGCCAAAAAGCTCTGGAGCCGTAGCACTGGCGGCGCCGTTGGCGCAGTCCACCAGAATGCGCAGTCCTGCCAAATCCGAGTCAATCGTGGAGGCTACAAAGTCGATGTAGTCCCGCTTGAGCTGCTTCATGCCGTGGTGGCGGCGGCCCAGCTCTCCTCGGGTTTTCAAACTCATGGGCTTGCCGGAGAGAATTTTTTCCTCCACCCGCTCCTCCAGCGCGTCGGAGAGCTTGTAGCCCTGGCCGTTGAAAACCTTGATGCCGTTGTGCTCATAGGGGTTGTGGGAGGCGGAAACTACAATACCCGCGTCCGCCTTCTCCCGCCGGGTCAGGTAGGCCACGGCGGGAGTGGGGATATCCCCCACAGGCTTCACGTCGGTGCCTACGGAACAAAGGCCCGCGATCAGCGCCGCCTCCAGCAGGTCGGAGGAGATGCGGGTGTCCTTACCTAAGACCACCGTGGGGCGCTCCCCTCCCCGTTCTTCCATCAAAACCGTTCCTACAGCCTGCCCGACCCGAAAGGCCAGGTCAGCCGTCAGATTCTCCCCCACTACGCCGCGGATACCGTCCGTTCCGAAAAGTTTGCTCATATAAAGTTACCTCTTTCTTCCAAAATCATCAAACTCTCGTTTCAGTGCCCGCTCCGTGGCCGGAATAACCGACAAGAACGGAACCATTTGCAAGCCTACCAAAATCAGGCCAAAATTTCCCACCGTATTCACTTCCCTGGCAAACAGCGGGATCATCCATACAAGTGAAACCGCCAGCATAAGCCGGCCCGCTAGATACCAGAACCGCCCGCTGTAGCATTGGGCAAACGCCCAAGTTTCCCGGTTCCGCATGGAGCGGACGGTACGGTAGCCATAACCGCCGTTGATTTCCCCTGGCGGATTCTTTACAAAACTCCGGCCAAGAACCGTCATACACCCTGGGATCAGCAGCGCCATGGCCAACATAAACAACCAGAAAAGAAACTCCGTCATCCTTCCTCCTCCAGAAGATACCGCAGCATCCGCTCTGGGTCGTCCAGAAAGCGCTTCGTAAGCAGGTAGTGCTCCGTCTCCCGGTACTCCACTGCCCGAATGCCGTTCTCGCCGAGCTCATAGATCCTGGCCTTAGGAAAGGCCATCAAAATGGGCGAATGGGTCGCCACGATAAACTGGGAATCCGCTTTCACCAGCTGATCCATCTCCCCCATCAGCGTCAAGAGGCGGGAAGGCGACAGAGCCGCTTCCGGCTCGTCCAGCAGATACAACCCTTCCCCGCCGAAGCGGTTCTGGACCAGGGACAGGAAGCTCTCCCCGTGGGACTGTTTGTGGAGGGACACGCCGCCGTAGCTGCCGATGAGTTTTGGCGCAAAAGCGGGCGCCTCGTCCAGTTCGTCAATATTGGTAGCCACATTATAAAAACTCTCCGCCCGGAGAAAAAAACCGTCTCTGGGATACCGCTTCCGAGCCGGGGTCAAATACTCCCCCAAGATCGAATGAGTGGCCCGGGTGGAGAAATTGAAATTCCGGGTGCCGCCCTCCGGATTGAAGCCGCAGGCCACGGCGGCGCCCTCCAGCAGGGTGGACTTCCCCGTTCCGTTCTCTCCCACTAAGAAGGTGACGGGCCGGTCAAATTCCAGAACGCCGCCCTCCATCAAATACTGAACTGGCCCTAACTGCCGGAGATAACTCCCCTCCGGCAATTCCCGGCGGAGACGAACGGAGGAAAGATATAGGTTTTTCATAAAGTCAACTGTTCCGGCACATCCTCCGGAAACGCTCCTCCGGGAATGGACTTGTGAAGGTGCCGGTATGCCTTCTGCGTTACACAGCGTCCCCTCGGCGTCCTGGTCAGAAAGCCCAGCTGCATCAGATAGGGTTCGTAGACGTCCTCCAGTGTGACAGATTCCTCCCCAATAGTGGCCGCCAAGGTTTCCAGTCCCACGGGCCCCCCGCCGTAATTGTCAATGATGGCCTCCATCATCCGCCGGTCCACCGGGTCCAAACCCAGATAATCAATCTCCAGGGCGCAGAGAGCCTGATCCGCCACCTTTTTGGTAATCACTCCGTCCGCCCGGACCTGGGCAAAGTCCCGGACCCGGCGAAGCATCCGGTTGGCAATACGGGGTGTGCCGCGGGATCGCCGGGCAATTTCATAGGCCCCCTCCGGCACAATGTCCACATTTAGAATCCCAGAGGAACGGGTAACGATGTTTGCCAGCTCCTCCGGCGTATAGAGCTCCAGCCGCAGCGTCACGCCAAAGCGGTCCCTCAGGGGCGCGGAGAGCTGGCCCGCCCTGGTCGTCGCCCCAATCAGCGTAAATTTCGGCAGGTCCAGACGGATGGAGTTGGCGGAAGGTCCCTTCCCCACGATGATATCCAGCACATAATCCTCCATGGCGGGATATAAGATTTCCTCCACAGAGCGGTTCAACCGGTGAATCTCATCTACAAAGAGGATGTCTCCTTCACTCAAATTGGTCAGCAGTGCCGCCAAGTCTCCTGGCTTTTCAATGGCAGGGCCGGATGTAATGCGGATGTTGACTCCCATCTCCTGGGCAATAATGCCCGCCAATGTAGTTTTGCCCAGACCCGGAGGTCCATGGAGCAAGACATGGTCCAGAGATTCCTCCCTCTTTCGGGCAGCTTCAATAAAAATAGACAGGTTTTCTTTGGCTTTCTCCTGTCCGATATACTCCCGTAGGTTTTTCGGCCGTAAAGAGCCCTCCTGGGCATCCTCTTGCAGGAAGGTTTTCGCCACAATGGGCTCTTCGTAAATATCACTTCCAAAGTCGATGCTCAAACGCTCACATCCTTTTCCTGGGAAATTTCACTGCATAATCGCGGCCACAATGATAGACAGTGCTACCATGCCCAGCATGCTGCCCATGGCCGCCAGTGACCGCTGGGCCCCGGCCTGGTACCGTTCCGCCTCTTCCGGCTCTAGGTCCCATCGGTTCAGCAGGCGGCAGTATTTGGCGAACCGGAACATCGCGAAAATGCTTCCCAAAAATCCAACAGTAATTAATCTGGATAGAATCACGGCAGATGTCCATCCCCTTTATCTAAAATAGACACAAATTACAGCTCTTGAGCCAGCTCCCGCACCTTGTCCACAAAAGCCTCTTCTCCGAAGGTATTGAACTTGAGGAACATTCCCTGGCTCCCTCCGGCAGCAATAGCGGAGAGAAACAGTTCTTCTCCCTGCCCTATCAGCGTCAGGGTCAAGCTGAGCCGGTTGCTCCCGGTTACGCTGTAACGCTCATACACCCGCACCACACAGCGAACGCCTCCGGCGGCATATTCGCTGCTTTCCTCAAAGCTGGCCGTGACACTGCCGCCTAAGATCCCGTCGTGAATCCGTCTCAGCACCGTGTTAAAATCCCCATGGAATCGGTACTCGTACTTTGCCATAAAAATGTCCCCTTTACAGCAATTTTAAGAGATCCCCCCAGATCTGCCGTAAAGCGTTTTTCCTTTCCTTGCAGTTTTTGGCGTCTTTGCAAAAAATCCTCATGGACACGCAGGGTTTTTTGAAAAGCATATTCACTTTACAGCTATTGAAAATTCATGCCTTTTAAGGGGTTGCCATCCGTTTCAGTCCCTGCCGGACAATTTCCTCTAAGGGCTGATCCATATCCAGCCCTTTCAGCGCTACGGAAACCTCTTGACTGGAGTAACCTAGTACTGCCAAGGCCTGAGCAGCTTCCATAGCCTTATTGCCAAACACCGCCGGAGCTGGCGCGCCTCTGTTCCCAGAAAAATCCAGTCCCCCTGCGGATTCTTTGGACATTTTGTCCTTCAGCTCCAGGATAATGCGCTGGGCAATCTTCTTCCCCACCCCAGGCGCGGCAGTCAAAGCCTTCTCATCTCCGGTAACAATGGACATAGCCAAGGTTTCCGGCGTACCGGAAGATAAAATCGCCAACGCCGCCTTCGGGCCCACGCCGGAGACACCGATGAGCAGCCGAAAGCTGTTTAGCTCACTTTGGGTGGCAAAACCATAAAGCTCAAAAACATTTTCTGCTACGTTCAGATACGTATAAAGCTTTTTCCGCTGGCCCTTCTTCAAAACGGCCAAGGTGTTATTGGTAGTTTTGCAGGCATAGCCCACTCCCCCACAGTCAATCACCGCTAGGTAGGGCAGAATTTCCGCCACAGTGCCATCAAGATAGTAAAACATAACGCCCCCGCTTTTTGTTATTCAAACTGTCTCTGGGGCTGCTCCATTCCGGGGCAGCCGGGAGGTAAAACTTCTGGCATGGCACAGGGCCAGTGCCAAGGCATCGGCAGCGTCGTCGGGCCGCGGAACTTTCTCCAACTTTAAAAGCCGTCGGGTCATGTCCATCACCTGCCGCTTTTCCGCCTTGCCGTAACCAGTTACCGCCAGCTTCACTTGGGAAGGGGTGTACTCATACAGAGGCACTCCACACTTCTCAGAGGCGTAGAGCAGCACCCCCCTGCCGTGAGCCACGGCGATTCCGGTGGTAATATTTGTGTTGAAGAACAGTTCTTCAATGGAAATGACGTCCGGTTTTAGCTGGCCGATTAGGTCCTCCATATCGTTGCCAATCTGGTAAAGCCTCCGGCTCAAGGACAGCCCCGCTGGAGTAGTAATGGCCCCATAGGTCACCATCCGCGCCTGTCCCCGCTCCGCCTCCACCAATCCGAAGCCGATGGTGGCAAAGCCAGGGTCGATGCCTAATATCCGCATAGTCCGCCCCTTTCGGCTAACATTCAGCTTTAGTATAGCAAATTTGGCCGGGAAGCGCAACAGCAAAAACAACTTGCGTCTTAAAAAGGCACCCATCTATAAAGAAGGCGCCGCCAAACCGGCGGCGCCTGTCCTGTGTACTTCGTTACGCCCTTGGATGGGCCTTTTGGTAAACGTCTTTCAAGTTTCCCTTCACTACATGGGTATAAATCTGAGTGGAGGAGATATCTGCATGACCCAGCATCTCCTGAATAGAGCGGAGATCCGCGCCATTTTCAAGCAAATGTACCGCAAAGGAGTGGCGCAGGGTGTGAGGGGTAATTTCTTTTTCAATTCCTGCTTTCTCCTGATAGTGCTTAATAATCTTCCAGAATCCCTGGCGGCTCATCCGTTCTCCGTTCATATTGACAAAGAGAGCGGTTTCCTCCGCATCGGAAACCAGCTGCGGCCGGATCTTCCAAACATAGTCTTGAAGAGCTTTCACAGCCGTGCGGTACAGAGGAATCATCCGCTCCTTCCCTTTGCCGGAGCAGCGGATAAAACCCGCGGCCAGATTTAAATCGTCCAGCTCCAAAGCAATCAGCTCGCTGACACGGATACCGGTAGCATATAGCAACTCTAGCATGGCGTGATCCCGAAACCCTTTGGTATCTATACATTGAGGCTGCTCCAGGAACAAATCTACTTCTTTAGAAGTTAGGATTTCCGGATATCTCCTCTCCGCCTTGGCAGCGGAAACTCCCTTGGCGGGATTCGTTTTTAATCTGCCGCTGAAAAGTTGGAAATTGTAAAAAGATTTCACAGAGGCCAGGAAACGGGTGACGGAAGCGGCGGATTTGCCCCGGCTCAGCATCCAATCCATATAGGACTGAACCGTCTCTGAAGTGGCTTCCAGCAAACCGGGCCCCCGAGCCTCCAAATAGTTCGAAAACTGGGTCACATCCCGCAGATAAGAAGCGATCGTATTCTGTGAGGCGTGCTTTTCTTCCACCAGGTATTCCCCGTAGCGTGCGATCTCGTCCATAACAATCCCTTCTCTCTTTACCAGTTTCACTGTCAAAAAACAAACTTCCTCATCCTGCCAGCAGCCGTTCCAGCAGCTGATGCAAAAACCAAGGCGTCAGCATCAGATCCGCACACATTCCCGCCAGCAGCACCCCCGAAAGCAGCGCCAGGCGGCTCCACCATTCCCGTCCATATGCCACCGGGGATGTCCGCCGCCCCTTTCCAAAAGACAGGCAGGCCAAGGCCACAGAGCGCTCCAGCGCGGGAACGGCCAAAAGAAAATAACAGGGCAAGGTCACCGCACAGCGAAGGCCAAATACCGCCAATGCCAGCAAGACCCCGTCAGAACCAAACGCCGCCGTGAAGCAACAGACGGAAAAGGACAAGAAAAAACCGAAAGCTCCGGTCATAAGCGGTAGCAGCAACACGCCGATCGAAGCAAATCCCATCAAAAACGCCGATAAGGGGTAACGAAAATACAATACCGCCGCCGACAACGCTGTTTGGGAAGCTGGTCCTCCGTTTTCCACCTTTAAGAAATCTGTCAAGTAGAGGGACAATTCGTCTCCAGTGGCATCCGGAACCCGGCTGGAAAAAACCTGTCCCAAAACAATGCCGGCGAAAAAAAACAGTGCCAGGAATGAGAGACGGATCAGCTGCCGCCTCCTCTCTGTCATCTCCCGCCTCTTCCAGTTCAAACCGCCTCACCTCACCGCATCTTATGAAAGAGGAAGACAGCTTATACACGTTTTGGCAAAAGCCGGAAGATTCGACAGATAGATAAGAAAACACCCTCCTGTCCAGCGTAGACAAGGATGAAGGTGTGCAACCGCATAAAATAAGTTTGTACTTATAATATAGCGCAATTTTCCACTTTCCGCAAGATGTATCTCAAAAAAAGAACCTTTTTGGAATTTATGACAAAATATTATGTAAACTATGTTATGTAAACTCAAGAAAGCGTATAGAACAGACCTTTGAGTTTTCCCGGCCATACCCACATTTAGGGGCCGCCTTTTTCTCTGTATCCCATATCTGTGCCCTCTCCCCTCCCCTCTTCGACGCCGGGCCGGCCCCGCCGCCGAAGAGGAGTTTAGGGAAAAAAGCGATTTTTGTGCAATTCAACAAAGCGTTTGTTTTGTTCAATTATGCCTCCGGCGAGTTTTGGGTCCGGCTATCCCGGCTAAGAGTCCTCCGGTCAAACCACACAGCAGCAAAATTCCACCATGCCCCAGCCAGGAAACCTCTTCCCAAAAACCAAGACCGGCCAAAAGAAGTACAGACAAAAAGACCGCAGCTGTCAGAATACCCGCAGCCCTCCAGCGGGCTAGGTGTACGGTCATCAATCCCCCAGCCAGCGAAGACAGCATGCACAAGACCGCTATCACTGGGAAGCTGCCTCCTTCCGACAACATGCCCTTTACTAAGAACAGTGTCAAAAATAGCAGACCAATCAGGTACACTCCCAAAGACGTTAGTTCCCCGGCCAGAAAAGCTTGCCACATGGACCACTTTTTTCGTCCCCTTGCCATAAAAAATCCTCCCTCAAAACATGCTCTTATGAGGAGCATATTCTAAGGGAGGATGCTTTTATGCATTTGAAAGTAAAAATCGTTTCTCAGGGGTGTCAGATTTCCGGATTCCAATCGCCCTTTCCACTGCCGGACTCTTTCTTTTCCTCTTCTTTCTTAGCGGGCTTTTTCTCCTCTTTCTTTTCCTCAGGCTGTTCATTGCTCTGTACGCCCACGGAACTGACAGCCCACTTAGCCATCTCTATACGGACCCGATCATCGCTGGTTTCAATGACAATCGTGTCTTTGCTGACAGAGACAATCTTGCCGATAATGCCGCCGATGGAGGTAATGATATCGCCTTTCTTCAAGCTGTCCCGCATTTCCTGTGCTTTCTTTTTCCGCTTGTTCTCCGGGCGGATCATCAGGAAATACATGATCGCCACCATGACGATCAACATGAGAATCGTGTAATCCATTAAGAGCTTCCTTCCTTTTGTGTAATCAGAATAATGACATTATACCAGATAGCGGAAGTTTTGCAAGCTTTTTCTTTGGAAGCTCTCCTTTTCTTTCCGCATATCGCCGGAAAGCATAGTAGACATTCGTTTTCCCCAGTGGTATAATGAGCCTCAAATTTTTCATTTGGAGGTGTACCATGGTTCCCTTTATTCTGCGGTCCTGGCAGTCATCGGATGCGGAACCCATTACCGCCGCAGCCAATAATCCGAAGATTGCAGAAAACTTGCGAAATGTCTTCCCTTCTCCATACACGTTGGCGGACGCTGCGTGGTTCATAGGAGACTGTATAGCCCAAGGCGAGGCGAGGCAGCTTATGCGGACCATTGTCATTGACGGCAAGGCTTCCGGCAGCATCAGCATTTCCGTAAAAGACGATATCTATGAAAAGTCTGCTGAACTGGGCTATTGGCTGATGGAGGAGCACTGGGGGAAAGGCATCATGACAGAGGCGGTGCGCCAAATCTGTAGGGAAGCCTTTGCCCGGTTTGATCTTCTCCGCATCTTTGCCGAGCCCTTCGCGGATAACCGCGGCTCCCGCCGGGTACTGGAGAAAGCGGGTTTCACCTGCGAGGGCACCATGCGGAACGGAATTTTCAAAAACGGCCGGGTCCGCTCCTATTGTATGTACGCTCTCCTGCGGGAGGAGATAGAATAAGCCATCTCCTCTCACCTCTCGGACGGCAGCGCATACACTGGATTGAAAGGACCTTGTTCTTTCGCCAGTTACTTATTAGGAGGTATTGCAATGCCCGAGAAAGTTATGCCCGGTCCCGTGGAGGATCTCAGCGGCATCCGAGAGGCAGTTTGCATTCATACACGGAAAGTGTACGATTCTTGCCGTGACAAAGACTGCATTGAGGACCTGCGTTTCTATCCCAAACTCCAGTATGTGGATGTTATCAACCGCGCCCTGTCCGTCAAGGGCGGCAGCGCTAAGCTGCTCTATGTTTACGTGGACGTGGAGCCCGTCAGCTTCAACCGGGGCTTCTACACCGTCGACATGCGCTTCTTCTACTCCGTTACTCTTCAGGCTTACCTGAGCTGCCCCGCCCCTGTCACGGTAGAGGGGCTGTGTGTTTTCGACAAGCGGGCCATTCTCTTTGGCAGTGAGGGGAATGCCAAGATTTTCTCCTCCGAGCTTCGAACCGGTGAACCGGACCTCCAGCTCACCAGCCGATCCAATCTGCCTGTGGCCGTGGTGGAGGCCGTGGACCCCATTGTCCTGGACGCCCGGATCATGGACTGCTGCGGCAAGCGGGACTGCGACTGCGAGCTGTGCGAGGTGCCCTCCTTCGTCAACAGCTGCTTTGACGGAGAGCTCTCCAGCGGAGATGACAGCCGCCGCATCTATGTCACCCTGGGCCAGTTCTCTATCGTTCGCCTGGAGCGAGATTCCCAGCTCCTGGTGCCGGTATACGACTACTGCATGCCTGACAAGGAGTGCTCCTGCGGCAGCGGAACCGAGGACCCCTGCGGCATCTTCCGCAACATTTCCTTCCCAGTCGGCGAGTTTTTCCCGCCCAATACCGTACGGCTGCCTGAAAACTACGAAGAATGCTGCTGCGCCTGCCGCAAATAAAAACAGGGACCGTCCCATTTTCGGGACGGTCCTTTTTGTTTATTCGTACTCTACCGAGCTGGTCTTGGGGCTGAGAATGCAGACATAGCTGTTTCCCTGTCCAAGGGCCAAGGATTGCCCATTCTCCAGCGTGTAGGCAAACGCACTGTTCCGATCCTTCCGGCTCCAC
Source organism: uncultured Oscillibacter sp. (assembly GCA_910578935.1). Lineage (GTDB taxonomy): Bacteria > Bacillota > Clostridia > Oscillospirales > Oscillospiraceae > Oscillibacter. The sequence goes on along the minus strand of CAJTSM010000003.1, from coordinate 77,314 downwards.
TGAATGGGAACCATCTTGCCGCCGCAGAAAAAGAGTCCCTCCCCGTCGCCTGTAGTTTGGACCCGAAGGCGGCCCACATCGTCCAAAACCGCAGTAGAAGTTTTCAGTATCAGTACATTTGTGGCGCTGATCTGGCTGCCCGTACTGCCATCTACGTGTTCTTTTCCATACTGGCCCACTAAATATTTCCCAGTGGCGGCATCATAGTCAAACGTCCCAGTTTTGTAGCTGGAAAAACGAACCTGAATATGCTCTGCCGCCTCTCCTGCCGTCGGGGTTCCGTCTTCTTTAAATGCCTGGAGATAATTCCAGCCAGCGGCGTGCTCCGTGACAATCTTCCCCTTGCCCAGATACTCCAGAATCTTTTCCCCAGAAGTAATCAAACTATGCTCATAACCATTGTTCCGCTTTCGGTCCGGGTCCCGCCAGAAAATCTGGGCGTCGTCACCACCCCGGACACCGTCCATGTGGTCCACTTTCCAGCTCCGCAGATTGGAATACGCCTCCTGGCTGCCACCGGCGTGGACGTAAATCGCGTCGTGCCCTAAGGCCAGCTCCACAAAGTAGGGTCGGGCGGAACGGACGCTGCCCAGGGTCGCGATGCCCTCCACTGTCTGGTAAAGGCAGAGCATCCGGGTGATTCCCCCTTCTACCGGAACCTCATAAATAATATCTGCTTGAGAAATGCCCAATTGAGGCTGAGCCGCTTTCAGATTATTCAGCATGATGGCAACAGGCCGCAGGTTCTCATATTCCGGCTCCATGGGCAGCCCTGTCAAAGGATTCCTCCCCGCTGGAATATAGGGTTCCGGCTCCGGGTCCGGTTCTTCGACAGGAGGCCGTTCCGGCTCTGTTTCCTCTGTAGAATCCGGAGCCGGTTCCCGATCCGTTTTTCCCCCACAGCCCGCCAGGGCCAAAAGCATCCATGCCGCCAGTAAGATCGCCAGCGTCCTCTTTTTCATCTCGCCGCCGCCTTTCATGTTTTAAGCTGTCCCTATGATACCAATGTCGGAGGAAACCGTCAAGGTACTTTCCTCCAAATTTCGACAAATATTTCAGAAAGGGACCGTCGGGCTTGTGTTTTTATGCCGGAAGGAGTATAATAAAAATAATACAAAATCAACGTCGGAGAGGAGGCTGTTCCGTGCCCGGATTTATTCAGGACAAACTGGAAATCAAATTTCTCATTCTCTATATCGCTGCCAGGGTGGAAGAACCCGTCCCCTTCGACACCATCCTGGACCTGACGCTCTGCGACGACGCCATTGATTATTTTGATTTCTCCGATTGCCTTGCCGACCTGGTCCGTACAGAACATCTAACCCTAGATCAAAACAGCCTCTATGCCCTTACGGATAAAGGCCGCCGGAATGGCGCCGCCTGTGAGTCCAGCCTTCCCTACTCCGTCCGCCAGCGCTGCGATAAAAATCTAGAGGAGTGGAACCGGAAACTTCGCCGCCGCCGCCAGGTGAAAGCCGATGTGGAACAGCGGCCCAACGGTACATATACCGTGCGCCTCCAGCTGACCGACGACAAGGGCAGCGTCATGGACCTTAAACTGATGATGGTAGACCAAGCCCAAGCTAAAGCGGCGGCGAAACAGTTTCGGGAAACGCCAGAGAAGCTGTATAGTCAAATCATTCAGCTGTTTCTACCAAAGAGCAAATAAAAACGCGGGTACGGTATCTACGTACCCGCGTTTTTTACTTTACAACAACGTTTTCCTCTCCCAAGGTTTCCTTAGCCTCCTGGATCAAAGCCCTATGAAGCACTGCTCTGGTTCCGAAGACCTTCCGGGTGTCCGCCATAACCATTTTCACCTGAGAATCTCCAGGAAACATAGAGAACACCAGCTCCATATGCCGGAGAGAAGGGTGGTCCAACGAGGGAAACTTCAAATACAGCGTCTCCCCTCTCACCAGTTTGTCCGGCTGCGCGGCAGGAGGCTGGGCCGGAAGCCCCCCCTCCGCTGTTTCCAAAGGATAAGCGGAATCACACATGAGCTGGGGAGACTTTTCATCCCGGACGGATAACTTCCCTTTTACCACCACAGCCTGATTTTCCCGAAGGTATGGGCCGCAGAGGTCTAACGTCCGGCTGAAGCACAGCATCTCAATAGACCCGCTTTCATCTTCTACCACTACATATGCCATCAGGCAGTTGTTTTTGGTTGTCTTGGTCTTGCTGGACGTTACAACCCCGGCCAGGGTTAAATACTGCCCATCGGCAAAACGGGTAGGGCCGCTCTCCTGGGAGAAGTCTTCTATCACCGTGCCAATCTTGGGCAGACGCAGACGCCGCACAATATCACGATAGGCATCCATAGGATGGCCGGAAAGGTAAAGACCGGTGGTTTCTTTCTCCATGGTCATCCGCTCCTGGGCAGTGAATTCCGGGATTTCCGGGAGATGAACCTCCGCCGCCGCTTGAGCTTGGCCGGAAGACATGCCAAAGAAGTCCAGCTGCCCCTCCAGATTCTGCCTCTGCCGGGCCGAAGCGGCGTCCAGCACTTTTTCATAGACCCGGATCAGTTGGGACCGCCGTGCTCCGGTCCCGTCGAAAGCCCCGGCCCGAATCAGATTTTCCAACGCCCGCTTGTTCATATCGCTGCCTGCCATCCGACGGCAGAAGTCATGAAGGGACGCAAAAGGACCCGCCTCTTCCCGCTCCTTCATCACGGCTTGGATAAAACCCCGGCCAATGTTCTTGATCGCCACCAGCCCAAAACGGATGCCCTTTTCCTCCACGGTGAAGCAGTCCAGGGACCGGTTGATATCCGGTGGCAGCAGGGCGATGCCGCAGTCCCGGCACTCATTGATATAGCCCGCCACTTTGTCCGAGTTATCCAGCACAGAGGTCAGCAAAGCCGCCATGTATTCCCGAGTATAATGGCACTTGAAATACGCCGTTTGATAGGCCACTACGGCGTAGGCAACCGCGTGGGCTTTATTGAAGGCGTAGTTGGCAAAATCGTAAATCTCCTGGTAAATAGCCTCTGCCGTGGCCTCCGGAATTCCGTTGGCCACACAGCCGGAGATGTTTCGGCCCGGGTCACCGTGAAGGAATGCCTCTCGCTCCTTTTCGATGTCTTTAGCCTTTTTCTTGCTCATGGCCCGGCGGACCATATCCGCCTGTCCCAGGGAGTAGCCCGCCAGGTCTTGAAAAATCTTGATGACCTGCTCCTGATAGACGATACAGCCGTAAGTGACAGACAGGATCGGCTCCAGGGAGGGGTGCCGGTACTTAATAAGCTTTGGATCCTGCTTACAAGCGATAAACCGGGGAATGGAATCCATGGGCCCGGGGCGGTACAGGGCAATGATCGCAGTAATATCCTCAATATTCTGAGGCTTAAGCCCCACACAGACGCCGGTCATGCCGGTGGATTCCATCTGAAACACGCCGGAGGTCTTCCCTGCCGCCAGCATTTCATACGTTTCAGAGTCCTCTTCCGGGATATCCGCCAAGCGGAAATCCGGCTGCTGCTCTTTCAGAAGCTGCACCGCATCCTCCAGCACCGTCAGGTTCCGCAGGGCCAGGAAATCCATCTTTAAAAGCCCCAGCTCCTCCAGTGTCACCATACCGTACTGGCAGACCACGATGTCGTCGTTTTTCGCCAAAGGCACATACTCATAGACGGGTCGCTTGGTGATGACCACTCCGGCGGCATGGGTGGAGGCATTCCGTGGCATTCCCTCCAGCATCTGAGCAGTGTCAATCAGGCGTTTTACCGTTTCATCGCTCTTATATAGATCACTAAGCGATTTCGTCAGCCGTAAGGCATCCGCCAGGGTGATATGGGCCCCCGGGGGATTGGGGATCTGTTTGGCAATCTGGTCCACCTCGACGTAGGGCAGGTTCATCACCCGCCCCACGTCCCGGACTACGCCCCGGGCCGCCATGGTGCCGAACGTGACGATCTGGGCCACGTGGTCTTCACCGTACTTCCGGCGTACATATTCAATGACTTCTCCCCGACGGGTATCTCCAAAGTCCATGTCGATATCCGGCATGCTTACCCGCTCCGGATTTAGGAAACGTTCAAAGTAGAGGCCGTATTTTACCGGGTCGATGTCCGTGATATAGAGACAGTAACTCACCATGGACCCCGCGGCGCTGCCCCGCCCCGGCCCCACAGGGATACCCGCGTTTCTGGCATAACGGACAAAGTCTGAAACGATGAGAAAATAGTCCGTAAAACCCATCTTCTCAATCATATCCTGCTCATAGCGGAGCTGTTCCCGGTGGGCCTCATCCTCCCCATAGCGGGCCTGATACCCCTCATCACAAAGCTTTTTTAAATAAGAAAAACTGTCATATCCAGGCGGCAGCTGGAATTCCGGCAGGTGGTACTTCCCAAAGGTGAAGTCCATATTGCACATGTCTGCCACCTTTGCCGTGTTCTCCAAGGCTCCCTCATAATCAGAGAACAGCTCCGACATTTCCTCCTCGCTGCGGAGATAGAAATTCCGGGGTTCATAGCGCATCCGGTTTTCATCATCCAGAATTTTTCCCGTTTGAATGCAGAGGAGCACGTCATGGGCCTCCGCATCCTCTTTTCGGAGATAATGGGCGTCGTTGGTACAGACCATGGGCAAGCCGGTTTCCTCATGAATCCGCAGAATCCCACGGTTTACCAGCGTCTGGTCCCGGATGCCGTGATCCTGTAGCTCCAAATAAAAGTGGCCCGGTCCAAAAATCTCCGCCAGCTCCAAGGCGTAGCGCTTAGCATTTTCATATTCCCCGTTCCGCAGCCGGCGGGGAATCTCCCCTGCCAGGCACGCGGAGAGGGCCACCAGCCCCCGGCTGTGCTGCCGCAGCAATTCCAAGTCAATCCGTGGTTTGATGTAAAACCCCTCCGTCCAGGCCATGGAAACCATGTAAGAGAGGTTTCGATAGCCCTCTTCATTCTCACAGAGGAGAACCAGATGGCGGCTCTCGGAATCAAATTCATGGACCTTGTCCGTAAGGCGCCGTCCCTCCGCAGTGACGTAGACCTCACAACCGATGATGGGCTTGATCCCCTCCGCCTTACAGGCCCGGTAGAAGTCCACCGCGCCGTACATGACCCCATGGTCCGTGACGGCACAGGCAGTCTGGCCCAGTTCTTTTACGATCTTCGGCAGGTCCCGGATGCGGCACGCGCCGTCCAGCAGGCTGTATTCCGTATGGACATGGAGGTGAACGAAGGACATGGATTCTCACCCTTTCTATATCAGCTTTCTTTTTTTTCCGGTTTTACCCGAAGGGCCAGCAGTGCCTTGACGTCTTCCAAGATCCCCGGGGAGGTCAGATCGATCATCAGCCAGCGCCCCATTTTTGAGGAGGCCGTGTTTTGGTACAGCGTCCGGGTGTACTCCGTGCAGGTCAAAAGCACGCCCTCCGCCGCCGGCTCGTCCTTGGGCGCGACGGAAACCATTGCCGTCACATAGCCCGGGCGGAGGTACACGGTGGCCAGGGACTTGCTCCCCTTCTTGAATTTCAAGTTCCACCCCGGTTCCAGGCCGCAGCGGCTGTATTCCGTCTGAGGCTCTGCGCCGTAGGCAGCCTTCAAGTACTGCCGGAGTTCCAGCCAGAGAGGATTGTCCACATAGCGGTCCACCTCCTCCAGGGAGGGCTTCCAGTCCAAGGGGAATTGCAGAGCCCAGCTTTTTATTTCTGACATACAAAAAAATTCTCCCGTCTATTCTATATAATAGTTTTACTTTACACGAAATACAAGGAAATTTATAATCTTTCCGCCAGCTCCATCAGCTTTCTCAGGCGGTGATTCAAACAGGATTTTGTCACCGGCGGATCAAACATCTCCGCCAGCTCCGACAGGCTCAGCTCCGGATAAGCCAAGCGCAGGGCGGCTGTTTTTTGGAGCTTGTCCGGCAGTTTTTCAAGATGGCCGGCAGCTTCCAGCTTTCGGATCGAAGCCCCCTGGCTCTGCGCAGCCTCTACCGCCTTATCTAAATTAGCGCTGTCGCAGTTCAGCCGCCGGTTCACGCTATTACGAATGCCCTTTTCCAGTTTGGTAGACATGATCCGCATGGCCGCCACCGGAGCGCCGATAAGCGTAAGAAAGTCCTCTATCTGGTCGCTTTGTTTAAAATAGGTAACAGAACTTCCATTACGGGCTACACTCTTGGGGGGATATCCACTCTCCCGGAGCAAAACCTCCAATTCCCGGCTGGCCTGGAGATGGGAGCTGGTCATCTCCAAATGATAACGCTTAGAGGGGTCTGTGACGCTCCCTCCGGCGAAGAAACAGCCCCGGAGAAACGCAGCCCGGCAACACTCCTCCTCCACCATAGCGAAGTTAATGTGGAGAGCCAGGCTTTGGCGGGGGGCGTAACCCAGCAGGTCAATAATATGGTTTAGCTTTTTTTGCTCTGTAATTTGAAAAACCATCTTTCCCCCCTCTCCCCGGTTCAGATCCGGCTGGCGGTCAAACCGGAGGTCAAAAGCCCGCTGGAACAACCTGGGCAAGCGGAGGGCAAAATTGGGATTTTCCGTGATGATCCGAACCTCGGAGGAGCTGAAGGTATGGCAGTAGAGCAGGATTCCATAGGCCTCCGCCTGGGCGCAACAACGCCGCTGGACCGGCAGCTTGCAGAGCTCATTTTTGGTGTCAAAGGAAAAGGACACTGTCAAAACCTCCTTGCCCTCACTTATGTAAAGGCATTTAACTTCACTCTATTCGGTAGCGTCCTCCGGCAATACGGACATTCCGCTCCGCATGAAGCAGAATCAATTCCTGGGCCAGCCTGTCGGGATGATGCCGGACATAGCCGTCCTGTACCGTGGCAATAGGCCGGCTGACCAGTTCCACTCCCAAAGCGGCACAGCGCTCTATGTCGTAGCGCAACAACTCAGCCCCTTCCTGGGCATAGCGGTCTGCGATGTCTGTGGGAATAGGTGAAGAATTCACCAGGCATAGCCGGAACAGCCCCTGTACCGAATGCTGGAACAGAGCCGCGATATGGTCTGAAGCGGTGTAACCCTCCGTTTCCCCCTCCTGGGTCATGACATTGCAGACATAAATCTTTAGAGCAGGGGACTCCCGGATGGCATCTACGATACCGTCCACCAGCAAATTGGGTATGATGCTGGTATAAAGACTCCCAGGTCCCAGGACAATCATATCCGCCTCATGAATGGCTGCCAGGGCCTCCGGCAGGGCCTTGGGCCGTTCCGGCAGCAGGCGGACCTTGGTGATCCGGCAGTCCTCTTTCTTCTTGCAGTAGGAGATCTTGGACTCGCCCACAACGCTGGCCCCGTTCTCAAATTCTGCCTCCAGCTGCACGTCGGCGGTGGTGACGGGCAGCACCCGGCCGGTGATGGCCAAGACCTCGCTCATCCGGCGGACCGCCGAGTCGAAGCTGGGGGAGATACCGTTCAGCGCTGCTAAAAACAGATTTCCGAAGCTCTGTCCCGCCAGGGTTCCCTCCTGGAAACGATAGTCCATCATCTGTTTCATCAGCGGCTCGGTATTTGCCAGAGCCACCAGGCAGTTCCGGATATCCCCCGGCGGGGGCATCCTCAAGTCCTGACGCAGGGCTCCGGAACCGCCGCCGTCATCCGCCACCGTGACGATGGCGGAGAGATTTTCCGTATAGTCTTTCAGTCCTCGAAGCATGTTGGATAATCCATGCCCGCCGCCGATCACGGCAATCCGGGGGCCATGCTTTCGGGGCGCACGGTAATGTTGATATTCCATTGACTTCCTTTCCGGCTCAAATGGCCCGTTCCAGATCCCGATGGTGCTCCGCCACCAGGTACCCCTGCCCCCGTATAAACTCCGTCAAAGCGTGCGCTATGGCTACGGAGCGGTGGTGCCCTCCGGTGCAGCCCACAGCGATGACCAGCCCGGTTTTTCCCTCCTCTGCGTACAACGGCAGGGCAAATCCCAACAGGTCTTCCACCTTGTGAAGGAAATCATAAGTCTGCTGAAAGCTGAACACGTAGTCCGCCACCGGCTGATCCAATCCGGTTTGATGCCGCAACTCCTGAATGTAAAAAGGATTCGGCATAAACCGTACGTCCAGCACCAGGTCTGCCTCTAAGGGAAGACCATATTTAAAGCCGAAAGAGGTAACGCTTACTTTCATGCCCGTCTGCTCTCCCTCGCCGTTGAAGATGCGCAATAGCTCGCTCCGCAACTTAGCAGTGGAGAGCCGGGTCGTGTCGATGACAAAATCCGCCCGCTGTTTTACCGGAAGCATCAGCTCCCGCTCCTTTTCCACCGCCTCTTCCAGAGAGTCCGTTTCCTTCTCCAAGGGATGACGGCGCCGGGTTTCCTTATAGCGTTTGATGATCGCCGCCGGAGACGCCTCCAGAAACAGCATCCGGCAGACGCCCTCCATGCTTTTTAATTTATCCAATACATCAAATAGTTCATTAAATGACTCCGCCGTCCGCACATCGTACACCAGGGCTACCCGGGCGTACCGTCCTCCGCCCCCGGCGCAGAACTCCGCAAATTTCAAAATCATGGCGGCAGGCATGTTATCCACAATATAAAAGCCGCTGTCCTCCAAGAAAGACGCCGCCTTGCTCTTCCCCCCGCCGGACATTCCGGAGATAATCAGAATTTCCATGGGATAACTCCCCCTTTACTCCACAAACTTGACCTCCGGCTCTAGCCGGACGCCGGTTTTTTCAAAGACCATCTCCTGTACCTGACGAATCAGCTCTTTGATCTCAACACAGGTGGCCCCGCCACGGTTGATGATAAAACCCGCGTGTTTTTCCGATACCTGGGCTCCTCCTACTGTCCGGCCCTTTAAGCCGCACTGGTCAATGAGGGTCCCGGCGAAATGGCCTTCCGGCCGCTTAAAGGTGCTTCCCGCGCTGGGCCATTCCAGAGGCTGGCTGGTCTTTCGTCTCGCCATCAGTTCCCTCATCGTTTCCCTGATGGTTTCAGGATCACCGGGAGACAACTGAAATACCGCATACAGAACCACGCTTTCGGGATGGTCCGACAAAAAACTTCGCCGGTAACCGAAATGCAATTCCTCACCGGTGAGATATCTTACACCCTCCTCCGGAAACAGAACCGATCCGCCGGAAACCACCTGCTTCAGTTCCCCGCCGTAAGCTCCGGCATTCATGCACACGCCGCCTCCTACCGTACCGGGAATGCCATGGGCAAACTCCAAACCGGTCAGCCCTTGCTTGCAGGCAAAGTCCGCCAGTCTGGCCAGGGAAACGCCGGACTCCGCCACAAGACTGTCCGGCTCCGTTCCCTTCTCCAAGCGGCTGAGTCCGGACGTCTCGATTATCAGCCGGTCCACTCCCCCATCCGGAACCAGCAGATTCGTGCCGTTGCCGAGAATAAAGGGCCTGGCTCCGCACTCCCGGGCCATGGACAACAGCAGCACCATCTGCTCCCCCCGCTCCGGAAACGCCATTCGCTTTGCCGGACCTCCCACTCGGAAAGAGGTGTGCTTTGCCATAGGTTCTTCTTTCAGCACCCTTAAGTCCGGCAAATAATCCGCCACTTGTTTGTCAAGCCGTGTTACCCAGTCCATGCATGGGCCTCCCTGTTTTCAAAATATTGCTCCTGAACAAAACGTTCGGAAGTAATACACGCCATGTTTTGCGGCTGCCGTGATTTGCAGCGGCAGGCAAAACGGCTTTATGAAATGTACCTTATATTTCATAAATTATGCTTACATTACCCGGCCCAGCATCGCCGCACCGATAATTCCGGCGTCATTTCCAAGTTCAGCCGGAAGAATACGGGTAACCCGTCCGCCATGTCTGGAAAAAGCCTCCTTTGCCACGGCCTCCCGCAGCGGTTCCAGAAGCAGATGCTCCGGCGCAGCGGATACTCCGCCGCCAATCGCCACAATCTCGGGCCTTAAGACATTGATTAAATTCACCATGCCGCTGGCCAAATAGTCTACGTACTGCCGGCACACCGCGATCGCGGTTTCATCCCCGGCCTCTGCCGCTTGGAAAGCCGTCCGGCCTTCCACCCCGCCCACTGCGGACACTTGATGCAGTAGACTCTCCGGATGCCGCTCCATAGCCCGCTTCGTCTGCTGAATCAGTCCGGTGGCGGAAGCATAGCGCTCCCAGCAGCCTTTCCGGCCGCAGTTGCAAGGTTCGCCGTCCCGGCGGATAACAATATGTCCCGCCTCGCTGGAAGACATGCCGCCCCGAAGTTTTCCATCTACAATAATTCCCGCTCCTACGCCGGTGCCCAGGGTAATGACGGCAAAATCATGAGTTCCTCTTCCCGCGCCGCCGAAGAACTCACCTACAGCGGCGCAGTCCGCATCGTTTCCAAGCAGCAGCGGCAGATCCAAATGCCGCCGGAACATCTGCTCCAGAGGAACATTCTCCATTGCAATGTTGGTGATGAACAGCACATTGCCCCCATCCACCGCGCCGGGCAGACCCACGCCCACCCACTGAACCCCGTCCTGATACACTTTACGGGACAGCTCCGCCAGAGTCTTCGCAAATTGTTCCGGGCCTTGAAAGTTCAAGGGAATCCGTTCCGCTTTTACAATCTTGCCTGTCTCATCCACCAGTCCGGCTTTCAAATTCGTTCCGCCGACATCAATGCCGATATACACAGCTGCGTCCTCCTTACAGATTTCCGTCCGCACGGGCGTCCACTTTTTGGGCCAGCTCCTGCGCCGCATTATAGCCAAGCTTGCGGTGGCGGTTGTTCATGGCCGCCACTTCCACGATGCTGGCCAGGTTTCGCCCCGGGCGTACCGGTATGGTCAGGGTGGGAACCTGGATATCCAAAATGTCAATGTAATGATCTTCAATGCCCAGGCGGTCATAAAATTTCTCACTGTCCCAGGGCTCAAAATTCACTACCAAATCCAACTGGGCTTCGTTTTTGATGGCCCGGACGCCGAAGAGCTGTTGTACATTGATCACTCCAATACCTCTCAGCTCGATATAATTGCGGATGACTTCCGGGGCAGTGCCCATCAGCCGCCCGGAAACCCGGCGGAGCTCCACTGCGTCGTCTGCCACTAACCGGTGTCCACGCATAATCAGCTCAATAGCCGCCTCACTTTTGCCCACGCCGGAGTCGCCGGTAATCATAACGCCTTCCCCGTAAATGTCCAGCAGCACGCCGTGACGGGTAATGCATGGAGCCAATACCCGGTTCAGATACTCAATCGTGCGGCTGGTAAACGCTACCGTCACCTCATTGGTCCGCAATAAGGTTTTCTGATGCTCCACAGCGCTCTCAATACATTCCGGAAAACAGTCCAAACTCCGGGCAATAACCAGGGCTGGAATGTCATAGAGAAAGAGGTCGTCAAAGCACTTGCGCCGCTGGGCGTCGCTGAGTCCTCTGAGATAGGTGACCTCTGCCTTACCGATCACCTGAAGGCGGCACGGGTCAAAGTAATCATAAAAACTGTGGAATTGGAGTCCGGGCCGGTTCAGATCCGGCACCGTCAACAGGGCGTTGTCAAAGTCACTTCCCCGGTTTAAAACCTCCAAATTAAAAAGGGATACGAAATCCTTCACCTTCAGTCCGTGTTCTCGCATGGTCTTTCTCCTTTTCCCGGCAAAAAGCCGGGTATCCTTGGTTTTTGCGTCTACGACGCGTCCGTTTCCATTATATATGAAGTATTCCAATTCCGCAACACCTTCGGCGCAGAAGATGCAGAGGAATTCTTTCAAAAAAACTTCTGTTTTTTTGAAAATTCTTCTTGCATTTTTCGATAGATTCTGTTATTATAACAGTCGTGCTTATGAAAATATGCACGTACTATGCGACAGCGGGGAGGTGCAATGGATGGCTAAGTGCGAGTATTGCGGCAAAGGCGTGACCTTTGGTATTCAGGTTTCTCACTCTCACCGGCGTTCCAACCGTCCCTGGAAGCCCAACGTGAAACGTGTCAAGGCGATCGTGGACGGTTCCCCCCGCCACGTGTATGTCTGTACCCGGTGCATGCGCTCCGGCAAGGTTACCAGAGCGGTCTAATTGAGAACAGCTGAATGTAAGAGGCTCCCGGACGAACGTCCGGGAGCTTTCCTTTATCCGGTATCTGGGGAATTTTTCGTCCTATAAAACCTAGAGTCTGTTTTAAAACTAGCGGAATACCGGATTGAGCCGGGTTTTTCTGTCAGGCAAGGCGATTTGACGCAGAAATCCCGACGGGTTTCAAGGCAATTCAACGTGATCCTGACGAGAAAAACGTCCCCAGACAGTGTTTTGGCGGCCTTAAAACAAACTCTAAATCCGCTCCGCAAGCTTTTTACTGTACTCCGTCCGGAAGTTCCCAAAGCTCCCCCGGTCCAAAGCCTCCCGAATTTTCGCGGCCAGCTCATTATAAAAATAGAGGTTGTGCAATACCGCCAGCCGGAGGGCCAGGGTTTCCTCCGCCTTGAACAGGTGCCGGAGATAGGCCCTGGAAAAACGCCGGCACACGGGACAGTCACAGCTCTCGCTGATGGGACGGCTGTCCGTAGCGTATTTGGCGTTCAGGATGTTAACCGTCCCCTCCCAAGTGAAAAGCTTCCCGTGCCGTCCGTTCCGGGAAGGCATCACACAATCGAAGAAGTCCACCCCCCGGGCCACACCCTCGATGATGTTGCTGGGGGTGCCCACGCCCATGAGATACCGGGGCTTGTCCTGGGGCATATGGGGCTCCACCGAGTCAATGATGTCATACATGACCTGGGTGGGCTCTCCCACCGCCAGGCCGCCGATAGCGTAGCCGTCGCAGTCCAGCTTGGCGATTTCGTCCATGTGCCAGACCCGGAGATCCTCAAAGGTGGCCCCCTGGTTGATGCCGAAGAGGAGCTGCCCCGGGTTCACAGTCCCCGGCAGGGCGTTCAGCCGGTCGTGCTCCCGCTTGCACCGCTCCAGCCAACGGAGGGTTCGCTCGCAGCTGGCCTTGGCGTATTCGTAAGCCGCCGGATTCTCCACGCACTCGTCGAAGGCCATGGCCACGTCGCTGCCCAGGTTGGACTGGATGCGCATGGACTCCTCGGGCCCCATGAAGATCTTCCGCCCGTCGATGTGGGAGGAGAAATAGACGCCCTCCTCTTTGATCCTCCGGAGGGGGGCCAGGGAGAAGACCTGGAAGCCGCCGGAGTCCGTCAGGATAGGGCCCTCCCAGTTCATGAATTTGTGGAGCCCCCCCATCCGCCGGATCAGCTCGTCCCCGGGCCGGAGGTGGAGGTGATAGGTGTTGCTCAGCTCAATCTGGCAGCGAACCTCCCGGAGGTCGAAGGCGTCCACGCCGCCCTTGATGGCGGCCTGGGTACCCACGTTCATGAATACCGGCGTCTGGACCACGCCGCCGTGGGCACAGGAAAACTCGCCGCGCCGGGCGCGGCCCTCGGTTTTTAGCAGTTTGAACATTGATCTCTCCTATTTTACAAGCTGTCGAAAAAGGCCCGCAGCGCCGCCTTTTCCTCCGCCGGAATCGCCTTCTTGGGTGCGCCCAGCTCCGCCCCGGCCAGGGCGGTGAGCTGGTGGAAGCAGGCCGTAGAATCCACCTGAGCCCGGATGCGGAGGAAGGCCTCCCGGGCCCCTGCCGCCCGAAAGTCCTCCGGGGTTTCCAGCCCCACCCGGCGGAGGTTCTCCGCCAGCTTGGGACCCACGTTCGGCAAATCGGTCAAGGTCATAACAAGCCCTCCTCACGAGATAAACATGGCGTCACCGAAGGAGAAGAACCGGTAGCGCTCCCGGACGGCCTCCCGGTAGGCGTTCAGCACCGCTTCCCGCCCCGCGAAGGCGGACACCAGCATGATAAGGGTGCTCTCCGGCAGGTGGAAGTTGGTCACCAGACCGTCCATGACCTTAAACCGGCAGCCAGGGTAGATGTAAATGTTCGTCCAGCCGGACCGGGGCTCCATGTGCCCGTCCTCCTCCGCCCAGGATTCCAGGGTCCGGCAGGAGGTGGTCCCTACACAGATGACCCGCCCGCCCGCCGCCTTAGTGCGGTTGATAAGCTCCGCCGTCTCCTGGGGGACGGTGCAAAACTCGCTGTGCATCTCGTGGTCCTCAATGGTGTCCTCCTTCACCGGACGGAAAGTCCCCAGGCCCACGTGGAGCGTGACATAGCCCAGGTTTACGCCCCTGGCCGCAATTTCCTCCAGCAGCGGCTTTGTAAAATGGAGCCCCGCCGTAGGAGCGGCAGCACTACCCAACACCTTGGAATAGACTGTCTGATATCGTTCTTGGTCCTGGAGTTCCTCTTTGATGTAGGGCGGCAGGGGCATTTTCCCCAGGCGTTCCAATACTTCCAAGAAGATTCCCTCATATTCAAAACGAATCCGCCGGTTTCCGTCTGCCAGTTCCCGCACCACCTCAGCGGTAAGGGAACCATCGCCAAAGGTCATCCGGGCCCCGGCCCGCAGCTTCCGTCCCGGGCGGACCAGGCACTCCCAGACATTCTCCCCCCTGTCGGTGAGCAGCAGCACTTCACAGGCTCCTCCTCCCGGCAGCCTCCGGCCCAGGAGCCGGGCAGGCAGAACCCGGGAGTCGTTCATAATCAGGCAGTCCCCTGGACACAACAGCGACGGCAAGTCATAGAAACGGCGGTGCCCGATTTCCCCCGTCCGGCGGTCTAAGATCATCAGCCGGGAACCGTCTCGTTTTTCCATAGGCGTCTGAGCAATAAGCTCCTGCGGCAAATCGTAATAAAAATCGCATGTTTTCATAGTATGTTCCTATCTGATGGTAATATCTGTATAGTAGAAATTTAAGATCTCTTGAGAGCTGTAGCCCAGCTCCGCCATTGCCTTGGCCCCATACTGGCTCATGCCCACATTATGGCCGTTTCCAGTACCGGTAATCACAAAATTGCCGCCATGATTTTCTCCGCCCGTGGGCTGCCGGACCTCTCCGGAAACCGTCACGGTGCCGGAGGACGTGACGGCTGAGGCGGAGCTTCCCCGCAGCGTACCAATCGTTCCGCTGCCGGAGATGACGGAGGCGCCGTCCAGCGCGGAAAGCTGGCCGGTGCCGTTGACGAAAAGGCCACCGGAACCACTCCGCCTGCCATTGATTTCAAAACGCATACTGCCGACCGACTTCTGGTAGGTGCTGCTGTAAAAAATCATC
Source organism: uncultured Oscillibacter sp. (assembly GCA_910578935.1). Classification (GTDB taxonomy): domain Bacteria; phylum Bacillota; class Clostridia; order Oscillospirales; family Oscillospiraceae; genus Oscillibacter. The sequence continues at coordinate 62,265 of CAJTSM010000003.1, read as the reverse complement.
CGGCAATCGTCGCCGGTAAAGGTCTTAGTGCCGCCGGTCCCCACAAACGTTACCTGCTTCACATTTCCCAGGGGCGTGTATTCCGAGACGTAAACATCCTGCACCGTGCCCACAGAATGACCTTTCTGATCCAAAATCCAGCTCAGCTCCGAAGCGGTGTAGGTGACGGAATAATGGTTGTTGGGAACTGTGGTCTGGGGCTCATAGGGATCGGTTTTTCCCTTCAAATACCCAGTTTCCGTTCCCCAAACGTTTCCTCCATCCTCGGTAGCCCCGCCGTCGGAGGAGTGGTAAACCGCATCCTGTACCAGGGTTCCGTTATAATAAATACAAAGCCCGGCTGTGTTTTCCACCGCCCGGTCACTGGTTTCCGAAGGGCTCGCGCCGCCGCTGCCGTGGCCGTTGTAAACCTGACAGTCCACGCCGTTGCAAACATCAAAACCACTATCCCGCAAGTGCTTGCTGTGCCCCTGGACAAAAGTCCGGGCGCAGACGGCCTGGGCCTCTAAAGCTTCCAGAGGCCATTCGCCTCCCATCTCGTAAGGGATAACGCCTTTCACATAATCCTCTAAGCCAATGACATTCACCACACTCAGGTTTCCGCCGTTAGGTCGTGGATACTCGAAGCTACCGCCGTACTTGTACCCTTTAAACCAGGTGGAAGTATCCCGTCCTGACGGCCGGACACCCAAAGCCAGCTCGCCGCCGCAGTCAAACTCAAAGAGGATGTCCGCAGTCCTTGTCCGAGTAACCACCACCCCGGTAGAAGAAGACCGTACGGCCCGGCCTCCGTAACGCCCGGCAGCCGCTTCCGCTTCTCCCTGCATACCGTAGCAGCCTACCCGGACTACATACTCCCGGTTGATCCATGCGGGCCATCCTCCTTCGGAGCGGGCCCGGCCCGCCGCCTCATCAAAGGAACGAAATCCCTCCAGCTGAACATGCCACTCCCCCAGGATTTGGGAGCCCCCGGAAGATGCGGAGGGAAAATAGGCGCCGCCGCCATCCATATAAATTGTCCCGGCAGCAGTCATAGAGATTGTGGTTTCCTCCGTCCAGCCCAAAGAAGTAAAAGAACGGTCCTCCTGGAAATAGCCGAATTCATAACCAGATCCTACCGCATTTTCCAGATTGGCGGAAAACAGGGCGGAGGAACCGTACCGCAAGCCTACCTTTACAACGCCGCCGGTCACAGCCGACGCCGCCGGAGCACTGAGCGCAAAAAAAGTCACAACGAGCAACAAGGTCAACAGCTTATTTTTCATGGAACCTCCCAATGATCCCTGACTTGACGCGCCGGGGAAATCATGATACCATATTTGTGATAGACATTTGTCCGCGCATCGAGCACATTTTATGTCATATGTAGTTATTATAATACAAGGCCGCGTCAAATTCAACCAAGAATTCCAATAACGTTTTCACACCAACGCGGCGGAAGGAGCATACTATGAAACAGTACAAAGTCGGCGTCATCGGCTGCACCGGCATGGTAGGCCAGCGCTTCATCTCTCTTTTAGAGCGTCACCCCTGGTTTCAGCTGACGGCAGTGGCCGCCAGCGCCCGCAGCGCCGGAAAGACTTATGAAGAGGCCGCCGCCTCCCGTTGGGCCATGACTTCCCCCATGCCGGAAGAGGCCAAGGGCCTTGTTATCCTAAACGCGGAAACCGACGCCGAAAAACTGGCGTCCATGGTGGATTTCTGTTTTTGCGCTGTAGATATGAAAAAAGAAGAAATTCGGGCTCTGGAGGAAAAATATGCCAAGCTGGAATGCCCGATTGTCTCCAACAATTCTGCCCACCGCTGGACAGGCGACGTGCCCATGGTGGTGCCGGAGTTAAACGCAGAACACATTGAAGTCATTGACTCTCAACGCAAACGCCTGGGCACCAAACGGGGTTTTATTGCCGTTAAGAGCAACTGCTCTCTCCAAAGCTATGTTCCCGCTCTGCATCCCCTGCTGAAATACGGCTTGGAAAAGGTCTTGGTCTGTACCTATCAGGCAATCTCCGGCGCGGGCAAGACCTTCGAGCGCTGGCCGGAGATGGTGGACAACTGCATCCCCTACATTGGAGGCGAGGAGGAGAAATCCGAGCAGGAGCCTCTAAAGCTGTGGGGCAAAGTGAAAGGCGGCAAAATCATCAACGCCCAGGGTCCCGCCATCACTGCCCAATGCTTTCGTGTGGCCTGTCAGGACGGCCATATGGCGGCGGTGTTCGTAAAGTTTCAGGAGGGTAAAAAACCATCCATTGAGCAGATCAAGGCCGACTGGGCCGCCTTCCGGGGCCCCGCCCAGGAACTGAGCCTCCCTTCCGCTCCCCAGCAGTTCCTCCACTACTTTGAAGAGCCGGACCGTCCTCAGACCCGACTGGACCGGAATTTGGAAAATGGCATGGCCATTTCCCTGGGACGGTTAAGGGAGGATTCCCAATACGATTACAAGTTTGTGGGACTGAGCCACAACACCCTCCGGGGCGCGGCAGGCGGCGCGGTTCTTCTGGCCGAACTGCTGTGTGCCAAGGGCTACATCGAGGCAAAATAATTGCCTCATTCCCTGCACATTTTACGAAAGAGGCGGTCCTCCGCAGAGAATGCGGGCCGTCTCTTTCTGTTGATTTCAGGATAAGAAAGGAGCTGTTTTCTGTGAAGCAGCCTATCTTTACAGGTACGGCCGTAGCGATTGTCACGCCCTTTAAGAAGAACGGTGTGGACTTCGATACCCTAGGAGATCTGCTGGACTTCCAGATGGAGAACGGTACGGACGCCATCGTCGTCTGCGGCACCACTGGTGAAGCAAGTACAATGACCTACCGGGAACGGGCGGAAACCATCGCCTTCTGCGTCCAGCATGTGGGCGGCCGGATTCCGGTGATCGCCGGAACCGGATCCAACTCTACAGAAAATGCCGTCACTCTCTCCCAAGAGGCAGAACGCCAGGGGGCCGACGCACTGCTGGTGGTGACTCCTTATTACAACAAGGCCAGTCAAGCCGGGCTGCTCCAGCACTACCGGACCATCGCAGACGCGGTTTCTCTTCCCGTCATTCTTTACAATGTCCCTTCCCGCACCGGGGTCACCATTTCTCCGGAAACTTACGCCGCCTTGGCGGAGCACCCCAACATAATCGGCGTCAAAGAGGCGTCGGGAAACCTTGGAAATATCCAGCGAATCCGGAGGCTCTGTCCCGAAGACTTCTATATCTGGTCCGGCAACGACGACGAAACAGTTGCCATCTGCGCCCTGGGCGGAAAAGGCGTTATCTCTGTTGTGGCTAATATCCTCCCGGCGGAGATGCACCGTTTGACCCAGCTGTGCCTCAAGAACGACTTTGCCGCCGCCGGAAAACTGCAAGTACATCTGAAAGATTTTTGCGACACCATGTTCTGTGAGGTAAACCCCATCCCGGTGAAAACGGCCCTGTCTCTGCTGGGCTGGCGAGTCGGGGAACTGCGGTCCCCTATGTGCCCGCCCGCACCGGAAAACCTGGAGCACATCAAGGCCATGTTGGCAAAGTATGGCCTTCCGGTAACATAAAAGAAACAGCCGCCTTTTAAGGCGGCTGTTTCCCTGTCATCCGGTTCTCATCTTCTCCCAATACGTCCCCATATCCCGGATATTCTCCTCCAGGGACTTGCTCTCATTGTACAGAGGATCATCCATCCAGTACGCCAGGTCGTCCTTAAAGTCCGAACCAGGCCCGCCTGAGCGGAAATTCCCGCCCTCCGTGGTCAGCAGCAGCTCACTGTCCGCCAGGAGATCGCGGACCTCCTCCAGGAAGGCCGCGACGGCCGCCGGGTCGAAGCTCTCGTGCATCGGAGCGCCGAAGTTGATGTCGAAACTGACGCTCCCTTCCCGGACCACCTGCTCCACTCCGGTTTTGTCCAGGTAAAAGAGCTCATACGTATAGGTGGCAAAGCCCTGGTACATGGTGGGGAGATACCGAAGCAGATAGTCCTCCCCCTCCACCCGGCAGGCGAAGCAGGAGCCCCAGCCCACGTGGGCCTCGACGAAGGAAGCACTCCAATAGAGGCGGCTGTCCGCCGTTCGGACCCGAAGCTCATACCAGCCCTCCAGATTCGGTTTCTCATCTTTGCCCACTGTCACCAGCTCCACGATTTCCGGCTCCCAGTCGTGGTCGAAGTCATAGCTGCCCGGCAGGGAATCATGGCGCTCCTCCCAGACGATGCCCTTGAGCTTTCCGTCCCGTGCCTCCACGGCGCAGGTATAAAACCTCTGCTCTCCGGCGTCTCCGCCCCGGCCGATCGTCAAATCCAGGCAGCCCTCCGACTGCCACACGCCCCAATTCTCCGGCAGGAACGTATACTCCGGGATCGAACTCCCGTCCGGCAGGATGAAATCCCAGGTAGTCCAGTTCTCCGTCTCAATAACGGTAATGGCGCACCACGTTTGGGCGGTATAAGCCAGAGCGGCAAAGCCACCCTCCGGGGACCAGAGGATGGACTGCCACAGCCAGCCGCTGTCCTGCCACAGCACCTCCCCTGTTTCCCGATTTACGATTTGCAGATACTCTGGCGGCTGTATTCCGCTGACATATTGGCCGCTGGCCCCCACGGCTCTCATTTCAAACCGCCCGTCCGGGGAGACGGCCTCTCCCTCCACCCGGGCCACCGGTGTGGCGGCGATCAGAGCTTCGTATTCGTCCGGTTCTTCTGTCTCCACCGGCAGCGGTTCGGCCGTTGTCCCTGTTTGCCCGCAGCCCGCCAGCAGAAGCATCAGCGCCAATATACCCAGCAGCTTCCTCATGCCCCTCGCCCCTTACATATTATAATAGTATCGCCAGTATAAGGCCCCGCCGGGTTTGGCGCAATCTCAAAATGGTTACACTTCTTTACAATCCGGTAACGCGCCGCACTCCTGCACCGGAACCAATTTAGAAACACAAAGCAAAATATAGGAAATTTTTTAGAAAAAGTGTTGACCGGCCTGGAAACCTGTGCTATACTCGATCTTACCTGTGAGCGGGGCTTTTTTGTTGTGCGCTTTTTCGCTTTTCAAGCCACGGCGGACAGGTCCCGGCAGGGAGGCAGACGGCCTTCCCCGGAGGAAGGCGAATATAAGGAGGTGCCGAAACAATGCGAGTCAAAGTAACCTTAAGATGCAACGAGTGCAAGCAGAGAAACTACAATACGATGAAAAACAAGAAAAACACTCCGGACAAGCTGGAGCTGAACAAGTATTGCCGTTTCTGCCGGAAGCACACGCTCCACAGCGAGACGAAGTAATTGAGGAAAGGGCGTATTTGAAGAATGGCGGAAGCGAAAAAAAAGGATCGCGGCCTTTGGTTCCGCGAAATGAAAAGCGAGCTGAAAAAGGTCGTTTGGCCCAACAGACAGACGGTGATCAAGAACACTGGCACGGTATTGCTGTGTTCCGCCATCATCGGCGCGTTTATCTGGGTGTTTGACTTTGTGTCCGTCTCCCTGGTCCAGATGATCCTGAGCGCTTTCGGCGCCTGAGGAACGGAAGATGGCAGACAGCGCAAAATGGTATGTCGTGCATACCTACTCCGGTTATGAAAACGCCGTCAAGACCAGCATTGAGAAGTTCGTGACTGGGCGGAACATGGAGGACATGATTCTGCGGATCGAGATCCCCATGGAAAACGTCACGGAGATCACGGAAACCGGCGCTTCCAAAGAAGTGGCCCGGAAAGTCTTCCCCGGTTATGTGCTGATCAAGATGATCATGACGGACGAGACTTGGCACTTGGTGCGGAACGTCCGGGGCGTCACAGGTTTCGTGGGCACCGCCAACAAGGCTATCCCCCTGACGGAGGAGGAAGTACTGGCCATGGGCATGGAGAAACACGAGATCGTCGTCAAATACGGCGTCGGCGACCACGTGCGGATCATGGACGGCCCGCTGGCCAGTTTCACCGGCGTGGTGGAGGAGATTGAGCCGGAGAAAAACCGGGTCAGCGTCATGGTTTCCATGTTCGGCCGGGAAACCCCGGTAGACCTGGAGCTGGATCAGGTCGAGGTTCTGAACTGAGGACCCGCAAAGCTCTGATCGCGCGCTTGCGCGCAGGTGGGAGGGACGAGTACCGTCCCGCCGAACCACATTTTAAATCGTAGGAGGTGCCGCTCCATGGCACAGAAGATCACTGGTTATGTAAAGCTGCAAATCCCCGCGGGCAAGGCGACGCCCGCTCCCCCCGTGGGCCCTGCTCTGGGCCAGCACGGCGTGAATATCGCCGCCTTTACCAAAGAGTTCAACGAGCGTACCAAAAACGACGCGGGAATGATTATCCCCGTCGTCATCACCGTGTATGCGGATCGCTCCTTCTCCTTCATCACCAAGACGCCCCCGGCGGCGGTGCTGATTAAAAAAGAGTGCAACATCGAATCCGGCTCCGGCGTTCCTAACAAGACCAAGGTGGCCACGATCTCCAAGGCCAGCATCCAGAAAATCGCCGAGATCAAGATGCGGGACCTGAACGCCGCCAATCTGGAGTCCGCCATGAGCATGATCGCCGGGACCTGCCGGTCCATGGGCGTTATCGTCGGCGACTGACCAATATTATTTCCGAATTAAACATTCGAAAATAATACATTTGATTTAAGCTGTTTTGCTCGCTGCCGTTTACGGCGGCAACCGCAAAACATAGCAAATATTACTTCTGGGCTTTCAGCGCAGAAGTAATATCACACGAGCGGCCGGATCGCCGCTCCATACAGTGGGAGGATTCCGTTCCGAAGAACCACTATGAGGAGGAAGTAACAGTGTTTAGAGGCAAAAAATATCAGGACAGCGCCAAGCAGATTGACAAAAACACGCAATATGAGCCCGCAGAGGGCCTGGCACTGGTCTGCAAAACCGCTACCGCTAAGTTCGACGAGACGGTCGAATTGCATGTAAAGCTGGGTGTAGACTCCCGGCACGCCGACCAGCAGGTCCGCGGCGCCATTGTCCTGCCCCATGGCACCGGCAAGACTGTCCGGGTGCTGGTTTTCGCCAAGGGCGACAAGGCCGAGGCCGCTAAGGCCGCCGGAGCCGACTATGTGGGCGAGATGGACTTGGTGGAAAAGATTCAGAAGGAAAACTGGTTTGACTTTGACGTGGTCGTCGCCAGCCCCGACATGATGGGTGTGGTGGGCCGTCTCGGTAAGGTACTGGGCCCCAAGGGCCTGATGCCCTCTCCCAAGGCGGGCACCGTGACCCCGGACGTTGCCAAGGCCGTACAGGAAGTTAAGGCCGGTAAAATTGAATACCGCCTGGACAAGACTAACATCATTCACTGCCCCATCGGCAAGGTATCCTTCGGCCCCGAGAAGCTGACGGAGAACTATAACACCCTGATGGGTGCCATTGTGAAGGCCAAGCCCGCCGCGGCCAAGGGCCAGTATATCCGCAGCTGTGTTGCTGCCGCCACTATGGGTCCCGGCGTGCGGATGAATACCGCAAAACTTGTCTGAGCCAAAGGGGGGACGTAAGTCCCCCCTTTAGATTTCCCCTGTCCTGTTGGAGTTTGGGGGCAGATCAGGGTTCCGTTTGTTTAACGAACTACACTCTAACACCAGTCACATCAGTCACAGGTGTACGCATCTTCAGGAGCCGCGGGTCGAAAAATTTTTGTGACGCGCAGGCCGCTGCAAAAATGATTTCCATTCTTTTTCCGCCTCCGGCGGAAAAGCTGGAAACCTAGATCCCCTGGCCCTTCCTTGTGTAAAAATGCTTGTGTGAAACGCAAGTGTTTTACACAGGCAATGCGGGAAAATTTTTCTGAAGTTAAGAAAAAATTGGTTTTGGTATTGACATTTTTCTCTTGTCTGCTATAATAACAGTTGCGTTCCAAAGACAGCAGGTGGGCTTTGCCCGTAAATCCTGCCGAGGGCGGCAAATTTTGATTTGCTATACGTCCTTGTGTCTTTTTGGACACCGGGGCGTTTCCTTTTTTAGAACGCACATTCCCATTCCTATGGAGGTGAACACAACCATGCCTAACGCGAAAGTTTTATCCGAAAAGCAGGCCATTGTCGCCCAGCTGACCGAAAAGATCCAGAAGGCCACCGCAGGCGTCATCGTCGACTACAAGGGCATTACTGTCGAAGAGGATACCGCCCTGCGCCGCGAGTGCCGTGAAAATGCGGTGGATTATGCCGTCATTAAGAACACTCTGCTTCGCTTTGCCTTCAACAATACCGGCCTCAGCGACTTGGATGATCTGCTGAATGGCACCACTTCTCTGGCGCTGTGCGATGATCCTGTGGCTCCTGCCCGAATCATGAACGACTATGCCGAGAAGCTGAAGGACAAGTTTGAGATCAAGGGCGGTTTTATGGACGGCAAGCCCGTAGACTTGAATACCATCAAGTCCCTGGCCTCTATCCCCGCTCTGCCTGTTCTCCAGGCTCAGGTCTTGGGCACCATGCTGGCCCCGATCACCGGTCTAGCCGTAGTCTTGAAGCAGATTGCCGAGAAACAGGGCGCGCCAGCCGAGGCCGCCGAAGAAGCCCCTGCCGCTGAGTAAGCGGTCCCCACTTTATTATAAAAATTTACTATCAGGAGGTTCCATACAATGTCTGAGAAAGTTACCGCCATGATCGAAGAGATCAAGGGCCTGACCGTTCTGGAGCTTAGTGAGCTTGTCCACGCTCTGGAAGAGGAGTTTGGCGTTTCTGCCGCCGCCATGGCCGCTCCCGCTGCCGGCGGCGCTGCTCCCGCCGCTGAGGAGAAGACCGAGTTCGACGTGGTCCTGACCGGCTTCGATGCCGCTGCCAAGATCAAGGTCATTAAGGTTGTCCGTGAGATCACCGGCCAGGGTCTGGCCGAGGCCAAAGCCACGGTCGAAGGTGCCCCCGCCACAATCAAGGAGGGCGCTTCCAAGGACGATGCCGAGGCTCTGAAGAAGCAGATTGAGGAAGCCGGCGGCAAGGTCGAGCTGAAGTAAGTTTCTTTTTCCCGCCGCAAAAGAGTCCGTGGCTTTGCCATGGACTCTTTCTTATTACCAATAAGCGGTTCAGGCCGCGGAAAGCGAGTGCCCTCTATGCGGATTATGGCTATTGATTACGGGGACGCCCATACTGGCGTCGCCATTTCCGACCCTACCGGATTCCTGACTGGCTTTACCACCACCATCACCGCATACCGGCCGGAAACCGTGGCAGAACAGCTGGCCTCTCTGGCCCGGGAGCGCGGCGCGGAAGAGCTGGTGCTGGGTTATCCCCGGAACATGGACGGAACCCGAGGTCCCCGCGCGGAAAAGGCGGAGGCCTTGGCAGAATTGCTGCGGGAAGCCTCCGGCCTCCCGGTTGTTCTTTGGGACGAGCGCCGGACCACGATCGACGCCCATCAAATTCTCTTCAACGCCGGGAAAAATGGCAAACAGCGGAAGAAAACGGTAGATGCCGTAGCGGCGTCGCTAATTCTGGAAGGTTACCTGACCTATAAGAAACGTCAAACCTAATAAAAACAACCGGCCAATTTCTTATCGGCCGGTTGTTTTAGGTGCTTTTTCAGAATACTTTTCTAGTTATTGTTGCTTCAAATTGTCCGAATGTCATGCAGCCAAAGCAGACAAACGTTCTCTCGAATGCTTTTTACCCTCCGGCACATGAGAACTCTAAGGGACCTTGTCTCTCAGAGTTCTCATATCTTTGATTTAAAAGTATCAGAAGACGCCCTGGGCCATCATGGCGTCGGCCACTCTCTGGAAGCCCGCGATGTTGGCTCCGGCCACCAGATTGTACCCCAGGCCATACATCTCGGCCGCCTCTACGCTCATGTTGTAGATGGTATCCATAATCTGATGGAGCTGCTTGTCAACCTCCTCTTCCGTCCACACAAGCCTCTCGCTGTTCTGGGCCATTTCCAGGGCGGAAGTGGCTACGCCGCCAGCGTTGACGGCCTTGGAGGGAGCCACGATCATTCCGGGCTGCTCCAGCAGGAACTTCAGGGCATCATTGGTAGTGGGCATATTTGCCACCTCAATGTAATACTTGACTCCATTGGCGGCAATCTGCTTTGCCTGTTCCATATGGACATCGTTCTGCATGGCGGAGGGCATCACCACATCCACCTTCACGCCCCAGGGCTTCTCTCCCGCGTGGAATTCCACACCAAACTTGTCCGCATAGTCCTTCACCTGGTTCCGGCCGCTGTTCCGCATTTCCACCAGGTAAGCAATCTTCTCCGCCGTGGTCACGCCGTCGGGATCATAGACGTAGCCGTCAGGGCCGGACAAAGTGACTACTTTTGCTCCCAGCTCCGTGGCTTTCTTGCAGATGCCCCAAGTCACATTGCCGAAGCCCGCGCAGGCAATGGTTTTGCCTTTCAAATTCTCGCCCTCATGCTTGAGAACATTCTCCAAGTAATACACCGCGCCGAAGCCCGTGGCCTCAGGCCGGATCAGGGAGCCGCCGTAGCTGAATCCTTTGCCGGTCATGACGCCGTTCTCAAAGGCACCTTTTAAGCGGCGGTACTCGCCGTACATATAACCGATTTCCTTCGCGCCTACGCCCATGTCTCCAGCGGGCACGTCCACGTCGGGCCCGATGTAGCGGTACAGCGCCTGCATGAAGCTCTGGCAGAACCGCATAATCTCCGCATCGGACTTCCCGGCGGGGTCGAAGTCAGAACCGCCTTTGCCGCCGCCGATGGGTAGGCCGGTGAGGCTGTTCTTGAAGACCTGCTCGAAGCCCAGGAATTTGATGATACCAGGGTACACGTTCTTCTGGAAGCGGAGGCCTCCCTTGTAGGGGCCAATGGCCCCGTTGAACTGGCAGCGGTAGCCGATGTTGGTGTGCCAAGTGCCGTCGTCCGCCATCCAGCAGACCCGGAAGGTGAACATCCGCTCCGGCTCTACCATGCGAGTCAGCAGATCGGCCTTCTCATATTCAGGGTGCTTCTCGATGACGGGTTCCAGAGAGGACAGAACCTCCTCCACCGTCTGGACGAACTCCGGTTCACCCGCGTGCCGGCTCTTCACATGCTCGATGACACTGGAAAGATAGGCGTTCATATATACATCCTCCTTATAATACATAGGGTTCTCGAGTCCCCCACAGGGGTATTGTCTTTAGTGTAACATTTGCGGCGAAAATAAACAAGGGCGGAATTCCGAATCCGGCAAAATTTTTTTCCGATATTTCAGAAAAAGCCGGAAAACCTTTGTGCAACCTGCCTATAAACCGCAGGTTGATTGTGAAAAGCAGAAAAAGCTGTTCCCTATCTCGGCAAAAATCGACTCAAAATCTTGACTTTCAACAAGAAAACCATATAATATGGAGAAAACCCCGAAGAGAAAGTGAGGAATTTTATGAAGCAGAGAACCGTGTACTGGCTGCCTTCGACCCGGGGAATGGTACTCTTATCAGCGCTGTTGATGACCTGCTCCGGCTTTATCCGAACCGCCTGGGCTATAGGAGAACCGTCGCTGTCCATCTCTGTATTTCTCTTTCAGGTCCTTCTTCCCCTGTGGGCAAACCTGTGTTTTGTATGGATTCTTTTCTTAGACGGACGAGAACGGCTGTATCGCTCTGCCATCCCTGTATGGCTAGGCTGTGTCTTTTTTGCGATAAAGGCCTTTTATTTCGTCTCCATCCTCCACACGGTCCTCTGCCTCCTGCTTTACGCGCTGGTGGCGGTGCTCTATACCGCTACAGTGGTCGGATTCATCCGCACGCAGGCTTTCTTATGGCCTCTCTTCGGTCTGCCCATGCTGTACCACATTTTTGTGGAGGACCGGCAAAAAATGGGCTGGTCTTTCCACGACTGGCTTCCGGAACTGTCTGTACTCTGCTGCATTGCGGCGCTGCTGAGCCTGTCTTTGGCTATGCGGCGGCGGCCCGCAGAAGAAGGCGGTCTAATCCGCCGCTTTGGTGACCGGAACGACGGACGGCGGCTCCGGACCCTTTCCCCCATCTTCGCCGTGTCCCCTTTTATCATGAAAACCCGGAACACTTCCCAAAATTTTATCTCTGACCAATTTGAAGTGACAGCGGTAGACCGGTACATTGCCGAAAAACGGCAGGCTGGCTGGAGGGGCTTCGGTCTTCTTCATGTCATTCTCGCGGCCTATATCCGGGCTTGCGCCCGATATCCGGGACTGAACCGCTTCATCGCCGGCCAGCGGGCCTACAGCCGGGACCGGGTCATTGAAATCAATATGACAATTAAAAAGCAGATGTCCACCAACTCTCCAGACACCGTCATCAAGGTCACGTTTGATCCCGCTGACACGGCGGAAACCGTCTTCCGCCGCTTTGACAAAAGCGTTCAGGAAATCAAACAAACACCCTTGGACTCCTCCTTTGACAAACTGGCGGGGGCCCTCAATTTAGTCCCCGGACTGCTGCTCCGTGGAGTGGTGTCCTTGCTTCAGGTAGGAGACTATTTTGGTTTACTGCCTCGCTGGCTGACAAAACTTTCCCCTTTTCATGGCTCTTTGTTTATTACATCTATGGCCTCTTTGGGCATCCCTCCGATTCATCACCACCTCTATGACTTCGGAAATGTGCCGGTGTTTTGTGCCTTTGGGAAAAAGCGCCGTGTGTATGAAACAAAACGAGACGGCAGCATTGTTCTGCGGAAATACGTGGACTGTAATTTTGTTACGGACGAGCGGATTGTGGACGGCTTTTACTACGCCTCCGCCATCCGATACATCCATGGCCTCATTAATGATCCCTGGCAGCTGGACCATCCGCCTAAAGCGGTAAACCAGGACCAACCGTAGAATGTGATGCTTTTCTTGTAAGATACAAGGACTCCTAGCGGCTCTGTCTTTTAGAGCTTCCGTATACCCGATGGATAAAAGTACCCAAGGGAATTTTCGTTTGTTCTGGCAATCTGGCAATCAATTGCGCCGAAGCGGCAGCAACCAAGAAACCCACTGCGGCGCAAGGGCCGCAACCACAGGTTGACAAAGTTCCACTCGCCGCGTTCTTGCTTTTTTCAATCGGACAGACTAGCATAGGGTCAACCCAAGAGAAAGCGAGAGGAATTTATATGAAAACATTTTCTGAAAAGTTGTTGGAGCTCCGCCGCCGGGAAGGCCTGTCCCAGGAGCAGCTGGCAGACCGTCTGGGGGTGACCCGGCAATCCGTCAGCAAATGGGAAAGCGGAGCGGCGGTGCCGGAACTTTCAAAACTCGTCGCCCTGTCGGATCTGTTCTCCGTCAGTGTGGACTATCTGGTCAAAGACCGTTTGGAGGAGCCGGAGCGTCCCGCCACGGTGGCTTCCTCCTCCACGGCGAAACTGGAGGAGCAGGTAGAAGAGATCTCCCGGTTCTTCCGGGCCTGGACCTGGGAGAGCAACGCAAAACTTTTCGGTCTGCCGCTGGTTTCCATCTGTTTCTCCTTCTATCCCCATATGATGCGCAATCGGAGAACCGCCAGAGGCATTATCGCTATTGGAAACATTGCGGTGGGAGTGATAGCTCTGGGACTCCTCAGCGTGGGCGTTTTCAGTATCGGCGCGTTATCTGTGGGGGCTCTTGCCCTTGGGGCCCTGGCTTTCGGCCTGGCGGCCCTGGGACCCGTGGCCGTCGGCCTGCTGGCCTTTGGTCCCGTGGCGCTGGGTTTGTGGTACGCCGGAGGCGTGGCGGCCCTGGGTGGGAGGATCGCTGTAGGCGTGGCCGCCGTCGGAGAAACCGCCGTAGGCTATGACGCCGCTGGAAAACACATCCTCCTCTGGGGGGACGGCCTGACTCAGGCGGAAGTAGAGATGTTTCTCCTGGAGCACCACCCGGATCTCTGGAGGCCCCTTTTAAAGCTGTTGGCCCTCTTTGGATCAAATATCAAGTAACAAAACGCGTGGAGGCCAACACCTCCACGCGTTTATTCCTTGTTCAACATCTGCCCCTCAATCAGCCGGTAAACTCGCTCCGCCTCCGAAATCTCCTCAAAACCCATGCCGGGGATATGACGGCGGTGTTTCCCGCTGCCGTAGTATGCAGGGCGCTGGAACCAGATGGTGCCGACACCGCTCCGACGGATTTCCTTTTGCAGCATGGGAATCTGTTCATACACCAGGAACACGGTTTCCCGGCGGCTTACAATGATGACCCGTTTGTCCGTCACAGCGTAGCGCGTTCTCGCCAGCCGGCAGGTCCGGAGGAAGAAGCGCCCGGCAAGCAGATAGACCCCCGCCAGAATAAACGGAATATAAATCAGTCCCAAATGCGGCAGGGCGGCTGCCATACGGATCTGCGGTCCTATGATGATGCAAAGCATTCCGCACCAAAGCAGACTGAACGGAACCGTAAACCAGTCAGACCGCTGGAGCCGGATGCCCCGCTCCGGCGTACCCTCCCACAACAGCCGCTCCCCCGGCTGCAAAAGTCCCCGGATGCCGGTTTCCTCCATAAAACTGCCCTCCTATTTCTTCCCCAGAACCTCCCGGCGGACATAGTCAAACGCTGCATCTTCCCCCTGATCCCGGAGAATAACCAAAATCTTCTCCAGCAGAGCCGATGTGTTTGGGTGGAGCAGAAGTCTCCTCCCCTTTCCCCGCTCGAAAAACTGATAAGGATGACCTGAATTGAAGTTCTCACCCTGATAGACTTTGCTGGCGGCCAGCCGGTCACAGAACATCTCCGCCACGTATTTCGGCGGCATCTCCACGCCGCCGATCCCGCTGCCGTCCTGCTGGTAGTCGGTCCAGTACTCGAAGTGATGGCGGTTTCGACCCTTGTGATGGAGCCAGGCGGCGCTATAGCCCTCCTCCCGCCGCTGCTGGTCATTGGGGCTGTGGTCACCCTGAAAATATTTGACTCCCGTCCAGAATTCCGCCGGAGAGTATTTGGACAAATCGTGCGTCAGTCCCTGCCAATAGAGCCCCAGCCGGAAGCAGTGTTTCCGCACGAGGGCGCGGTGCCGGTTTACGGTTTTTAAATGTTTCCACACGTGCAAAACACTTCACCTCAGAGTCCAATTTTTTTCATTATACCACGTCCTCCGGAAAAAGACGAGAAAATTTTGTATGGAATTCCACCTGGCGCAAACACTACTTTTTGTGAAATGGAATGGGGGAATGGAATGAACGCCGCAATTTATGATTGCCCTGCGGAATGGGTACATCTTCTGCCGCCGGGAACCCAGAAAATACGGCTGGATACGGATCTGCCGGAACACATTTGGCCCCTGCTGGCTCTGACTCCGGGAGGCTGCCGGACATTGACGGAGCATAAGACGGGCCGCCGTGAAATTATCTGCCGCTTCCTGCTGGCTCCTGGGGACCTTCAGGCTCTCCCGGCCCAGGTTCGAGCAGAGACAGTCATCTCCTATGGGCTCTCCCCGCGCGACAGCCTGACCCTCTCCAGCCTGGCAAAGCCAGTGCTCTGCATCCAACGAACCCTTCCCAGGCTGGACGGGACCACTGTCGACGCTCAGGAATTTCCTCTTTCCCCCCTTCCCGGACCGGCGGAGGCTTTGCTTCCGCTGCTGGGCCTATGGCTGTTGCAGATGCCGCTGACAGAGTTCCCGGTTTCATGGTAAATTTATAAAAAGGAGGGGGATATAATGGTGTGGTATGGCTGGCTGTTTTTATTGGCGGTTCTGGCGGTCCCCGCAATTATTTGCGGAGTGCTGTACAATGACAAGAGCGGAAGTACGCCCTGCATCGGCTGTGGGGAGTGTATTCGAACCGGGGAATGCGTCCTGGTAAAAAACCGGAAAAAGACCATGTCCAAAAAGCGGGAGAAAGCGGAGAAACCATCTTGACAAACGCCGCAGATACGATATAATAGCTACGGTTCAAACAGTGAAACGCCGTGAAAAAGCCAGCCTTGCGAGACGGTTCCTCAGCGAGAGGGGGAGAGTGCAAGCCCCTTGTCCACGCCGCAAGGCCGCCACTTTGGAGCGGTCCGCGAAGAGCGGAACGGCCCATCCCCGTTACCGGATGGCTCAAGATGTCCCCCAGAGGGGGGATAATTAGGGTGGTACCGCGAAGCTGGCCTTCGCCCCTATGCCGGGGCGGGGCATTTTTATTTTTTACACAACTGGAGGAAAAACACATGTCACACCCCTATCATGGCCTGAACGAGCTGCGGGAGATGTTCCTCAGCTACTTTGAAAGCAAAGGCCATCTCCGCCTGCCCAGCTTTTCCCTCATCCCCCCCGCCAACGACGCCAGCCTCCTGCTCATCAACAGCGGCATGGCCCCCATGAAAACCTGGTTCACCCGGGAGGAGGAACCTCCCCGGGACCGGGTCTGCACCTGCCAGAAGTGCATTCGCACCGGAGACATTGAGAACATCGGTAAAACCGACCGCCATGGCACCTACTTCGAGATGCTGGGCAACTTCTCCTTCGGCGACTATTTCAAAAAGGACGCCATCCCCTACTGCTGGGAGTTTCTCACCAAGGTAGTGGGCCTGGAGGAGGACCGGCTTTATCCCTCCATCTACCTGGACGACGACGAGGCCTTCGAAATCTGGAACAAAGACATCGGCATCCCCGCCGAGCGCATCTTCCGCTTCGGTAAAGAGGACAACTTCTGGGAGCACGGTGCGGGTCCCTGCGGCCCTTGCTCCGAGGTCTATTATGACCGCGGCGCAGAACATGGCTGCGGCAAGCCCGGCTGCACCGTGGGCTGTGACTGCGACCGATATATCGAAGTCTGGAACAACGTATTCTCTCAGTTCGTCAATGATGGCGAAGGCCATTATGAGGAAATGCAAAACAAAAACATCGACACTGGTATGGGGTTGGAGCGGCTGGCCTGCGTTTGTCAGAACGTGGGCTCCCTCTTCGATGTGGACACGGTGATGAATATCACCAACAAAGTATCCGAAATCACCCATGCCCATTATGGGGAAAGCCACAAAACCGACGTGAGCCTCCGGGTCATCACAGACCATATCCGCTCCTCCGTCATGATGATCTGCGACGGCGTACTCCCCTCCAACGAGGGCCGGGGCTATGTGCTCCGCCGCCTCCTCCGGCGGGCGGCCCGCCACGGGCGTCTCTTAGGCGTGGAAAAGCCTTTCCTCTTCGACGTGGTGGACACAGTGGTCCACGAAAACGAGTCTGCTTATCCCGACCTCCGGGAAAAACAGGGTTATATTACCAAGGTCATCCGCACCGAAGAGGAGAACTTTGCCAAGACCATCGACGGAGGGCTCCGGATCTACAACGACCTTCTTTCCGCCCACAAGCAACGAGGTGAAACCGTCTTCTCCGGCGCGGATGCCTTTAAACTTTACGATACCTTTGGCTTTCCCATCGACCTAACTGCGGAGATGGTGGAAGAAGAAGGCATGTGCGTGGACCGCAGTGGATTTGACCGGCTGATGGAAGAGCAGCGAGTCAGGGCCAGAAAGGCTCGGGAGGCTCTGGGCGATTTGGGCTGGGCCGGTATTGAATTTGGAAGCGACGTGCCCGCCACGGAGTTCGTGGGCTATGAAAACGACTGCATCCCCAATGCAAAGGTCGTCGCCATCGTGGCCGAGGGAGAGCTGGTGGATGAAATTGTCTCCGGCGTAGAGGCCGCCATTGTTCTGGACAAATCCCCCTTCTACGCCGAAATGGGCGGTCAAACGGCGGACCGCGGTGTACTCCTTGCCGACAAAATGAGCTTCGAGGTTTCCGACGTACAAAAGAACAAGGGCGGTAAGTTCCTCCACTCCGGCCGGATGACGGAGGGCGTGCTAAAGGTGGGCGACACCGTCCGCGCCGAAATCGATGCGGAGCGCCGCAAGGCCATCCGCCGGGCCCACAGCGCCACCCATCTGCTGGACGCGGCCCTGAAAAAGGTCCTGGGCGACCACGTGCACCAGGCGGGCTCCCTGGTGGAACCGGACCGCATCCGCTTCGACTTCACCCACTTCGAGGCCATCACCCCGGAGCAGCTCAGCGAAATCGACCGGCTGGTCAACGACGCCATCCTGGAGGGTCTGCCCGTGGTGACAGAGGTTCTACCCATTGAGGAGGCCAAACGCAAGGGCGCGGTAGCCATGTTCGGCGAGAAGTATGGCGACATTGTGCGCGTGGTGGAAATGGGAGATTTTTCCATGGAATTTTGCGGCGGCACTCACCTGGACAACACTGCCAAAGCCGGGCCCTTCCGCATCAAGTCCGAGGGATCTGTGGCCTCCGGTGTGCGGCGTATTGAGGCCACTGTGGGCAGACTGACTCTGGAGACAGTGAACCGGAATCAGCAGATGCTGTTTCACGCCGCCCAGATGCTGAAAGTCAACCCCGGTGATCTGGAGAGCCGCATCGACCAGCAGCTCAGTGAAATGAAGGAACTTCGCCAGGCTCTGGATAAGTTTAAAGCTGAGGCCTCTTTGGGCGAGGCTCGGAACTTCCTCATGAGCGCCAAGGACGTGGGGGGCCTCAAGGTCCTCACCGCCCAGCGAGACGGTCTGGATGCGGGCGCTCTGCGAAAGATGGGCGATTTTCTCCGGGATAAGGAGCCCGGCGTGGTGGGCGTCATGGCCTCTGTCAATGACGGAAAAATCACGTTCCAGGCGGTCTGCGGCAAAGATGCGGTAGCTCGGGGAGTCAAGGCCGGTGACATCATCAAGGCCATCGCCCCCGTCTGCGGCGGCAAAGGCGGCGGCAAGCCGGACAGCGCCATGGGCGGCGGCACGGACGTTTTGAAACTGGACGATGCGTTGGCTATGGTGGACGACTTTGTGGCCGGAAAACTGAACTGAGAGGAGCGAAAATCATGCTGATCGAATTCAATAAGATGGAGCCCACCGTCATCCCTCATATGCGGGGCGGGGAAAAGGAGGCCCGCATGCGGATGTACACCGACCCGCTAAACAAGATCATGCGGGGACGGCTGATTCCCGGAGCCACCATTGGGATGCACACTCACGAAACCGGCAGCGAGATTATCTATATTCTCTCCGGTAAAGGAAAAATCCTTTACGATGACGGCTGCGAACCGTTGGAGGCCGGAAGCTGCCACTATTGCCCCAAGGGCCATGCACACAGCCTGATGAACGACTGTCCCGAAGGCGGTGAAGACCTGCGGTTCTTCGCTGTGGTGACGGAACAGTAAGCACCCAGGAGAACCTGAGGCGCTTCTATAGTCCGAACATCGGCCACGCCGTTCTGCCGGTGGCAAAAGCCTTCGGCCTGGAACCCTGGGCCCATTCCGGAAGGTCAGGGCTCTACAAAAGAGCACTTAACCCCGTCTGGCCTGCCTTCTTCAACGAATATTACAACACTCCGGAATTGGAAAATCCAAGAGTCGTTGCTCAGACGGAAGGCAAGAAAGCAGTACGCTGTCCGCCGTGCTCCAATGGAAAGTGAGAGAAACCGATTTATGATTCCAAAAGACCCTGTGATTCTGCTGAGCTATGTCAACACAAAGCTCCGGGACGAATACCCCGACCTTGCCGGGTTTTGCGCCGCTATGGATGCGGACCAAACAGACCTGGAGGCAACCCTGGCGGGGCTGGATTACCACTACAGTCCGGAGCGGAACCAATTCGTCTAAACATTTACAACAAAGGAGGTTTTTCTATGTCCGACTGCCTATTCTGCAAAATTGCCGCCGGGGAGATCCCAAGCTCCAAGGTCTATGAAGACGATGTCTGCTACGCTTTCCATGACATTGCCCCCCAGGCTCCCACTCATTTCCTGGTAATTCCCAAAGCCCACATTGGGTCTGTCTCTGAGGTGACCAAGGACAATAGCCCGGTGGTGGCCCACATTTTTGAAGTTATCTCCAAGCTCTCTCAGGAATTGGGACTTGAAAGCTACCGGGTGGTTTCCAACATCGGGGAGCAGGCGGGCCAGAGCGTCTTCCACCTGCACTTCCACGTCCTCTCCGGCCGGGATCTGACCTGGCCTCCGGGCTAAGTCCCTTTTCTTAAAAGAAAAGGGACCGAAAGAACTTTCGCGCGCTGTGATCGTCTGATATTTCACCAAGCCGAAGTGACGGGAACGTAAAATTACAAAAACCGGGCAGGGGTCCTTCCCTGCCCGGTCTTTTTTCTTCTATCCCTCATCACTGGCCAACGCGCCGCCGGGCTGTTCCCGGGCCCCGTTGGGGCCGGTGAGCGGATCGCCGTTTGCGTTCGCCGTTTTTGAGGGCTCTGTCTGGGGGATAACGGGCTCGGCGGCGGGCTGGGTCCGCTCTGTTCCTTCCACAAAAACATACCCGCCGGTCTCCGGCTTTGTCTCTTCGCCGATGATGACCCGCTGTTGAGGTTCTTCCGCCCCGATCTGCTCCCGGATATAGTCCGCTACCTCGTCCAGGCTTTCCGACCCGGCGATTTCCTCGTAAGTCCCCCGGTCAAAGGCCAGGCCCTCCGCCATGTCTGCGAAGACATAGCGCTGTCCCTCGCTCAAATAGAAGTCCGCCAAATCGGCGTAACAGAAA
Organism: uncultured Oscillibacter sp.; assembly: GCA_910578935.1. Classification (GTDB taxonomy): domain Bacteria; phylum Bacillota; class Clostridia; order Oscillospirales; family Oscillospiraceae; genus Oscillibacter. Next base: position 41,961 of record CAJTSM010000003.1, on the reverse strand, counting down.
TAGCTGTCCCCTTCCTTCCAGCCGGTGGTTTCGTCCGTCCGGATGGGCATGAAAATGGCGTCGCCGCCTACGTCCAGGTCTTCCAGCGGGCCGGAGATGGAAGTGGACATATAGCCCCTGGCCCCCAGCCAGAGGAGGCTGTATCTTTCCCCGGCCGTCACGTTTCCCCGGATGGAGTCCGTCACCTCCACGATAGCGCGGGTGTAATAGCTCTCCATGTTCCCATTTTCGGGCTCCACCATGAAATAGTGCAGCTCCCGGACGGTCCCCCGGAAGATCACCGTGTCCTGGGCGAAGATCTCCTCCGGGGACAGCCAGGCCATGCAGGACGACACACCCATCATGGTTTCTTCGGTTTCCAGGCCGGACAGCTGGCCGATCTCCACGCCGGTGGAGTAGTCGGGGCGGGCGGGCCGATTCGGATTATCTGTCCAGTAGTCGGAGCCGTCCAGGCCTCCTGCCGCCGCTTCCCCACCGGAATCCGTCCCGCCGGGGCCGAACGGCTGTACAACCGCTTTCCAATCGTCGGGGTTCTCTCCCACTTCTATGGCGGGATTGAAGCTCTTTACGATGGCTTTCCACAGGTCTGCCTCTCGCAGCTCCGCCGCCGCGGTCACCGTCACGATCAGCGCCAGGCACGCCGCCAGCGCGCCGAAGCGCCGCCAGGTGCGGGTCTGCTTCTTTACAATTTCCGCCGCCTCGATCTGGTCCTCCCGGACCTCCCCGACGGCGCGGAACAACTCCTCTCTTGTCACAGGTCATAGCCCTCCTTCCTGAGATGTTCCTTGAGTCCCCGACGGGTCCGGTGGAGCAGGGACTTCACCTTGGACTGGCTGAACCCTGTCCCGGCGGAGATCTCCGCCACACCGTCACAGTACCAGTACCGCCGCAGGAACACCAGCCGGGCCGCCGGGGAGACGGTATCCAGAAAGCCGGAGATGGCCTCTCCCAGGCGGCGAAGATCGAAGTCCTCCTCCAGAGGCGCGCCGCCCACGCAGTCCGCCAGCTCCTCCAGCACCGCCTCGAAGCCGCCGCTGCGGCACTGGGCGGCGTTGTAGTCATAGCGGTCCAGAGCCGTGTTCCGGGCGATGCGCCCCAGAAAAGGCGGCAGGCGCGCGGGCCTCTGGGGCGGCATGGCGTTCCAGGCCCCCAGCCATGTGTCGCTGAGGCATTCCTCCGCGTCCCGTCCATCTCCCAGCACCCGGCGGATAATCTGGCCGCAGTACCCGCTGTATTTCTCCGCCGTTCGGTGGATAGCCTCCTCCGATCGTGCCCAGTACAGGGCAATAATATCCCGGTCCTCCATAACGTAAGTCCCCTCCTTTGAAAGCCGCTTTCATTTATATAGTCGGAAAACGGGAACACTTGGTTGCAGCAGGAGAGAAAAAACAGGCAGGGAACGGCTCCCTGCCTGCTGGTTTTCACTTTTTAGAGCATGTCGTCCAAGGAGTATCGATGAAGGGGACCCGGCAGCTCCCGGCTGCGGGTAGCAAGGCCGGCGGCGTATCCGGGGAAGGTATCCAGTTCATAATAATATTCTCCTGGCTGCAAGGGAGACTCGGAACGCATGATGGTTCCCACTCCGGCCCCACTGCGTTTGGCCCTGGCCTCCCGGCGGACCCAGCTCTTGAAAAAGGCCTCTTCCGTACTTACGTGGGCTAAACGAACCATCATCCGCTGGCCCACCGGACGAATCCGCTCAATGTCCACACCAAGTTCTTGATCCGAAATGCCCACCAATACCGCTCCGCTGGAGTGGCTGATATTAAAATGCACCTCTGGCCGCTCCGGGAAATAAGGCTTGCCCAACCGGCTTAAGGCCACCTCCGGCAAGCTCTTCCAGCCGCATTTCTGCCGCAGGGCCAAACATAGGATTAAATATGCGCACAGGGGTTCCCGCTGCTTTTCAATTTCTTTCACCCGCAAAAGCCGCTCCCGGCGCTCCGGGGGCAGCAACGGCAGAATTGCCTCTCGCTCCGGGTCCGACAGAGGCCGTTCCATCCGGGCCGTCCATAGTTCGATGGGCATGGGGACCCTCCTTTTTCTTTCTTCTTTTTCTATTTTAAGCGTTTCTCCCCGGTCTGTAAACCCCTTTGCCGGAAAGTTTTTAAAAATATACGAAAAAAAAGAGGAATTCTAAAAATCACGGCGTATATAGAAACAATGCCAAAAGTATTATCTCGCCGGATGTCCCCGCTTCTTCGGTATGACCAGAGCAGATTTTGGCTAAACTGACCGAAAGGAGGGGACAAGCCGTGGCCTTTCCTCAGAGTTTCATGGATGAGTTGACAGCCCGATGTGACATAGTGGATGTAGTGGGCAGCTATGTCCAGTTGACTCGCAAAGGCTCCAACCTCTTTGGCCTCTGCCCCTTCCACAGTGAAAAAACGGGCTCCTTCTCTGTTTCACCGGACAAGCAGATTTACTATTGCTTCGGCTGCAAGCGGGGAGGCGGCGTCATTAACTTCATTATGGAAGAGGAAAACCTCCCCTTCCCCGACGCGGTGCGGTTCCTGGCCAAACGGGCGGGGCTGGAGGTGCCGGAGGAAGAGGGCGACCGGGAGGCCGGACGCCGCCGCCAGCGGCTTTTGGACTTAAATCGCGACGCCGCCCGGTTCTACTATCACCTCCTCCAGCAGCCGGAGGGACAGGCCGTTCAGGAATACCTGAACCGGCGGCAGATTCGGAAGGCCACCGCCATGAATTTCGGCATGGGGGCATCTCTGAACGCCTGGGACGTACTGCTGAACGAGATGACTGCCAAAGGTTACAGCAAAGCAGAGCTTTTGTCGGCGGGACTGATTGTGGACAACAAAAAGGGCGGGTTTTACGACAAGTTCCGAAACCGCCTTATGCTTCCGGTCATCGACACCCGAGGCGATGTAGTGGCTTTCGGCAGCCGGGTGCTGGATCAGTCCGAACCCAAATATATGAACTCGTCGGAAACCCCGGTATACAGTAAGCGCCGGGTCCTCTACGGGCTGAACCTGGCAAAGAAATCCAAGCGGCCCAACATCATTCTCTGCGAGGGAAACCTAGATATTGTCACTCTTCACCAGGCGGGCTTCGACAATGCGGTAGCCTCTATGGGCACCGCCCTGACACCGGAGCAAATCCGGCTCCTCTCTCGATTCACCAAGGAGCTGGTGTTGTGCTATGACAACGACAACGCTGGAAAAATTGCCACGGAACGGGCACTGCAATTACTGAACGGCTCTGAATTTTCCGTCAAAGTCCTCCAACTTCCCCGGCGGCGGACTGAGGATGGAGAATTGGTAAAGCAGGACGCCGATGATTTCATCAAAAACCAGGGTCCCGCCGCCTTTGAGCGTCTGCTGAGCGGCAGCGAGAACAGCGTGGAATTCCGCATGGCCCAGGTTGCCGGAAAATACGACCTGGACAGCGACGAACAGCGGGTCGCCTACAGTGTGGAAATCAGCGGACTGCTGGCCGAGCTCCCCGGGGCGGTAGAGCGGGAAATCTACGCTGCCCGGGCCGCTGAAACAGCCCGCATCACCCCAGATGCCATGAAGCTGGAGGTCCAGCGGGCCAGAAAGCGAAAAATCGCCAAAGAGAACCGGTCGGAACTGCGGAAAGAGTTGAACCCCGCAGCCCAGTCCCAGCCCCGGGAACGGGCCCTGCGCTATGAAAATATGCGCTCCGCAAGGGCGGAAGAAGGCGTACTCCGGCTGTTGCTGCTGGACGACAGCCTTTTTTCCTCTGAACCTCCTTTGAAAGAGACGGACTTCTCCTCCCCCCTGCTGGGCCGGGTCTTCGCCCTGCTGTGGCGGGCGAGAGAGGAGGGCCGCAGTACGACCCTGCCCGCTTTGGCGGCGGAGCTGACGGCAGAAGAAATGAATCATGTTACCGCTGTTTGCCAGCGGCCGGAATCTGCCCGGAACGGGCGGCAGGCCCTGGCGGATTACATACGCATCATACAGGCGGAGGCCGCAAAGCGCGCCGGCGGAGAACCGGACCCCCTGTTGGCGGCGGCAGAAAAATACAAAGATAAAAAGGGAGAAAAACGGAATGTCTAATAAACAGGATGCCAAGGAACTGGAGCGTCAGGCCGACGCCATTTTAGCTGCCGCCGGGGCGGAGGAGAACCAGGGGGAAGCCGCTCCGCACATCATGACCGACGAGGAGGCCAAGAAGGCCGGCATCGTCCGGCTGGATGATAAACAGGTAGCCGCCCTTCCCGCTGCCTCTTGGCTGATTAATAATGAAAAACTGCGGGAACTGCTGGCCAAGGGCAAAAAGAAGGGCAAGGTGGAATCCGCCGAGCTGATGGAAGCGGTGGACGACCTGAACCTTGAGGGCGAACAGATGGACCAGCTCTACGACTCCTTGGAGGCGCTGAACATTGACATCAGCGCGGAGGAGGACTTGTTGCCGGAACTGCCGGAGGAGGGGCCTGCCGCTGAGGAGATCGCCAGCATGGAGGAAGAGGAGCTGGTAGACCCCAACACCCTGGTCAACAGTTTCTCCATCGACGACCCCGTCCGCATGTATTTAAAAGAAATCGGCAAGGTAGCGCTGCTGACTCCCGAAGAGGAAGTCAGCCTGGCCCAGGCCATGTCCGCCGGAAATGAAGCGGAACAGAAACTGGCGGATCTCCGCCGCCAGCGGGAAGAGGGAGAGGAGGTAGACCCTGCCTTGGAGGCCGCCCTGCGAAAAGAGTTCCGGGCCGGCGAAACTGCTAAACAAAAACTGGCGGAAGCCAATCTCCGGCTGGTGGTATCCATCGCCAAGCGGTATGTGGGCCGGGGTATGCTGTTCCTGGACCTGATCCAGGAGGGCAATTTGGGCCTCATCAAAGCGGTGGAAAAGTTCGACTGCACCAAGGGCTTCAAATTTTCCACCTATGCCACCTGGTGGATTCGACAAGCCATCACCCGGGCCATTGCCGATCAAGCCCGTACCATCCGGATCCCTGTTCATATGGTGGAAACCATCAACAAGGTTATTCGGGTCAGCCGCCAGCTCCTCCAGGAACTGGGACATGACCCCTCCCCCAATGAGATCGCGGCGGAGATGAACATGCCGGTGGACAAGGTGCGGGAAATTATGAAGATTGCCCAGGAGCCCGTATCCCTGGAAACCCCCATCGGTGAGGAAGAAGATTCCCACCTGGGAGATTTCATCCCGGACGAAGGAGCTTCGGAGCCCAGCGAAGCGGCGTCTTTTACTTTGCTGAAAGAGCAGCTCATGGACGTACTATCCACCCTGACTCCCCGGGAAGAAAAGGTACTGAAGCTCCGTTTCGGCATTGAGGACGGGCGAACTCGAACCTTGGAGGAAGTGGGCAAAGAGTTCAATGTCACCAGGGAGCGGATCCGGCAGATTGAGGCCAAAGCCCTGCGGAAACTCCGGCATCCCTCTAGGAGCAAAAAACTGAAGGACTTTTTAAACTGAGAAGAAAGCCTGCCAAAACCGGCAGGCTTTCTTTTTCACTTCAGGTAACTCAGCAGACGGCCTGCCTCCAAGGCGGCCTGTGCCCGAACACCATCGAAGTCCACGTAGGGGTTATAGACTGCCTCTAGCGCGTCGTGGTTTCGCTTGGCCTCTTTTAAGGCATCCACCGCTTCCTCCCGGAGCAGAGCCACCATCCGTGTCTGGAAGCGGAGCCGGGACCTGCCCTCCGTCTCCGTCATGGCATCCAGGCGAATGCGCCGGTAGGGCTTCTTACCGTAGTCCATCCCTGGGCAGGAGGTGACAAAGGCCAGCCCCAGGCCAGGGATCAGCAGATGCTCCATACGGTTCAAATCCTCCGGGGAAGGACAGACGATGGTGTCCCAGCCCTTTTCTATTGCTGCCGCATGAATCTGGGCCAGAGCCCCGCCAGCCAGCTCCCAGGTATCGGCAAACTCGTAAACCTTAGGACACAGAACATCCACACTGTCGAAACGCCAAACGCAGCCTTTGTGGGTAAGGCTGCCCAGGAAACGCCGGGCGGTCCTCCCCTTCTGGCTTCCCCTGGCCCGGAGCTCCCGGGCGATGATCCCATGGACCCGGCGGTCCAGGCGCCCGGCGTCAAAAGACTTGGATACGGAAGCTACGGCATCCAGCTCCACCTGACGGGCGGCCTTTAAGTTATGATAGGCCCGGACATAGGCGGCTTTGTAGGCGTGGGTACAGGCCTTAACCTCTTCTGCGGCAGTTTTAGCGGCAGTAAGATCGTAGAAACGGCCCAGGTCCACATACCGGTCTACGGCGGCGGGATATTGGGGTTCGATGACGTGGGGTGACGTTCCATCCGCCACGGCGCAGCGAAGTTCTGGGAGTACCACACCGTCCAGGGAGTCCGGGTCGCCGGAGCACCAGAGGTACTCCACCGCCGTGCCCGCCTCCTCCATCGTCCGGCCGATCTCCCGCATGAAGGTGTTCTTCCCCACGCCGGGTCCGCCCTTCAGGACCATGAAATCATATGTATCCTCCAAATTTACCATTTCGGAAAACAGGTTCCGAAATCCCTCGCCGCTGTTGGCGCCTACAAAAAAATTGGTCACTTGTGCCATAAGGTTTGCCCTCCCAAAGATTTTCTACATGCTCAAGCTATGCCGGAAGGACTTGGCCTGACAGTGATTTCCAAGAAAAAAGGCCTCCCATTGGGAGGCCCCGCCGCTTTACAGCTCGTCAATCTTCATTTTGTCAATCTGGTCCTTCACCCGCCGCTTGTCTCGGGCCGCCCAATAAATGGCCAGGAGCACCAGCGTGGGGATGTTCCCCGCCAGCAGGGTCACCAGCACCAGCAGAACATTCCGGGACACGCTGCCGGTGTCCATGACGTTCAGCGGGCCCAACAGGGACCATAAAAACGTCAGCAACGGCAAAACCAGCCCCGGCCAGCGGCTCTCCCGCTTGGAGAGGAAGATTTGCAGGAGGATTCCCCCCACCAGGAACACCAGCACAAACACCAAAAACGCGATCATTGTCCTAGACAAAATAGCCATCTCTCATCCTCCATTCTTCGTTGCCGCCGCTTCGTCTCAGCCGTCCCGCCAGACCGCAGAGCGCGCTAAAGCTCTTTTGGGTTCTTTTGCCACAAGCGGCTCTGAGGCTCTAAAGCTCATGCTTTGCATTCGCTAAGAGCCTCCCATCTTTCGAGAAAAAGAATCCCGGTACGCCGCAATCAAAATCTTTGCGGTGTCGAAGTCCAGCTTGTCGTCCACCGCCAGCCGCTTCACCAGAGAGATATAAGGGTCCGCCTCCGCCGTGTCGCTGAGACGGATTTTTTGAATCAGGCGGTCCAGCCGCAAGCGGACCGTGGGATAGCTGACGCCATACTGGGCGGCTACCTCCTTTAAGGAGCCAGAGGCCAGCAGGAAGCGCTTTACGAAGGTCAGGTCCTGTTCGTCCAGGTCCGCCATCCAGGGGGGCAGAGTGGTCATAGGCACGGTCTCCTTTCATAATATTAAATATAAACCTTAATTTTATGAAAGTCAAGATTTATTTTTTCTTTTGGAAAATAAAAAAAGAGGCCGTCCCGAGAGGGACGGCCTCCGCCGGTTACTGATTGTCGGGTCAGCCGTTGGCTACAGCTTCCTTTGCCTCTTCCGGGGTGGAGAAATCACCGGGAACTCCGCCGGACTTTCCTTCCTCAATGATGAACTCGCCAATAATATCTCCCTCACTGTCGTAGACAGGAATCGCTCCGCCCTTATAGGCCGCGGAGTCTTCTACTTTCTTCCGTGTCACCGGGTCGCACCCGTTCATTTCCACAAAGCTCGCGTAGCCTAAACTTCCGTTTGTGGACCACACGGGAATCAGGTCCGGCGAATAACCCAAGTACTCAAAGAAGTCATGTCCGTAGGTTTGGCCCCGGCTGTTGTGGGGATAGTCACCATTTACCAGTTCCTCTTCCATCATCTGGCGCTTTCTTTCATCGTTCTCTGCCTTGACCTCCCTGTCTTTCGGAGACGAAGGTCCCTCGCCGGAAGCTCCTTCCCCGGTATAGCCAATCAGGTCCCCCGCTTTTACGGTGTCCCCGGTTTTTACCAGAATGCTTTGGCAAGCGGTAAACTTCATAGAATAGTTGCCCTCATACAAGATTTCCGCATAGGGGCCGGGCAGGTCTCCAGTCTTCTTTACCCCAGCATCCAGAACCGTTCCGTTCCGAATGGCGATGATAGGTCTCCCCGCCCAGGTGGTCGCCGCTCCCTCATCTTTCGGCACGCCAACGGAAGCATAGAAGGGCTTAACCGGACTACCCCAATTTTCATCACTAAAGGCCAGCGGGTCCGTGGCGACCCCGTTCACCAGGAACTCAAAGTGCAGGTGAGGCCCGGTAGACTGACCGGTACTGCCTACTGTGGCGATGGTCTGCCCCAAAGTCACGGCATCCCCGGTCTTCACCAGGAGGCTGTCGCAGTGGGCGTAAAAGGTCTCCTGGCCTCTTCCATGGTCGATGCGGACAAAATTCCCGTCCTGGGCGTTGAATCCGGCCTCCTTCACCGTTCCGGTTCCGGCGGCGTAAATGGGAGTCCCCTTCTCCATGCCTCCGATATCCACGCCGGTGTGGGTCACAACGCCCTCCCCGCCGGGTTTCGCCCGGTCACCGAAGGAATTGTTGATCTGCGTGCTGTCTACCGGCCAGATCATTTCCGCCCCATCGGGGATGTCCGCCTTTTCCTCCGGCAGAGGGACCGGGGCCAGGGGCTTGCCCTCCGGCAAAATCAAAGTCAGGGGATAGCAATAATGGGCGTTCCCATACTTAATATCCATGGTCAGCTCGTCAAAGGCCGCGTCGCCCACCTCAAAGGAATAGGTCATCTGCGGGACCCACTCCGCTCTCTCGCTCTCCTCTTCCAGATAGTGGACGCTCATGGCGGAGCCGTCCTCCAGCAGAAGGCGGCCCTGGATAAAGATACTCCAGATCCCCTCGCTCTCAGGGATGGTGAAGTAGACGTGGCCGCTGTCATAGCGGACGCTGCCCGCCAGGGCCTTGGTCATCCGAGCGTCGGAGTTCAGCCTCCGGTCCCGGTCGAACAGCTTCTGTTCCTCCTCCGTAGCCAGACGGAGGCCGGTGAGCTTCCCGTCCTCATAGACGGTATAGAGCTCCACGGCGTCGGGACCAAAGGTGCTGTCTCCGGCGTGCTCGGTAATCCAGGTGTACAGTTCCTCGTCGTAGATGCCTCGAACTTCATGGCCCTCCCAGGTCATGGTCAGGCCGTTGCCGTCCAGGTCCGGATCGTCGAAGGTCCACTCCAGGCCGAAGGGCTCGTAGGGGGCCAGGGTCTCCGCCCACAGGGCGGCGGACTCCTCCGAAGACTTGGCCATAAGCTCGCCGTCGGGAATATTTTCGAGATTGGGCCTGTCCGCCTCCGGGGGCTTGGCGGAGGTGGCAAAAGCCGTGGTAATGCCCAGCACCAGCGCCAGGGCGGCGGCACAGGCCAGCAGGGATTTTTTCTTGACGCTCATGATCGCTCGTATCCTTTCTTCCATGCCGTTTCGGTGGGCGAAACCGCACAGAGGCGCACTTTGGTTTTCTGCCAGGCGGATGAGGGCCAGGGCATAGCGCTCCCGGCTCCCCTCCCCCAGGGCCAGCACCGCCGCCTCGTCACAGCGGAGCTCCATGTCCCGGTTTCCCAGGACGTAGAGGATCCACACGGCGGGGTTGAACCAGTGGAGGCACAGCGCCGCCGTCAGCGCCAGTTTGAGGAGCCCGTCCAGCCGCCGGATATGGGCCCGCTCGTGGGCCAGAACACAGGTCAGGGCCTCCTCGTCGGCGAAGTCCAGGGTTTTGGGCAGGAGAACCACCGGGCGGAGGAGCCCATAGGTCAGCGGGGCGGTGATCTGGTCCGTAATCCGGACCTCCACCCTGCGGCGGAGCTGAAACCAGGTTTCCAGGCCCGGGCAGTCCGCCGGGAAGGATTCCCGGAAGCGCCGCCGCCAGCGGACATAGCGAATCAGAAACCACGCCGCCAGCAGGACGCCCACGGCAATCCAAAGAGTCGTCCACACCGGGAAGGGCGCGGGCTGAGGCGCCGCCGCAGGCTGGGTAGGGACAATGAGGACCGGAGGCGCGGCGGGGGCCATGGGGACCGCCGGGGCGGGCGGGGCGGCGGGAGCCGCCTCGGGGCCCAAAGCCTCCAGCCATGTGTAAACGCTGAACCGGGAGCTTAGCTCCACCGGCAGCAGTAGCCGGACCGCCGCCAGCCACCACAACGCCACAAAGGTCCCCTTGGGAAGACGCCGGAGGGTCGCCGTCCGGAAAGCCGCAATGGCCAGGATAAAGACCGCGCCGGAGAGAGACATCTCTAAAAATGTCATAACCGCCTCACCTCATTTCGTTGACAATCTCCCGGAGACGGCCCAGCTGCTCCGGCGAGAGCTTCTGACTGCTGAGCAGGGACGCGAAGAGCAGGTCCGGCGAGCCGTCAAACAACCGGCCGATGAGCTCTTCCGTCTCCGCCTCCTGAATCTCCGCCTTGGTAACTAAGGCGTGGCAGAGAAAATTGGGCTCGCTCCGCCGGACAGCCCCCTTGGCCACGCATTTTTTGATGACGGTATAGGTGGTATTCACGTTCCAGCCCGTCTCCTCCCCCAAAATGGAGGAGATCTCCTTGGCCGTGCGGTCCCCCAGTCGCCAGAGAACGTCCATGACCTTCAATTCCGAGTCGAACAGCTTCATAAGGCAAGGCCTCCTTTTCAAACTATCGCGATAGTTTATGCTGTTATACTACCACGATAGTTTCGGCTTGTCAATACTATTCTGATAGTATACGGAAATTTTTTCTCCCCTCCCCAGCCGGAGGGCCGGAAACCTTCCGCCAAGGCAGGTTTTTCCTCTTTTCCCACTTGTGCTTTGGCGCGGAATCGTTTATAATAACCGGTAAGTGCTGGTTCAGCCGGGGGTGGGAGCCGCCCCCTGACAATAGGAAAGAAAGGACGTTCTCATGATTCAATTCAAGTCTGGACAAGGTGAGATCTCCGTCTCGAGCGCCGTGTTCTCCAACATCACGGGCATGGCGGCCACCAACTGCTTCGGCGTCAAGGGCATGGCCTTCCGCTCCATGACCGACGGTCTGGTCCACCTGCTGCGCCGGGAGGCCATGAGCAAGGGCGTCAGCATCTCGTATCACGAAGACGATTCCATCTCCATCGAACTCCACATCATCGTGGAAAACGGCGTCAACCTCCCCGCGGTCTGCCGGTCCATCATGAACGAGGTCCGCTACGTGGTGGAGAAGAACACCGGCGTCACGGTCCGGGCCGTAGATGTCTGCGTGGACTCCATGACCCTGTGAGGGAGGAAGAAAGCGAATGAATGAACAAATCAACGGCGGGCTCTTCAAGCGGATGATTCTCCACGGAGCCGCCGCCATCACCGCCCAGAAACAGGCCATTAACGACCTGAACGTCTTCCCCGTCCCCGATGGGGACACAGGCACTAATATGTCCATGACCATCGGCGCAGCCGTAACGGAACTGAAAAAATCCGAACCTGTAGCCCTGGACCAGGCCGTGTCGATCACAGCTTCCGCCCTTCTCCGGGGGGCCCGGGGGAACTCCGGCGTCATTCTCTCCCTGCTGTTCCGGGGATTGTCCAAGGGCCTGAAAGGATTGGAAACCGCCGGGGCCGCCGATTTCGCCGCCGCTATGCAGGAGGGCGTGTCCTCCGCCTACAAAGCCGTTATGAAGCCTGCTGAAGGCACTGTCCTCACGGTATCCCGCCTGGCCGCCAAACGGGCGGTGGAGTATGCCGCAGAGGAGCAGGATTTTGAAAAGGTACTGGCCGCTGCTATCTGGGAAGGCTACGAGGCCCTGGCCCAGACCACGGACATGAACCCGGTGCTGAAAAAGGCCGGGGTGGTGGACGCCGGCGGCAAGGGCTACCTGCTGATCCTGGAGGGCATGCTGGCGGAACTCCGGGGCGAGCCCATGCCGGAGGCCGTGGAGGAAGAACCCCAGAAAGCCAAGGCGGACTTCGACGTGTTCTCTACAGAAGAGATTACCTTTGCCTTTGACACGGTGTTTATCGTCCGTAAAAATGATCCCAACGTGGACTTGGAGCCCTTCCGGTCCTATCTCAACAGCATCGGGGACAGCTTGGTCATCGGCGAGGACGACGAGGCGTTCAAGGTCCATGTCCATACCAACATTCCCGGCAGCGCCCTGACGGAGGGTCAAAAATACGGCACTCTGGAGCTGGCCAAGATTGAAAACATGCGAACCCAGTACGAGGATGTGGCCGCCGGGAAGAAGGCCCAGAGCGTGGATGACCTGGAAATGGAAGAAGCAGCTATGGAGGCTGCCGGAAACGCAGAAAGCAATCACGTGGTGGCTCCCCCAGAAAAGAAATACGGTTTCCTCTCCGTCTGCGCCGGAGATGGTTTGGCCGCTGTATTCCAGGACCTGGGCGTGGACGGCGTGGTGTCCGGCGGACAGACCATGAATCCCTCCACAGAGAGTATTCTGGAAGGCGTGGACCAGATTCCCGCCGAAACCGTATTTATCCTGCCCAACAACGGGAACATCATCATGGCTGCCCAGCAGTGCGCGGCGCTGACGGAGAAAAACGTGGTGGTCATCCCCAGCAAAACAGTGCCCCAAGGCATCACTGCCATGATGAATGTGGACTTTGAGGCCCCGGACGCCGAAACCCTGGCGGGAACCATGACGGATTCCCTTTCCGGCGTCACCACCGCGCAGATTACCTATGCGGCCCGGGATTCGGATTTCGACGGCTTCGACATCAAGGCCGGAGATTATCTCGCTTTGGAGGAGGGAAAGCTTTTCGGCACAGACGGGTCCCTTCACAGTCTGCTGGAAAAGCTGGCGGCAACCGCAGCGGACCGAAGCGTTTCTTTTATCTCTCTGTATTTCGGCCAGGATGTGAAAGAAGAAGACGCCCAGACGGCGGCAAAACTCTTTGAAAATTCCTGTCCCGGCGCGGAGGTCATGGTCCTCTCCGGCGGACAGCCGGTATACTATTATATCATCTCCATGGAATAAACATCAGGCCCGGACCATTTGGGTCCGGGCCTAGTCCTATTGTTCATGAATGCAGAAGGATTGTATATCGATTACTTTTTTCCGAAGGGAAGTCGAGACTTTTGCATGTATACCGGAATCGGTACATGTGGCCATCAAGATTCCATAAATAACGTTATGTACCGCTTGAATATGGCCGTACTTACCCATGCCGCCGATAATCGACATCTCCTCTTATTTGAAAAGATAAATTCCTCCTACCGCTTTGTCGGGGAATATCAATTGATAGAAACGCATCAAAACGTCCAACCAGATGACAATGGAATGCTAAGGCGTGTGTTTGTTTTTCATCTTAAAAAGATATCGGATTCTTATGACTGCTCCACCCCACTTGATTCATCAGTACAGTAAAAGGAGTCTGACTCACATGACCGTTGGCCGCTTTGCCCCCTCCCCCAGCGGACGCATCCACTTGGGAAACATCCTCTGCTGCCTTTTGGCCTGGCTCAGCGCCCGGCAGAAAGGCGGGAACATCGTCCTGCGGATTGAGGACCTGGATTCCGCCCGCTGTCCCCGGCGCTATGCTGATCAGATGATCGAGGACCTTCTCTGGCTGGGCCTGGATTGGGACCACGGGCCGAAAGTTTCCGGGCCGGATGAGCCCTACTTTCAAAGTCAGAGGACTGGGATCTACCAAGCTGCTTTGGACCAACTGGAGGCCCTGGAACTGGTCTACCCCTGTTTCTGCACCCGGGCGGAGCTCCACGCCGCTAGCGCCCCCCATCGAGAGGATGGACAAGCCGTCTATGCCGGGACCTGCCGACAGCTGACTCCCGCCCAGCAGGCGGAGCGAGCGAGGCTCCGCCCCCCTGCTTTGCGCCTTCGCGTAACTGACAGGGAGTTTCCCTTTATAGATGGACACATGGGATACTACGTGGAAAATCTGGAACGGGACTGCGGGGACTTCCTCCTCCGGCGTTCTGACGGCAAGTTTGCCTATCAACTGGCGGTGGTGGTAGACGATGCCGCCATGGGAGTGACGGAGGTGGTCCGGGGGGCGGACCTGCTAAGCTCCACGCCCAGGCAATTGTATCTTTACCAGCTCCTGGGTCTGACACCGCCGACTTTCTTCCACTTCCCTCTCCTGCTTTCACCCGATGGACGCCGGCTCTCCAAGCGGGACGCTGACGCGGGGCTGGACAGCCTCCGGGGGCAGGTCACGGCAGAGGCGCTGCTGGGGCGCCTGGCCCAGTTGGCGGGCTTCCATCCCTCCGGAGCGCCCAGCACAGCGGAAGGGCTGTTGGAAGAGTTCTCCTGGGAAAAGGTACCCAGAGAAGACATCCGCCTGCCGGCGCGGCTGTTTGCGTGAAAAGACCGGGGACAGTTGTCCCCGGTCTTTGTTTTATAGGAAGGTTTCCATTCCCTTCGGCTCCTGGAAATTCTTCTCCAGCATAGCCACGTGGGAGAGGAACGCCGGATCGTCAAAATACTTGGCGTGATGCGTACATTTTCGTACGCAGGATTGGCACTTGATGCAGGTCCCCGGCACCTCCACCACATTCTTTGGGTCGATGGCTCCCATGGGACAAGTCCGGGCGCAGACGCCGCAGTTGCAGCACTTGCTCAGGTCCGTCTGTGGTTTGGCCTTCAGGAACTTCGCCGGCTCCCCGTCCAGTCCCTTGGGTATGTAATAGGGAGCCTCTGGGTCCCCCGGAACCTTTGGCGGCATCGGAATAGTTTCCAGCCCCCGGAGCTTTCCGGCAATTTGTTTGGCAAACTGCTGAATAGCCCTCTGATCATCCCAGTCGGGGCGGCCTTCTCCCAAAGCGTCGGTGAAGGCATGCCGGCCCGGAAAAGCCCCAGCCGCCACGGTGTGAAACCCCTTTGCCTCCAGTAGGGCACAGAGCTCCGCCAGCGAGTTATCGTACGCCCGGTTCCCGAAGGTCACCGCTGCTACTGCCAGGGCTCCGTTTCCTTGGAGCCGGGCCCTGATATCCGGGGCGATTTTGTTCGGCATTCGGCCCGCGTAGGTGGGAGAACCCACCACCACCAAATCGCCGGGGCCAAAAATATAATCCATAGCCCGCTGGTCGGGCTTCCGGAAGCTGTGAAATACTACCGGAGACAGGCCCAGCTCTTTTTCCAGCTCCTCCGCCAAAATCCGGACTACTTTCTCCGTCACGCCGGTAGCGCTGTAGCATAGCTCGTAGATCTGTTTCACTTCCATGGGAATTCCTCCAATCTCACAGGGAAAAATCCTCTTCACTAAGCTTCTTCGTGTCCAGCGCCGCCGGACGGGGGGGGACGCGCTTCAGCGGATCATAGCGGAAGGACCGGCAGGAATGTTCCACCGGCACCACGCCCCGCTTTACACAGGCCACTTCTCTCTCGTTCAGCTGCTGGCCCCGCTTGCAGTAGGCACAGCGGGGATCAATGTCTTTCCGGAAGAGCATAAGGCCCTCCCTCCTTATTTATATTAATAAGCGGCGCCTTGGCGTCAAATTGTACGCAGGCAGACCCTCTCTCCCTCTGCGGCGGCATTGATTCCGATAATAGGCTCCTCGTAGCTGTTGATGATTTTCGTCGCCATGGGGTCCTCCAACTCCTTCTGGATGGTCCGGCGGAGATTTCTGGCTCCGTAGGTCCGGGAGTAGGACTTCTTTGTCAGGAAATCTACCAGGGTAGCGTCATAAGTGAAGGTGATGCCCTTCTCCTTCAAGGAGTCCCGCAGCTCGTCCAGCATGATCCGGGCGATGGACTGGAAGTCCTTCTCGGAGAGGCGGTTAAACGTGATGACCGCATCCACCCGGTTGATGAACTCGGGGCGAAGGAACTGCTGAAGGGCCTTCATGGCTTTCTCGCTGTCCTGCTGGCTGAAACTCCGGTCAAAGCCCACCGTCCCCTCCTTGGTGGCGCTTCCAGCGTTGGAGGTCATAACAATGATGGTATTTTCAAAGTTCACCTTCCGGCCATGGGCATCGGTGATCTCTCCATCGTCCAGAATTTGCAGCAACACGTTCAGCACATCGGGGTGGGCCTTCTCAATCTCGTCAAACAGGATAACGGCGTAAGGTTTCCGGCGAATCTTCTCTGTCAGCTGCCCCGCCTCGTCATAGCCTACGTAACCCGGTGGGGAGCCCACGATCCGGGAGACGGAGTGCTTTTCCATAAACTCCGACATATCCAAGCGAATCAGGGCGTCGGGGGTGTTGAAAAGGTCCGTGGCCAGCTGCTTCACCAGCTCCGTTTTCCCTACACCGGTGGAGCCTACAAAAATGAAGCTTACCGGCTTGTGCTTGGGGGAGATGCCCACCCGGTTCCGGCGAACAGCGGAGGAGACAGCCGCGATGGCCTCATCCTGGCCAATGATATGGTCTTTCAGGCGCTCCTCAAGCTGGCTCAAACGTTGGAACTCCTGCTCCCGAATGCGGGAGGCGGGAATCTTGGTCCACAGCTCAATGACGTGGGCCAGATTCTCCATGGTCAGCTGGGGCTGACCCTTCTCATCGATGACGCTGAGCTCCGTGGAGAGCTGGAGGTCCCGGCTTTTCAGCTCCGCCATGCGGGCATAGTCCTCCTCGGACTTCTCCTCCTTCTCCTCCAGCATGGTCCGCTCCTTGGCATAGTCGTCTATTTCCCGCTGAATCTGCATCCGCCTGGAAATATCCGGGTCTTTTAGGTTCAGGTCACTGCTGGCCTCGTCAATAAGATCGATGGCCTTGTCCGGCAGGAAGCGGTCCGTGATGTAGCGTTCACTGAGGAGCACCGCCTGACGGAGGATGCCTTCCGTCAGCTTTACACCGTGGAACTCCTCATACTTGGGCGCCAGGCCCTTCAAGATTTTGATGGAGTCCTCTATTGACGGTTCATTCACCGTCACCGGCTGAAAGCGCCGCTCCAAGGCGGAGTCCTTTTCAATGTGCTTACGGTATTCGTTGAAGGTCGTCGCACCGATAACCTGAATTTCCCCCCGGGAAAGGGCGGGTTTCAGGATGTTGGCGGCGTTCATGCTGCCTTCGGCATCTCCCGCTCCTACCAGATTGTGAACCTCATCAATCATTAGAACAATATTCCCCAGACGTTTCACCTCGTCGATGAGGCCCTTCATCCGGCTCTCAAACTGGCCCCGGAACTGGGTGCCGGCCACCAGTGCCGTCAAATCCAGAAGATAGACCTCCTTCTCCCGGAGCTTAAAGGGTACGCTGCCCTCCGCGATACGCTGGGCCAGCCCCTCGGCGATGGCGGTCTTGCCTACGCCGGGTTCGCCGATCAGGCACGGATTGTTCTTCTGCCGGCGGTTCAGAATCTGGACCACCCGCTCAATCTCCTCCACCCGGCCGATCACCGGATCCAACTTGCCGTCTTTGGCCTTCTGGGTCAGGGAGATACAGTAGTTCTCCAGGTACTTGCGCTTGGCATTCTTAGGAGAATCTTTCTTTTCCCGCCGCTCGCTCCGGCCCTCCTCCGCACTCTCCTTGGAGGACTCGCTGCCGGAGAACAGGCGGTTCAAGAAGGGAAAAGTGGCGGTTTTGCCCTCTTCCTCCTCTTCGCTCTCCTCTCCACCGGGCAGGTCTTCCATGTTTTCCACACCGTTCATGGCCTGCATCATTTCGCTGTTCAGGGTTTCCAGATCCTCGTCGGAAATACCCATGCGCTTCATCATGTCATCCACCTGGGGAAGCCCCAGCTCCTTGGCACATTTCAGGCACAGGCCCTCGTTGATGGTCTTTTCGCCGTCCAGCTTAGAAATGAACACTACGGCGACGTTTTTCTTGCATCTGGAACAAAGTGTCGGCTGCATACCTTTTAAACCTCCACGCGCCCGCAGGCGCTGATCATTTGATATCGGGCCTCATGAAGGCCCCCCGGCCAAACCGGGGAAATCTTTATATCCCCAGAAACTCCAAAGCATCCAGGGGTGTATGGGTCGTAAAAAACCGGAAAATCTGGCTGTCTTCCTGTCCGTTGAAAGAAACCCCCACCAGACGCAGCACCCATACCGCCAGAAACAGCAGCAAAGCCCCCTCCGCCAAACCAACCAAGCCGCCTCCTACGGCGTTCAGCCCGTGGAGGCCCGGCAGTTTCAACACCGTGTCCAGCATCCGCACCAGAAGGTGCAGCGCCAAGGTCAGCAGAACAAAGGAAAGCATGTACAATACGCCATAGAGCACAGATTGGGCCAAACTTTCCACCAAAGCGGCCGCCAGGGAGGCGCCGGTGTCCCGGACGCTCTTCTCTGTCCGGGACACCAGGGCATCCCGCCGGGCTTGATCCACGCCCAGAAGATCCAGCAGTTCCGTCAGGGGCAGAGCTTCCTCCTGGGCGCTCCCCGGGAGCTGTTCCTGAACGGCTTCTTCCAGGCGGGTTTCGATCCGCCTTTCAATGACCGGGGCGATGAGCTTTGCCGCCGGGGCTGACAGGGCCGAAGCGATCATTCCCGCCCCCGCCAGGGACAGTGCCAGCACCAGCAGGCCGGCCAGGGTCCGAAGCAAGCCCTTCCAAGCTCCCCAAACCGAAAATCCCGCCAGCACCGCCACGGCGATAGCATCTATTATAACAGGTGTCGTCAAACTTTCCTACCTCTTCCCCTGTAAACGTTTTGTGAACACGCCGCTTATTTTCATGCAGTCAAGGTAAAAACAGGCTGGCGGAATTGGCGGACAGCAGCAGCACCGAACCGTCGGGGCGCATCAGGGCATCCCTGGCATCCCCTGTTCCCCGGAGGGTGGCGTAAGGCTGAAGGTCCTGATTATATACCGTCAGATGGTCCGCATAAAGCAGCGCAAGATACCGGCCAGAGGCAGACAGGCTCAAAACCTCCTCCCGAATATCCAGAGAGCCTATCTCTTCCCCCTTCTGATCCACAGTAACCAGCCGTCCGACACTGCCGGAGCGGTAACGGTTCAGCAGCAGCGCCACAAAACCCGTACCTCCCAGATCATACTCCCGGAGATAAGAGCCGCTGTAAGCGTAGGTTCCAATTGTCTCACCACCGGCATTGGCAAATGTCAAAGCAGTATCGGAAACCGTCACCAGCCGCCCTTCCTGTTCCCCAATTGCCGCCACCAAGCCTCCGGAGACACTGTAATCCCCTTCCGGCTCCTCTTTCGGCATTTTATAAAGCACGATGTTACTGACAAAAACGCCGTTTTCCTGGCCCAGGGTCACCGCCGCCAGCGTATCTCCCAGTACATACCCATCCAGGACAAAGCGCTGGGAGGATTTAAACTCAAAAGCCTGCTCCGCTCCCAAAGTCCGGTCATAGACTTTGACACTGCCTTTATAGCCGTGCTTCTGGGCCGTCACCGCCAGCACGCCGTTCTTATTCAATGTAGCGGATATGTATGGTTCCTCTTCGTCAGCGGTCAGCTCCAACAAAAGGCCCGTCTGGTCCACAACATACAGCGCCGTTCCCCCAACATCATAGGCCACCGCCCTGCCGCCGCCGGAGGACAGAGCTGGGGCCGTCATATTGACCGGGGCAGACCAAATTTCTTCTCCCCCGCTGCCCAACACACTCAGGGAAGCATCCGACAACACTACCAAGTTTTCTCCAAGAAGGGCAAAGCGGTTTTTGGAAGCAGCTTCATAGTGGTAAACCGCCTCCCCTCCCACCTGTTCCGCTCTTCCGTAATGGAGATACCGCCGGAGGACATCAAAGCCGGTGCCGTCTCGGTAAGCCGCAAAGAACACTACCAAAAGCACCGCCGCCAGCATCAGGAGAAAACTCAAAAAACTGCGAACCGGGTGCCGTCTTTCTTTGGATTTGTCCTCATGTTTCTCAGTCATTCAGCCGTTCATCCTCATACCAAATTCTTGTCAGGTACAATCCACCGGGGGGCACCGTGGGCCCCGCCAAGGTCCGGTCCCCGCTCTCTAAAATAGCAGGGATATCTTCCGGGACAAATTTTCCTTCAGCGGCGTAGAGCACCGTGCCGGTAATCGCCCGGACCATGTTGTACAAAAAACCGTCGGCGCACACCTTTAGTTCCAAGAGGTCCCCGCTCCGTGCCACGTCGCACCAATAGATCGTGCGGACTGTAGTTTTCGTCTCCGTACCCACCGACCGAACAGCCCGGAAATCATGGGTCCCCACAAACATATGGGCCGCCCGGTTCAAAAAGTCCTCGTCCAGCCGCTTCGGATAAAAATAGGCCCGGTTCACATAAAAGGGGTTTTTGAAGCGGGAGTTGTAGATTCGATAGGTGTATTCTTTCTTGACGCAGGAACCGATAGCGTTAAAGTCCCCCGGAACCTCCACCGCCTCCCGGACGGCAATGTCCTCCGGAGTATGGGTGTTGATGGCGTAAGGCATCCGGTCGATGGGGATGCGGCTCTCCGTGCGGAAGTTGGCCACGTACCGCTCCGCGTGGACCCCAGCGTCCGTCCGGCCGCAGCCGGTGAGGCGGACACTCTCCCCGCCGCATACCTTGGAGATCGCCTTTTGCAGAGTCTCGCAAACGGAAACGGCATTTTTCTGCACCTGCCAGCCGTGATAGGCAGTGCCGTTGTAAGTAAGTTTCAAGGCAATGTTGCGCATAGGCTCTCCTCACTCCTCCGGCCAAAGGAGAACAGGCCGGCAGCGCTCCGGACCGTCTTCCAGTTCTTCGGCCGGTCTTTTAAACAGGGTAAAATCATACCGGAGGCCGTACCGGTCGGTACAAAGGAAGTGGTATTCCAGCGTATCCCCCTCCGTAAAAGGATGTGTCCAGGGCTCCAGCTTTACCAGCCCTTGAGAGATATCCCCGCAGGTCCCCTCGAAAATGGTTTCCCTGTTCCAGTCCACCCGACCCTCCACCTCAGCAACCTCTGCACAGCCCCCCTGAGGAGTTGTCAGCTCAATCCGGCATTCCCGCAAATATGCCATTCCCTCCGCCAGCAGCAGGTCAGGATAGGCGGCCAGCTGTACCGGCAGCAGGTCTGTCAGGCAGCCCCGGCGAAACAGCACGGTTCCGTCGGATTGAGCAATTTCAAGACCGCCGTCCGCCTCCAGCGGAAGGGTGAATTCTCCGCCCAGCGCACCGCCCGGGAGACGGTGCAGGGATGCCACGCCGGATTGGCCGTCCATGCCGTAACGGACATTGACGGAATAAGTATCGCCTGCGTTCAGGCGCTCCAAGTAAATGCAGAGGGTCATAGTTCGGGCTGCCGGATCAATGCGGGCGCATTCCGCCCAGGCAACGTCCGGCGTTTTCTTTGCCGCTTCCAGTTGTTCAGAGAGTTCCTCCGGCAGGCCGAGTTGGTTCGTGACGGTATCCGGGACACTGCGGGTTTGCTTTTGCAGATTTAAAATCCGGCGGAGCTGCCAGAGGTTCAGCCCCAGCAGCACCGCGCAGAGGACCAGCGTCAAAATCTGTATCCGGCTCTTCTTCCCGTCCATTCCGGCCTCCTTTTCGCTTAGAATCTGTATTCATAGTCGGGGGGTGCTGGATGAGCGCGGATTTTTCCCGCCGGACAAGAAGATCTTCGCAGCCATCCTGACGGATTGCAGGAAAAAACGACGCAGTATAGCGGGAAGAAGGCCGCCCAGACAACGTTCCACAGCTATGTACACAGGTTCTTAGTCCCAGGTGAGTTTAGGCCAGTCCACCCCAGGGGCGAGATGCTCCCCAAGGCCGCCCTCTCCGATCGTCCAGCCATCCAGAAAAAACTCATAGCCCAAGCCGGATGCATCCCGGCAGAAGAAGGACAGGATAAACTCGTCTCCGATCCGGGCTTTCGCAGACAATTCTTCGCAGGTATACTGATCTATGGTATTCCCAAACATAGCCGTTTTTTCCGCCGCGATCTCGCCATTGCGCCGGAGGCGGAACATCTGATCGGAGAGCTGAGGCGGGGTTTTGCCGTCGCCCCTCAGCTCCACCTCGCAGTTCTTCACCGACAACGTGCCGTCTTGTTCGTTGTCCCGGATATAATCCGGCCCGCTGAGTCCCCAGCCGTAGCACTGGACCGGCAGCAGTTCCAACGTATCGCCGAGATAACCCAAGTCTTCCCGCCGCTCCGTTCCACCGCTTCGAATCACCGCCTCCAGCATGTACTCCTGATCCCCCTCCAGGGGCAGCTCCAGAGTACCGGCAAAGCGTCCGGCCCCTCTGCCGGACATAGAGACAGAACCATGGCCGCCATCTCTTGCGTTTGTCCACAGCAGCTCCACGACGGTATCCTCTCCCCATTCTCTCAGCGTCACAGTAACCGCCGCGTCCAAGCCTTGCCTCTCCTTATTCAAAGATACAGTATAGTCCCAGTCCTGTACCATCTTTTCCGCGCTCTCCATCTGGGAGAAACGGGACGCCACATAGGTCTTTATATCCTCTGTCCAGACCTTGACATTCCCATTGACATTGCTGAGCTGCGCGCGCAGGTCCGATATCTGGCGGAGCAGCCAGAGGTTCAGCCCCAGCAGCGCCGCGCAGAGAACTAATGTCAGACACTTCATCCAATCCCGCTTCCCGTTCATGCTTGTTCCCCCCTTACAATCCAAAGGTCCGCAGAGCAATAACCCCCGCTAGGATCAGCACACCCAGAGTCAGGGCAATATAGTCCCGGCGCTCATATTGCAGTACATGGAGCTTCGTTCGCCCCTCCCCGCCGTGGTAGCAGCGGCACTCCATGGCCGTGGCCAGCTCATCCGCCCGGCGGAAAGCGCTGATGAACAACGGCACCAGGATCGGCACCAGGGCCTTCGCCTTTTCCTTCAAATTTCCGCTCTCGAAGTCCGCGCCCCGAGCTTTCTGAGCGGACATAATTTTATCCGTCTCCTCGATCAGCGTGGGGATGAACCGCAGGGCGATGGACATAATCATAGTTAGCTCGTGGACCGGGACATGGAAGCGCTTTAAGCCGTTCAGCAGCCGCTCCAAACCGTCGGTAAGGCTGATGGGGCTGGTGGTATAAGTCATGAGGAAGGTCCCCATGATAAGGAGCATGATGCGCAGCACCATAAAGGCCGCGTTTCGGAGGCCCGTCTCCGTGATATGAAGCGGCCCCCACGCCCAGAGGACCCCCTCACCAGGAGTAAAAAACAGGTTCAAAATGCCGGTGAACACGATGATGAACAGCACAGGCTTTAGACCCTTCACAAGGGCCCGAAGCCCCACCTTGGACACACGGACACAGGCCGCCAACACCACCGCCATCAGGCCGTAGGCCAGAAAGCTCCCGGCTGTAAACAAAGCCGTGATATACAGCACCACCAGCAGGATTTTCGTCCGGGGGTCCAGCTTGTGGGCGGGGGTATTTCCCGGGAAATACTGGCCCAGGGTGATATCCTTCAGCATGGGGCCCCGCCCCCTTTCAGGTCCAGGAGCTGGCGCTCCAGGGCCTCCACGGTGTAGACAGCGGGATCAATGGGCAAACCCCGGTCCCGGAGGGCCATGGCCACCCGGGTGATTTGGGGCACGTCCAGCCCGGCGGAAAGGAGCTCCTCCGCCCGGGTGAAGACCTCCGCCGGGGTCCCGCTCATGAGGATATGGGCGGATTTCAGCACCAGGATACGGTCTACATTCTGGGCGATCTCGTCCATGCTGTGGCTGACTAAAATGATGGTGGTCCCTCTGTTCCGGTGGTACTCCCGGATGTTGGCCATCAGGTTTTCCCGGCCCGCCGGGTCCAGACCCGCCGTGGGCTCGTCCAGCACTAGAACTTTGGGCTCCATGGCCAGGACTCCCGCCAGGGCCACCCGGCGCTTCTGGCCGCCGGAGAGCTCGAAGGGAGATTTTCCCAAATGCTCATCCCGGAGGCCCACCAGACGGGCGGCCTCCCGGACGGCGTGGTCCAGCTCATCCCCGGTTTTCCCCTGGTTCTTGGGGCCGAACGAGATGTCCTTATAGACCGTCTCCTCGAAGAGCTGGTACTCCGGGTACTGGAACACCAGCCCCACCTGGAAGCGGATGTTCCGTATTTTCTTGGGCTCGGCCCAGATGTCCCTGCCGTCCAGCAAAATCTGCCCGGACGTGGGCTTTAAGAGGCCGTTCAGGTGCTGTATTAGGGTGGACTTCCCAGACCCGGTGTGACCGATGACGCCTAAGAATTCCCCCTGCTCCACGGCAAAGCTGACGTCCTCCACCGCGCTGCGCCGGAAGGGCGTTCCGATCCCGTAGGTATGCGTCAGGTTTTTAATCTCTAAAATCGGCAAGTCCGGTCCTCCTATCCCTTCTTCAAAGCCCCCGCCACGGCGGCGGCGCAGTCCTCCGCGCTCAGGGCATCCAAAGGCACATCCCAACCCCTTTGCCGAAGACGGTCCAGCAGGTCCACGGTGTCCGGCACCGTCAAACCCAGATGCCGGAGGCGGATCACCTGGCTGAACACCTCCTCCGGCGTCCCGTCCAGGTCCACCCGGCCGTCGTTCATGACCACCACCCGGTCCGCCCCCTCTGCCTCGTTCATGTGGTGGGTGATCAAAATCACGGTAATGCCCTTTTCCTTATTTAAACGGTGGATAGTGGTCAGCACCTCCCGCCTACCCGTGGGGTCCAGCATGGCAGTGGCCTCGTCCAGCACCACGCAGGCGGGTTCCATGGCGATGACCCCGGCGATGGCGATGCGCTGCTTCTGCCCGCCGGAGAGAAGATGGGGCGCATGGGTGACAAACTCATCCATGCCTACGGCCTTCAAGGCTGCGTCCACCCGGCGGCGAATTTCCTCCGTGGGCACGCCCAGGTTCTCCGGGGCGAAAGCCACATCTTCCTCGACGACGTTGGCGACAATCTGGTTATCCGGGTTCTGGAACACCATGCCCACTCGCTGGCGTATGGCTAAGAGGAGCTCTTGATCCAGGGTGTCCATGCCCTCCACATACACCTTTCCCCCGGCAGGGAGGAGCACGGCGTTAAAGGTCTTGGCCAGGGTGGACTTCCCGGAGCCGTTGTGGCCCAGAATCACCACAAAGCTGCCCTTCTCAATGGTCAGGTCCACACCCCGGAGGGCGTACACCGGCTTCTGCCCCTCGTCCGCCGGGTAGGCGAAGCGGAGGCTTTCGGTTTGGATCATGGTTGGCATTCTTTTCCCACCTTCTGCGTTGCCGTCGCTTCAGCCTGGTCCATCACCAGACTGCCAGAGCGCGCTAAAGTTCTTTTGCCTACTTTCACCCTAAAGGGTGTACGGGCCCTCTAAGCGTCAGAGCCGCTAAGAGGCCCCAAATCTTTCAAGAAAAGGAGGACCACCGGCCTGTAGCCCCGCAGGGCAGGGCCAGGCCAGTCTGTGTCACCGGAAGGCCCAGCTCGTCCCAGGTACATTTTCCACCGTACTTCTCCTTCACCAGGAGGTTCAAAAGATAGCCCAGCACCGACGGAGCCAAACCCGTGGTGTAGGAGTTGATGAGCACGAACAGAGGCTTGTCCGACAGCACCCCGGCGCAGAGCTTCACAAAGGGGTACAGGTTCTCCTCCAGCTTCCACACCTCGCCCCCGGGACCACGGCCGTAGCTGGGGGGGTCCATAATAATGGCGTCGTAGGTCTTCCCCCGGCGAATTTCCCGTTCCACGAACTTGGCGCAGTCATCCACAATCCAGCGGATGGGGGCCTCAGACAGGCCGGAGAGCTTCGCGTTCTCCCGGGCCCAGGCCACCATGCCCTTGGCGGCATCCACGTGGCAGACGCTGGCCCCGGCCCTGGCGCAGGCCACAGTGGCCCCACCGGTGTAGGCGAAGAGGTTCAATACCCGAACAGGCCGCCCGGCGTTCTGGATCTTCTCCGCGCAAAAGTCCCAGTTCACCGCCTGTTCCGGGAATAGACCCGTGTGCTTGAAGTTCATGGGCTTCACCTGGAAGGTCAGATCCCGGTAGCGGATTTTCCAGCTCTCCGGCAGGGCCTTTTTCTCCCAGTGCCCCCCGCCGGTAGAGGAGCGGAGATAGCGCCCCCCGGCCTTCCTCCAGGCCGGATGCTCCCTGGGCGTCTCCCAGATAGCCTGGGGGTCCGGACGGACCAGGACCTGGCGGTCCCAGCGCTCCAGGCGCTCCCCGCCGCCGCAGTCCAGCAGCTCATAGTCCTCCCATCTGTCCGCAATCCACATAGCCGGTCCTCCCGTTTCCTATGTTATAATAAATTAGGTTATTATACCGCCCCTATGGGCATTTCGTCAACCTTTCCTTGCCGGATTTAGGAAGATGCCACAAAAAATTTCCAGCTCTCCCTCTTGACATAGATAGATTTCCGATATATAATGCGCATACAGATATATCGGTAATCTATCTATCAGGAGGCGTTGTATGGAACTGGAAAAGAGCCTGGTCAGCGGGAGCATGTCCCTGCTGGTGCTGAAGCTGCTGGAGGACGGGGACCTGTACGGCTACCAGATGATAAGCGAGCTGCGGCAGAGGAGCGAGGACGCCTTCCGTCTCAAGGCGGGGACCCTCTATCCCCTCCTCCATTCTCTGGAGGAAAAGGGCTTGGTCACCGCCTATGAGCGGACGGCGGAGTCCGGCAAATCCCGGCGGTACTACCACCTGACGAAACAGGGCCGGGATGCCCTCCGGGAGAAGGAGGGCGCCTGGAACGCCTACGCCCGGGCCGTGGGCCGGGTGCTGAAGGGGGGCGCTTGCCTTGCCGGAGCATAAAACGATACAAGCCTACTTGGAAACGGTGCAGGGGCAGATCCGCTGGAAGCGGGCCCGGCCCGTCCTGGTCCGGGAGCTGGAGCGGCACCTGGAGGACCAGCGGGATGATTTCCTCAAGGAGGGGAAGTCCCCGGAGGAGGCGGAGCGGCTGGCGGTGGAGGACATGGGGGACCCGGTGACCGTGGGCACGGAGCTGGACCGGGTACATAGGCCCCGGCCCCAATGGGGACTGCTGGGATTGACGATAGCTCTGGCGGTAATCGGAGCGGTCCTGCGGGTGGCGTTTCTCCAGGCGAGTCCCTATCCCAGCAGGGAACAAGTGATGGTGAAAGCCCTGGCCTCCCTGGCCACCCTGGGGCTGGGCACGGCGCTGATGCTGGGCACGTATTTTCTCGACGTCTCCCGGCTGGTCCGGCATGGCCGGGCCGTGTACATCGCAGTGCTGGTGCTACCGGTCCTGCTCAATACAGTTCTGCATCCTTTTTATCTCACTTCACTTACAACAACATTTTATCCACTCGTCTATACCCTCTGGCTCTATACATTCCGGGGCAGGGGCTGGAGGGGGCTTCTCCTGACCATCTTGGGCGGCGTTCCCCTGGCGGCGGGCTGCGCCGTTGTTCCCGCCATGTCGGGTCTTTCGGTGCTGCTGTTCTCCGGCCTGGTGCTGACGCTCTACGCGGCGGGACGGGACTGGTTCGGCATCGGCAAACGGAAAAGCGTCGTTGCGGTCCTGGCCGTCGTTCTCGGCCTCCTGGCCCTCCTCTTTTTCAAGTATCTCAATTCCTTCCTGCTTCGGGTTCTGATTGCTCTCCGGCCGGAGCTGGCGAAGGAGGGCCCGGGCTACATGGGCTGGATGCTGAACACATTCTGGAAGGACGTCCCCCCTCTGCGGTCCATCAGCGGCGAGGCCGCCCTGTCGGTCAACGCGGGGGCGCGGGTCTTCGGCGGGGGCCAGGAGATGCGGCCCATCGACTTCTCTCACGACTTCCTCCCTGCCTCCATGGCGGTGGCCTGGGGCTGGGTCCCCCTGCTGGTCCTGCTGGCGGCGCTGGGGGTTTTGCTCCTCTGGCTGCTGGTGAAGGGTCTGCGGCAGAGCTATCTGCCGGGACGCTTCGTGGTCCTGGCGGTGGTCCTGACTTTGGGACTTCAGATGCTGTTCAGCGCGGCGCTGAATTTCGGCTTTGTGCTGTTCTCCGCCAGCCTGCCCCTGGTGGTGGGGAACTTCCAGACGGTGGTGGACATGGCCCTCATCGGCCTGGCCCTGTCGGTGTTCCGGGGAGATTCCATCGCCCGGGAGGAGCCCGCCGGGCCCCTCCAGCCCCGAAAGTGTCTGCGGGTAAAATTCGAATACCAATGAAAACCGCCTCCCCGTCACACGGCGGGGAGGCTTCTTTCAAGGCCCCCGCGAAACGTAAGCGAAACGGTTTTCGTGGGGAGAGGAAGAACAAACGGAACGGCGTAAAACCTGTCCACAGGACGGGTATTACGGAGTGCAGTTAGTTCTGACGATTGGGTGCCGGATGACGGTTTTCCATTTCTCCGGCGGGACCCTCCGAGCATCGGATAGGTAGATCTCATGGTGCTGCCGGGACTCGCTCAGATCGTTGGCGTAGCCCTGCTCCTGGATAAAAGCATCCATCTTCGCCACTGACTCCGGCTCGGAGTCAAAGGAACCCAGGTGCATGATCTGAACACAGACGCCTTCGTCCACCGTCAAGAACTCGGCGGCGGAGCAATCCAGGCCCTTCTTCCGGGAGGCGGTTTCCACCGCCCAGGAAAAATCTTTCCGCGTCACAAAGTCCGGGAGACGGATGGCGGAGGTCCAGAGGAAGCCGTCCTTATTTCTGTAATCAATGCCGCCTCCCCCCTCTTGCCGCCAGAAACCCTCCAGGGGCGGGACCACATACTCAAAAAACCCCTCAATGTGGTAGTCGCTCTTATAGCTCATTTTCAGCGTGTAGGCCACGGCGTACAACACACCCATAGCCTGCTGGTAGGCCCCGCCCTCCTGATTGGGATCTCCCCTACCCTTCACGGCGATATAGTTCATCTCCGGCACCGTCACGACCTCCGGTTTTCCCTTAGGCAAATAGAACTCCCTAAACTCCTTCTTAAAATCAAAAGCCATGCTCACCACCCTTTCTGAAATCAGTTTATCAGGTTTCGCGGAAAACGCAAGCATATGTTATTTCTGGAAATCCAACCCAAAATATTGACCGGGAGGCAGATTTCCTATATAATAAATAATTGTCAGCGCGGACCACTGCCGCGGCCCCGGCGGGCGGCGGGCTTTTTTTACATACCGTTTCGACAAAAACCGACGAAAGGAAACCACTATGCGTCAAATTCGACTGCCCAAACGCATCCTCTCCGGCCTTCTCGCCGGGGCCCTGCTCCTCACCCCAGCCATGGCTTTCACCGACACGGCCGGTCACTGGGCTGAAACCGCCGTCAACAAGTGGAGCCAAGAATACGGAGTACTCCAAGGGTACGACGACGGTTCCTTCCGGCCTGACGACTCCATCACCAGGGGAGCCTTTGCCGGAATCCTGGACCGTTTCCTTCAGTTCCAGGCCGCCGCCCCCTCCGGAACCTTCTCCGACACTAAAGGAAACCGCTGGGAGGACTCTATTTTAAAGCTCAACGCCGCAGGGGTTTACCTGGGCAGCGAAGGCAAAGCCCTGCCGGGGGACAGCATCACCCGCCAGCAGGCTATGACCATGGTGGCCCGGGCCTTCCAGCTGGGCGGTACGGACCATGCCCTTACATACCACGATGAGGCGCAGATCGCAAATTACGCCCGGCCCTACATCGCGGAGCTCACTGCCCGTGGCTGGATTACCGACGCGGTGGAGGACAGTTTCCGCCCTACGGAACCCCTGACCCGGGCGGAATTGGTAAACCTTTTGAACAACATGATACAGGTACTGATTCAAAACAGCGAAAACTACTCCAACGACGTGGAGGGAACCCTCCTCATCAACGCTGCCGGAGGTGCTGCGCTGTCCAACATGACCGTTTCCGGGGACCTGCTCATCGCTCCAGGTGTCACCGGAACCGTCACATTGGACAATGTAACAGTTTCCGGGGAGATTCGTAATTTCAGCTCCATTACGCCTCAGATCACCCACCCCTCCGGAGAACCTCTCCCCGTTGTGCCGGAGCAGCCCGCCCCGCCGGAGCAGCCCGGAACCCCAAGCTCCGGAGAGGATTTTGACTGGGGCATTGTTGTAACGCCCCCTCCCGTCTCTTCCAATACGCCCAATGAACCGGCACAACCTGCCGGTCCCGGCATTCAGCCCATGGAAGTCTATACTCCCGGCGTGCTCACCGGAGAAACCTTTCAATACGACGAACGGCAAATCCCTGTTTACGCAGGCAGGGAGCGGAGCCGCCTTCAGCACGGGGACTTTATCTGGGCTGCAGACCATCCGGACCGGCTGGCCTACATAGGTTCTCAGTTCCGCACCCGCTTTGGCATAGATGTCTCCGCCTATCAGAACCGGGCCAGCGAGAACGAAACCATCGACTGGCAGGCTGTTCGAAATGACGGCGTGGAATTTGCTTTCATCCGAGTCGGCCTCCGGGGCTATTCTTCCGGCAAAATTGCCGAGGATGCCTTCTACCGCCAGAATATCCAAGGCGCTATGGCTGCGGGAATTGAAACAGGCGTATATTTCTTTGCCCAGGCCATTACCGTGGAGGAGGCAATTGAAGAGGCGGAGTTCGTCATCCAGTGCCTTCAGGGCCTGCAGATCAACGGCCCTGTGGCCTATGACTGGGAAATGGGCAACTCTTCTTACCGGGTTTATGGCATTGCGCCGGAGATGGCCACTGCCTGTGCCATCGCCTTCTGCAAGCGCATCCAGGAAGCAGGGTACACGCCCATGATCTATCAAAGTTCTTATGTTGCCTACACAAAATATGACCAAGGCGCCATCGCTCCGTATCTCTGCTGGTATCCTGAGTATAAGAGCGATTCTTCTGAAAAGCTGTGCCCCACCCTCTACTATCAGCCGGATTACTGGCAGTTCTCCAGCAAGTGCTCCGTCGCCGGCATCGGCGGCAATGTGGATGCAAATATTCAGTTTATCCGGTAAGGAAACAGCCCCGGCGGATTTCCGCCGGGGCTGTCTGTCACCTCCGCTTCACGGGGTAGCAAACCTCGGTGACGAACTCGTCGGGATTCCGTGTCTCGTGGGGACTGACATGGTAGATGTTGAAGAACAACCCGTCGAAAGCCCAGCCGTTGTCCTCCACCCAGGCGGTCACAGCCTCGTTCACAGCGGAAATCTGATCATAGCTTCCCCGGAAGGTGGCGGAGGCCACTTGTACCGCCGGGACGGTTTTGAACTTCACGTGCTCCGTGTCGGAGTAGGTCCCCACCACATTTTTCTGGATTTCTACATCCACGTCCTGCTCCTTAAATTCGCCGTCATAGTACATAGCGGTACAAAGCACCGGGTCCCCGTCTTGGATGTTCATCCGGGCGGTTTCCTGGCAGTAGATGTGCCACAGGTCCCCTTCCCTGTCGTAATTGGGGATAATCTTCCGCACGCTGGCCACCTGCCGCTCCGGCAGGGTTTTAACTGTCACATCGTATCTCATCTTGCTTTCATCCTTTCTGAGGCGTTCTAAGGCTGTATCCAGCAGGCGCAGCCGCCGCTCCGCCTCTTCCATCGCCTCCCGCGCCGACGCCTGCTGTAAAATCAGGCAGCGCTCCAGCGCCCCGGGATCATCGTAGCAGCCCAGTACCTCCCGGACAGCGGCTAGGGGGAAGCCCATGTCCCGGAGAGCCCGGATGCGGTTGGCGGAGGGAAGCTGGCGTTCGCTGTAATAGCGGTAGCCAGTGAAGGGGTCAATGGAGGCCGGAACCAAAAGTCCGGCCTCGTCGTAACGGCGCAGGGCGCGGATGCTGACTCTGGAGAGCCTGGAAAATTCGCCGATTTTCAGCATAACAGTTCCTCCACAACGTTGTGAATCTTGAGCTCAAGGACAGCATAAGCCCTCCCCTGGGGGGAGAGTCAAGGGGGGAAGCTCAAAAATATTTCTCCCTGGCGAAGTCCGCCGGACTCTGTAGAAAATTTTGAAGAAAAATCAAGGAAAGGCTTGACAAAACCAAGGGGCATCTGCTATAGTATCATTTGTCCGTTACGGGCGGCAGACATGGCGGCATAGCTCAGTTGGCTAGAGCATGCGGTTCATACCCGCAGTGTCCCCGGTTCAAATCCAGGTGCCGCTACCAGCTTTCCATGAAGCGCCGTACGGCGCTTCATGGAAGCCCTGTCCCCGTCCTTCGTTCTAAAATCACCAAAAATCAGTAGATTTTTGATGTAGGAGGAGAAGGAAGGAGCGGATAAGGAGTTCTCGCCAAAGGCAGGAACGGAATGGAGCGAGTTTCTTCGACGATGGCCCGTTGGTCAAGTGGTTAAGACACGGCCCTTTCACGGCTGTAACATGGGTTCGAATCCCGTACGGGTCACCATCCCATAAGACGTCGTCCTTTTCGGCGTCTTTTGGGATACCACCGCCCCCCTCTCTTTTGTTTCTTTCATCGGAGGCTTAGCTCAGCTGGTTAGAGCGCATGCTTCACACGCATGAGGCCACTGGTTCGAGTCCAGTAGTCTCCACCATTAGCCCGCCGAAACCGCATGGTTTCGGCGGGTTTTCTCTGTTTTTTGCAACTTTTTTGTGAGATTTATTTTGGGCGCTTCGGGCCGACCCACAAGTTGACCCACACGGGAAATGACTGGAAAGGACGGAAGAGTGTCGGGCAGGATTTTCCTGCACGGTGCTGATACAACACCAGAATACCACCACCGCAGTCCTTCCCGCACTTCTTTCTTCCTCCCAACATAAAATGGGCGGAAGGAGGGATTTTTATGGAACATCAAAACTGCTCCATAGACCGAACCGCGCCCCGTGCCTTTCCGCCCCAGCACCAGTTCCCTTTCTGTAATGTTGTTGGCCACGCACCTTACACCGTCCTGCTCCTCCTCTTCCCACAGAGCCGCGGCTTTGCAGAGGCCCTGGCGCTGTTTCCTTCAGAGAGGGTGGGGATATCCAGTTGTCGAGGTGCGGATTTTGGTTGACTATTTCTGAAAGTGTGGTATAGTCTATTTGTGAACGCTGTCATAGTAACACGCATGAATAAAATTGTCAATAGATATTTTTAAAATATAATCTACTTCCAGAGGTGTTACAATGGACTTTCCAAAACTGACTTTTCCGATGACTGTGGATTTCTGTAGTGCTGGATATTGGATTGAAGATCAGGGGCCGTTTAAATACGGCGCCGCTGTTACCGCGTTCTTTATAGATGGGGACATCACGGAAGCCGCCAATGAGGGCATTTCGCTGCTTCGGGATTTGGAGCGTCAGCTCCAGACCTTTGGCGGCCACCTCAAGCCTTACGTGAGAGGGCGGGAGATAGACGCGGCGCTGTTTCTCTGGCCGGAAAAGCAGGCGGTCGCTTGTTCCATGTGCTTTGCTTTTCATCCTATCGAGGACGGCACTGGGGTTCTGGCGGAACGGTATGTGTTTTCTTCTCTGCGCGATTTTCTCTATGTGGAATTGGGGAAGGCTATCGAGCACGGCAACGCGCCGCGCCAATGCCGTCTGTGCGGGCGCTGGTTCCTCCACGAGCAGGGAAACCGAACGATGTACTGCGAGCGGATCGCTCCTGGAGAGGAGAACAGGACCTGCCGGGAGGCCGGGGCGCGGATGGTCTTCGAGAAAAAGATCCAGGACGAGGACACCTGGAAAATTTATAAACGGGCGTATAAAAAATACTACGCCCGTGTGATGAAAGGAACCATGAGCCGTGAAGATTTCAATGCCTGGGCGGCTCAGGCGGCAGCTGACCGGGACGCCGCGATTGAACAGATTACACCGAAGGTCGATGCGGCGCTGAAAGCGCAGATCGTCGAGCAGCTGCGGGAGAAATTAAACCGTCAATGAGCGCAACCTCTATCTTTGTAGACACAGGTGCAGCACAAAATGAGTAAGGAGGAATCGATATGTCTATTCTTGGTGCGGTCATCGTTCCCCACCCGCCGCTGATCATCCCCACGGTGGGATGTGGGCGGGAGCAGGAGGTACGGGCCACCATCGACGCTTATCGGACTGCCGCAAAGCAAGTAGCGGCCTGGGAACCGGAGGTGCTCATCACCACCTCTCCCCACCAGATTATGTACGCCAACTACTTCCACATCTCCCCGGACCGGGGTGCCACTGGTGATCTGTCCGCCTTCGGCGCATCCGAAGCAAAGCTGGTCGTGGAATATGACGCCCCGCTGCGGGACGAGATTATCCGCCGGGGGGAGTCCGCCGGCCTCCAGGTCGGGACGCTGGGACAGCGGGAGCCGTACCTGGACCACGGGACCTTTGTGCCATTGTACTTTTTGCGGGAGGCCGGAGTGGACTGCCCTATCCTCCGCATCGGCCTGTCCGGCTTCTCTCCAATGGACCACTACCGGCTGGGACAGTGCATCGCTCAGGCTGTGGAGAGCTTGGACCGTCGTGCGGTGTTCATCGCCAGCGGCGACCTGTCCCACAAGCTGAGGGACGACGGCCCCTATGGCTTCGCCCCGGAGGGGCCGGAGTTCGACCGACAGATTACCGAGGCCATGGCCGTCGGGGACTTCCTGCGCTTTCTGACCATGGACCCTGCCCTCTGCGAACAGGCGGCGGAGTGCGGTCTGCGCTCCTTCCAGATCATGGCCGGCGCGCTGGACGGGCTGGCGGTGGAGGCGAAGCTCCTCAGCTATGAGGATGTCACCGGCGTGGGCTACGGGGTGGCCACGTTCACTGTCACCGGCCCGGACGAGGGCCGCCGGTTTGGAGAATTGTGTGAGGCGATGGAGCAGGCCCGGCTGGCGGAGAAAAAGGCCTCCGAGGACCCCTGGGTCAAATTGGCCCGGTTGTCCTTGGAGACCTTTGTGAAAACAGGAGAGCGACTGGAACGTTTACCGGATGGCTTGCCCGACGAAATGACCGAGCAGGCTGCGGGGGCCTTTGTCTCCCTCCACGCCCACGGCCAGCTCCGAGGCTGCATCGGCACCACCGGGCCCACCACGGAAAGCGTGGCTTGGGAGATTGTACAGAACGCTGTCTCCGCCTGCGCCCGAGACCCCCGCTTCCCGCCGGTGACGGTGTCGGAGCTGGACAGTTTGGAGTACAGCGTGGATGTGCTGGGCCAGCCGGAGCCCATCTCCTCCCCGGCGGAGCTGGATGTGAAAAGGTACGGCGTGATTGTCTCCTGCGGCAGCCGCCGGGGTTTGCTGCTGCCCGACCTGGAGGGAGTGGACACGGTGGAGCGGCAGATTGACATCGCCCGGCAGAAGGGCGGCATCAGTTCCCGGGAGAAGTATACCCTGGAGCGGTTTGAGGTGGTGCGGCACTTATGATCTGCAAGCTGTGTTTTCACCACTGCGGCCTGTCCGAGGGACAGACCGGCCTTTGCCGGGCCAGAGCCTGCCGGGATGGCGAGATCGTCCCACTGAACTACGGCAAGCTGACCAGCTTGGCCCTGGACCCCATTGAAAAGAAACCCCTGCGGCGGTTTCATCCCGGCAGCCTGATCCTGTCTGTGGGCAGCTTCGGGTGTAATCTACGCTGTCCCTTCTGCCAGAACCACGAGATTTCCATGGCCGCAGAGGGGGAACTTGAGACGGTGGAGCTCTCCCCGGAGGCCCTGGCGGACAAGGCTCTGGAGCTACAGTGCCATGGAAATATTGGAGTGGCCTACACCTACAACGAGCCGCTTGTGGGCTATGAGTACGTCCGGGACTGCGCCGCTCTGGTCCATGAGCGGGATATGGTCAACCTGCTGGTCACCAACGGCACCATTGAGGAGGCCCCCTGGCGGGCGCTGCTCCCGCTCATCGACGCCGCAAACATCGACCTGAAGGGCTTTACCCCGGAGTGGTACCAGAGGCTGGGCGGGGATTTGGAGACGGTGAAGCGGTCCATCTCCCTGGCGTCGGATCGGTGCCATGTGGAGGTGACTACATTGTTGGTCCCCGGAAAAAATGACAGCGCGGAAGAAATCAAGGCACTAGCGCGCTGGCTGTCGTCGGTGGACCGGGATATCCCGCTGCACCTGTCCCGGTTCTTCCCAAGATATCGGATGTTAGACAAACCGCCCACGCCGGTGGATCGGGTATATCGGCTGGCGGATGTGGCGAGGGAGTATCTTTCTTTTGTGTATACCGGAAATTGTTGAGGAGAACTGGGGCGCTTTTATTGCCGAAGATGCCCAAAGCTGATATAATGAGACGAATTGTGTAAGATCATGGGAGGGTATAAGCATGAGCAACGACAAAATTACCCAGGTGGGTGTCAATATCCAGGAAAAGGCCACGGTTATCTGGAACATCGCCAACGCCCTTTTGGGATATTTCAAGCCCCATGAGTACGGACTTGTGATCCTCCCTATGACGGTGGTAAAGCGGTTCCATGACTGCCTGCTGCCCACCCATTCCGCCGTTCAGGAGCAATATCAGAAGGTGAAGAAGCTGGCGGTCATCGACGGTTTTCTCACCCGTGCGTCCGGCTATCAGTTTTACAACACCAGCAAGTTCACCTTTGATCTGCTGCTGGCCGACCCGGACAACATTGAGTCCAACTTCCGAGACTACCTCGCCGGGTTCTCCTCTAACGTTCAGGATGTCCT
The DNA here is from genome assembly GCA_910578935.1 of uncultured Oscillibacter sp. GTDB lineage: Bacteria > Bacillota > Clostridia > Oscillospirales > Oscillospiraceae > Oscillibacter. The sequence continues at coordinate 5,793 of CAJTSM010000003.1, read as the reverse complement.
TGCCAAGTTTGATTTCGACAACATCATCAAGCGGATGGTGGACTGCAACTCCCTCTACCTGGTCATCAAGGAGTTTGCCTCCCCGAAAGGCTACCTGGGTCCGGACAAGATCAGCGCAGTGGACTGCGGCTATATTTTTGAGGATTTGGTGAAGCGCTTCTCCGAGTCCTACGACGAGGAGGCCGGGGCCCATTTTACCAGCCGGGACATCATTTACCTGATGACCGACATTCTCCTGTCCGACGCCGATTTGAGCCAGGCCGGCAATGTCACCGTCTACGACATGGCGATGGGGACCTCCCAGATGCTCTCCTGCATGGAGGAACGCATCCACGATCTCAATTCCGAGATTGAGGTAACCTGCTTTGGCCAGGAGCTGAACCCAGCCACCTATGCCATTGCCAAGGCCGATATGATGATCCGGGGTGGCGACCCCAACAATATGCGGTTTGGGGACACCCTCTCTGATGACCAGTTTAAGGGGTTTACCTTCCAGTACTGCATCTCCAATCCACCTTTTGGCATCGACTGGAAAAGGGAACAGAAGGCCGTGGAAGCGGAGGCGGCGCTGGGTGAACTGGGCCGCTTTGCCCCGGGCTTGCCCAAGATCAGCGACGGCCAGCAGCTTTTTCTTCTGAACGGTTTGTCCAAACTGGCCCAGAATGGCAAAATGGCCATCATTCAGAATGGTTCCCCGCTGTTCTCCGGGGACGCTGGCAGCGGCCCTTCCTGCATCCGGCAGTACATCCTGGAAAATGACTGGCTGGACGCTATTATCCAACTCTCCACCGACCAATTCATGAACACAGGAATCAGCACCTATATCTGGGTGCTGTCCAAGGACAAGCCCGACTACCGAGCCGGGAAGGTACAGCTGATCGATGCCTCCCACTGCTGCGAGCCCCGGCGGAAAAACATCGGCACCAAGCGCAACGACATCACCGACCTGTGCCGGGGGCTGATCGTCCGGGCTTACGGCGAGTACCGGGACGGCGCTGTGTACGGCGAAAAGGGCGGCGTGTACTGCGAAAGCAAGGTGTTCGGTTCAGAGGAGTTCGGCTACAACAAAATCGTGGTGGAGCGGCCCCTGCGGGACGAGCAGGGGGAGATCGTGCTGAAAAAGGGCAAGCCCGTGGCAGACCCCGCCCTGCGGGACACGGAGAATGTGCCGCTGGTGCAGGACATTGACCGCTATTTTGAACGGGAAGTGCTACCCTACGCCCCCGATGCCTGGATCGACAAGAAGAAAACCAAGGTGGGGTATGAGATTCCCATGACCCGGTATTTCTACGAGTACCAGCCCCCGGAGCCGGTGGAGAACATCGTGGAGCGGATCACCGCCCTGGAGGCCGATATCGCCGCCAGCTTGAAGGCGCTGTTTCATGAGGAGGGCGAGTGATGGCAACTTGGGAAACAAACTTCACGCAAGGCCCCCGTACCACGAAGGACGAAAACCGGCGGATATGGTAGACTGGAGGCGCACGGTAAAAGGCCGGTTTTTCTATGCCGCCATGAGCGCGCTAAACAAACTGGTATCATGCTCTTCCGTTGAACCACAAATTGTCCGGCCCGATTTAGGCAAGAGGACGCATAGTAAAGTGAAGCCGTAGGAGAGCACACCGTGACAACAAATGAGGAGGCTCATTATGGAAGTTGTCTATCGGTGCTGTTGTGGGATCGACATGCACAAGAACCTCATCATGGCCTGTCTAAAAAAGGACGGCAGGCAGGAGCTGCGGGAACTGACCCGCTACCGCAAGAGCATCATCGAAGAGCGCAGCCGGGAGCTGAACCGTCTGCAAAAGGTGCTGGAGGGCACCAACATCAAGCCGGGCAGTGTGGTGGCGGATATCCACGGTAAGAGCGCCCGGCGCCTGCTGGAGCGGCTTGCCGCGGGAGGGGCAATGGACGACAGTGAGGAAATCTCCAAGCTTCTTCACAAAAGTCTCCTGTCCAAGCTGGACGAAATCATGGCGGCTCTGGATGGAATCGTCACGCCGCTGCAGCGGGCTCTGCTGACGCAGATTCTCGACCACATCGACGACCTGGACAAACGCATTCAGGAACTGGATCGGATGGCGGAAACGTACATGGCGCGGTTCCAGCCGGCCATTGCGGAGGTTTGCCAGATGCCCGGGATCGCCCGGCGCAGCGCGGAGGTCATTCTGGCGGAGACGGGCATAGATATGAGCCGCTTCCCCTCCGCGGCACATCTGTGCTCCTGGGCTGGCGTCTGCCCGGGTAACCACCAGAGTGCCGGGAAACGGTATCACGGCAAGACACGCAAGGGGAATCAGACGCTGAAATCCATGCTGGTGCAGTGCGCCAAGGTGGCCGGCAGAGGAAAGGGTTCTTATTTTGCGGCCCAGTATCAGCGCATCGCGGCCAGGCGCGGAAAGAACCGGGCGACCATGGCCGTGGCCCACTCCATGCTCATCGCCATCTACCATGTTTTGAAGGAGGGCGTTCCATTCCGCGATTTGGGAGCGGATTATTATGACAGCTTCCGCAGAGAACATAAAATCCGGAACTACCTGAAACGGCTGCAGGCCTTGGGCTGGAAACCGGAGCTTTCCCCCATTACAGCCTGAAATACGCGATGCTCCCTGCCCGGCACAGAAATCTGCGGCGGGCAGCTTTGCCGCGCCCTGATGGAGGTGGGTTTTCATAATAAAGGAAGGGATGGTTACAATAGGTAGACCAGCAGTGAACAGGACGTCCATGCTGCGGCTGAGCGTGGACCAAGAGACACGGGAACGGTTGACTTCCTTCGCGGCCGAGCGGCACTCCAGCATGTCCCAGGTCGTCATCGACTGGATCTGGAGCGTAAAGCTGAAGTCTGAGAGAGACGCAGCGAGTGAGAAGGAGGCTGATTGACATGAAAGGCACGATATCCTTATCTAAGAATGCCGAAGGCATCGTGAGCAGGCTGTGCGGCCAAGTACCGTCTCCGACGATACCGGCACCAGCAAAAGACTCCGGACCAGACGGGCACGGCTTTGCACTCGATCTTACCGAATACGGCCCAGACGACCTCGCCGGAATGGAATTCGGAGTCCTGGAGGCCGCCTACGGTATCTACCTGGACAGGCTGGACCGCAAGATGGAAGCGTCGGGAGACCCAGACGAGATCCTGCAGATGCTGGAGGACCCGGAGCTCGGATATGTCGTCGAGATGCCCGTAGCCGAGTTCCTGGACAAGACGGGCGGGCGGCCCAGCGGGGACGGGAACCTCCTCGATGCAGCAAAAAGGAGGATCAACTCATTCAAGGACGCGGCCGGCAGACACGGGCACAGTCGGTCACGCCTCATGGCCTGGGTGTCCGACAAACCGGAGTCCGGCACCGTCCGCTTCTGGTGCCCGTTCTGCGGCCACATAGCCAGGATCCTGTTAGAAGAGCGCCTCGGGAGGGATGGAGCATGACCAATACTATCGTCATAAACAGACACGTATTCCGTCTGGAAACCCGCCCCAGCAACTCGCCCTGGCCGGACACCGGGAGCTGCGGATCATGCTACGACCAACCGGGCATCCCGTCCCCCCGGTACTGGACATACGTCCATACCCGGCCGTGACGCAGGAAACGCCGGACGACATGGCTGATACCGCGCCGGACGCCGGCGGCGCATCCCCCAAACAGGACGGCAGAAACCCCCCTCCCCGGCCACCACAAAGAAATCCGGTCGCCAGCGAACCGAAACGCCACAGCTCAACGGCAAGCTGCGCTTCGAGTCCGGCCGGCTGTACCTCGGCGGCGGGGACTCCGCCGGCCGCCCCGTCTACTCGGCCAGTGGCGACCATCTCGCGCCCGCCGGGAACCTGGACATATCCAAGCCGCAACCTTTCTACGACGTAGCCATGGAAGAAATAACGCACATGGACGGAGCACTAGGCGCGGGACACGTCTACAGCGTAGAGCTGACCCGCCTCATGAACATGATGGAAGTCGCGGAAGGTAAACTCCTCCTCGACAGAGGCGAAGCCATCAAGCATGTGTCAGACGCCATCGACTACGGTAGCGACTTTGCGGCCCCCACCTCCACCCCACGGAAGAACTGCCTGCGGCTCCTCGGCCGCACGGGCTACGACCAGGAGAAGGACGTCGTCTTGTTCACCGCCCCGCTCCTCAGCTGTTTACTCGCCGCAGGGCTCAAGCCAGCTGGAGACCCGGACGTGCCTGCCGGGAACGTCCTAGTCATAGAGCTGTTACGGATGGAAAAGGGCCTGCACACGGTCCGTCCCTCCGAGTCGATGACACGGACCATGTGGCCGCGCTTGGCAATGTCGATTCCTACGATAAACATGGCAAACACCATCCTGCTGAAATTTGCAGACAGTCCTCGTGATCTTATGAGTCATATCCTGCTTCGAGATGAGCGGAGAGTCCCGCATCCGGTTCAACAATGAACCCTCATAAGAGAGAGGTCCCATGCTGCATAGAGCGGACCAAAGCCGCACGGATAAAAGAAGGGAACCTCTGCCTACGGGGAAAGTATATCACCGCCATGCCCGGCGGAGATACCGGAATTGTTGAATCAGCCGGTGCATGACCTGTGGATATTCTTGCGAGGCCTTCCCTCACGCAAAGTGTAATCCTCCGGCTCACTCAGTTTTACGCCGTCGATCCGATTCGATCGTGGTCACGCTGTTGGGAAGCGCAATACTGCTCAAGCTGGCGCAGTCACGAAATGCCCACTAACCAATGGAGGTCACGCTGCTCGAAATCGTCACGCCTGTCAGATTCGTACAGCTCATAAATGCACAGGAACCAATTCTGGTGACCCCGTTCTGGATGCGTGCGGTTTTGATGGAGCTTTTGTATTCATCCCAGTCCGATATAGAGAAATTAGAATAATCCGCCATTGCCCCCGTTCCGCTGATCGTCAACGTTCCTGCGTCATCCAGAGTCCATGAGACACGCTCGCCTCTGCTCCCGGAGGCCACCTCCGCCGCCATTGCCGCCCCGGCAGCAGCGTCAGCGCCAGGCATACGGATATGATCCGTTTTTTATCGTGTTCTCCTCCGCATATTTCATCTTCACAGGGGCCAGGCCGAACAGACCTGGCCCCCTTCTTGTAAAAGAAAACCATCGGCACGGCCGGTGGTTCAAAAAAGCTTTAGCTATGCCCAGAAAAAGTATCCTCCTTTGGTATAATAGTAGAGGTCTGCCAACCGCTACAAAAACCAAAGGAGGAATCAAATCCAGATGAAACTTGATGTATCAAGTTTAGCACACACGAAAGCACAGTTTACAAGGGACTACACAAAGTAACGGTCTGACGGGAGGTGTGTCGCCCGTCAGATTTTCCATGTAATGTTCAAGCTGTCACTTGTGGCGGCAACGGTGGTAATCATTAAATCCACCACCCGCCGCTTGTCGTCAAAGGATACGCTGTCCCATGTGTCGAGGTAGCCGGAAATCTGGCTGACCTGTTCCGGGCTGATGGCTTCCACCGTCAACTCCGCTATCTTCGCCAGAAGCGCCTGCTTGTGTCCGTCCAGTTCCGCTATCTTCACATTCACATAGGAGAGCAGCACATTGTTTGCGCCCGTCAGACTGTCCACCAGCTTTTCAATCTCGCTGTCCACATGGGCAAGTTCCACTTGCAGGGCAGTGATTTTGGGATTGGCCTTTGCCGCTTTCTTCCTGCCCGTCAGCGTCTTGTAGCTGTCCAGCTTTTTCACCATCTGCCGATACACCACCGCTTCCAGTTCCGCCGTGATGATTTTCCCACAGCCGGGACAGCTTTTGTTGTCCAGCCGTTTCGTACAGCGGAGGTACTGTCTGCCGG
>CAJTSM010000002.1 GCA_910578935.1 uncultured Oscillibacter sp. | reverse complement strand
CGCGCAATGAAATTCGGCGGGGGTTTGTTCTTCAACGAATGGACAAGCTTCTCTTTCCGCTGCCGCTACCCTGGCGCAGGGGGGAAGCCTCCAGAGGATGGGGGCCAGCAAAGCGCCGCCCCGCATCCGGCACGCACTGAAAAAGAAGTCCGGTAAAAGCAGTTCCGACGGAACCACCGGGGTGCGGCAGCAAAAAGAGGAGCTGGTCCATCCAGTGAAGAACAACCCCCGCGCGAACCAATTGCGCGTGGGAAGTCATTCCGGCTCCGCCGATCATTCAGCCGCGCCCCGTCGCTTCCCCCGTATACTTCTTTTTCTCTTTTGGACCGTGCACGGCCCGTTTTCTCTTTTTCTTTCCGGAAGAAAAAGAGAAAATGGGGGGTGCAATGCCAAGCCATCATCATGGCTGAAATCCTCCCCGCCCGTCAGGGCGAGAGAAGACCTTACTCCAGTAAGGGCCGAAGGCTCTCCGCCAGGCCCTCCCCGGCCTCCCGGGAGCCCTCCACCCAAAGGGTGAGATTCCGGTTGGAGTGGGGGGAGTAGTACATCCACTCGTCAATGAAAAACTGTATCTGAATATATCCCCTGCCCTGTTCGCGCAGGAAGAGCGTCAAATGCTGGTCCCCCTCATGGGTAACCCGCCCGGTGATGCGGCGCTTCGGCACAAACTGCAAAACCACGTTCCACGGCGGACGGTGGAAGCTCAGGGACTCAATGGCTTCCAAGGCCGTATCCCATTCCGGGTCCTCCGGGGAGAAGTCCTTGAAGGGGTAATCCTTGTGGTTTTCCCCCAGCTCCGACAGGGAAAGGCTCATATAATCAAGCTCCTCCATGCCGGAGGCCAGACCGTAGACGTCCACGGGCCGGGCGTACCACGCCGCCCACAAAAAGAGAGCCAGAATGATGGTCAGGATCTTCCAGCGGGTTTTGATCCAATTCATGATTCTTCCTCCAACAATGGCCAAAGCCGCTCCGCCAGGGATTGGGCGGTTTTCTTGCCGCCGGAGAGAGAGGCGGGGAGATTCTGTCCGGTGTATGGGGAGGTGTAGCGGGGCTTCCCTCCGTTCAGCTGGAGCATCAGGTCCCCGCCGCCGCTGTCCCACAGATTGAAGACCAGGGCCTCTCTTGCGGCGGGTTCGGTGCGGATGACATCCTCTCTCAGATATTGCCGGACCAGATTCCACGGGGGCCTCCGGAAGCGGAGGGCTTCCACCTCCTCCAGGATCTCCGGCCACAGGGGGTCGCCGGGCCGGAGGCCGATGCTGCGGGCGTCCTTGTCGCCCACTCCCGGCTCGGGGTGAGAGATGCGGACGTTGATGGCGCTCAAGTCCCCGATGCCCAGGGTATGGATATCCACGGGCCGGGAATACCACGCTGCCCAGAGGAGCGGGGCCAGGATGACGGCCAGGAGCTTCCAGTGGGCCTTGAGGCGGGTCACGGCGCTTCGCCCTGGGCCGCCGCCTCCGCTTCCCGGGCCTCCACAGCCTCCTTCAGCTGCCGGTATCGGTCCGCCGGAGGCGTCACACCTTCTTCGGGCAGCTGGGGAAGGGTTTCTTCATATCCTCCGGCCTCAAACGCCTCCATACAGGCGCGGCAGGCCGCTAAATTCCCGGCGGAATAGTGCTGCTGGAGGGCATACAAAAGGCTCATGCCCTCAATCTGAGGTTTGAGCGCTTCCAGCGATTCTTTGTTTTCTGAAAGTTCGTTCGTTTGATCCTCCATGGCGTCTTCCAGTTCCGACAGCTGCTTTTGAAGGGCGATCACCTGATCTTGCAGGTCTTGAACTTCCTGCATGGCGGTGACGGAGCTTTGCAGCCGTCCCAGAGCTTCCGTATTGTTCCGCTGGTGGGAGGCGAAAGACCAGGCCATCAGTAAAAAGGCTGCGATAAACAGCACCATGATATAAATGATGACGGGTTTTTTCCCCGGGGTGGAAGACTCCTCCTCCGGCTCTAAGGGGCCGCCGTCGCTTCGTTTTTCCAGCTTCATGCCTCTGGTCCTTTCCGGTTGGTTTTCAGGAGGGCCAAGGCCTCCAAAAGGTCGTTGAGATCGTCCAGACCATAGTATTCCAGTTCGATTCGCCCTTTTTTCCGCCCCGAGACAATCCGCACGCCGCGTCCCAGCCGGGAGGATAGGGAGGCCTGGGCCTCCGCGGTATAATCGACTTCTTTGGGCCGCTCGGGAACTTCCTCCAGAGGTTCCTGAGACAGCTTTTTGACCAGCGCCTCCGTTTGCCGGACGGAGAGCTGTCCCTCTGCCACTGTTTGAGCGGCCTTTGCCTGAAGGGCGGGGGAGAGGGGCAGGAGAGTCCTGGCGTGCCCGGCGGAGAGGGTCCCTTCTTCCACCAGCTTCCGCACGGCGGGCTGTAGTCCCAAAAGCCGCATGGCGTTGGCCACGGCGCTGCGAGATTTTCCAACGCGCTGTGCGGCCTCCTCCTGTGTCATGTGGTAGGTTTGAATCAGGGATTGAAAGCCCGCGGCCTCCTCCATAGGATTCAGATCCTCCCGCTGGAGATTCTCCACCAAGGCCAGCTCTGCCGCCTTCTGGTCATCGGCCTCCACGACTACGGCGGGAACTTCTGTGAGCCCTGCCATTCTGGCGGCCCGCCAGCGCCGTTCCCCGGCGATGATCTGGTAATAACCGGAGGATAGTTTTCTGACGGTCAGGGGCTGGATTACCCCGTGCTCCCGGATGGACTCCGCCAGCTCCGCCAACGCCTCCTCATCAAAGAGCTTCCGGGGCTGGGAGGAACAGCTTTCCACCTGAGAAATCGGCAAATACAGATTCCCCGCCGCCTCGGGTTTTAATACATCGTCGCCCAGCAGGGCGCCCAGGCCCCGGCCCAGACCGGAGGGCTTTTTGTTTGCCATAAAACGCGCTCCTTTCGAAAAAACCGTTTATTTCAAAAACTCTGCCGCAAAGGCCGCATAGGCGTCGGCTCCCCGGGAGGCCCGGTCATAAGCGGTAATGGGTTTTCCGTGGCTGGGCGCCTCGGACAGGCGGATGTTTCGGGGAATTACCGAAACGTATACCTTGCCGGGAAAGTAGTGCTTGACTTCCTCCGCCACTTGAAGGGACAGGTTTGTGCGTCCGTCGAACATGGTCAGGAGAACGCCCTCCAGCTCCAGGGAGGGATTCAGGGACCGCCGAACCAGGCGGACGGTATTCATCAGGTCGCTGAGCCCTTCCAGCGCGAAGTACTCGCACTGCACCGGCACCAGAATAGAATCCGCCGCGCAAAGGGCGTTCAGCGTCAGCAGCTCCAGGGAGGGAGGACAGTCGACGAGAATAAAGTCATAGGCGTCCCGAAGCGGCGCCAGCGCGTCTTTCAGCAAAAACTCCCGCCGCTCCATGCCGATCAGCTCCACGCCGGCTCCCGCCAAAGCTTTGTTGGACGGCAGCACATCTCCATAGCGGGTGCGGGCCACCGCTTCGGAAGCGGGCAGCTCCCCAATTAGGGCGGAATAAATCCCCTTGGAAACGGTTTTGTCTACGCCCATACCGGATGTGGCGTTGGCCTGGGGATCAAAGTCGCAGAGGAGGACTTTTTTGTCCGCCTCGGTCAGGGCGGCCGCCAGGTTGACACAGGTGGTCGTTTTCCCAACACCGCCCTTTTGATTTACAACAGCAATCGTCTTTCCCATAAAAGTACCAGCTTTCTCAGGTTTCCATGCGCGGTAAGGTTACATATAAAGTTTATTATAACAAGGGCAGGACAGGCTTGCAAGATATAATCACACAAAATTTGCAAGAACCAAGAAAAATGTTTCACGTGAAACAAAAGGGGCCGCCGTTTCCGGCAAGCCCCAAATGTTTCACGTGAAACAACGTTCGCCTGTATGTTCGCCCCGGCCCAGCAGACGGACGCTGTAGGGGGGGACAAAAGCCTTCCTGTCCGAGATGGTTTCCCCGGTGCACAGGTCCCGATATCCCGCTTCCGGCAGAGTGACCGTCCGCTCTTCCGGGCCGGCATTCACCAAAGTGGCAGTGGCCTCACCGGAAATTTCCCGCTGATAGGCCAGCAGAGGGCCTGCGGCCTCCAGCCAGAGAAGGGAACCGCGGCGGAGGGAGGCACGGCGCTTACGGAGCTGGCCAAGCCAGCGAAACCAGTCCAGCAACGCCTGATTCTCGTGCCCCCAGGGATAAGTCCGGCGGTTAAAGGGGTCCGACGCGCCCTCCATCCCGGCCTCGTCCCCATAATAGATCATAGGGGAACCGGGGAAAGTAAAGAGAACCGCCGCCGCCACATGAAGCCGCTCCAATCCTGCTTCCCGCTGGCTGGGCGTAAGGGAAAAGACAGACTGGGCCTCCCGTCCCTCGGGAAGCGGGCAGCCTCCCAGCACGGTAAGTGCCCGCGGGGTATCGTGAGTCCCCAAGAAATTCATGGCGGAGTAAAAAGCGGCGGGAGGATAATTTTCCCGGATCGTTTCCATAGCCTCTTTAAAATCTTCCGCCGGACCATCCAGCAGATAGTTCAAAAGGGCGGTTCGGAAAGGGTAGTTCATGACCCCGTGGAGCTCTTTACCCAGAAGGTATCTCCGGCGGCGGGAATAAGAAATCTTATTGCTGGCATCCTCCCAGACCTCTCCCAGCACCAGGGCGTCGGAATCCGTCTCCTCCACAGCGGCCCGGAGCTTTTCAATAAACTCGCCCGGCAGCTCGTCGGCCACATCCAGCCGCCAGCCGGAAGCCCCGGCCCGAAGCCAGTGTTTTACCACGGAATCTTCGCCCTGAATCATATAATCCACGTAAGCCGGGCAGTCCTCCCGAACATTGGGCAGGGTGCTGATGCCCCACCAGGAGTCATAGGCCCCCGGCCACTGGCTGAATTGGAACCAGTCGTAATAGGGGCTGTCTTTGCTCTGAGCCGCACCCAAGGTGGGATAAAAGCCGTCGGCGTTAAAATAGACGCTCTGAGAGCCGGTGTGGTTAAAAACGCCATCCAGCAAAATGCGAATTCCTTTTTCCCTTGCCTTGACGCAGAGGTCCCGAAAATCCGCTTCTGTGCCCAGCATGGGATCGATCTTTGTGTAGTCCGCCGTGTTATAGCGGTGATTGGAAGCGGATTCAAAAATGGGGCAGAAGTACAAGGTAGTCACGCCCAAAGCCGCCAAGTCATCCAAATGGGCAGCCACACCGGCCAGAGAGCCTCCAAAGAAGTCCCGATTCTTGATCTCACCGCCCTCCGGCCTCCAAGCGGGAGTTTGATCCCAGTCTTCATGGACCCAGCGGTCCCCAATCAGCCCCGCCGGGTCCGGGAGCTCCAAGCGGCAGTAGCGGTCGGGAAAAATCTGATAGGTCACGCCCTCGCCGAACCAGGCGGGCGTGTGGCTCTCCTCATAAACAGTGAGCTGCCAGGGGACGGGTTCTCCCGTACTGCGGTAGCCGGTCTTGTCTAAGAGACAGCCGGTGCCGTCGTCCCGCCAAAAACGGAACCAATACCAGGCCAGCTCCGGCACCTGAAAGGGGACAAGAGAGAGGGAGAAACAGGCCCGATCCTCCCAAAATCCGGTGAAGGGCATTTCCACCTCCATCTCATGACCGGCAAACTCCCGGCGGATGATGACGGAACAGTGGGTAAACCCTTCGTTGGAGAGGGGACGGCAGGTGAGGGACCACTCCTTCCCACAGGGAAGGGCGCCATAGGGCTTCTTGCAGTGAGCGTCGCGGGAGTCGAAGACGGCAGAAACGTTCATTCAAAAAACTCCTTGTTTGTAGGATTGAGGGAAATGCAATTGTTTCACGTGAAACACACCGTTGGGGCGGACCCGTGGGTCCGCTCCTACAGAACATGCCACCAAAAGGTTTCCGGTTATGGCAGGAGCTGATTCTCCCCGGTGACGCCGGTGATGTCCTCGTCAGGAGTAAAATAGGCGTTGAGAATATTCACGGCCGTAGAGGCCAGGGCCGCGCCGGCGTCCGCCCGCTCGATGGCGATGGCCACGGCGATCTGCGGGTCGTCATAGGGGGCGAAGCAGACAAAGACACCGTGGTTCTTCGTGTCGGCCTTGACCTGGGAGGTGCCGGTCTTGGCTCCGGCGGAGACCACGCAGTTCCGGAAGTAGGGGGAGAGGGTGCCCTCCACCAGGCCCTTCATGCCCTCCTTCACCGCCTGGAGGTACTCGTCGCTGATGTCGATTTCGTTGACGGGCTCCGTGTTTCCCACGGCGATGACCTCAGAGTTGTCATAGGCCTTGGCGGCTTTTAAAAGGTGGGCCTGGCAGTGCTTCCCGCCGGAAACCAGGGTGGCGATGTAGTTGGCCAGCTGGAGAGGGGAGTAGAGCTGGCTGCCCTGGCCGTAGGCCGCCCAGGGGGCCTGGTCCTGGCCCTGGGGGTTCTCAGGCAGGAGACCGGCGGTCTCGGGAATTTCGATGCCCGTCTTTTCCCCCAGGCCGAACTGAACCAGGTATTCCCGCAGGCCGTCCATCTGCATCCGGTAGCCCAGCTCCGAGAAGAAGTAGTTGCAGGAGTTGGTGATGGCCCCGGTGACGTTTAAGAGGCCATGGCCGGAGTGCTTCCAGCAAAAGCTGTAGCTGTTTTCATCCTTGGGATAGACCCATTTGCCGGTGTCCCGGATCTTTTCCGTCAGGGTGATCTTCCCGCTGAGAAGGCCCGCCATGGCGGTAAAGGGCTTCAGGGTAGAGCCCGGGGGATAGCCGTTCATGGCGGCCCGGTTGTACATGGGGGTGCGGGGGTCGGCGTTGAGCTGGGCGAAGTCCTCCCGCCAGGTGGAGAGGTCGTAGGAGGGACAGGAGGCCAGGGCCAGCACCTCGCCGGTGCCCACCTGAACAACCGCCGCCCCGGCGCCCCGTTCTTCATCACCGTCGGCGTTCAGGCGGGTAACGGTTTCCTCCAAAAATCCCTCTACCTGGGACTGAAAGTCCAGGTCAATGGTCAGTTCCACAATACTGCCGGGAACGGGCTCCGTGGAGTAGTATTCCCCGGTGATCTTGCCCTCGTCGTTGGTGGCTACCATGCGGAGGCCGTCCTTGCCCTTGAGGTAGTCCTCAAAGGCCAGCTCCGCCCCCTCCTTGCCGATGAGGTCGTCGTAGTCATAACCCTTTTTCTTCAGGGAGGGGTAGTCGTCCTCAATGCCGATTTTGCCCACGTAGCCCAGGATGTGGGCGGCGCTGGTGGTCTCGTATTCCCGGACGGAGGAGAGGGTCACCTTGGCCCCGGCGTAATTCCCGTCGCTGAGGAGGGAGATGAAGGGGGTGTCGATATCCTGGGCCAGGACGTAGGCGGCGTAGTTGTCCAGCTTCCGGACGGAGAGCTCGTACTGGACCCCCAGCACCATCCGGGCCTGGGTCATGGTGTAGTGCTCGGGGATGTCCAGCTCCCCCCGCATGGCGCCGATGAGCTGGGCGGGGGTAACCCCGGCATCCATCAGCAGGTCCTCCGTCAGATCGTCGGGTATCAGGCGGTCCAGCAGGGCCTGGGCCCGCTTCTTGGGGGAGAGCTCCTCCGTGCTTCCCTCCTCCGGCTCGGGCTCCGGGGTGGAGACGGCCTCCGGGTGGCGGAGGAGGTATTCCCCCAGGGCCTCGGCGCAGGGCTTCAGGCTCTTGAGGTAGGCCAGGAAGAGCCGTTTCTGCTGGTTGTCCATCTGGTCCACGGTGTAGGTGTAGGGGGCCAGCCGGGAGATGGGAAGGTTGTCATTCCAGAGCACGCCCTTCTCCTGGCAGAGCTGAACCAGGCGCAGGATTGCCTGGTTGCTGTCGTCGTCAGGGGAGAGGAGGGCGGCGTCGAAGGTGAGATCATAAGTGGAGCGGTTGCTGACCAGGGGCTTGCCGTTGCGGTCGGTGATGATTCCCCGAGAGGCCTCCACCTTCTCCGTGCGGACAATGGAGCGGATGGCCTGGGCGGCGTATTTCTCATGATGAATGACCTGTACGTCGTAAAGCACAAAGAGATAGGCGGTCAGCGTCAGCACCAGGAAAACGGCCAGCAGGTAGAGACGGGTATTTTGCATTTCCTTGCGGTCCATAGAATGCCTTTCTATAAAAAGTCTGCGGAAATAAGAGACTGCGCTGCCGCCGCAGGGACTTGAATGAAGTCCGGAGCGTCAGGGCGAGTGAAAGTTCTTTTGCTTACCGCCCCCCCTTCGGGGACATACCCCGCTAAGAGGCTGCTTCACAGAATCAAATGTCGCTACAGTCCTTCAAAAAACGTGAGTTAGTCGTCCAAATGCGTTCTTCGAAAAACGAAGCGGTAAAGCAGGGTCAGGGGGATCACAAAGGGGACGGCGATGCAGAACTCGTGGAGCGTAAGGAGGGCCCCGGCCTCCCAGGCGGCGGTCCCCCGCATCCAGAGAATCAAACAGCGGAAAGCGCCGTGAAGCAAAAAGGCGGCGGCGGCGGAAATACAGGAACAGAAAAATCCGGCGGGGAGCCAGCTTTGGGACAAAAGCCCGGCGCAAAGACCCGTCAGGGGGAAGAGCAGGGTGTAAAGACAGGGAACCGGCCCCGGCAGCAGCAAGTCACAGACCAACCCCAGAAAAAGGGAAAAGATGGTCCCTGCCAGGGGGCCTTCGAAAGTGGCGGGAATCGCCGCCAGAAGAGGATAGAGAAAGGGAGTGACGCCCCAGAACACCAGCCGTTGGAGAAGACTCCCCTGTACCAGCAGGCAAAGAGCCGTGGCGGCGGCGTAGAGGGACCATTTGAAGATGGTTTCGTTTCTCGCAATCATAGGAAAGCCCTTTCGGCAGAAGAAAGATACCTCCGCATCCCGAGACAAACCAGCGCGGTGTTTGTCCCGGGAGAGGCGGAACAGGGGAGGGGGCGGGGTTCCCGCCATAAGGCGGAAACGAAATCAAGCGGACTTTGCGGCGGCTCAGGTGACAATTTCAAAGGACTTGATGACGAAAACTTCCGTCAGGGCGCTAAAGTCCACCGCCGGTACCAGGATGGCATAGGAGGCCGCGCCGGAATCGTCCAGCTGAACCTCTTCTACGGAGCCGATTACCAGTCCGGAAGGATAATAACCGTTTAAGCCGGAGGTCACCACAATATCCCCCGCCAGGGGAGAGCAGTCCGCCGGCAGGTAATTCAGCCGCAGGCGGTTTTCCCGCATCATGGAGAAGTCCCCCTGAGCCACGCCCAGGTCCTTGGTCCGGAATACCTGGGCGCCCAGGGACGTGTCCGTGTCCACCAGAGTCAGCACGGTGGACCAGTTGGACCCCGCCCGGTCGATAATTCCCACCAGGTTTCCACACTCGTCAATTACGCAGTCTCCCACCTCGATGCCCAGGGAGGTTCCCTTGTTCAGTGTCAGGGAAGAAGACCAATTGGTGACGGCGTGTTCCGTGACCATGGCGGCTTCGAAATCGGAAAGGTCCCGGCGCTGCTTTGTCAGGTTCATCAGCTCCCGGAATTTTTTATTTTCCTCCACATCCGCCTCCGCCTGGCGAATCGTTTCCTCCATCCGGGCAATCTG
This sequence comes from uncultured Oscillibacter sp., assembly GCA_910578935.1. Classification (GTDB taxonomy): domain Bacteria; phylum Bacillota; class Clostridia; order Oscillospirales; family Oscillospiraceae; genus Oscillibacter. Next base: position 167,507 of record CAJTSM010000002.1, on the reverse strand, counting down.
TTGGCGGAGAGCGGCGTTTTCCGCCTGAAGATCCGTGGTGTCCTTATAGTAATTCTGTAAATCGTTGAACCAATTGGCCACCGCCGTATATCCCGCCCGGAAGGGCGAGACGAGAATCCCCGTCAGGTTTACCAGCGGGGAAGAGTTGGCGCTGAGCACCGACATTACCGCCAAAGCCACCGAAAGGACGGCGGCGGCAAAAAGCACCCAAAGCCCGTGCTGTTTCAAAAAATTTTTCAAACCGATCACCTAAAAGGTCAAAGAGTCGAATCTCTGCTGAAAAGAGAAAGGGTCCGAAAACAGGATCAGAGAAGAGAAACGCCAAACTGTTCCAGCATCCTGGCCAGACGGAGCACCGGAAGGCCCATCACATTGAAGAAGTCTCCCTCCAGCCGCTCCACCAGCAGGGCTCCCCGGCCCTGTACGCCGTAGGCCCCGGCCTTGTCCATGGGTTCCCCGGTGGCGATATAGCGTTTCAGCTCGTCCTCCGTGGCGGAGCGGAAGAAGACATCCGTGGACTCCGTCTCCGTCAGCCGCCGGACTCCCCGGCAGACGGAGACGCCGGTGCAGACGGTGTGCTTGCGTCCCTGAAGGGCGGTGAGCATTTCCAGGGCGTGGGCCTCGTCCCGGGGTTTGCCCAGCCGGGCCTGGTCCAAAAAGACCATCGTGTCCGCAGTGATAACAATCTCCTCCGGCCCGCAGAGTTTTACGGCGGCCTCCGCCTTCTCCCGGGAGATGTGGGATACAACCTCCTGAGGTGTCAATCCCTCGGGAAAAGACTCTTCCACCTCCGGCACCCGGACAACAAAGTCCGTCACACCGATCCGCTCCAAAAGTTCCCGCCGCCGGGGGGACCCGGAGGCCAATACAATTTGCGCCATAAATCCTCCTTATCTCCCGGTGGAGCCAAAGCCCCCCCGGTCAGGGCCTTCCAAACGCTCCACCCGGGTAAAGAGCAGGGGGGGCTGGTTCTCCACAAGGCGGAACTGGCAGAGCCGGGTATTTTTTGGAATTTCCACGTCCCGGGTGGCATAGGCGGGCCAGTGCCACTGGTCCCCGTCCCCTCGGTAGGAGCAGTCCACCACGCCCATGGAGTTGGCTTGCAGCAACCCATAGTTTTTAAAGGTGGAGCTCCGGGGAACCACATGGGCTTCGTACCCCTCTGGCAGAGCCACGGCAATTCCCAGGGGAATCAGCCGGAACTCCCCGGCTTTTAAAGATAAGTCCTCCGCGGCCCGCAAATCCACCCAGTCACACCCGGGGACACAGCGGAGTTCCTCCAGGCCCTCCGCGATATATTTAACCTTTAACTCCTTCGTCTCTCTCATGGTAACGCTCCCGTGTCATTCTATTTTGTAATATTCTATCGAAATTCAACGATTTGTATTCATTCTACACCCCGCAGATAGAGGCCCCTGGTAAATTCCCCGGCGGCGGCGGAGCCCTCCTGATAACCTCGAAAAGCTCGGACGCACTCCTCCGGAGACTCCGTGGTAAAACGGAGACGGGCGTAAGCCAGCCCCAGGCGCCGCCAATCCGGGCGGTCCGCCAGCCAAAGAGGACAGCTGTTCTGAACCTCCGTCCGGTGTCCAAAAGCGGGGAGGAGGGGGAAGGCCGCGCCGGTGCGGTCGTTCAGGAAGTTGGGGCGGCCGCAGCGGCAGCCCGCTGTGTTTTGAATCAGGCAGTTCTCCGTAATCATCAGCGGCAGCCGTCCATAGATGATGGACTCGGTGGGAAGGACCTTCCGCAGATCCCGCATCTGAGAAAAGCGCAGCTCAAAGGAAAGGCAGGCGGATTCCAGCCCCCTTTCCCGGAGCCAGGCCAGGGAACGGCTGTTGAACACGTTCAGCCCGTAATCTCCGTAAAGCCTCCAGTCTTTGCCCCGGGCCAGGGAGAAGTGTCCCAGGTTGCCCAGAAGCAGCCCCGTGACCCCCAAGGAACGGGCCTTCTCCAGGCGGCGGCGAAGCAGGTCCTCATCCCGGTCCCGCCAGACCCGGGGCAGGACGGCGCAGTATTCCGTCTCCGCTTCCGGCAAAGAGGACAGATCTGCCAGCAGCTCCAAGGGCATATAGACCCGGGCGGGCCGGAAGTTCAAAATACCCCCGGTAAGCTGGGCGGCAGTGGCGACGGAAACCGTAAAGCGGGGCTCCGCCTCCGAACCGTCGAAATCCGGCAGGGGCGGGACATCCAGTTCCCGCCGCCGGGGCGGGAGGGACCGGGCGGCGCTGAGGGCATCCAGAACCTCTCGCCGCAAACCGTTGAGGCTGGCGGCGGAAAGGGAGAGCCCCGGTTCCGCCAGGGCCTCTACATGCTCGCAGCGGTAAGGGGTTCCGCCGGTTTTACCCAGCCGGGCGGACAGATCCTCCGGAGTCAGCGCCCGGTTCCGGGCGGCTTCCGGAACGGGCCCGGCGGCGGTGACGGAATGGCCATCCCCATCCTCCGCCGTCAGGGTGCAGGGACGTCCCGCCCTCACCCGGCAGGTGAAGCGAACGGGCACCCGGCCCGCTTCCCGGCGGGGCGCTTCGGCGGCGGGGGCCGCTTCCGCGTTCTCCTGGCGAAAACCCAGCATCTCCGGCCCCTTTGTCCCCCGCCAATAGGCGTCGGTAAAACCGGAGCGGGAAAAGGCCCGTTCCAAAATCTCCCGTTCCCGGGAATTGGGCTTGCGCCCCTCCTTCAGAAGACGGGCATAAATCTCCGTGACGGCGGCCACATAACCGGGACGGCGCATCCGTCCTTCGATTTTCAGGCAGGAAACCCCCATGTCTTCCATCTCCTGAAGATGGTCCGCCATGCAGGAATCTTTCAAGCTCAGAGGACGCCGGTCTTTTGCCGGTTCATTGACCCCGTAAGGCAGGCGGCAGGGCTGCGCGCAGCGTCCCCGGTTGCCGGAGCGCCCGCCGATCAGGGCGCTCATAGCGCACTGGCCGGAGTAACACATGCACAACGCCCCATGGACAAAAGACTCCACTTCCGCGGGGGCGTTCCGGCAGATTACCGCCGTCTCTTCCTTTGAACACTCCCGGGCCAGCACCACCCGCTCACAGCCGGCGGCGGCGATTTCCCGGGCGCCGCCGGAGGTAAAGATACTCATCTGCGTGCTGGCGTGGAGGGGAAGATCCGGCAGGGCGCGCCGGAGCAGGTCAAAGAGGCCCCAGTCCTGAACCAGCACCGCGTCCACCCCCAGCCGGGAGGCGGTCCGGGCGGTTTCCAGGGCCTCAGGCAGCTCCCGGTCCGACAGGAGGATGTTCAGGGTGAGAAACACCCGCACGCCCCGGATGTGGCAGTAGGCCACGGCCTGGGCAAATTCCTCTTGGGAAAAGTTTTGCGCTCCCCGGCGGGCGTTGAAAGTCCCCCAGCCCAGGTAGACGGCGTTTGCGCCGTGTTCCACGGCGGCTTTCAGAGCTTCCGGCGACCCGGCGGGAGCCAGCAGTTCAGGCGTCACTTGGAACCGCGGCTGTCCAGCCGCTGCTGAAGGCGGAGAATTTCCCGCTTCAGCTCGCTGACTTGGCTCTGGGCCTTTCCGGCGTCGTCCAGATAGCCTTTGATCTGGCGGCGGAGCTGTTCGGCGGCGGCTTGCGCCTTGAACAGCTCGTCGGCAATGTTGGCGGCGGTGAGGACGGCGGCGTCGGTCCGGCCCACGCGAGTGCTGTTAAGCACCTCATCCATCTTGTCGCCGACATAAGCGCCAACTTTTTGCATGTAAGAGGGGGACTCTTCCGCCACGAACGTATATTCCTCCCCACAGATCGTGACAACCACACGATTCGCCATAAAAACCTCCTTCAGCCCCGGAAAAAAGGCTCCGCGGGCAAATTGCGTAATTTAACAGCGTACAGTATAACACAAGCGGCGGCAGGACGCCACAAAAAATTCAGGAGAACCCAAAAAATTTACAAAGCCTTTCCGACCGCGTCAAGAAACCGCTTTCCAGGCGCACGCCGGGAACTCTCTTTTTTCTAAAAAAAATAACCGCGGTCCCGCAAAGTGGCCCGCAGTTGAACGCGTAAGAAGAAACGTTTGCCCGGAGCATGAAAAAAGCTCTAAGGTGATTTATCACCTTAGAGCTTTTTCATATGGAGCGGGCAACGAGGCTCGAACTCGCTACCTCCACCTTGGCAAGGTGGCGCTCTACCAGATGAGCTATGCCCGCATGCGAAGTGTGCCGGCCCGTAAACAGCAAAGCCGCAGCGGCCGCACATTGCTCACAAGCAAGGAGTATTCTAGCAGAGCTTTTCTCAGTTGTCAAGTCCTCCGGCGAAAATTCCCTAATTTTTTCCCGCGCCTTCCTCCGCCGGAGGAGGGGGGGCGGTTTCTTCTTCGCTTTCCTTCGAGTCCGCCGCCGGTTCCTCCGGAGAGCCGCCCGTCTCGCCGGCATTCTCCGGCGGTTCAACGCTCTCAAGGGCCGGCGCTTCATCCGTTCCGGCAGGCGTCTCTCCGTCCGTCCCGGTAAGCGCCTCTCCGTCTTCTCCGAAAGCCGCCTCTGCGTCCGTCCCGTCCGTCTCGCCCTCCTCCGGTTCCGGCGGGTCTAACAGGAATTCCACCAGACCCGGATTCTCCCTGGCGGGATAATAATTCACCACCCAGGGGACCGTTTCCGTCAGACCACGTTCCTCCCGGAGCTGAAGCATCGCGTTTTCCACCCGGGTCCCGCCATCCTCTCCCCAATAGCCCATGCGGACCGCCAGCTCTGTCTTTTCCTCATCCAGGGCCCCGGCCAGGAGGCTGTAAAGCGCCTCCGGGCTGGTGGCGTTCACCACCGCCTGAAGCTGTTCCGGTGTCCGGCGGTAGCTGATGCGGACCGCCACCTCATAGTAACCCCTCTGGGCGTGGCTGGAGGTGGTGATATATTCCACGGCATAAGCGCCCATAGGCGTCTCCTGCTGAACCTCTGTGGCGGCCCGTTCCAACGTGTCGGCCACGGCCAGGTCGCTCTCAAAGTCGTAGAGCCGCAGCGTGGCCGTTTCCCGGTGCTGGCCCACCAGCAGTAGCAGATCGTTTACCACATCCTGTAGGTTTTCCGCCCGAAGGGTCCCGGCGGCTTCGCTCTCCCAGAATTTGCTGCTGTGGGGTTCGGCGGTGGAGTAGGTCCGCTCCAGAAGGGCGGAGCACCCTGTCAGCAGGCACAGCGCCAGCAGCAGCGCGGTCAGTTTGTGTATGTTCCGGCCCATGGCGGACCTCCTCCCCCTGCTTTTCAGCCTTGATTCACTCGCGCGGCGCTCTCGAACCGGCGCGGCTCCGGCCCCTCTTGCGCAGGCTCCCGCCGGAGGGGCGGGCACAGAGGCCCGCCCCCGCAAAGAGGCAGAAGCGAAACGGCGGATTTTGTTAAGTACCCGGCTTACAGGCCCAGGTCCTCGTCCACCAGCAGGACTTCGGCCTCCATTCCCATCATGGGTCCCCACAGGGTTACCAGGCCCCGGCAGATGCGGTCCGGACTCTTGCAGTCGTAACAGCGGTCGCATTTCACGGCGCAGGGGGTTTTCTTCCCCAATTGACGGGCTCGTTGGGGAGCGGCGACATTCCGGGCCCGCTGGACGGCGCCGTCGTAGGCAGGAGCCAGTTTGTTCCGGCCAATGACATAATAGACTTTCTCGTGGCCGAACAGCGTGGCGGCCGCCCGGTTTCCCGCGCCGTCAATATTGACCAGTTCCCCCGTTTCGGCCAGGGCGTTGACGGAAGTGAGGTACACGTCCGCAGACATGGCCTCCCGCCGGGCGGCGGCGGGGTCTTCCCATTTCCAATGCCAGACGGTTTTGTTGTGGCTTCCCAGCCGCTGATAAAGCCCCAGGGCGTCCAAGGTGGCGGAGCCGCCGAACCCCACGGACTTGCCGTCAATGGCGGCGTCCAGATAATCCGCCGCCTCTTTGCCGGAGGAAAAGACCCGGACAAGGTAGCCCCGGCTCTCCAGATTCTGCTTTACAACATCAAATTTCATCACGGAAACCTCCTTAAATCTCCAGAGTCTGTTTGCCAAACAGACTCTAAATTTCGTCCCGCCGGTAGGCGGAAAATCCGTTGCCAAGAACGTCCCGGGCATCGCAGAGGATTAAAAAGGCTCCGGGATCCAGTTCATAAACCCGGCGCTTCAAATCCACGATCTCCTTTTGCTTAAAGGCGATCATCAGCACCCGTTTTTCTTCCCCGGTATAGGCGCCCTGGGCCTGCAAGAGCGTCACGCCCCGCTGCTGGTCCCGGAGGAGCATGCCGGAGAGTTCCTGCCAGCGGTCGGAAATAATGTAGGCCACCCGGGAATCCACCGTGCCGTAAAGCACGGCGTCCATAGATTTGGAAAACGTGTAAAGCTTGATGAAACCGTACAGCATGGCGCTGAGCTGCCCGAAGGTCAGCGCCACCAGCAGCATGACGGCCACGTCCGGGATCACCACCAGCTTGCCGATGGGCAGCCAGGGCCATTTCAGCTTCAGCAGTTTGGCGATGATGTCCGTTCCGCCGGTAGTGGCTCCCTGGGCGAACACCAGGCCCAGGCCCACGCCCATGACCCCGCCGCCGAAAAGGGCCGCCAGAATGGAGTCCATGGGCTGGAAGTCAAAAAGAAGATTCAAAACGTCGATGGCCGCGTTGCTCACTATCGTGGCATAGAGGCTGCTGACCAGCAAATGCCCGCCGATTTTTTTCCAGCCGATGAGGAATAGGGGAATGTTCATCAGCGCCGCCGCCACGCCCACAGTAAGGCTGGGGAACCAGAAATGAACGATCTGAGCCAGGCCGGTAACGCCGCCCATGGCAAATTGGTTGGGGGCCACAAACCAGTCGAAGGACAGGGCGTAGATCACGGAGCCCAGCGTGATAATGGCGTAGCTTTTCAGCAGGTCTTTCATTGGCGCCTCCTTATCGCGTTTGTTTTTCGGGAATCAGAGTTCCCCGCCGGGCAGTTCCAGCTGGACCTCCTCCGTGTCCTCCTGCCGGAGCAGGGCGCCGGCGGCGGGAACCGCCCGGACCCGGTAGCGGCTCTGATTCTTAACCGCCGTCTCCTCCAGAGGGCGGACAGACTCCAAGCGGTACTTGGGTTTCAGAGTCATCACCGCCACGCCCTGGGTGGAGCGGGTGGTTTTGGGGGCCAGCAGAGCGGTGTGGAAGATCAGGCAGCGGGGCTCTGAGGAGGTGACCGCCAGCTCCTGCTCCCGGTCGATCCGGAGGATCGCTTTCAGCGGGGACTTATCCGAATAGGCCCCGGTGAGCTTTCGCCGGTTGGAAGTGGTCTGGTACGCCTTGATCTCCACCCTCGCCGCCTTGCCGTTCTCGAAGAAGAAGAGCAGGCCTCCGGAGTAGTCCCCGGGCAGGACCATGAAGATGACGCTCTCCCCGGCGTCCATCCCCAGCTTTGCCGGGAGGTAGTCCCCCAGGACGCTGGCCTTGGAATCGTCAAACTCGCTGAGGCGGGTCTTGTAAACCTGGCACCGGTCGGTGAAGAACATGACCTCCGCCCGGCTGGTGCTCTCGAAGCTCTGCCGTAGTCCGTCCCCCTCCTTGTACTTCTGAGCTCCGCTCATCCGGAGGCTCTGAGGGGTGATTTTCTTAAAATAACCCTCCCTGGAGAGGAAGATGTGGACCGGGTACTCCTCCGGCCCCTCGTCCTCCTCCACGTCCGGGAGCTCATGGGCGTAGACGATGGCGGTGCGCCGGGGCTCGCCGTACTTCTTTGCCGCTTCCTTCAGCTCCTCCAGGATGATTTTCTTCACCCGGCGGGGGTCCTGGAGGATGTCCTCCAGATCGTCAATCTCGTCCTGGAGGGCCTCGGTTTCCCTCACCCGCTTCAGGATGTACTCTTTATTGATGTTGCGGAGCTTGATCTCCGCCACGTATTCCGCCTGAACCCGGTCGATGCCAAAGCCGATCATCAAATTGGGGATGACCTCGGCTTCCTCCTCCGTCTCCCGGATGATTTTAATGGCCTTGTCGATGTCCAGCAGGATACGCTTCAGGCCCTTGAGGAGATGGAGCTTTTCCCTCCGCTTCCCCAGGACGAAGAACACCCGCCGCCGGACGGACTCCGTCCGCCAGGCGGTCCACTCCTCCAGGATCTGCCGGACTCCCAGCACTTTCGGCATTCCCCCGATCAGCACGTTGAAGTTGCAGGAAAAGGCGTCCTCCAGGGGGGTCTGCTTGAAGAGGCGGGCCATGAGCTTGTCCGGGTCCGCCCCACGCTTCAAGTCGATGGTGAGCTTGAGGCCGGAGAGGTCCGTCTCGTCCCGCATGTCGGCGATTTCCTTGGCCTTGCCGGCCTTGATAAGCTCCGCCACCTTGTCCAAAATGGCCTCGGTAGAGGTGGAGTAGGGGATCTCCGTGATTTCGATGAGGTTTTCCTCTTTCACGTACCGCCACTTGGCCCGGACCTTCACGCCGCCCCGGCCCGTCTCGTAGATTTCCCGCAGTACGTCCCGGTCGCAGATCAGCTCTCCGCCGGTGGGAAAGTCCGGGGCCAGCAGGGTTTCCAGCAGGTCACAGTTGGGATTTTTGAGGTAGGCCGCCGCCGTGTCGCAGACCTCCTTCAAATTGAAGCCGCAGAACTGGGAGGCCATGCCCACGGCGATACCCATGTTGGCGGAAACCAGGATGTTGGGGAAGGTGGTGGGCAGCAGGGCGGGCTCCTTCATGGTGTTGTCGTAGTTGTCCACGAAGTCCACCGTGTCGCTGTCAATGTCCCGGAAGAGCTCCTGGCAGATGGCTGTCAGCTTCGCCTCCGTGTACCGGGGGGCGGCGCAGGACATATCCCGGGAGTAGTGCTTGCCGAAGTTGCCCTTGGAGTCCACAAAGGGGGTCAGCAGGGCCCCGTAGCCCCGGGAGAGGCGGACCATGGTGTCGTAGATGGCGGCGTCGCCGTGGGGGTTCAACCGCATGGTCTGGCCCACGATGTTGGCGGACTTGGTCCGGGCCCCGGTGAGAAGGCCCATCTTGTACATGGTGTAGAGGAGCTTGCGGTGAGAGGGCTTGAAGCCGTCGATCTCCGGGATGGCCCGGGAGACGATGACGCTCATGGCGTAGGGCATGTAGTTGGTTTCCAGGGTGTCGGTGATGGGCTGCTCCACTACCGCGGCGTGAAGGCCTAAGACGTTGGGGTTGCCGGCTTTAGGCTTGCCGGTTTCGGGTGTTTTCTTCTTTGGCATGATTCTGCCCCTTTAATTATTGATTCATTTCCGGATTCTCGGTCCGGCCCAGGAGGTAGTCCACGGAGCAATCCAGATAATCGGCAATGGAGACAAGGATTTCAGAGGAGATTTTCGAGGTAGGCCGTAGTTTCCATTTGCTGAACAGGCTGTCTGAAATGCCAATAGCGGTTGCCACTTGATTTGGAACAATGTTCCGCTCTTTCAAGATGTTCAGGATTCTTTCTGTGTGTTCCATAGGGAGCCCCTTATCAACATCGGCATATACCTGAAAATATTCAGGAGGTTGACTTCCTGATTATATTCAGGTACAATGTTCTTATCAAGATTTGAGGGAGGATTCTAATATGAATGAAACCTATGAATGGCTCTATGACAACTATGCCCTGCCCCTGATGCAGACGGGGAAAGAGGCGGACAAGCTCAAGCAGTCCATTGTCTCCCTCAGCCGCGCGGAGAATCCCCTGTTTTTAAAAGATCAATTGGAGAACCTCTGCATGTTATGGGGCACCAATTCCTTTGCCCTGGGGCTGCAACTGGGCCTGCGGCTCATGGCGGGGCAGCGGGCCGGGGGACTGACGCTTGAATAGGCCGGGGCGGTTATTCCCTGCTTAATATCCATTTCTGGGGGTTGTCAAGGATGTATTGGCGGGTGGCTTCCAGGTCCTCTTGGCTGCGGATGATGTGGTCATAATAGCTTCTCTGCCAGAGGCGGTATCCCGCTTTCTTGCTGGACAGCCCCTTCAGCGCATTGACGATTCCGGACAACGTAACCGTAGGGGCCGCCGCCCTCGGCGGCCTGTTCCCAAGGGTATGAATCCATACCACGATATGGACGTGGTCCGGCATGATGACATAGCAATCAATTCCAGCCCGCTCACCATAGGTGGTGTTAATGTTCTCTATATGTTGTCTTACAACCTTCCCGATATCCGTTAATGTGATGGTCCAATTGGCGGGAGCGTTCAGGCCGGGCCCGGCAAAAATCGGGGACGGGCCGCCGAGGGCGGCGGCCCCTACGGTTTGCGGTTCAGGAGAAATTTCCGCAAGAATGGTTTCCCCCCGCACAGCCGTGCAAACCGTCACAAAATAATACCCCGGCTTGCCGTAATCGTATCCCCGCAATCGAAGGGGCTTCCTCTGCACCCAATCGTTCATGAAATATCCGCCATCTCCAAATACTTATACCCATTCTCCGCGATATGGTCCTTCCGCCCCTGGAGGTTGTCCCCCAGGAGGAGGTCAAACACCGCCGCCGTCCGCTCCACGTCCTCCGGCATCACCCGGATCAAACGCCGGGTTTCCGGGTTCATGGTGGTCAGCCACATCATGTCCGGGTCGTTCTCGCCCAGGCCCTTGGAGCGGTCAATCTTGTATTTCTTCCCCTCCAGCTCCCGGACGATGTCGTTCTTCTCCTTGTCTGAGTAGGCGAACCAGGTCTTCTCCCCACAGTTGATTTCAAACAGCGGGGTTTCCGCGATATAGACATACCCCTCCCGGATCAGCGTGGGGGTCAGGCGGTAGAGCATGGTCAGAACCAAGGTCCGGATCTGAAAGCCGTCCACGTCGCCGTCGGTGCAGATCACCACTTTGCTCCAGCGGAGGTTTCCCAGGTCGAAGGAGGACACGTCTTTCACGTGTTTGTTCTGGACCTCCACGCCGCAGCCCAGGACCTTGATGAGGTCCGTGATGATCTCGCTCTTGAAAATCCGGGCGTAGTCCGCCTTCAGACAGTTCAAAATTTTGCCCCGGATGGGCATAATGCCTTGATACTCCGAGTCCCGGGCCAGCTTCACGCTGCCAAGGGCCGAGTCGCCCTCTACAATATAAATCTCCCGGCGGTCCACGTCCTTGGTCCGGCAGTCCACGAATTTCTGCACCCGGTTGGCGATGTCCACGCTGCCCGAGAGCTTTTTCTTAATGCTCAGCCGGGCCTCCTCCGCCTTCTCCCGGCTCCGCTTGTTCAGCAGCACCTGCTCCGCGATCTTCTCCGCGTCGAAGTGATTCTCAATGAGGTAGATCTCCAGGTTGGAGCGGAGGAATTCCGTCATGGCCTCCTGAACAAACTTGTTGGTAATGGCCTTTTTCGTCTGGTTTTCGTAACTGGTCTGGGTGGAGAAGTTGCTGGTGACCAGAATCAGGCAGTCCTCCACGTCCGCCCAGGTGATCTTGCTCTCATTCTTCTGATACTTTCCCTGGTCCCGGAGATACTTGTCGATGGCGGAGACGAAGGCGGAACGGCTGGCTTTCTCAGGGCTTCCCCCGTGCTCCAGCCAGCTGGAGTTGTGGTAGTGCTCCACCACGTTCACCCGGTTGGAAAAGCAGAAGGCCGCCGACAGCTTCACCTTATATTCCGGCTTGTCCTCCCGGTCCCGGCCCCTTTTTTCCGCCTGCCAGAAGGCGGGGGAGGTCAGGCTGGTTTCCCCCGCCAGTTCCGCCACGTAGTCCGCCACGCCGTTCTCATAGACGAACTCCGTTTCCTCAAACTTCCCCACCTCCGTCTCGTTTCGGAAATGGAAGGTGACGCCGGCGTTTACCACCGCCTGGCGCTTCATCACATCGGAGAAGTATTCCGCCGGAATGTTGATGTCGGTAAACACATCCAGATCGGGAAGCCATCTTGTCCGGGTGCCGGTCTTCTTGGCCTGGGACTTGGGCAAGGGGGTCTTCTGAAGCTCGCCCACAATCTCCCCCCGCTCGAAGCGGAGGCGGTATTCAAACCCGTCCCGCCAGACGGTGACATCCATATAGCGGGAGGCGTACTGGGTGGCGCAGGAGCCCAGTCCGTTCAACCCCAGGGAAAATTCGTAGTTGTCCCCGGAGACGTTGTCGTACTTGCCCCCGGCGTAGAGCTCGCAGAAGACCAGCTCCCAGTTGAAGCGCTGCTCCTTCTCGTTCCAGTCCACCGGGCAGCCCCGGCCCGCGTCCTCCACCTCTACGCTGTGGTCCAGGAAGTGCGTGACGGTAATGAACGTTCCGTGGCCCTCCCGGGCCTCGTCGATGGAATTGGAGAGGATTTCAAATACCGCGTGCTCGCAGCCGTCCAGGCCGTCGGAGCCGAAAATGACGCCGGGCCGTTTCCGGACCCGGTCCGCGCCTTTTAAAGCGGAAATGCTGTCGTTGCCGTAGTCCTGTTTGTTCGCCATAGTTCCTCCAAAACCGGCAGTGTCCGCCGGAAACATCTTTTTTCGACTCTGGGCACAGGATATAGGGGAAAAACCTCGGATTTTGCCCAGGATTTTGAAACGGTTTGATTATATCATAAGAATTTCCCGGGTTCAACCCCCTCTGGCCCAAGGTGCCGTTTCCCGCCTTTTCCCGGCCGGGTCCACCGTTTTTGTAAAAAATGTTACTTTTGTTACTTTTTCATAACCCTGATGCCACCTCCCGGGACCCCTTCCGGGAAGAGAGTTTTGCACATTATCCACAGAGTTGTCCACACCGTTATGTCAACCGTGGATTGGGGAAAAAAATTATCCTGTTTCCCGGCGAAAACCACCGGGGAATTTCCCCATTTCCGGTTGACAAGAGGACAATAATATTGTATGATAACAGTAGATATAATATCGAAAACCACATTACGGGGTGCTTTGTATGATTTGTAAAATTGTAAGCGACAGCAGCTGCGACCTGCGGATGAGCGAATTTGACAGCGGGGAACTTCTTTTTGAGACGGTTCCCCTGCGGCTCCAGGTGGGCGAACGGGAATTCGTTGACAACGATGAGCTGGAGATCCCCCAGCTTTTGGGCGCTATGGCCCAGGAGAAGGCCGCCGCCTCCACCGCCTGCCCCTCCCCCGGGGCGTTTGCCAAGGCGTTTGCGGAAGGGGACCGGGTGGTGTGCTTCACCATCTCCGCCAATCTGTCCGGGACTTACAACGCCGCCATCCTGGGCCGGGACATGGCGCTGGAGGAACACCCGGAGAAGGAGATCTGCGTCATTGACTCCAAGGCCACGGCGGGGGCCATGATCCTTCTTGTCCGTCGGGCAAAGCAGCTGCTGGAGGCCGGAGGGGACTTTGAGGACATCTGCGCCCAGCTGCGGCTGTATCAAGCGGCGCTGCGGACCTGCTTCACCTTGGAGAACTTCGACAACCTCATTAAAAACGGCCGGATGCGCCCTTTGGTTGGCACCCTGCTCCACTCTCTGGGCATTCACGTCATTGCCGACGCCACTCCCCAGGGCACCATCCACGTGGCGGGCAAGGCCCGAGGGGAGGCAAAAACCTACCAGACCATCACGGCGCTGATGCGGGACAGCAAGGACTGCACCGGGGCGGAGGTCATCCTCTGCCACTGTGAGAACCTGCCGGGGGCCTTGAAGCTCAAAGAACAGATTTTGAAGGACCTGCCGGTCAAGAGCGTGGAGCTGTTCCCCTGCCGGGGTCTGACCAGCTTTTACGCCATGGAGAAGGGACTGATCATCGGATACTGAGGAGTCCTTCCAGGCTGCTGTGCAGGGGCGGATGTGGGGAGTTGCCCCTACAAAAAATTTGTGAATCAGACGGTTCCCATACAAGACCCCAAGGGCGCCCCGGAAGGGGCGCCCTTTACCAATAAGGTCTTGGATCGTCGGATAAGCCCACAAGATAGTCAATGCTGGTATGGTAAAACCGCGCCAGCGCGATCAGAGCCCCGCTGGGAATATCCAGCCCTCCGCTCTCATAGCGGGAATACGTCGCCTGGGAGACGTGAAGCAGCTCCGCCAGACAGCGCTGGGGCAGATCCCGGTCCTCTCGGAGGTCCCGTAAACGATGGTATATCGCCCTCTCCCCCTTTCCTGGATCCAAAATCGTTCCCATTCTAGGATATGCAAAAATTGCATATTGATTTTTATACGAAAATTGCATAAAATGGAAGGAAGACAACGGAGCTGAGGAGGATACCGCTTTGCCCAAGAAAAAGAAAGAGGAGTGCCAAGTGTGGCGGGTTTGGGTGGATACCCGGCGGCGGGTGGTTTCCTTTCACGAGGCCCCGGGCTGCCAGCTGCTGGAGTTTCACAGCTACGAACTGTTTCAAAGCTGCATCGACGGTTATACCGCTCAGCAGTACCGTTACCAATAAAAAGCCGTCCCAGGCGGTTGACAAACGAAAAAAACGTGATATTATAAGGGGGCAACTGAACATTTGGGCGTTGATAAGGACGAGTAGCCGTGCATCAACCCGCCAAGAGAGCCGCCGTTTTGGTGCGAGGCGGCCGGGAGTGGCGGCGAAAATCACCTTGGAGCCTCCCGCCGAAGGACTGAGTAAGCGTGGACGTTTGATGGGCGTTATTCCATCGGCCCGTGACGGCGGGCCGTGAGGGGCCGCTTCCCGTGAGGGGCCGGCAAGAAGAGTGGTAACGCAGAGCGCAGTGCGCGCCCTGTCTCTTAAAGGAGACAGGGCGCGTTTTTGATTTTCCACGGAAATTGAATACAGATAGTTATATATAGATGGAATATTACGAACGGGAGGAAAACCGTGGAGACAATGGAGAACATCCAGATAGTATTTGAGGACACGCCGGAGAAGTTCCAGCCTCTGGCGGAGGAGATTTTGCCGCCGCTGCTGGAAGTGCTGAAAGAGCGGAACGAACTGGAGAAGGAAATCTTCGCCCGGTCCCTAAAGCTCCGGAAGGAGAAGGCGGCGGCGGGAGTGCCCGAGTATCAAAGCGGCCCCGAGGAGGAGGCCCTTTGGGAGGAGTATGGCCGGCGGTACTTGGATCTGGTTTCCCCCCACTGCACGGAGAAGATGCTGAAATGGGGGGCCGCCAGGAGCTTCGGCAAGCCCGCCAAGTACGACTACCTCTTGGACGCGCCGGAGTTCGCGGTGCATTTCACCATGAAGTCCGCCAAGCGCGCAGTGGTCACGGCCCGGAACAGCGTTTCTTACAGCTACGGCTATCGCTTTATCCTCCGGCCTTTCGAGGACGGCTGGAAGGTGGACGGCGCGGAGTGCGCCCTGGGAGACGGCGGGAGCTGGGGTGTGGAACACAGTTTATAAGGAGGACCCTATGGCAGCCCCACGCGAAGAGGCGGTCCTGATCCGCCTCGCGTCCCCGGAGGACGCCCCGGCCCTCCTGGACATCTATACGCCTTATGTCCGGGAGACGGCCATCACCTTTGAATACGACGTCCCCTCCCCGGAGGAGTTCCGGGCGCGAATACGGGGGACCCTGGAGCGGTATCCCTATCTCGCTGCGGAGTCGGGGGGTGCGCTCCTGGGCTACGCCTACGCCGGGGCCTTCCACTCCCGGGCCGCTTACGGCTGGTCCGCGGAGGCCAGCATTTACCTCCGGCGGGACAAACGGAAGCTGGGCCTTGGGCGGCGGCTCTACGGGGCCCTGGAGGACCTCTGCCGGGCGCAGGGCATCCGGAACCTCAACGCCTGCGCCGCCTGTCCGGAGAAGGAGGACGCCTATCTGACCTGGAACAGCGTGGAGTTTCACGCCCACATGGGCTTCCGCCTGATCGGGCAGTTCCGGCAGTGCGGCTATAAGTTCGGGACCTGGTACAACATGGCCTGGATGGAAAAGCACCTGGGGGACCACCCGGCGGAGCCGGGGCCCGTGATTCCTTTTCCGGCGCTTTCCCCGGAACAAATTATAACAATTTGCAATAAATACTAAAATTAATACAAATAGAGATTACCCATCCTTCCACAGAGGGTAAAAATAGATTATGGATTGTAGTATTTATCTTTTATAATACAAGGAGGAATTACCCAATGGACTACAACAAAACCATCAATCTCCCGAAGACCGACTTCCCCATGCGGGCGGGCCTGCCCAAGCGGGAGCCGGAGATGCTGAAGCGCTGGGAGGCGGAAGACATCTACCACGAGCTTCTCAAGAAGAACGAGGGCAAGCCCCTTTTCAACCTCCACGACGGCCCCCCGTTCTCCAACGGGTCCATTCATATGGGAACCGCCATGAACAAGGCCATCAAGGATATCATCACCCGCTCCTACGCCATGCGTGGCTACTACACCCCCTATATTCCCGGCTGGGACAACCACGGTATGCCCATTGAATCCGCCATCATCAAGGAAAATAAGCTGAACCACAAGGCCATGAGTATCCCGGAATTCCGCTCCGCCTGCCACGACTTCGCCGCCCACTATGTGGACGTCCAGCGGGAGGCGTTTAAGCGGATTGGCGTTGTGGGCGACTGGGATCACCCCTATCTCACCATGGACCCCGGCTTCGAGGCCGAGGAGGTGAAGGTCTTCGGCGAGATGTACAAGAAGGGCTATATCTACAAGGGCCTCAAACCCGTGTACTGGTGCCCCCACGACGAAACCGCCCTGGCGGAGGCCGAGATCGAGTATCAAGAGGACCCCGTCACCACCGTCTATGTGAAGTTCCCTATGCACGACGACCTGGGGAAGCTGGGGGCCTTTGACCACAGCAAACTCTTCTTTGTGATCTGGACCACCACGATCTGGACCCTCCCCGGCAACCTGGCCATCGCCCTCCACCCCGCCGAGAGCTACGCCATTGTGAAGGCCGCGGGCGGCGAGTTCTATATCATGGCCGAGGCTCTGGCGGAGAAGGTCATGGGCCTGGGGGGCTTTGACTCCTGGGAGATCGTGGAAACCCACCCCGGCAGCTTCTTCGAAAACATGCTGGCGGACCATCCCTTCCTGCCCAAGACCTCCCGCCTGCTGCTGGCGGACTACGTCACTATGGAATCCGGCACCGGCTGCGTCCACACCGCCCCCGGCTTCGGCGCGGACGACTACCAGACCTGCCGCCGCTACGGCATGGACATGGTGGTTCCCGTGGACGACCAGGGCAGGCACACGGACTACGCCGGGAAGTACGCCGGCATGACCACCGACGAAAGTAACCCCGTCATCCTGGCGGACATGAAGGAGAGCGGCATGCTCTTCGCCTCCGAGGACATCGTCCACAGCTATCCCCACTGCTGGCGCTGCAAGAGCCCCATCATCTTCCGGGCCACCCCCCAGTGGTTCTGCTCCGTGGACAGCTTCAAGGAGCAGGCTGTCGCCGCCGCCGACGCCGTCCGCTGGGTGCCCAAGTGGGGCATCGACCGGATGAAGTCCATGATCCGGGAGCGGGCGGACTGGTGCATCAGCCGCCAGCGCCGCTGGGGTCTGCCCATTCCCGTGGTCTACTGCAAGGACTGCGGCAAACCCGTGGTGACGGAAGAGAGCATCGAAGCCATCTCCAAGCTCTTCGCGGCGGAAGGTTCCAACGCCTGGTTCGCCAAGGAAGCGGCGGAGATTCTCCCCAGCGGGTTCGCCTGTCCCCACTGCGGGTCCAAGTCCGGCTTTGAGAAGGAGACGGATACCCTGGACGGCTGGTTCGACTCCGGCTCCACTCACTTTGCCGCCATGAAGAAGGACCAGGGTTTCTGGCCCGCCACCATGTATATGGAGGGCCTGGACCAATACCGCGGCTGGTTCCAGAGCTCTTTGCTCACCGCCGTGGGCGCCTTCGGCAAGGGGGCCCCCTTTAAAGAGTGCGTCACCCACGGCTGGACCGTGGACGGCGAGGGCAAGGCCATGCACAAATCCGCCGGAAACGGCATGGACCCCGCCGAGGTCATCGACAAATACGGCGCGGACATTCTCCGCCTCTGGGCGGCCAATACGGACTACCACGCCGACGTCCGCTGCTCCCATGAGATTTTCAAACAGCTGAGCCAGAACTACCTGAAATTCCGCAACACCGCCCGGTACTGCCTGGGCAACCTGGACGGCTTCGACCCCAATCATCTCACCGCTCCCGGCGAGATGGAGGAGCTGGACCGCTGGGCCGTGACGAAGCTGAACGCCCTGATCGAAAAGTGCTTCGCCGCCTATGACGAGTACGAGTTCCTGGCGGCCACCCACGCTGTCAACGACTTTTGCGTGGTGGACATGTCCAACTTCTACCTGGATGTCATCAAGGACCGGCTCTACTGCGACGAGAAGGACGGGACCCTCCGCCGCAGCGCCCAGACCGCCCTGTACCTGATTCTGGACACCATGACCCGGATCATGGCTCCGGTGCTGGCCTTCACCTGCGACGAGATCTGGCAGGCCATGCCCCACCGGAAGGAGGACGACGTCAGGAACGTCCTCTTCAACGACATGCACCAGCCCTTCGCGGACTACGCCCTGGACGCCGCCGCCATGGAGAAGTGGGCGGTGATTGAGGCCCTGCGGGATAAGGTGAACGCCGCCCTGGAAGCCGCCCGGAACGAGAAGAAGATCGGCAAGAGCCTGGAGGCCGCCGTGACCCTCACTGTGCCGGAGGAAGAGGCGTGGCTGGCGGAGACGCCCAATCTGGCGGACCTTCTGATCGTGTCCCAGGCGGAGGTAAAGACCGGCGGCGAAGCCGCCGTGGAGGTGGTCAAGGCCGGAGGCGGCAAGTGCGAGCGCTGCTGGAAGGTGCTGCCTGCTGTGGGCTCCGACCCGGAGCACCCGGCTCTTTGCCCGCGCTGTGCCGTGGCGGTGAAAAAGCTGCCCCAATTCTAAGCGCGATGCGCGATGTAAGATGAAGCGAAAGCCCCGCCTCACAGCGGGGCTTTTCCTATTCCGGGTACTCTTGATAAAAATCCGCCAGCATCTCATCTACCGTCACCCCCAGGGCGCGGCAGAGGCAAGCCAGCTCATAGTCCGTGACAATCCGGGAATTGTTTTCAATATTGCTGATTCCCTGCTGTTCGATGTTGACGTTCATGACCTGGAGTTTTGCGGCAAGCCGGCTTTGGGAAATGTTCCGCAGTTTGCGGAAGTACCGGAGCCGCTGGGAGATGACGTTGCACTTCTCGTAATAGTTAATTTTTTTCATAAGGCCCTACACTTATGTGATGTATTTTATTTGACTTTAGCATTGCCAATCCGCTAAAATACATTACATAAATGTGAAGGAGGCCGTTATGATTTTTGGAAAATCTATGCGAAGACGCCTCGCAAAGAGACGCTCCACTGAGAATATGCCCTCCGGCAAGGAAATTCTACAGATATTTACAAATATGCGGTGCGACCGCATGGCCCTGCGGGAAATCCGGCGCGTTATGGAAAATGAAGAGCTGGAGGACGCGGAGCGCGTGCAATGGATTGGCTTCATTTTGCTGATCCGCGGAAATCCAAGGACCGCTGAAAGATTTGGGGAAAATTCTCTGGAAAACTTTTGACGCTTCCCCTTGTATCCCGCCGGAGGATGTGCTATACTAAACCTACCCTTGTGGTTAGGAGGAGCTAACTTTGCAGAAACGGACACACACCCTGCTGGCACAGGCGCTGCTTCGCAGCGAGACGGGCTTTGCCGCCCGGCGCTTTGAGCTGGCCTTTCTCTTCGGCTCGTTTCAGCCGGACGTGAATCCCTTCAGCTATTTGAAGGGCTCCCTGCATTACAACAAGCTCAAGGGCCATAATTATACCAATTCCCGGGCCTACATCAACGCCAAGATTTTGAAGCTTCAGCGCCGCCGCCGGTGGACGGTCTGGCAGTATTATACCCTGGGCAAGCTGACGCACTATCTGGCCGACGCCTATACATATCCCCACAACCCGGATTACCCGGACACCATGCTGGACCATCACAATTATGAGACGGATTTCCGGCAGTTCATGCGGGGGTATCTGGCCCACCAGCACCTCCGCCGCCAGCAGGCCCGCCGGGACCTGGTCGCCGCCTTGGAGGAGCTCCACGAGCAGTACATGGCCACCCGAGCCAGCATGGTTCGGGATGCCAGCTACATTCTCAAGGCCACCAGCCTCCTGATGGCCGGGTGTTTGCCCGCCGCTTGATAAGACCACCGCCTGAGGGGAGACAGGCCGCCGAGGGCGGCGGCCCCTACACGGTGTTCTATCAAAAAACGGGCCGTAGGGGCCGCTCCCCTGGGCGGCCTGTCCTTCCACACGGCGCCTTCCTGCACAAAACGCATAACGGCGCCTTTCCAAAATCCACTGCATTTGTAAAAACTCACAATTTCCATTTTTCCGGCGTTGTGTTATGCTTTAAACATCTAAAGAGCCAAAGGGGACCGAACCATGACCGCTATTGCCCGCACTGCTGAATACGGCTATTTCTACTTTAGCTTTACCAAGTTTGGTAAGGCTTTTCGTGGTTTGGCTGAAAACGAGCGTGTGTGAGCTTCCGGTCCTGTCCCAGGACACGTGTACGAAGCGGCCCGCAGCCAAACCGGCTGCGGGCCTTTTTGCATCTCAGGAATTATTTTTAGGAGGAATCCGCCATGATTGTCATTTTGAAGCATAACCCCAACCGGGACCAGCTGGACAGCCTCATCTCCTGGCTTCAGGAAAAGGGCGTCACCATCCACACCAGCATCGGAGAGGCCAACACCATTCTGGGACTGGTGGGCGATACCTCCAAGCTGGACATCGACCTCATCGCCGCGCTGGACATCGTCCAGGACGTGAAACGGGTTCAGGAGCCCTACAAAAACGCCAACCGGAAGTTCCACCCGGAGGATACCGTCATTCCCGTGGGGAACACCCAGATCGGCGGAGGCACCCTGACCATTATGGCGGGGCCCTGCTCCGTGGAGAGCGAGGAACAGGTGGTGGCCATTGCCAAGGCCGTGAAGGCCAGCGGGGCCACCATGCTCCGGGGAGGGGCCTTCAAGCCCCGTACCTCTCCCTACGCCTTCCAGGGCCTGGGGGCCACGGGGCTGGAGTACCTGAAGGTGGCCCGGCAGGAGACGGGACTGCCCATCGTGACGGAGCTGATGGACGTGACCCAGCTTCCCCTGTTCAAGGACGTGGACGTCATCCAGATCGGGGCCCGGAACATGCAGAACTTCGACCTCCTCAAGGCCGTGGGGCACCAGGACAAGCCCGTCATGATTAAGCGGGGCATGTCCGCCACCTTTGAGGAGTGGCTGATGAGCGCCGAGTATGTCATGGCCAGCGGCAACGAAAATGTGATCCTCTGCGAGCGGGGCATCCGCACTTTTGAGAGCTACACCCGGAACACCCTGGATTTGTCCGCCATTCCGGTAATGCGGACCTTAACCCATCTGCCCATCATCATCGACCCCAGCCACGCCACGGGCAAGTACTGGCTGGTGGAGCCCCTGGCCCGGGCCGCCGTGGCGGCAGGGACCGACGGCCTCCAAATCGAGGTCCACAACGACCCGGCCCACGCCCTGTGCGACGGGCCCCAGTCTCTGAAACCCGATGTCTTCGATCCCTTGGCGAAAAAACTGCTGAAGCTCCACGCCTTTATGAAGGACTTGGACCGGGCGTGATTTCGCGAGATGGTTTGTAATGCGGGGAGGGCATGCTGTGCCCGTTTTGAAAATGGCGCGCCTGTAAATCTGTAAATACACATTGCAGGCGGCAGCCGAATACCGGATGTGCGCGGATCGAAGCCGGGAGAAGAGGAAGCGCCATGAATTTGATCTATAAAAGAGCGGCTGTAGAGGACCTAGAGCTGTTAACGAAAACAAGAATCGAAGTATTGAAGGCCGCCAATAAACTTCCGGGTGACATTGATATGCGGGAAGTGCAAAAACACGCCTGTGACTATTACAGAAAAGCCCTCTGCGACGGCACGCACATCGCATATTTCGTATGGGATGAAAATCGTTTCGCAGGCTGCGGCGGCGTTAGTTTTTTTCAGGTGATGCCGACTTACCGCAATCCCAGCGGGAAAAAGGCGTATATCATGAATATGTATACGGCCCCTGCGTATAGAAGAAGGGGAATCGCGTATAAGACGCTGGAAATGCTGGTCCGTGACGCGAAACGCCGGGGCATTACGGCTATTTCCCTGGAGGCGACGGCCATGGGGCGGCCGCTGTATGAGAAATATGGTTTTAGAAACATGAAGGATGAAATGGAATTGCCGGAGCAGGATCCTCTTTAGACCTTGTTGAATATTGGCGGAATGTACAGCGGCGGGAGATTTTTTACCCAAAGAGATGGATTCATGAGGCGGCAAAGACGCCGGCGGCGATCCAACCGCCGGTCAAGACAAAGTTTCGCAGGCGGGCTGCCGCCCGGCAAGAAAATTTAACGCAGAGCGGCGGAAAAAGATCCGCTGTTTGGGCAGGGAAAACACGTTTCGGAAAGGGAAGTAGATTTATGAATGTCGGCATTGTCGGCCTGGGGCTGATTGGCGGCTCCATGGCGAAAAGCGTCAAGGCCCGGACGGCCCACACCGTCTGGGGGACGGACCTGGACCAGGAAACCATGGCCCTGGCCCGGATGAGCGGGGCCATCGACGGGCCCCTGACGGAGGAAAATCTCCCGGAGTGCGATTTGATCTTAATCGCCATCTGCCCCGGCGCGGCCATCCGCTGGGTGAAGGACCACGCGGGCAAGATTTCCAGGTCCGCTATTCTGGTGGACCTGTGCGGCGTGAAACGGGTGGTGGTGGAGGCCCTGGCCCCCGTGGCGGAGGAGTACGGTTTCGCCTACATCGGCGGGCATCCCATGGCGGGCCGGGAGCGGGGGGGCTTCACCGCCTCCTCCGAGGACTTGTACGTGGGGGCCTCCATGATTCTCACGCCGGACAAGCGGACGGACATGCAGCTGCTGGAGACGCTGAAGGCCTTTTTCCTGGACACCGGTTTCGCGGGGCTCACGTTCTCGGACCCGGAGGAGCACGACCGCATCATCGCCTTCACCTCCCAGCTGGCCCACATCACCTCCAGCGCTTATGTGAAGTCGCCGGAGGCCCAGCGCCGCCGGGGCTTTTCCGCCGGGAGCTTCCAGGATATGACCCGGGTGGCCCGGCTGGACGAGGACATGTGGACGGAGCTGTTTCTGGACGACGCGGACTACCTGGTCAAGGAGTTGGATATTTTGATTGAGAACCTGACCGCCTATTCCCAGGCCCTGAAATCCGGCGACGCGGAGCGGGTCCGGGCCCTTTTGAAAGAGGGCCGGGAGCTGAAGGCCACCGCCGGCGGAAACTGAAAGCGGAGGTACGACGATGCGGACCATACCTGTCAAGACAAACCCTCCCTACGCCGTGATGATCGGCCCCGGCCTTTTGGGGAACTGCGGAGAGCGGCTGAAAGCGGCGGTTCCCCCCTGCCGTATGGCGGTGGTGACGGATTCCACCGTGGGGCCGCTGTACCTGGGGGCGGTGAGGGAGAGCCTGACCGCGGCGGGCTATGCCGTCAGCGCCTATACCTTCCCCGCCGGGGAGGGAAGCAAGCATTTTGAAACCCTGTCGGGCATTCTGGAGTTCCTGGCGGAGGAGCGCCTGACCCGCACGGACTGCTTGACCGCCCTGGGCGGCGGAGTTGTGGGGGACATGGCGGGCTTTGCCGCCGCCTGCTACCTCCGGGGGATTCGGTATGTTCAGATGCCCACCACCCTGCTGGCGGCGGTGGACTCCTCCGTGGGGGGAAAGACCGCCATTGACCTGAAGGCGGGGAAGAATCTGGCGGGGGCCTTTCTCCAGCCCGCCGCCGTGCTGTGCGACACGGACTGCCTGGGGACCCTCCCCCGGCCGGTCTTCGCCGGCGGGGCGGCGGAGGCAATCAAAACCGGTGTGCTGTGCGACGAGGCTCTCTTCGCTCTTTTTGAGGACGGGGCGCTGAAAGCCGGCCCGGCGGAAGTGATCGCCCGGTGCGTGGCCTACAAGGCCGGGGTGGTAGAGCGGGACGAGAAAGAGCAGGGAGAGCGGAAACTGCTGAACCTGGGCCACACCGTGGGCCACGCCATTGAGAAGTGCAGCGGTTATGCCATTGCCCATGGCCACGCCGTGGCGGCGGGCCTGGCCGTCATCGCCCGGGCCGCCGAGGCCCTGGGCTGGACGGAAGAGCCTCTGGCGGGCCGGATCTGCGCCTGCCTCCACAAAAACGCCCTGCCCATTTCCACGGAGTATTCCCCCGAGCTATTGGCGGAGGCTGCCCTGGCGGACAAAAAGCGGGCGGGGGAAAACATTACCGTCGTCCTTCCAAGGAAAATCGGCCGGTGCGAATTAAAAACCATGCCCGTGGCGGAGCTGCTGCCCGTCATCCGGGCGGGATGGGAGGCGTAGATGGACGTTAAAATCACCCCCCGCCGCCTTTCCGGAGTTGTCACGCCGCCCCCCAGCAAATCCCTGGCCCACCGCTGGATTCTCGCCGCCGCCCTGGCGGCGGGGACCAGCACCATCAAAAATGTGGCCTTCTCCGAGGACATTGAGGCCACCCTCCGCTGCATGCGGGCCCTGGGAGCCCAATGGGAGGCAGGGGAAAACGGCCTCCGGATCACCGGCATCGGCGGTGACCGGCACCCCTTTGGGGACCTGCCCCGGTTCGACTGCGGGGAGTCTGGGTCCACTCTCCGGTTTTTGATTCCCCTTGCCCTGACCGTGGACCAGGGGGGCGTGTTCACAGGCCGGGGGCGGCTGATGGAGCGGCCCCAGCAGCCCTACTTCGACCTCTTTGACCAAAAGGGCATCGCGTACTCCCAGGAGGACGGCCTGCTCACCGTTCAAGGGAGCCTGTCCCCCGGCGAGTACCGTCTGCCCGGAAACGTGTCCAGCCAGTTTTTCACCGGGCTTCTCATGGCCCTGCCCCTGCTGGAGGGGCCCAGTCTGGTTCTCAGCACCACAAAGCTGGAATCCGCGTCCTATACCTCCATGACCATGGGCGTGCTGGAACGCTGCGGCATTCGGGTCCGCTGGTCCCCCCGGCTCAACGGCTTCGGCGTCGAGCCGGGCGTCTACAGCCCCTTTGAAGAGACGGTGGAGGCGGATTGGTCCCAGGCCGCCTTCTGGTACGCCGCCGTCTCCTTGGGCAGCAACCTGCGGCTCCGGGGCCTCAATGGCCGCTCTTCCCAAGGAGACGCGGCGGTAATGGGCCACGCGAAAAAACTGGCCCTCACCGGAGAGGTGAAGATCAACCTCTCCGACTGCCCGGACCTGCTGCCGCCCCTGGCGGTGATCGCCGCCGTCCGCCGGGGGACCACCCATTTCACTCACGCCGCCCGTCTCCGGCTGAAGGAGAGCGACCGGCTTACGACTGTCTCCCAAATGCTGAGGGCCTTGGGGGGCGCGGTGTCCGAGGAGGAGGACGGACTGACGGTCTACGGCGTCTCCACCCTCCCCGGCGGCACGGTGGATGGGGCGGGCGACCACCGGATTGTCATGGCCGCCGCCGTCGCCGCCTCCCGCTGTCAGGGCCCCGTGACCATTTGCGGGGCGGAGGCGGTGAAAAAGTCCTACCCGAACTTTTGGCGGGATTACGAGAGCCTGGGAGGTGCGGTCCATGTCCTCTGAATTTGGGAATCTTCTGCGAGTCAGCGTCTTCGGCCAGTCCCATGGGAAGGCGGTCGGCGTGGTGATCGACGGTTTGCCCGCCGGGGAGGAACTTGACCTGGAAGAGCTCCAGCGGTTTTTAGACCGCCGGAGGCCGGGAACGGGACCCCTTTCCACCGCGCGGAAGGAAACCGATATCCCGGAATTCCTCTCCGGACTGGAGAACGGAAAAACCTGCGGCGCGCCCCTGTGCGCCGTCATTCGGAACGCCGACCAGCGCTCCAGGGACTACGGCGAACTTCAAGACAAGCCCCGTCCCGGCCACGCGGACTTTACCGCCTGGGCCAAGTGGGGCGGCCGCGCCGACATGCGGGGCGGGGGTCATTTCTCCGGCCGGCTGACAGCCCCTCTTTGTGTGGCGGGGGGGATCGCAAAGCAGATGCTGGCCCGGCGGGGAATTTTCGTGGGGGCTCATCTGGCCGCCGTGGCGGGGATTCCCGACCGGCCTTTCCCCCTGTGTCCGACCCGGGAGTTGTTTGACGAAATTGCCGCCAAGCCGTTCCCCGTGCTGGACGGCGGGGCGGGGGAACAGATGCGGACCGCCATCCTGACGGCGAAGGACGAGTTGGACAGCGTGGGAGGCGTCATCGAATGCGCCGCCACCGGCCTGCCCCCCGGGCTGGGGGAGCCCATGTTCGGCGGGGTGGAGAACCGGCTGGCTGCCGCCCTCTTCGGCATTCCCGCCGTCAAGGGTGTGGAGTTCGGCGAGGGCTTTGGAGCGGCGGCGCTGCGGGGGTCTGAAAACAACGACCCCTTCACCCTGGGGGACGGCCAAATCCGGGCGGAGTCCAACCGCGCCGGAGGCATTTTGGGAGGGATTACCACGGGTATGCCCCTGGTGCTCCGGGCGGCGGTGAAGCCCACGCCGTCCATCGGGAAGCCCCAGAAAACCGTCAGCCTCTCACGGCTGGAAGCGGCGGAGCTGACCATTCACGGGCGGCACGACCCCTGCGTGGCCCACCGGGCGGTTCCGGTGGTAGAGGCGGTGACCGCCGCGGTCCTTTTAGATATGTTATTGGAGGGAAATCATGGAACTTTCTGACATCCGCGCCAAGATTGACGCCGTTGACGGCCAATTGCTGAAGCTTTTCCTGGAGCGCATGGACCTGGCCGACGAAGTGGCCGTCTATAAAAACGAACACCATCTCCCTATTTTGAACAAGGAACGGGAGCGGGCGATCCTTGCCAAGGTGACGGAGAACGCCGGAACCCGGGAACGCTACGCCTATCACCTGTTCTCCACCCTTTTCGAACTGGCCCGGTCCCGCCAGGCGGAGCTGATCGACGCCCCCACGAAGGTGGGGACCCAGGTCCGGGCGTGCCTTCAAAACCGGGACCAGCTGTTTCCACAGACGGGGCTGGTTGCCTGTCAGGGCATTGAAGGAGGCAATTCCCAGGCGGCTTGCGACAAGATGTTCCCCCGGGGCAGCATCATGTACGTGAAGACATTCGACGCGGTGGTTTCCGCCGTGGAGGCGGGGTTCTGCAAATTCGGCGTGCTGCCCATTGAGAACAGCTCCAACGGCTCCGTCCGGGCGGTGTATCAGCTTTTGCAGGAGCATAATCTGACCATTGTCCGCTCCACCCGCCTGTGCATCCGCCACGAGCTGCTGGCCCTGCCCGGCGTGAAGCCGGAGGAGATCACGGAAATCTACTCCCACCAGCAGGCGATCGGCCAGTGCAGCCGCTTCCTGGACGGGCTCAAGGGAGTCAAGGTCATTCCCTGCGACAACACTGCCGTGGCGGCGAAAATGGTGGCCGAGTCGGGAAGCCGGCACGCCGCCGCCATCTCCTCCCACCCCTGCGCGGCACTGTACGGTCTGGAGTGCGTGAACGGCCAAATTCAAAACAGCGACAACAACTACACCCGCTTCATCTGCGTGGCCAAGGACCCCGTCATCTACGCCGGAGCCAGCCGGGTCAGCCTTATCATCGCCTTTGAGAACAAGCCCGGCGCGCTGTACGAGATACTCTCCAAGCTGGCGGCCCTGGACATCAACATGACCAAGCTGGAGTCCTGCCCGGTTTCCGGCAGCGATTTCGAGTTCATCTTCTTCATCGAACTGGAGGCGGACCTCCGGGACGCCAGCGTCCGGGCCTGCCTGGAGGAGATGGAGCGCAGCTGCGCCCAGTTCCACTTCCTGGGGAACTACGCGGAAGTGTGAGCCATGGAAAAGATATACGGCCTTCTGGGCAGGACCCTGGGCCACAGCTGGTCCGTCCCCATCCACAGGGGCCTGGGCTGTGAGGGCTACCGCCTGATCGAACTGGAGCCGGGGGATCTGGAGGGCTTCCTCCGCCGGGAAGACATCGGGGGGCTGAACGTCACCATTCCCTATAAGCGGGACGTGATGAAGTTCTGCGACCGGATCGACGGGGTGGCGGCGGAGATCGGCAGCGTCAATACCCTGGTCCGCCGGGAGGGAAAGCTCTGGGGCTACAATACGGACATCGACGGTTTCCGCTACATGCTCCGCCGGGCGGGTATCTCGCTCAAGGGGAAAAAGGTCCTCATCCTGGGCAGCGGCGGGGCCTCCCTCACCGCCCAGGCGGCGGCGAAACAGGAGGGGGCCCGGGAGATCGTGGTGGTTTCCCGCACCGGAGAGGACAACTACGAGAACCTTCCCCGCCGCCACGCCGGCGCCGGCGTTCTCATCAATACGACTCCCGTGGGCATGTGGCCGGATTTGGAGGGAGCCCCGGTGGATTTGGGGCTCCTGCCGGAGCTGACCGCCGTGGTGGACGTGATCTATAATCCCGGCCGGACGAACCTGCTGTTACAGGCGGCGGAGCGAAACCTCCCCTGCGCCGGGGGCCTGTCCATGCTGGCGGCGCAGGCCAAACGGGCGGAGGAACTGTTTTTTGACAAATCGATTTCCGACGGGGAGACGGAAAAAATGGTTTCCCGTCTCTGGAGGGACCGGACGAATATCGTTCTGGTGGGGATGCCCGGCAGCGGGAAAACCACAGTGGGCCGCTGCCTGGCCGGGTGTTCCGGCAAGCCCTTTGTGGACCTGGATGAGGAAATTATCCGCAAGGCCGGAAAGCCCATCCCGGACATCTTTGCCCAGGAGGGCGAGGACGCCTTCCGCAAGCTGGAGCACGCGGTTCTGACGGAGGCCTGCGCCAAGAGCGGCCAAATCATCGCCACCGGCGGCGGGGCCGTCCTTCGGCCGGAGAACCGGGCCGCCATGCGCCGAACAGGCCGGGTGTATCAGCTCCGGCGAAGGCTGGAGGACCTGCCCACGGAAGGCCGCCCCCTCTCCCGGGCGGGAACGCTGGAGGAGATGGCGCGGGTCCGCGGGCCGCTGTACGGCGCGGCGGCGGATGTTTCCGTCCTCAACGACACCCGCCCGGAGGAGACTGCCCAAGAGATTTGGAGGGATTTTTGTGGGTAAAAAAAATATCCTGGTCATCAACGGCCCGAATATGAATATGCTGGGCATCCGCCAGCCGGAGATTTACGGCAGGGCCACCTATGAGGATCTGAAAGAGATGATCTCCGCTGAGGCGGAAAAACTGGGGGTATCCGTCTCCTTTTTCCAGTCCAACCACGAAGGAGCCCTGGTGGACGCGGTCCAGCAGGCGTATTTCGACAAGGTGGACGGGATTCTTATCAACCCGGCCGCCTACACCCATACCAGCGTGGCCCTGCTGGACGCGGTGAAGGCGGCGGGCATTCCCACCGTGGAGATTCACGTCTCCGACCCGGACACCCGGGAGGAGTTCCGCCGTGTGTCCTACATCCGCCAGGCGTGCGTCGCCACCATCCGGGGCCATGGCCTCCAGGGCTATCTGGAGGGCTTAAAACTCCTGGCGGATCAGTGAAAAAGTGAAAAGAAGAATCCCCGGCCGTGTCAGCGGCCGGGGATTCTTCAGCCTTCCGAAAAGGATGGGGAAGGGTGAAATGACGGGAAGGAAGAGAGTTACGAGAGGAACCCAGGAGGGGTTCCTTTCGTTTTGAATCAAGAATTTTTCAGGGCCTTTAGGCCTGAAAAACTTCTTCCGGTTGGCGGAAAGAGGTTTCCGCCAGCCGGAAGAATCCCCGACCGTGTCAGCGGCCGGGGATTCTTATGGACACTTAGACCTTGCAGCCGCAGGGAGAGCAGGGGCCGCAGGCCCCGCCGTCGGCACAGGAGATCGTGGGGTCGCCGGTAGACATGCTCACGTCGTAGCGCACGGGAATCGTGACGCAGACCCGCTGGGTGACGGTGATGGTGCTGGAGGTGCCGCAGGGGTCGGTGACGCAGCTCACCACGGGCACGCCCTGACAGGCCACCGTTACGGTGCCCAGGGAGGCGTTGGGGACCAGGGTCACCGGGGCGGTGACATCGACGCACTGGGTCACGATTTTATTGCAGCCGCTGCCACATTCGTCTCCCTGGCGGGAGAGAATGGCTTCATGCTCATAGGCTTCATTGATACGCAAAGGAATCCCTCGTTTCCTGGAAATTCTACCCGGCATGCCGGGTATCTGTTCCATCCTATGCGGCGGGGCCGTCCGCCGTCCCTGCCCCAAAATTTCAAGATCCCGCTTCCGTTCCGGGACAAACCGTGTTATACTATTAAAAAATGACAAAAAGACTGAGAAGGACGGGCTTACTTATGGACGGCCATATGGATGAAAAACAGGAACAGAAATTCCACCAAATGACGGAAACCCCCGTCAGCCGCCTGATCTGCCGGCTGGCGCTCCCCTGCATCATCAGCATGCTGGTCACGTCTTTTTACAACATGGCCGACACCTTTTTTGTGGGCATGCTGAAAAGCAACAGCGCCACCGGGGCGGTGGGCGTGGTCTTTTCCCTGATGGCCATTATTCAGGCCGTGGGATTTTTCTTCGGCCACGGCAGCGGGAATTTCATTTCCCGGGAGCTGGGGAAGCAGAATTTTGAGGAGGCCAGCAACATGGCCGCCACCGGATTTTTTACCGCCCTGGCGGCGGGGACGCTGATCTGCATCCTGGGCCAGATGTTTCTGGAGCCCCTGGCTATGCTCCTGGGTTCCACCGCCACCATTCTGCCCTATACGAAGGCCTATCTCCAGGTGATTCTCTTCGGGGCCCCCTGGATGACCTCCTCCCTGGTGCTGAACAATCAGCTCCGCTACCAGGGTTCCGCCGCCTATGCCATGGTGGGCATTGCCAGCGGGGCGGTGCTGAACATCGCGCTGGACCCGCTGCTGATCTTCGCTGCCGGCCTGGGAGTGGCCGGGGCGGCCTGGGCCACCATTGTCAGCCAGTTTGTCAGTTTCTGCCTTCTTCTGGCGGGCTGCGCGAAAGGGGGAAATCTCCACATTCACTTCTCCCGGGTCCAGCTGAAACTGCCCTATTACATGCAGATTGTCCGGGGAGGACTCCCCTCCCTGGCCCGGCAGGGCCTGGCCAGTGTGGCTGCCATCTGCCTGAACCGGGCCGCCGGCCCTTACGGTGACGCGGCCATCGCCGCCATGGGCGTGGTCCAGAGGATCATGATGTTCGGCGGTTCCGCCATGATCGGCTTTGGCCAGGGGTTCCAGCCCGTCTGCGGCTTCAATTATGGCGCGCGGCTGTACCGCCGGGTGAAAGAGGGATTCTGGTTCTGTGTGAAAACCTCCACCGGTTTTCTCCTGGCGGTGAGCATTTTGGGGTTCACCTTTGCCCCCCAGCTTATCGCCGTGTTCCGGGACGACCCGGAGGTTATTCGGATTGGGACCGCAGCCCTGCGGTTCCAATGCGTGACCCTGTGCCTCTCCGGGTGGATTGTCATGAGCAACATGATGCTCCAGACCATTGGCAAAACCGCCGGGGCCACGTTCCTGGCCATGTCCCGGCAAGGCGTCTTTTTCATCCCCCTGGTGTATCTCCTCTCCGCTGCTCTGGGACTTTTGGGCGTGGAGATGACCCAGGCGGCGGCGGATCTTTTGACACTGCTCTGCGCGGTGCCCATCCAGCTCCGGGCCCTGCGGGAGATGGACGCGCTGGAAAAAGACGGCGGGGCGTAGACGCGCAGACACGACGAAGACGGCGGCGTCCATCCGGACGCCGCCGTTTCCTGCCTCTCAGTATCCAAAGATCATATCCCGGCGAATCTCCGCCAGGGAGTGGGCCCCGCACATGGCCATGGCGTCGGCCAGCTCGGCTTTCAGCTTCTCTACGTACACCCGCACGCCTTCGGCGCCGCCGCCGTAGACCATGTTTACAAAAGGCCGGCCGATCAGCACCGCGTCCGCACCCAGGGCCAGGGCCTTGAACACATCCAGGCCGGAGCGGATGCCGCCGTCCACCAAAATCGCCATTTTTCCGCCCACGGCGCCGGCAATGGCGGGAAGGACCTCAGCCGTGGCGGGGCACTGGTCCAGCACCCGGCCGCCGTGGTTGGAAACCACAATGCCCGCGGCTCCCGCCTCCAGGGCCTTCTCCGCCCCCCGGACGGTCATGATGCCCTTGAGAATGAAGGGACGCCCAGCCATTTTCACGATTTCTTTCAGTTCCTCCACGGTTTTGCTGCCCGCCGGGGGCTGGAGGTTTTTCAGGAAGGGCAGGCCCGCCGCGTCGATGTCCATGGCGATGGCGAAGGGTTCCGCCGCCTGCACCAGGGCCAGTTTCTCCCGGATCGTCTCGATGTTCCAAGGCTTGATCGTGGGTACGCCCCGGCCGTGCTGCTTTTTCAGGGCCTCCGCCGCGGCTTCCATGACTGCGGGATTGGTGCCGTCCCCGGTGAAAGCGGCGATGCCCGCTTCCGCACAGGCGGCGACTAAGATGTCGTTATAGGCCAGATCATCGTACTTATCCCCGTAATGGAGCTGCATGGCCCCCACGGGGGCGGCGAAGACGGGGAGGGCCGCTGTCTGCCCAAAGAGGGTGAAGGAAGTGTCCACAGGCTTGTTCTCGCAGATGGTGTCCATGTTGACGCAGAGCTCCTGCCACTTCTGGTAGTTGCGGATAAATCCAGTGCCGATGCCCTTGGCTCCGGGGCCGGGCATGGTGTTGCGGCAGGCCAGGCCGTTGCAGGTGGGACAGGATTTGCAGTGGGGGCCCATGCAGGTACGGGCGTTTGCCAGGACTTCCTGATAGGTCATGGTAGATTCCTCCAGATATGTCAAAATTATAAGGTCTTGGATTTGCTTTCATTGTACAGGAAACGGGAGAGAAAGACAAGGGGGAACGGGCCGGAGCCGCGCCTCATAGACTGTCAGTGGTGATGCTTATGAGAAACCCAAACTGCGACCCCCTGGCCCTGACCACCGCCGTCAACACCCTGGCGGTGGCCATCGCGGAGCGGCTGAACGGCGAAGAGCTGGACCTGGCGGCGGCCATCCTGGTTCAGCTGGGGGATACCCTGGCCACCATCAGCACCCAGCGGGCCATTTGCTCCCGCTGAGTCATCCCTCCAGCAGACGCTTTGCAATATCCACGTTCCCCCGCTCCAGCTCCCGCAAGCTCCGGACCGCCTCCGCCTGGGCCGGCTTGTCCCCGGCCTGAGCGGCGGCCCGGTCGATCATGGCCTTGAGCATCTCCCCGGTCAGCGTATCCAGGTCCGCAAAGTTTTTCTGGCCGATGTACCGGAGGAAGGAGGAGACTTTGGGATCATAAACCACCCCCGCCAGGGGAATCCCCTGCCCGGAGGCAAAGATCAGGGCGTGGAGGCGCATGGACACCACCACTTCCATCCGGGAGAGGGCCCCGATAATGGTTCCCGCAGCTCCCGCGTCATCCAGGAAATAATGGGGCACGCCCTTCAGACCCTCCTGAGCCGCCAGCCGGGCGGCGGCGGGGTCCTGACCCTTTTCCACCGCCGTAAAAACGGGGGTCAGGCCATAGCGCTCCCAGGCATACCGGGCGGCGGCCCCGAAAAGAGGCGCTTTTTCCTGGAAGCCCTGCCAGGGGCGGAGGGCAAAGCAGATATAGTTCCCCCGGGGCGGAATTCCCGCCCGGAGGAGAATGCTGTCCGTTTTTTCCTCCGCGGCGGGGGACAAGGTCAGAGCCGGGTCCGCCGTCAGTTGAATCTCCGGCCGGTTCACCCCCATGGACTTCAATTCTTCCAGGGAATCCGGTTCCCGGAGGGTGATGACGTCCACGTTCCGGTTCAGCGTTTTGGCCGCCAGCTTCCGGTGCTTGGACCGGGTGACGGGGCCGATGCCGCAGCCGTACATCTGCACTTTGCAGCCAGCCCATTTGGCGGCACGGATGTTCATCAGATAAAACCACAGGGACCGGCGGGAGGTCACGTCCTGAATCAGGCTGCCGCCGCCGTTGATATAGAGTTTTGCCCGCCTCATGGCGCCCAGCCAGCCCGGCAGGTCCATCCGGCTGACGGAGCGGACCCGGTAGGCAAGGCGGGTGGCCTTGGGATTTTTGGAGATGACCGTCACAGGCAGATCCGGATCGATGGACCGCATTTCCTCCAGAATGGCCTCCAGGATCGCGTCGTCCCCGGCGTTCCCCCGGCCATAGGCCCCGCAGATGACCACGCCGTCCCGGTCCCGTCCCGGCCGGGCGTGGCGGCGGAGGATTTCCCCGTAAATGTGAAGCTGCGTTTCCACGGTTTTCCCGATGGAAAACTGGGTGGAGGCCTTCTCAAAGAGCCTCTCCCCCATCTCATGCCGGAGAGCTCCGTCATTCCCCAGGGCCGCCAGCCGTTTCCCCAGGGTCTGCCAGTCCCGGGGCTGGAACAAATAGCCGTTGACCCCCTGGTCAATCAGATAGGGGATGCCCCCCACGGCGGTGGAGATCGTGGCCAAGTGGAACCGGGCCCCCTCCGTCAGAGCATAGGAAAACGTCTCGGACAGGCTGGTGAGGACATTGATGTCCAGGGCGCTGTAAAACCGGTCCATGCCGCCGCTGATCCACCCCGCGAAGGTGACCTGCCGTTCCACACCCAATTCCCGAGCCAGATTCCCCAGCTTTTCCCGCTCTTCACCGTCCCCGGCAATTACTAATCGTAATTTATCACATGATTTATACGCTTCGGCAAAGCCGCGAATCAACGTGGACATGTCTTTCACCGGGTTCAGCCGGGCGGCGATGCCCACGACGACGGAATCCGCCTCCACCTCCGCCCCCAGGGAGCGGAGGTAGGGCAGCCGGTCCCCCTGGGCGGGCGCGGGAGTGAAGTCGATGCCGTTGTAGATGGCGTAGAACCGGTCCGCCGGAAAGCCCCGGGAGATGAGGAGATCCACCATGGCGTCGGACACGCCGATCCGGTAGTCCAGCCGCCGGAGAGCCCAGGTGTTGATGACGCCGAAGGTGCACCGGGCCAGGGGGCGGCCCATGTAGTCGATTTTATAATCGCTGTGGATGGTGGTGACCACCGGCAGGCCCGTGACATGGCGAAGCAGGGCCCCGATCATATTGGCCCGGGAGCCGTGGCAGTGGATGAGCTGAAAACCCTCCCGGCGGATATAGTCCGCCAGTTCCCGGCGGATTTTGAAGATATGGTTCCCGCCCATAATTTTAGTAGGGATGCCCAGGGACCGGGCTTCGTCGGCGAAGGGACCGTCCCGGAAGCAGACCAGCTGGGCGGTAATGGTTTCATTTAGATGCTGGAGGAGACTCAGCACGTGGGTTTTGGCCCCGCCGGAGTCTCCGCCGCTGATGAGATGAATGACCTTCATGTAAAATATCCCCTTGTGATTTGGTGAAAGGTATTATATAATATTTTCCGGGCCTTGTCTACAAAAGGCTCCATCAATCACGAAAGAAGGCGGGCCCGGAGCCCGTTACGGAGGTCTGGCATGGAACAGAAGAAAGCATTCCGCATTGGGAAATTCAATATCATCGACATCATCGCCGTGGGCCTGATCCTGGTTATGGCGGGCTATGCCGCCGTGCGCATTCTGAACCGGGGGGGAACGATCGAGGTGCCCACCATGGAGATCACCTACGTGGTCCGGGTGCAGAACGTAGCCGCGGAGCTGTACGAAAATTCCAAGGAAAACCTTCCCTCCCCGCTGATGGCCTCCGGGGCCCGGCTGAACGGGCGCATTGAGTCCGTGGAGGCCACCCCCTGGCTGGAGCTGGGGCCCGACGGGGAGTGGCACGAGGACCCGGACCATGTGAACCTCTATTTTACCTGCACCGCCACGGTGCCCAAGGAGGAGGTTATGACCACGAAGGTCGGGGAGCAGGAGGTTCGCATCGGGAAAACGGACTATATTATGAAGAGCGAAACCGTGGAGTTCCAGAACGGAACGGTCATTGATGTAGACTGGGGAGAGTAACTTTTCTTGAAAGAAAAGTTACCAAAAGAACTTTATCCCGCTCTGACGGTTTGGCGCTCATCCAAGCCGAAGCGGCGGCAACGCAGAATTGCGGAAAGGAAACATCCGATGAAGAACGTATTTGCGCTCCTAGTCCTGCTGGTCCTGCTGGCGGGGTGCTCCGCCGAGACGGCCCCGGCCATGTACATTGAGCCCGCCAAGCTGAACGAGGAGGAGGAAGCCGTTGCCAAGCTCCTGGGGGCGGACATGGACCAGCACCTTTTTGACGTGGTGCTGGACGGGACGGCGAAGAAGATGTGCGTGACGGCCTATGAACTGGCGGACGGAACATGGAAACCCTGGATTGGCGGCGGCGGGTCCGGAATGGCCCTGGATGAAAAGGCGAAGGAGGGCCGGCTCTGCTTCGGCTTTGAGGATCTGCGGAAGGACTTCCGGGAGGCGGCCCAATTTGGCGAAAGAGGCTATACGGCCACCAGCTGGGAGGGCACGGAGGACCTGGACGACCCCGAGGGCATGGGCCGGACGACCAGCTTCCTGGCTGGCCGCACGGAGATCGTCTACGAGAGAGAGATTCCCATCGCCATCCAGATCAACACGACGAAGAACCAGGTCTTGTCCTACGACCCGGAGTACTTTTTCCAGCCGGAGGAGTATGAGAAGCTGGGCTATGAGCATGTGTACGCTTTGACGGTGATGTTCAGCCAGGAGCCCCTTTCCCAGCCCTTGTCCTGAAAAACAAAACCCCCGGCGGGCCTTGCGATGGTCCGCCGGGGGTTTGCATCTTTTGGCAATGAGGAGATGGCGGGAGCCGGGCGGATTCCGCCCCTACGGGTCCGCCTGCCGATAGAAGGCCGCGTAGGGGCCGCCGCCTTCGGCGGCCTGTCCCCTGAAACCGCCGGATCTGCCGAAGGAACGGGCGGCCCAGGGGGGCCGCCCCTACAGTCCGTCTGGCGATAGAAGGCCGCGTAGGGGCGGCAATCTGCCGCCCGTTCCTCCCGATACCGCCATTGTTATCTACAGGGCACATTTTCCCCGGGCCATGTACTTCCCCTCCGGTTCGGAGAACAGCACGTTCCCGCTCTCCACGGCCAGGCGCCCCCGGAGCCACACCTGCCGGATGCCGCCGTCTGTTGCGAAGCCCTCATAGGGGCTGTACCCGGCGGCGGATTCGCAGTCCTCAGCCCGGATCACATGCCCGCCGCTGGGGTCGTAGACCACGATGTCCGCGTCGCTCCCCGGCTGGAGGGTCCCCTTCCGGGGGAAGAGGCCGTACAGTTTGGCCGGGTTTTCGCTGAGAAGGCGGCACATCTGGGCTACGCTGAGCTTCCGTCTCGCCACGCCGCAGCTCCACATCAGCTCTCCCCGGGTTTCCACGCCGGGGAGGCCGCCGGGGATTTTCGTAAAATCTTCCAGTCCCAGGCCCTTTTGCTCCAGGGTGAAGGAGCAATGGTCGGTGGACACCGTCTGGATCTCCCCCCGGCGCAGAGCCTTCCAGAGAATTTCCTGCTCCTTCTTGTCCCGCAGGGGCGGGGCGCAGACATAGCGGGCCGCGTCGGAGAAGTTCTCCTGGAAGTACAGGCTCTCGTCCAGGGTCAGGTACTGGGGGCAGGTTTCCACATAGACGGTCTGCCCCCGCTTCCGGGCCCGAAGGACCTCCTCCAGAGCGCCGCCGTTGGTGAGGTGGACGATAATCACCGGGGCCTGGGCCGCCTGGGCGATGCGGAGGAGGCGCCCCACGGCCTCCGCCTCCAGATAGGCCGGGCGGGTCTGGGGGTGGCTGGCGGGAGACAGCTCCCCCAGGGCCTTCTTCTCGGCAATCATGCCGTCAATCACCCCGGCGTTCTCGCAGTGGACGCCGCAGACGCCCCCCAGGGTCTTCAGTTCCTTCAAGGCCCAATAGAGGTCCCGGTCCCCCAGCAGCATGGCGGGGTAGGTCATGTACATTTTAAAAGAGGAGATGCCCTGGGCGAACATGGCGGGCAGTTCCGCCCGGACACGTTCGTTCCAGTCGTCGATGGTCATATGGAAACCGTAGTCGCAGAAGGTCTTCCCCACGGCCTTCTCCCGCCAGCGGGCAAGGCCGGAGGCCAGGGATTCTCCCTTGTCGGGGCAGGCAAAGTCAATGACGGTGGTGGTGCCTCCCCGGAGGGCCGAGCGGCTTCCTGAGGCAAAACCGTCGGCGGTGACGGTGCCCGCCACCTCCAGGTCGAAGTGGGTGTGGGCGTCAATAAAGCCGGGGAAGAGGACGCAGCCGGTCACGTCGATCACCCGGTCGGCTCCGGTCTTGAGCCGGCGGCCCAGAGAGACGACCTTTTCCCCCTCCGTCAGCAGGTCGGCCCGCCGGACGCCCTTGCCGGAGACAATGCTGCCGCCTTTGAACAATGTGCGCATATGCGGTTCCTCCGTTCCGAAATAGTCAGTGGATTCAGTATATCATAAGACCGGCTAAATTTCCAGCGGCGGCGGAAGAAATCTTTCCGGAAGAGGCGGGCGAAAAAAATTTCCCCCGCGGGGAAACTTTGCGCTTTCTATTTGGAAAAACTGTGCTATAATGACATCAGACAGGCGGAGGGGAATTCCGCCTTCCCGCCGCAGCGGCGGGGAGAAACGGTCCCGGACGCCCCGAAAGAAGAGGAGGTAAAAGAATGCAGACGAAAAAGTTCCTGTCCCTGCTGCTGGCCCTGGCCATGATGGTTTCCCTGAGCGTCACCGCCAGCGCTGCGGAGGAAGACGCCAAGCCCCTGGAGGGCCAGATTGTCATCCTCCACACCAACGACGTCCACGGAGCCATCGGCAGCTATGCCAAGGTGGCGGCCCTGAAGCAGTCCTTCCAGGACGCGGGGGCTTACACCCTGCTGCTGGACGCGGGCGACTACATCCAGGGCGACCCCACCGTCAGCGTCAGCCAGGGCAAAACCGCCGTGGAGCTGATGAACCTGGCGGGCTATGACGCGGCCACCATCGGAAACCACGAGTTTGACTACGGCTATCCCAACTTTAAGGAAGTCACCAAGGACGCCAAGTTCCCCGTGATTTCCGCCAATGTCCTTTATAACGGCAAGGCGGAAAACGCCCACACTGTCTTCACCGCCGACAGCGGCGAGAAGATCGGCGTCTTCGGCCTGACCACCCCCGAGAGCGGCACCAAGGCCCACCCCGCCAAGATCCAGGGCGTGACCTTCCCCGCGGGCAAGGACATGTTCGCCATTGCGGAGGCCGAAGTCAAGGCGCTGGAGGATGAGGGCTGCGATTACATCGTGTGCCTCAGCCA
Source organism: uncultured Oscillibacter sp. (assembly GCA_910578935.1). Taxonomy (GTDB): domain Bacteria; phylum Bacillota; class Clostridia; order Oscillospirales; family Oscillospiraceae; genus Oscillibacter. The sequence goes on along the minus strand of CAJTSM010000002.1, from coordinate 128,696 downwards.
CCTGGGCATTGACGACGAGTCCAAGGGCAACCGTTCCATCGACCTCCTGGAGGCCGTGGAGGGCATCGACGTGCTGATCGACGGTCACTCTCACTCCACCATCGACAAGGTGGCGGAGGCCGCTGGGGAAACCGTGGAGTCCATGGAGCCCCAGGGCGCCGTTATCACCGGCGAAACCCCCGTGGTCTACGGCGAGGAGGGCAAGACCCTGGTCACCTCCACCGGCACGAAGCTGGCCAACGTGGGCGTGGTCGTTCTCTCGGAAGAGGCCGCCTTTGCCCGCAGCGTCCCCGTGGAGTCCATCGCCGTGGACGGCGTGAAGGAAATTAGCGACCGGGCCGCCGCCATTCAAAAGCAGATCGACGACGACTACGGCGCGGCCTTCGCCAAGACCGAAGTTCTCCTCAACGGTGAAAAGGACCCCGGCAACCGTACGGAAGAGACAAACCTGGGCGACCTGATTACCGATGCCCTGGTCTGGGGCGCGGCCAAGAACGGTGAGGAAGTGGATGGAGCCGTCACCAACGGCGGCGGCATCCGGGCCCCCATTGCCGCAGGCGACATCACCAAGAAGGACGTGAACACCGTCCTGCCCTTCGGCAACACCCTGAGCATCGTCAAGGTCACCGGCGCCGAGCTGCTGGAGGCCCTGGAAGCCTCTACCCACTGCACGCCCACCGCCATCGGCGGATTCCCCCAGGTCAGCGGCATTGAGTTTGCCGTGAATACCTCCGTGGAGTTTGATGCGGGCGACCTGTATCCCGGCTCCACCTATCACAAGCCCGCCTCCATCGGCCGGGTCAGCATTGCCACCGTGGGCGGCGAGGCTTTTGACGAAAAGGCCACCTACTCCATTGCCACCAACGACTTTATGGCCGCCGGCGGCGACACCTACTATGCCTTTGCCTCCGCCAAGACCAACTACGACCTGGGCCTGCCCATGGACGAGGTTTTGATGGACTACATCAAAGAAGAGCTGAACGGCGTAGTCACCGCGGAAGCCTACGGTGAGCCCGCGGGCCGCATCACCATCGAGGCCGCTCCCGCGGAAGAACCCGTCGAGGAGCCTGCCCCCGCTGAGGAGCCCGCTCCCGTGGAAGAACCCGCCCCCACTCCCGAGCCGGAGCCCGCTCCCGCCCCGGAGCCTGAGCCGGTCCCCGAGCCCGCTGAGGAAGTCACCCCCGCTCCCGCCGTGGCCGAGGGCGACTATGTGGTCAAGTCCGGCGACTGCCTGTGGAGCATCGCCCAGAAGGTCTACGGCACCGGACGTCAGTGGAATGTGATTTACCAGGCCAACAAGGCAACCATTAAGAATCCCAGCGACCTGCGCATCGGCCAGGTTCTGGTGATTCCCGCGGCGTGAAGCCTCCGGGGTCCCCAGATCTGCGAGCAAAAGTAAAGAAGAGCAAAAAGAGCAAAAAGCAAAATAGGAAAGGCGCTCAGAGCATCGCTCTGAGCGCCTTTTTAGAAGCACGGTCCGCCGGGGGCGGCGGCCCCTACGGTCCATCTATCACATAGAACATCCTGTAGGGGCCGCCCCCCTGGGCGGCCTGTCTCTCGGAAGCGGGGCGGTTACCGGGGGAGCAGTCTCCCCAACAGGGGCTCAAAGTCCACGCCCTCCCGGAGGGGGAGGTTCTGCTCCACTGTCCGCAGGGCGCAGGCATGAATGAAGTCCACCGCCAGGGCGGCGGCGTCCCGGAGGGAATCCCCCCGGATCAGCGCACCGGTGAGGACGCTGGCAAAGATGTCTCCGGTGCCGTGGAGGGGATGGGCCACAAAGCCCGTCTGGACGGCCTCCGCCTTCCCGGTCCGGGCGTCAAAGCACATGGCCCCGGTCTGCCCGGGGGCCAGCGCCGCCCCGGTGAGAGCCACGGAGCGCTTTCCGCCCAAGCTCAGCTCCTCCGCCAATTCTTGAAGGGCGGCTTCGTCGTGGAGGGCGCGGCCCCCGTCCAAAAGGGCGGCGTAGTCCCGTCCCAGGAGGAAGGCGGCCTCCGTCAGGTTGGGCGTGATGACGTCCGCCAGTTTCGCCAGTCTCTCCATTCCGGCGCACATGGCGGGGGTATAAGTCTGGTAGGCTTTCCCGTCGTCCCCCATGACGGGGTCCACCACTACCAGGGTGTCCGGGCCCCGGAACCGGCGTATAAAATCCGCCACGATGCTGATCTGCCGCTCACTGCCCAGGAAACCAGTGTAGATAGCCTGAAACTTCAAATCCAGAGATTTCCAGTGATCCGCCGCCCGCGGCAGTTCCTCCGTCAGATCCAAAAAAGTGAAGCCGCTGAATCCCCCGGTGTGGGTGGAGAGAAAGGCCGTGGGCAGGGGGCAGCACTGGACGCCCATGACGGAGAGGATCGGAATGACTTCTGTCAGGGAACAGCGGCCGAATCCGGAGAGGTCGTGAATGACGGCGGCGCGGGGAGTTGGCATAATGAAGGCCCTCTTTTCATGGTATTGATGGGAACCATTTTACAGCGGCGCGGGGAAAAGCGCAAGGGAGAAAAGCCCCTGCTCAAGATTCATGTTGCTGGTTGAAACTTCAGCAATTCCATGAAAATGAGTTGTCTGGAAATCTGTGCCATGCTATAATTAGAAAGACAGATCACAGTTTGGGGAAATGATATGGATAAGAAAACAGAAGAATCAAGGATTGCGTACGATAAAATAGCATCTGAATATGATACATCGAGAGAAGGACAATATACCAGATTTCATATTAAGGAACTATCCGATACGATAGATTTGAGAAAAAATGATATTGTCCTTGATGTTGCATGTGGAAATGGAACCCTGTTGAGGGAACTATCGAAAAGAGCAAAAATTCAAGCATATGGGATAGATGTATCGAAGAATATGATCCATGCCGCAAAAATGCGTTATCCAAATATGAATTTTAAAGTAAAGCCATGCTACCCGCTTGAATGGGGTGATGAAAGTATTGATATCATAACCGTATGCTGTGCATTTCATCACTTTGAAAATCCGCAGGGGTTTGCAAATGAATGTAAAAGAGTTTTGAAGAAAAGCGGTGCGGTATATTTAGCCGACCCTAACTTTGGTGCAGCACTCAGATTTTTTGCAAACAACCTCTGGTTTCCCTTTTCAAAAAGTGGAGATGTGAGGGTATATGGTCAAAAAGAGTTAGAGGCGTTTTTTTATAATGCGGAATTTAATACAGTACAGGCTTATAGAAAAGACAAAGGATTGTTTCTTAAAGCTAAAAAATAACAAGAAATTTTAATTGATCGGACGGTCACAATTCAAGGGTGACCGTCCAATTTCGGTGTTTTGACGAATACTTTTGAAGAATAGCTGTTAACAACACAAATCTTGAACAGGGACGGAGAAAAATAAGACTGGACGGCGGGCAGCGGGGTGTGATATAATACCTGCAAGTTTTTATACGCGCCTGTGATGGAATTGGTAGACATGCGAGATTTAGGTTCTCGTGCGGAAACGCGTGCGGGTTCGAGTCCCTTCAGGCGCACCAAAAGGAAGAGACAGCCGCTGGCTGTCTCTTCCTTTTGGTGCTAAGCCGCTTTTTGCCCATCGCAAAAAGCGGGCCGCCTGCGGGCTGATTAGAATTCCACAAGGGGAACCTGCTGAGGCCCCCGTGGACACCCCCTTCCTTGCGGAATTGGAAAGCGCGGTCCAAAAAATCGATTTTGCCCCCTTATTGCAGCGAAGAAATTCCCGTCACCGTTCCGTTTCCGCCCTACGGCGAAAACTGCGCTCTGACGGGAATTTCTTCGCGTTGGGCCCTGATTTGCTTCGCGGAATTTGGGGCGAAGGGGGACGGGGAGCATCCCATTCGGAGATTTCATGGCGGAAGTAGGGGGCGGACACGCAGGTCCGCCCCTACTCCCCATCTCCCCTATCAAATTCGTATTCCAGCACTCCGAAAAAGACGCTTGCGCTTTGGGAAAAATGTGGTATACTGTAAATGTTAGAGTATCGCCGTAAGGCAATTTCAGATATGAGGTGATCCTATGATCGGCGGGATTTCAAGCGTTGGAAGTTTCGGAATGGGCTCTGCCGGGGCGTTTTACCAGTCCCGGCTGTCTGAAAATATTCGGAATATGCGCGGCGTTCAGCAGGCGGGACAAAACCGGATCTGGACGGCCCGGAAAAGCGCCTCCCCCGAGGCGCCGGTAGAGCCTGTGCGGGCCCTGCGCCCTGTTTCCAGAGAGGAAGCGTCCCTGCCGCAATTGGCGGCGCGGCTGGAAAATGATCCGGCGGCTATGGCCGGGCGAATGCGGACCCGCTACGGCGAAGTAACTCCCGAGGGGCTCTTTGTGGAAACTGGAAAAGAGGGCCTCTCCCCCGTTCAGGGCTCCCGGAAGAACGCCCTGGAGGGCCGGCTGACCCTGGCGGAAGACGCTCTGGGCCGGAATGATCCGGAGAGTGCGGAGAGCGTTTTGGCGGGCGGCGCGCCCCAGTTGGACGGGACAGAGTTTCCCGGCCTTCCCGGCCAAGGGGATGAGAAGGAAGAGCCCCTCCTTCCCGGACAAGAGGCGGATGAGGACGCCAAGACCCAGGACGGCAGTCCCGCCCAGGGAGCCGAGAGCGCGCAGGACGCCCTGAAGGAAGGCGAGTGCCAGACCTGTGAGGAGCGGAAATACCAGGATGGGTCCGACGACATGGGCGTGTCCTTCCAAACGCCGACAAACATCAAGCCGGAACAGGCGGCCTCCGCCGTCCGGGGCCACGAGATGGAGCATGTTTACCGGGAGCAGGCCAAGGCCGGCCGGGAAGGCCGGAAGGTGGTCAGCCAGAGTGTGACCATGCATACGGAAATCTGTCCGGAGTGCGGCAAGTCCTATGTCTCCGGCGGCACCACCCGCACCGTTACCAAAGCGGACACGGACAACACCGCCCAGCAGCAGGATCTGGCCCGGCAGAACGAGGAAGAGCAGAAGGCGCGGACGCCCTTTTCGGCGGTGGCGTGATATGGACCGAACAGGGCTCCGGGGACGGGGCCCTGTTTTTAGCAAAAAGGAGAAGAGATTGTGAGAAAAGAGGACCGGACATCCCCCTGGCTGGATTGGGCGGTGGAGCTCCAGGCCCTGTCCCAGGCGGGGCTGCACTATGGAAAAGACCCCTTTGACATCGAGCGGTATCAGCGAATCCGGGACATTTCCGCCGAGATGCTGGCCTGGAAGGCGGCTTTGCCTTTGGAGACAGTGAAGGGTCTTTTCTGCTGCGAAACCGGTTACCAGACCCCCAAGCTGGACACTCGGGCCGCCGTCTTTCGGGAGGGGAAGATTCTTTTGGTCCGGGAGAACAGCGGAAAATGGTCCCTGCCCGGGGGCTGGGTGGATGTAAATGTCTCCGTGCTGGAAAACGCGGCCAAGGAGGTCCGGGAGGAGGCAGGGCTGGAGGTGATCCCGCAGAGGGTCATCGCCGTCCAGGACCGGGAGAAACACAACCGGCCTGTCTACGCTTGGAAGGTGTGCAAGATTTTTGTTCTCTGCGCCGCCGTGGGCGGGGAATTCCGGCCGAATACCGAAACCACCGCCAGCGGATACTTTTCTCCGGAGGATCTGCCGCCCCTGGCGGAGGAGAAAAACACGGAAGAACAGGTCCGCATGTGCTTCGACGCGCACAGGGCGGAAACCTGGGAAACCCTGTTTGATTAGAGCCTTACACGTTGATTGAAATGGAATCAGTGCTTCCTTAAAAATGTTTGCCGTGCGTCCGGCGAAAATCCGCTGGAGCACCTGCACAGTTTTCTGATGTAAACAGTCCCTAAAAAATATGGAAGTCCACGGAACCTTTCCCCCGGAAACGCCGTCTATATGAGTAACAGCCCCGCAGGGAAGACGGGGCGGAAAAAGGAGGATCTGAGGATGAAACGAAGACTTGCCTTATTCCTGGCCGCCCTGCTGGCGGCCCTGACCCTCACCGGCTGCGGAGGAGGCGACGGCTACAGCGGAGGAACCGACAGCGCCCCCGCCGCCAGCGAGAGCCAGACGTCCTATGACACCGGCGGCGGAGAGAACTGGAAATCCGAGATGATGGACTTCGGCTTCGACGCCCCGGCGGACGCCGAGGCCCCCGAGGAGCCGTCGGCGGCTCCAGAGGAGGGTGAAAGCCAGACCGAGGACCGGCTGGCCAACGCCAAGATGGTCTACACCGCCGAGATCGAGGCGGAAACCCAGGACTACGACGCCTGCACCGCCGCCCTGGAGGACCTGGTGGACAAGCTGGGAGGATATCTGGAATACGCCTCCGCCGACAGCTACGGCGACGGCAGCCGCAGCGCCAGCTACACCGTCCGGGTCCCCGCCAAGGAGTTCCGGGGCTTTTTGAAGACCGTGGGGGAGATCAGCCACGTCACCAGCCAGAGCCGGAACGCAGACAACATCAGCGAGATGTACTACGACACGGAGAGCCGCCTGGAAACCCAGAGGACCAAGATGGAGCGGCTCCAGACGCTGCTTGCCAAAGCGGAACATATGGAGGACATCATTGACCTGGAAAACGCCATCAGCGAGACGGAATACCAGATCGAGCAGCTCACCGGGTCCCTCCGGCACTACGACTCCCTGGTGGACTTCGCCACCATCGACGTCCGCCTGCGGGAGGTACTGCGCCTCACCACGGTGGAGGAGGCCCCGCCCACCTTTGGAAGCCGCCTTGGAAACGCCTTCGCGGACGGGCTCCATGGCTTCGGAGACTTCCTCCAGGACGTGGCCATTTTCCTGGCCTATAACTGGACGTGGATTTTGATTCTGGCGCTGATCCTCCTGCTGGTAGTGAAGGTTTCCAAGCGGAGGCAGGCCCAGAGGGCGGAATCTTTCCGCGGGCCCAAGATGGGAGAAAACCGCTTTTTCAAGCAGAGGGGGGAAGAACCGAAAAACCCGGATGACAAACAGCCGAAAGACTGATATACTGAGGGGGCGGACGGATGTCCGCCCCCGTTTTTCAAATTTCCATAAGGAGGATGTTGATATGAAACTCACCTGGCTGGGCCACGCCTGTTTTTTGGCGGAACAGGACGGCTATCGGATTTTATTGGACCCTTACACCGGTGTAGAGGGTTACCCGCCCCTGAAGGAGCAAGCGCTTCGGGTCCACAAGATCCTGTGCAGCCACGGCCACTTTGACCACAACGCCGCAGATCAGGCGGAGCTGGTCCCCTTTGACGGCCCCTGCCCCTTCGCCGTCCGCACCGTGGAAACCTTCCACGACGGCCAGGGCGGGGCCCTCCGGGGAAACAACACCGTTCACATTCTTTCGGCGGGCGGGGTGACCGTGGCGCATATGGGGGATCTGGGACACCAGCTTTCAAGGGAGCAGATTGCCGCCATTGGGCCGGTGGACCTTGTAATGATCCCCGTGGGCGGCACGTACACCGTGGACGCCAAGGACGCCAAAGCCGTCTGCCAAGCCTTGGTCCCCGGCTGTGTCGTCCCCATGCACTACCGCCACGCTCCCTATGGCCTGCCAAACGTCGCCGGAGTAGAGGATTTCCTGGCCCTGTGGCCGGAGGTCCGGCGGCTGGAAGGGGCGTCCCTGGAAGTGGACAAGACTGCCCGGGGCGTCGTCATGCCCAAATTCCCCGGGGAGGTCTGATATGTACCGCTACATACTCTTTGACTTGGACGGCACCCTGACGGACTCCCGGGAGGGCATCGTCCACTGCGTCCGGGAAACCATAGAGAGCTACGGCGACCCGGTGCCGGAGGAGGAAACCCTCCTCCGCTTCATCGGTCCGCCCCTTCAGGACTCCTTCACCCGCTTCTGCGGCTACAGCCCCGAAAAGGCGGCGGAGGCCGTGGAGCGTTTCCGCCAGGTTTACGAACCCGTGGGCCAGTACGAGAACCGGGCGGCCCCGGGCATGGAGGCCGTCATGGGCCGCTTGAAGGAACAGGGCTATGTGCTGGCCCTGGCCTCCTCCAAGCCGGAGAACCTGTGCGTCTCCATCTGCGCCCGGTTCGGCTTCACGCCCCACCTCTCCGCCCTGGTGGGCAGTCCGCCCCGCGGGGACTGGGAGAAGGAGGACGTGGTCCGGGAGGCGATGCGGCAGCTGGGGCTGCGGCGGGAGGACCTTCCCCAAGTGCTGATGGTGGGGGATCGGAAATTTGACGTTCTGGGGGCCCGGGCCTGCGGCGTGGACTGCGCCGGGGTGGAGTTCTTCGGCTACGCTCCGCCGGGAGAACTGGAGGAAGCCGGGGCGGTGGCCGTGGTGAAAACCCCGGAGGAGCTGGAGAGGTTTATTCTGGCGCACTAGAGCCTGTTTTAGAACCGCGCCCGACAAAAGATCCGCCTCAATCCGGCATTTCGCCAACGTTTAAACAAGGCCTGAGCCTGGAGAGAACTAAAGAAATGGCCCGGTCAGGGGACCGGGCCATTTCTTCGGGAGCCGCCTTTTGGCCAAGGGGGTGCCTTGTAGAGGCGGATCTATGTGTCCGCCTTTTTCTATAGAGAGCAGCCACGGTTCCGGGAGAAGGACGGACGCGCAGGTCCGCCCTTACGGCTGCACCGCACCGGTTCTTCGCCTGGGGTCCATGGGGAAGACGGTCAGTCCCTCTCCCCCGTCCCAGAGGGCCAGAAAGACTTCCCCTTCGTCCCGGTAGCCCTGCCGGAGAAGGGCGCGGCGGACCCATTCGTCCTCTTTTCCGGACTGGCGGAGGTTTCCGCTGAGGAGCTTTCCGTCCATGACGAAGGGGGTCTGGACCTGGGACTGGGCGGGATTTTTGTTCAGGTCCGCCGGAGTGGCGGGGCGGTCCGCCTCCTTGGGCAGGAAACTGACGGTGCCGTTGTGCTCAAAGACCGCAGTCTGAAGCTGGCTGAGGTCGAACCAGCCGCCAATGCGGCAGTAGGTCAGAAATTCGTTCAGATCCAGCCGGGCCTTTTTCAGATTCTCCCGGTAAATGACCCCGTCCTCCAAGAGAATCAGAGGTTTCCCGGTGAGGAGGGCCCGGGCCTTCAGGGACCTGCTGGTGAGCAGGGAGATGCCCGTGGCCACCACTCCGTAGACGATGATGGCGGCGAGGGGTTTGTGGGGCGCCTCCAGCTCCGTGGCCAGCTCCGCGGCAACGGAGCCGATGGTAATGCCCACCACATAGTCGAACATGGTCATCTGGGACACCTGTTTGGCGCCCATCAGCTTGGTGAGGAGAAACAGGACCAGGATAGACAGCAGGGTGGTCAGGACCGTCATGCCGGTGTCTTGCAGAAGTTGAGTCATGAAAAAAACGCCTCCCGTGGCAAATGTCGGTTGACGACAGTATGCCGCAGGGGGCGCGTTTTATGCGGCCTATTTCAGGGCTTCGGCCTCCGCCTGGGCGGCGGCGGTGCGCTCCACGGCCTGGTCGTTGGTATGTACGTTGATATAGCGCCCTTTCAGCTTGGAGTGCAGAATGGTCTGGCTGGAGTACAGCCCCCCGTAGCCGGAGAGGACGTAACTGACGCAGCAGGCCAGGGAGAAGTACGGCAGTCCCTCACTGCCGAAGAGCTCAATCGCCAAAGCGATGGAGGCCAGAGGACAGTTCGTCGCCCCGCAGAACACGGACACCAACCCCAGCGCGGCGGCAAAGCCCGCCGGAAGTCCCAGCAGCGGCCCCGCCGCACAGCCGAAGGCCGCCCCCACGAAAAAGGAGGGCACCACTTCCCCGCCCTTGAACCCGGCGCCCAAGGTGACGGCGGTAAAGAGGATTTTCAGCAGGAAGGCGGCGGGCTGAACCGTTCCGTCTTCCACGGCGGCGGCGATGACCCCCATCCCTGCGCCGTTGTAGTCCCTGGTTCCGCAAAGCCAGGTCAAAGCAATGACGGCGCAGCCTCCGGCGAAGGCCCGGACCCAGGGATTTGGAATCCGCTTAGCCATCTGATGCTCCGTCAGGCGGATGGTCCCGGAGAACACCACGGAGAGCAGCCCGCACAGCCCCGCCAGCGCCCCCGCCCGGACCAGCAGTCCCGCCGCCGGCCCCGGGACCTCCACCGCAAAATGGGTGGGTTCCACTCCCAGCAGGCGGGAGACGCCATAGGCCTCCAGGGCGCCGATCAGGGCGGGGAAAAAGGCGGCGTGATAGAAGGCGTCCACACTGACCACGGCGATGGAGAACACCGCCGCCGCCAGGGGTGTGCCGAAAAGAGCGGCGAAAAAGGCCGCCATACCCGTGGTGGTGGCGATGCGGAGGTCCTGTTCGTCAAAGCCGAAGAGCCTCCCCACCCGATAGCCCAAGGAGCCGCCCATTTGGAGGGCCGCTCCCTCCCGTCCGGCGGAACCGCCGCAAAGATGGGTCAGCACCGTTCCCAGGAAGATGGCGGGCACCAGCAGGATGGAGATGCCTCCCCCTGTGTGGACTTCGTTGAAAATGTCGTTGGTACCCTGGCCCTCCGTACCCAGGAGTTTGTAAAGCCCCACGATGAGGAGGCCCGCCAGGGGCAGAAAATACAACAGCCAAGGGAACTCCCCCCGGAGCTCCGTCACGCATTCCACCGCCGTGTGGAACAGCGTTCCCACCAAGCCGCAGGAAACTCCCGCCGCCGTGGCCAGCAGCAGCCACTTCCCCAGAGCCCGGGCATACAGCGCCGTCAGCTCCCACCGGGACCGGAGGTCCCGCTTCATGTCTTCCAAGGTCATTTCTTTCCTCCGCCGCTTTCCCGCCGGGGCGGGGTTTCTTAAGGAAGCACCGAATAAATCCCCGCGTACGTCCTGCCGCCCAATTTTCTGCCTGGCCTGGGTTAAAAAAATCTTGAAATCCGTCCGGATTCCTGCGGTATTTTGCCTTGCCGGACAAAAAATTTGGCTGGTATTCCGTACACGTTGATGGAATTAGCGTTTCCTTAACACGTTCTTAACACAGTATACAGGGTTTCTCCGTGGAATGCAAGTAGGGGCGGACCGGGGGAGCGTCCCGTTGCGCATTTTATAACCGGGCCATCGTGTAGGGGCCGCCGCCCCCGGCGGCCTGCCGGTACAAGGATTGGGCCGCGCATCGGGCCGCCCAAGGGGGCGGCCCCTACAGGATCAAATGTCCTCATTGGACACGCTCCGGACCGGCGTGTCTGCCCTTTTCCCGGGCTGCCGGCATTTCCCGTGGAAGGGCGGACACCTCCCCGCAAGGAGGGACGCCGCAGCTCTAAACGGCAAGCCGCCAAGGGCGGCCGGAGGCCCGCTCCCACAAAATAATCTGCCGGCGGGACTGTGCGAAGGAAAAGAAAGGTTTACCTTTTGATAGAAAATTTAGGAAGACAGTTGATTCCGACAAAAAAATCCTGTATACTATGGACAGGAAAGCGCCCCCGCAAGGGGCGGAATTTGTGAAAAATTGAACGGAGGAACGCGCTATGAAATACGGCCGCACTTACAATTTCTCCGCCGGACCCGCTATGATGCCGGAGCCGGTGCTGGAGGAGATCGCCGCCGAGATGATGAACTACCGCCAAAGCGGCATGTGCGTCATGGAGATGAGCCACCGGTCCAAGGTGTTTCAGCAGATCCGGGACGAGGCGGAGGCGGACCTCCGCAGGCTCATGGGGATTCCCGACAACTACAAGGTCCTCTTCATTCAGGGCGGCGGCACGGTCCAGTTCGCCATGGTGGCCATGAACCTGATGAAAAACGGCCTGGGGTGCTATGTGGAAACCGGCGCGTGGTCCAAGAAGGCCATCGCTGAGGCAAAGAAATACGGCGAGGTGAACATTGTGGCCTCCTCCGCCGACAAGAATTTCTCCTATATCCCCGACTGCTCGGATCTGAACATCCCGGAGAACGCCGACTATGTCTATATCTGCGAGAACGAAACCATCAACGGCACCACCTACTTCCAGCTGCCGGACACCAAGGGAAAGGTCCTGGTTTCCGACCAGTCCAGCATGTTCCTCTCCCGGCCCTGCGACGTGACGAAGTACGGCCTGATCTGGGGCGGCGTGCAGAAGAACGTGGGTCCGGCGGGCATGGCCATTGTCATCATCCGGGAGGACCTCATCCGGGACGACCTGCCCAAATTCGTGCCCACCTATATGAGCTACAAGACCCACGCGGACAACGACTCCCTGTACAACACCCCCAACTGCTGGGCGATCTACTGCTGCGGCAAGGTCTTTAAGTACCTCCTGGATAACGGCGGCCTGGAGGCCATGCACAAGCGCAACGAGGAAAAGGCGAAGATTCTCTACGATTTCCTGGACCAGAGCAAGCTCTTTACCGGCGCCGTCCGGAAAGAGGACCGTTCCTTGATGAACGTGCCCTTCGTCACCCCCAGCAAGGAACAGGACGCCGACGTGGTGGCGGCCAGTAAAGCGGCGGGCTTCGACAATTTGAAGGGCCATAAGAGCGTGGGCGGCCTCCGGGCGTCCATCTACAACGCCATGCCCAAGGAGGGCGTGGAGGCTCTGGTGGAGTTCCTCAGAAAGTACGAGGCGGAGCACAGTTAATGAAAGAGGGGACTTCGTCCCCCCTTTCGATCCCCCCTCTCCGGTGACAGCGGTCACTGGAGCCGCCGCAAACATGATTTCAATTGCTTTTTCCGCCATGCGGAGAAACCAGGGGCTTTGCCCCTGGACCCCCTTCCGGGTTGCCGGACATACCTGTCCCCCAATGGGTATGAGGAAGCCGACGGCAGCGCCCCTGGGGTGCGCTGCAACAAAGAAAGGGGTACGAACTATGTTAAAGCGCGTATTGGTCACCGACGGAATGGACGCGTCCGCTATTGAGCGGCTACGGAAGGACGGCTGCGAGGTGGTGGAGCAGTTCTATGAGCCCGACGCCCTGGGCTCCGCCCTGCGGGATTTTGACGCCGTTATCATCCGCTCCGCCACCAAGATCCGGGAGCCCCAGATCGACGCCGCCAAGGGCAGCCGTCTGAAGCTCATTGTCCGGGCGGGCGTCGGCGTGGACAACATCGCCGTCAAGTACGCGGAGGCGGCGGGCATCGCCGTGAAAAACACACCCCGGGCCTCTTCCAACGCGGTGGCCGAGCTGGCTTTGGCCCTCCTCTTCTCCTGCGCCCGGAATATCTCCATCGCGGGCTACACCATGCGGGAGAACAAGTGGGAGAAGAAGGCCTATTCCAAGGGGTTCGAGCTCTCCGGCAAGACCGCCGGAATCATTGGCTATGGCCGGATCGGGCAGATGGTGGGGACCAAATGCCAGGCCCTGGGGATGAATGTCCTCTCCACCGTTCACCGGAACAAACCGGAGGGCTGCGAGTGCGAAACCATGCGGTTTGTCTCCATGGACGAACTGCTGGCGGAGGCCGATGTGCTGATCCTCTGCGCCCCCGGCGGGGAAAGACCGCTGGTGGACCGGGAGTCCCTGAAAAAAATGAAAGACGGCGTGGTGATCGTCAATGTTTCCCGGGGCAGCAACGTGGATGAAGAGGCCCTTTTAGAGGCCCTGGAATCCGGGAAAGTCCGGGCGGCGGGGCTGGACGTGTGGCTCAGCGAGAAGGACCCCAACTGGGCCCTGGCGCGGCATCCGGCGGTTTCCTGTACGCCCCATATCGGCGCGGGAACCAAAGAGGCCCAGAAACGCATCGGCTTGGAGCTGGTGGACGTCATTGAGAAATTTTAAAAAACGCACCCCGCCCAGCCTGGGCGGGGTGCGTTTCTTCTGTCGAAACCCCTTGCAATTTTGGACAGTTGGAGGTAAAATAAAAATGGAAACATGAATGCGGCAGGCCGCCGGGTGTTAGGGCGCCCAGCGGCCCTGTACGAGTGCAACCCCACTCAGCACAGCAGCTTTAACTGCACCACGGGCTTATTATACCCATTCCCCCACCCTTTTGCAAGGGCGGAGGCAACAGGTTTGTAAGCGTGCGATCGCGTATTAAGGCGGTGTTGAGTTTGTTGCTCGGCACCGTTTTTGTGTTTCCGGCGGGACGCCCGGCCGGCGGGAGAGGGTCCCACACACACCGCGCGGCGTCTTCTGCCGCTATCCCTTTCCCTCTCCCTTCGGCTGGGCACCCTTCGCCGGAGGCTCCACGGAAGATCTTCCGATCTGAGAAAACCCCCGCGCTATGCGCGGGGGTTTTCTCATCGCATATTCCGGCTTTTTTCAAAGGCGGCAATCACCGCGTTCATCACCGCCCCGCGGAAACCCGCCTCCTCCAGCTTTCGTACGCCCTGGATGGTAGACCCGCCGGGAGAGCATACCGCGTCTTTCAGATCCCCGGGGTGCCGCCCGCTCTCGAGAATCAACCGGGCGGAGCCCGCCGCCATTTGCGCGGCGAGTTCCAGAGCCAGGGCCCTGGGCAGGCCGCAGGCCACGCCCCCGTCCGCCAGGGCTTCCAAAAACAGGTCCACGAAAGCTGGACCGCAGCCCGCCACGGCGCTTCCCGCGTCCATCAGCGTCTCCGGAATGGGGGAAAAGCGCCCGGCTCCGGCCATGGCCTCCAGAAACACCCGCTCTTCCTCTTCCGTCACGCCGGGGCCGGAGGTGTAGAGCACCATCCCCTCCCCAATGGAACAGGGGGTGTTGGGCATAATCCGCAGGACGGGATAGGTCCCCCCCGCCATATTTTGAATGTCCTCAATGGTAAGCCCCGCCGCCATAGTGACCAGGATGAAGCGGTCCTTCCGGGCATACAGCTCCGGAGCGGTTTCTGCCAGCAGCTCTTTCATCATCTGGGGCTTCACGCCCAGGAAAATATAGTCCGCGTTTCCCACAACCGTCCGGTTGTTGGAAAGGGATGCCCCCAGCTCCTGTGCCAGGGCCGCCGCCTTGGCCTCCGTCCGGTTGGCCAGGAGTATCTGCTCTCCCTCCAGCCGCCGCCGGGCGGCCCGGGCCAGAGCCCCGCCCATGTTCCCGGTTCCGATAAATCCAAATACTGGCCATTTCATGGTTACCGCACCTGCCCCTCTCCGTAAATCACATACTTGCAGCTGGTCAGTTCCTCCAGTCCCATGGGCCCCCGGGCGTGCATTTTCTGAGTGGAGATGCCGATCTCCGCCCCCAGGCCGAACTCCCCGCCGTCGGTGAACCGGGTGGAGGCGTTGACGTACACCGCCGCCGCGTCCACCGCGTCCAAAAACCGCTGCGCATTAAAGTAGTTGGTGGTGATGATGGCTTCCGAGTGCCCCGTGCCATGGGCGTTGATGAATTGGACGGCCTCTTCCAGATCCCGCACCGTCCGCACGGCCAAAATGTAGTCATCGTACTCCGCGTCCCAGTCGCTCCCGGCGGCGGGAACGGCCCGGTCCCCCAGAATTGCCAGGGACCTCTCATCGCACCGCAGCTCCACATTGTGCCGGTCCAGCAGGGGTAGGGCCTTTTTCAAAAACGCCTCCGCGATGTCTCTCTGGACCAGCAGGCACTCCGCCGCGTTGCAGACGGAGGGGCGGGAACACTTGGCGTTGTAAAGAATCTCCGCCCCCATGTCCAGGTCCGCCTCCTTATCCACGTAAATGTGGCAGACCCCCTCTCCTGTGCGAATCACCGGGACGCTTGCCTCCCTGGCCACGGTCCGGATCAGCCCCGCGCCGCCCCGGGGGATGAGCACGTCCACAGATCCGTCCAAGTGCATCAATTCATTCGCCGTCTCATGGCTGGTGTCCTGGACCAGGGACACACAGTCCTCCGGCAGTCCGGCGGAGGCCAGGGCGGTCCGCATCAGCTCCGCCGCCTTGCGGTTGGAGCGGATGGCCTCTTTCCCGCCGCGGAGAATGCAGACGTTGCCGGACTTCAAACACAGCGCAGCCGCGTCCACGGTGACGTTGGGCCGGGCCTCAAAGATAATGGCCACCACTCCCAGGGGCACCCGCCGCCGCCCGATGATAAGCCCGTTGGGCCGGGTTTCCATTTTGTCCACCCGCCCCACGGGGTCCGGGAGGGCCGCCACCTGCCGGACGGCCTCCACAATTCCGGCAATCCGCTCCTCCGTGAGGGTCAGCCGGTCCAGCATGGCGGGGCGCATGCCCGCCTCTTTTGCCGCCGCCACGTCTTCGGCGTTGGCCGTCAGCCACTCGTCCTTCCGTTTTGTCAGGGTCTCCGCGATGGCCTCCAGGGCGGCGTTTTTCTTCGCCGTCCCGGCGGTGGAGAGGGTGTAGGACGCGGCCTTGGCCAGGCGTCCCTGTTCCTGTAATGCCGTCATCACGCGCCTTCCTTTCTCCCGGCCACAAACCGGGTCCCGATGTCTTCGCCCTCCACAATGTCATACAGCCCCTCAGGCCGGGCCCCATTGGTGATGACCATGTCGCAGCCTGCCTCCATGGCGATTCTGGCGGCGGAGAGCTTCGTCGCCATGCCGCCGGTGCCCCGCCAGGTGCCCGCGCCTCCGGCCATCTCCAGAATCTCCGGCGTCAGGTCCGTCACCTGGTGAAGAAGCTTCGCCCCCGGTTCCCGCTTGGGGTCCGCGTCATAGAGCCCGTCGATGTCGCTGAGAAGCACCAGCAAATCCGCCCCGCAGAGCTCCGCCACAATGGCGGAGAGCGTGTCGTTGTCCCCCAGGACCTTGTGGTGCCCCGTCTCGATCTCGGCGGAGGAGACGGAGTCGTTCTCGTTCACCACCGGGATGATCCCCAGCTCCAAGAGGCTCTCGAAGGTGTTCTTTAAATGCTCCGCCCGGACGGGGTCCTCCACATCCTCCCCGGTGAGGAGAATTTGGGCCACGGTGCAGTTGTACTCGGAGAAGAGCTTGTCATAGATGTGCATCATCCGGCACTGGCCCACGGCAGCGGCGGCCTGCTTCATCCGAAGGGCACGGGGCCGCTCGTCCAGGCCCATCCGGGCCGTGCCCACGGCAATGGCCCCGGAGGTCACCAGAATGACCTCCCGTCCGCTGCCGCTCAGGTCCGCCAGCACCCGGACCAGCTTCTCCATGCTCCGCAGGTCCAGGCTGCCGGAGCTGTGGGTCAGGGTGGAGGTGCCCACCTTGACGACGATACGTTGTTTGTTCCTGATCACGATTTCCTCCCGCCCCACGGGCATGATTTGCCCTCAGTATAGCACGGCGGAGGGGAAAAGAAAAGCCCCCCTGGAGGGAGGCTTTGGATGTGGGGCCCGGTCCCCTGACCGGGCCATTGCCTTTGCAGAGGCGGGGCTCCGTTACCGCCGCTTCCGGCCCGCCCGGATGACGGCATAGAGAAACAGCGCGCCCAGGGCTGTTTCCCCAATCAGCTCGGCGGTGTGGAAGCCCACCACAAAGCTCAGCGCGGTCTGCGCCGCGATGACCACCGCTACCGCCAGGAGCGCGATTACGATCCCCTTCATCATGTCCTTCATTTCTTTTTCCTCCCTTTCCGTTCTCTTGGAACTGTACCCAGTATAGCGGAGTCCCGGCGGCCCTGCCATCGATTTGCCTTACAGTTTGGCCCCCCCATCTTACAATGCCGTAAGATTCCCGTCGGGGACGGGTAATTTCCAGAAAACCGGAAAAGCTACTTCCACAAAAAGGAGGTATCTCACCATGACCAAATCCACCAAGCCCACCCAGGCGGAGCAAACCGAAGATACACAGAAGGAAGACGTCCAGTCCATCCTGGACTTCGGCTCCGCCATGACGGCCACGCCCCACGGGAACATCTACTGTCTCACCATCATCGGCCAGATCGAGGGCCACGTCACCGCCTCCTCCGGGACGAAAACCACCAAGTACGAGCATGTCCTCCCGCTGCTCGCCAAGCTGGAGGAGTCCGGCGAGGTGGCGGGGGTCCTCTTCCTCCTCAACACCGTGGGCGGGGACGTGGAGGCGGGCCTTGCCATCGCGGAGCTCATCGCCGGCATGACCAAGCCCACCGTCTCCATCGTCCTGGGGGGCAGCCACTCCATCGGCGTGCCCCTGGCCGTGGCCGCCCGGCGGAGCTTCGCCGTGCCCTCCGCCGCCATGACGATCCACCCCGTCCGCATGAGCGGCACCGTCATCGCCGCCCCCCAGACCTACAGCTATTTCCAGCGGCTCCAGGACCGGATCGTGGCCTTTGTCTCCGGTCACAGCCACATCTCCGCCGGGGACTTTCAGGACCTGATGCTCCAGAAGGACGATATGGCCGCCGACGTTGGCAGCGTCATTTACGGCGAGGAGGCCGTCCGCCTGGGGCTCATCGACGAGGTGGGCGGCCTCTCCGACGGGCTCCGCTGGCTCTACGGGGAGATTGACGCCGGGAAGAAAAAGCGGAGGCGGAAGGGCTCCGGAGATTGAGGAAAGGACCGACAGGGAAGCGGGCCTTCGGGGGGAACGGGCCGCCGAAGGCGGCGGCCCCTGCACGGCGCTCCATCAAACGGCGGATCCGTAGGGGCCGCCCCCCTGGGCGGCCCGTCCCCCGCCCGGCTTTCATTGGGCGGGAATTTTATTTTCCATTTTGTAAAATATACTTGACAAATAGTCGCCCGAGTGCTACACTGTCCCCATCAAACACAAGGGGGATCATTTATGGATCACTATCACGCCGGCATAGCGGTGGGTCTGGCCGCGGGCATCGTCGCGGGGCTGATTTTCGTGGCGTTCCTTTTCAAGAAAAAGGTCCTGGACTGCCACTTCGACGAGCGGCAGGAGCTGGCCCGGGGCAAGGCTTTTCAGTACGGCTTTTTCACCCTGCTCATCTCCGACTACGTCTACGCCCTTTCGGACATGATCCTGGGCCGGTGGTGCGACGTGCTGACGGGGATCACGATCTGCCTGGCCGTCAGCCTGTGCGTCTTTGCCACCACCTGCATTCTGAAGGATGCCTATCTGAGCCTCCGGGAAAAGCCCCGGGTGGTTATGACCATGTTCGCCCTGCTGACCCTTATCAATCTGGGCTTTGGCGGCGCCCACGCCGTCTCCGGTGATCTGATAGAGGACGGCGTTCTAACCTTCTGGGCGGTGAATCCCATCATCGGCGTTGCCACCCTGGTCATTTTAATTGTGTACATCGTCAATCACCTTCTCTGCTCCCGGGGGGAGGAGGAAGAATGAAAAATCTCCGCATGAAGGCCGCCAGGGCCGCCTTGGACCTGAGTCAGCAGCAGCTGGCGGACGCCGTGGGGGTTTCCCGCCAGACCATCAACGCCATCGAAAAAGGGGACTACAATCCCACCATCAAGCTCTGTACCGCCATCTGCCGCCGCCTGGGAAAGACCCTGGACGAGCTGTTCTGGGAGGGCTGAAGGGGGATGGGAGGGATTGCAAACGCTTGCGAAAGCACTTCCACAGATACCAGGCTAAACGATTACGCAAAATTTATGAAATTCTAACCTACCCAAAAAGGAAAGACTCCTGTATAATAAAACTCCATAGGAAGCGTTCATTGTTGGTTTCCAGCTCCCCCCAGGAGGGAGCGTACAGGAGGAATTTCATATGCTGAGAAAAACGAAGATTATTTGTACGCTGGGCCCCGCTGTGGACAGCGAGGAAATGATTGTCGCCCTGATTAAGGGCGGCATGAACGGCGCCCGGTTTAACTTTTCCCACGGCAGCCACCCGGAGCAGCTGGAGCGGCTGAACCGGCTGAAGGCCGTCCGGGACCGAATGGGCTCTCCCGTGGCGACGATTCTGGACACCAAGGGCCCGGAGATCCGCATCAAGAGCTTTGAGACGAAGACCGTGGAGCTCGCCGCCGGGGCGGCGTTCACCCTCACCGTGGACGACGTCCCGGGGGACGCCTCCCGGGTTTCCGTTACCTATTCCAAGCTGAATGAAGAGGTGGTTCCCGGTCAGGAGATTCTCATTGACGACGGACTGGTTGCCATGCGGGTCAAGGAGATCCGGGGCGGCGAAATTATCTGTGAGGTGGAAAACGGGGGCGTGCTCTCCGCCAATAAGTCCATCAACATTCCCGGAGCCCACATTCAGCTCCCCGCCCTGACGGAAAAGGATGTGGCGGACATCCGCTTCGGTGTGGAGAACGACTTTGACTTCATCGCCGCCTCCTTTGTCCGCCGGGCCGCCGACGTGGAGGCCGTCCGGCAGGTGCTTCACGACTGCGGCGGGGACGGTGTGAAAATCATTGCGAAAATTGAGAACCAGGAGGGCATCGACAACCTGGACGGCATCCTGGCCGCCGCAGACGGGGTAATGGTGGCCCGGGGCGACCTGGGCGTGGAGATTCCCGCCGCTAAGGTTCCCGCCCTTCAGAAACAGATGATCCGCAAAGGGCTCCAGGCGGGCAAGCCGGTGATCACGGCCACCCAGATGCTGGACTCCATGATGCGCAATCCCCGCCCCACCCGGGCGGAGGTTTCCGACGTGGCCAACGCCGTGTACGACGGCACCAGCTGCGTCATGCTCTCCGGGGAAACCGCCGGGGGCAAGTATCCGATCGAGGCCCTCAGCGCCATGCTGGAGATCGTTACGGAGGCGGAGGCGTCCATCGATTACTGGAAGCGTTTCCAGAAACAGCTGGTGGTTACGATCTCCAACAACATCAACGACGCCATTACCCACACCTGCTGCCTCACCGCCCGGGATTTGAACGCCACGGCGATCCTGGCGGCCAGCAGTTCCGGGCGCACGGCCCGGATGATCTGCCGTTTCCGCCCCGCCTGCCCGGTGGCGGCGCTGACCATGCAGGAGAAGACCCGGCGGCAGCTTTCCATCTGCTGGGGGGTCATTCCCTTCCTGACGGGGGAGGTCAACTCCACGGACCGGATTTTTTCCCTCTCCGCCGAGGTGGCGGTGAAGGAGGGATTGGTTCAGCCCGGGGACACGGTGGTCATCACCGCCGGGGTGCCCCTGGGGAAGAGCGGCTCCACCAATCTCATCAAGGCGCAGGTGATTGAGGACAGCGGGCTTTAAAGCCCGCGTGCAAACCGGTTGAACGCCGCCCTGCGCAGGGACGGCGGCCCAGAGGGCGTCTCCAAACTCCCAAGACCGTACGGGAGTTTGGAGACGCCTTCTATGTCTTGTTTGAACAACGGAGGAATGCCCGTTGGTGAGGGATGTTTTGGCCAATCAAGGCAAGTTTTCGAAGGCGGGCTGCCGCCTGGAAAGAAAATTTAACATAGAGCGGCGGAAAGGACGGGATTTGTCAAATCCTATTTTACCCCAAGGCCGTATCCAACGCCAGCATGACGGTAAATCCCGCCGCGAAGAACAGCGTGCCCAGGTTGGAGTGTTCCCCGGCGGATGCCTCCGGGATCAGCTCCTCCACCACCACATAGATCATGGCGCCCGCCGCAAAACTGAGCAGATAGGGCAGCGCCGGCAGGACCCGCCCTGCCATCAACATGGTCAGGATCGCCGCCAGGGGCTCTGCGGCGCCCGATAGGACTCCGTAGAGAAACGCCCGTCCTTTTCCAATCCCCTCCGCCTGGAGGGGCATAGAGATAATCGCGCCTTCCGGAAGATTCTGAAGGGCAATGCCGGTGGAAAGAGCCAGCGTACCGGTGGCGGTAATGCCGCTGTTTTCAGACATCCGGCCCGCCAGCACCACGCCCACCGCCATGCCCTCCGGAATGTTGTGGAGGGTGACGGCCAGCGCCAGCATGGCCGCCCGTTTCAGCCGGGTACGGGGGCCTTCCGGCTGTTCGCTGTTCTGGTGCAGGTGGGGAATCGTCCGGTCCAATAGCAGCAGGAACAGGACGCCCAGCCAAAATCCTGTGACCGCCGGGAGGAACGCCCACCGGCCCATAGCCCCCGCCTGCTCCATAGCGGGAATCAGCAGGCTCCAGACGGATGCCGCCGTCATGACGCCCGCCGCAAAGCCGGTCAAGGCCCTCTGCACCTTCTTGTGGAGTGGGCCGCGCATGATAAAAACACAGGCCGCGCCTACAGTTGTCCCCACAAAAGGGAGCAGGATTTCTTTCGTAACTTCCATTGGCACAGCATTCCCGCCTCCAAATCAAACGGCGGCACGAAGTGCCCGCCGGGCCGCCTGCGCGGCCATAAATTCCGGTTCCGCCGGTATTTCCGGCCGGTCCCGGCAATGGTCCGCAGATTCATTGCCAGCCGCCGGATATATTCCCCGGTTTCTTCTTCCGCAAGGCCGGGTTCCATAGCCGGAAGCCCCGCGCCAATCACGCCCATGCACCGCGGAGGGCCTTTTGCCGGCCGGTTTTCCCATATTGTTCCCGCCCCGGCGGTTCCATATCCGATGAATACCCATCCTTTCAGCGGCGGGCGCTTTTGCGCGGTTCAAAGTTTTGGCAGCGTGCTGTTTCTCCGCGCCCGGCCTGCGCGATCCCGGCATACAGACCGCCGGAAAGTGCCGCGGTTGGGATTCCGGCAATTAGAGCCGTTCCCCAAAGTAATGAAGGAGGAGGCATGCGCAGTTTCCGCTGCCATGCCTTCTCCCTGCGTTTTGCTGCTTGGATGGCCCTTAGCGGGTTTGCCGGTGAGAACCATCTCCCCCCTTGCCGGGGATGGGGAGTTTTAGTGACAGCCGCGGCAGTTCCCGCAGTCGCCGTTACAGCCTCCGCCGGACCTGCGGGATTTCCACAGGGACCGGACGGCCAAAGCCATAACGGCAATCAGCGCGGCAATTACGATGAGGTTTCCCAAGATTACGGGCATAGTCAATCACTCCTTTCCAATCCGTTACTTTACGGCGGCAGCGGCCACGGAAGTCAGCCGCCGGGTGTGTTCCTCGCCCTGATAGCCCCTGCGGAACAGCAGGTACAGGATTCCCGCCAGCAGGACCAGAGCTGCAACCGTTCCGATTCCGAACACCGCTTCGCCGGTGACAAGGCCCCCCAACTGGAAGACAATCAGACTCACCACGTAGGCGAAGCCGCACATGTATCCAATCGCCGCCGCCGTCCACTTGACGTTGTTCATCTCCCGCTTGATAGCGCCCATGGCGGCAAAGCAGGGGGCGCACAGGAGGTTGAAGATCATGAAGGAGTAGGCGGCCATCGCGCCGAAGTCCGCGCCTACGGCGGCATAGATGCCGCTGGCGTCCTCCATCAGGTCCGCATCCCCGGCGTAGTGGTAGGCCACGCCGAAGAAGTTGACAACCTCCTCCTTGGCGATCAGTCCGGTGAAGGTGGCGGTAGTGGCCTTCCAGGCCATATCGCCCACCCAGCCCAGCGGGGCGAAGATCACAGCGATGCCGCTGCCGGCGGCGGCCAGCAGAGAGTCGTTGTGATCCTCTACGGCCTGGAACACCCCGTCCACAACGCCGTAGCCCATGAGGAACCAGAGAATGATGGAACTCAGGAGGATGACGGTTCCGGCCCGCTTGATGAAGCTCCAGCCCCGCTCCCAGGTGGCCCGGAGCACGTTGCCCATGGAGGGGGCGTGGTAGGCAGGCAGTTCCATGACAAAGGGGGCGGGCTCCCCGGCAAAGGCCTTGAATTTTTTCAGCATGATGCCGGAGATCACCACGGCGGCGATGCCGGTGAAGAATGCGGAGGTGGCGACCCAGGGAGACTCACCGAACACCGCCCCGGCGAACAGCCCGATAATAGGCATTTTGGCTCCGCAGGGGATGAAGCCGGTGGTCATGATGGTCATTTTCCGGTCCCGGTCCTGCTCGATGGTCCGGGAGGCCATGATGCCGGGCACGCCGCAGCCGGTGGCCACCAGCATGGGGATGAAGCTCTTGCCGGAGAGGCCGAAGCGGCGGAAGAGCCGGTCCATGATGAAGGCCACCCGGGCCATGTAGCCCACGTCCTCCAGGATGGCCAGCAGGAAGAACAGCACCAGCATTTGGGGCACGAAGCCCAGCACGGCCCCCACGCCGGCCACGATGCCGTCCTGAATCAGCCCGTAGAGCCAGCCGCCCTCGGCCACGTGGAGGGCGCTCAGGATGGTGTCAAACAGGCTGGGGACCCACTCGCCAAAGAGGACGTCATTGGCCCAGTCGGTGCCCATGGTGCCGATGGAGATCGCCCAGCCGCCCATGGCAATGGCATAGATGCAGAACATGACCGCGGCGAAGATTGGCAGGGCCAGAACGCGGTTCGTGACAATTTGGTCGATCTTGTCGGAGACGGACAGGCTTCCCTTTGCCGCTTTCTTTTTCACGGCCTTTGTCACGACGGAGCTGATGTAGGAATACCGCTGATTGGTGATGATGCTTTCCGCGTCGTCGTCCAATTCCTTCTCGCAGTCGGCGATATGCTGTTCCAGATGAGCTTTCAAACCGGCGGAGAGGTTCAGTTCCTCCAGGACCTTTTCGTCCCGCTCGAAAATCTTAATGGCGTACCAGCGGAGGTAGCCCTCCGATACCGTGCCCTGGATGGACTCCTCGATGTGGGCCAGGGCGTGTTCCACACTGCCGGTGAACACATGGGACAGCTCCCCGGCCTGTCTTCTCTGCGCCAGCGCCAGGGCCTTTTCCGCGGCGGCCATGCCGCCCTCCCCCTTGAGGGCGGACATTTCCACTACTTCACAGCCCAACGCCTTGCCCAGCCTGGCAAGGTCAATGGCGTCGCCGTTTTTCCGCACCAGGTCGATCATGTTCACCGCTACCACCACAGGGAGGCCCAGTTCCATCAGCTGGGTAGTAAGATAGAGGTTCCGCTCGATATTGGTCCCGTCCACGATGTTGAGGATGGCGTCGGGCTTCTCGTTCACCAGATAGCTCCGAGCTACCACTTCCTCCAGAGTATAGGGGGACAGGGAGTAGATGCCGGGCAGGTCCTGGATGATGACATCCTTGTGTCCTTTCAGCCGTCCTTCCTTCTTCTCCACGGTGACGCCGGGCCAATTGCCCACATACTGGCTGGAGCCGGTGAGGGCGTTGAACAACGTGGTCTTGCCGCAGTTGGGGTTGCCCGCCAGGGCAATTTTCATGTCCATTTTGATTCTCTCCTTTCGGATGTTAGATATAGCTAACTCGCGGTGCGAAGAATCGCGGCCTCCTGCCGCGTTTCCATCATTTTCGCCGCGACATGCGCGTGGCGAAAATTCCGATCCCCCAGCCGCCTTGCACCCACAAGGGGTATGCGGCATCTGTAAAGCAGCATAGCTGCGAACAGCTGCCCAAGGCGGCGTCACCAGTCCGCAGACTGGTGGGGGGAATCTAAAGGAGGGGGGGATGAAGCCCCCTCTTTAAGAGACTTCGATCATCTCCGCGTCGCCCTTGCGGAGGGACAGCTCGTAGCCCCGGACGTTCAGCTCCATGGGGTCGCCCAGAGGGGCCACCTTGCGGACGAAAATCTCCACACCCTTGGTGATGCCCATGTCCATGATCCGGCGCTTCACCGGGCCTTCCCCGTGGAGCTTTGCCACCGTGGCGGTTTCACCCACCTTCACGTCTTTCAGCGTTCTCATATTGCGCGCCTCCCTGTTGTTTCTTAAATCATAATGCGGTTTGCCATGGTCTTGTCCAGCGCGATCCGGCTGTCTTTCACCTGCACGATCAGGTTCCCCCCCATCTCGCTGACTACCTGAAGCTCGCTGTCCACCACAAAACCCAGCTCCGCCAAATGCTGGCGCACCTCGTCCCTGCCGGAAATTTTGCGGATGGTAGCGGTTTCACCTGCCTTTGCCATTGTCAGCGGCATCATTTCCTCGCCTCCTCCAAAACCTAGTTAGTAATTTCTAACTCTGAAACCGGCCTTAGTTTACTGCGGCTAACCGCCAATGTCAAGACCCTTTTTAGGAAAAATTAGCTTTTTGGTTAGATTACACTAACTCATGTACAGAAATTCCCGCGGAAAGAGGAATTTTTGTAAATGTCCACAAATCCGCGGGGGGACGGCTGGAGCCTGCTCGTATTTTGAGTCTAAGCTTTGATTGGAGGAAAAAGATCCGCCGCTTGGGTGTTCTGACAGTTTTCAAACGAGGTCCATTAGAACCTGTATTCCCAGCCGCTGAACACCGTCCGGACGGGCTTTCCCCTGCCGCGCCAATTCCGTTGGAATCCGTCAGGATCTCCACGAAAATTTCTCTGTCCGGCAAAGGAATCCCCCACCCGTCCGGCGTGTTCCGGTTAAAAATACAGGTTCTTAAAAAGAGGCCACGGGCCCGCGTGTTTTTCTCCGCACCCTCAATATGCGCTGATGTCCAGGCTTTCGTCGTCTTCGCCCTTTTCGATCTTCCGGATTTCCATGAAATACGTCTGATTTGGATTGACCTCCACCTGGACCCGCTCTCCGGCCCGGCGGCCCAGCAGCGCCTTTCCCACCGGAGACTCCTTGCTCACCAGGCCTTTCAGGGCGTCCTGACGCAGTGTGGTGACAATTCGGACCTCCATCTCCTGTTTCACCATCTCATTGTAAATCGTCACCCGGTCAAAAAGCCCCACAACGTCCTCCGCACCCGTTACTTCAATGACCTTCGCCGTGCGGATCATCCGCTCCAGGTAGCGGATGCGGCTGTCGTTCCGGTTTTTCGCCTGCTTGGCGCACTTATACTCAAAATTTTCGCTGAGGTCCCCAAAGGCCCGGGCGGTCTGGACCTCCTCAATCAGCTGGGGCCGGAGCACCCGGACCCGATGGTCCAGCTCCTCCCGCATTTTCCGGATATCCACTGCCGTCAGCTCGTCGTACACGGCCATACCCCCTTTTCCAGTTTGCCGCTTTATCATAGCCTTTCCCGCCCCCGCTGTCAAGGGCATGCCCAATGGGGAGATTTGATCCTGTAGGGGCCGCCCCCTTGGGCGGCCCGATGCGGGGCCCAATCCTTGTACCGGCGAGCCGCCGGGGGCGGCGGCCCTTACACGATGGCCCTGTTATAAAATGCGCAGCTGGACACTCCCGCTGTCAAGCCGCCCTTGACGGCGGGGCCTGGGAATGTTATTCTATAGAAAGAACAACGGGAGGAGGACCCGCCATGGACCTGGCCGAGCTGCTGGATATTCGCCCCGGCGTCACAGCCGTTATAGGGGGCGGCGGAAAAACCACGCTTTTGCGGACCCTGGGGAAAGAGCTGGCGGCGGGCGGAGCTCGGGTCCTTCTCTGTGCCACCACGAAAATGTTTCCCTTCGGCGGCCTCCCAAACCTGACGGACCCCGCGGAAGAGGTTTTGGAGGAAGCGCTGGCAACCTGCCGCCTTGTCTGTGCCGGGGCGCCGGTTCCCGGCGCGGGGAAGCTTACCGCCCCGGGAATCCCCATGGCCCGTTTGGCGGCGCTGGCGGACTACGTGCTGGCGGAGGCCGACGGCGCGGCGGGCCGCCCCCTTAAGGCGCACGCTTCCCACGAACCGGTGATTCCTCCCGAAGCGAATCAGGTGGTCTGCGTGGTGGGGGCTTCCGGCTTTGGAAAGCCCATCGAGTCGGCGGCCCACCGGCCGGCCCTGTACGCCCGGCTGGCGGAAACGGCGCAAAACGCGCCCGCCACTGCGGAGACGGAAGCGGCGGTGCTGCTGGGGGAGAGCCTCCATGACCGGGTTTTCGTGAATCAAATTGAAACGGCGGAAGCCCGGAGGCGGGCCTCCGCCCTGGCGGCGCTGCTGGCCTGCCCCGTGGCGGCGGGGGCGCTGCTGAGAGAGGAGTTTTATTCATGCTAGCCGTTATTCGCGGAGCCGGGGATATTGCCACCGGCATCGCCCTCCGCCTCTGGCGGGCGGGAATCCGGGTGGTTATGACGGACCTGCCGCAGCCCACGGCGATCCGCCGCACCGTGGCCTTTTCCCAGGCCATCATACATGGGGAAGCCGCGGTGGAGGACGTGACCGCCCGGAGGGCGGACACTCCGGCCCAGGCCCTGGAGCTGCTGAGGGGGGGCGAGATTCCCGTCCTGGCGGACCCTGAGGGGGCCTGTATTTCCGTCTTGCGGCCCGCCGCTGTGGTGGACGCCATTCTGGCGAAAAAAAACCTGGGCACACAGATCACCGACGCGCCTGTGGTGGTGGGCGTGGGCCCCGGCTTTACGGCGGGAACGGACTGCCACGCGGTGGTGGAAACGATGCGGGGTCATTACCTGGGCCGGGTCATTTACAAAGGCAGCGCCCAGCCCAACACCGGCGTTCCCGGCCTGATCGGCGGCTTTGCCGGGGAGCGGGTACTCCGGGCCCCGGCGGACGGGGTGTTTCACCAGATTCTGGAGATTGGCGCCCAGGTGAAGACGGGCGCCGCCGCCGCCGAGGTGAACGGCGTGCCTATGACCTGTACCCTGGACGGCGTGCTCCGGGGTATCCTGGCGGAAGGGACTCCGGTTCGCAAGGGGATGAAGGCTGGGGATATCGATCCCCGGTGCAGGCTGGAGCACTGTTACTGCGCCAGCGACAAGGCCCTGGCCGTGGGCGGCGGGGTGCTGGAGGCGGTGCTGCGCCTCAGCGGGGCGCTGGTATGAGGCGGCTTCCGGTCTGCCGGGGACAAATGCCGCCGGCCGTCTGTATGGCCGCAATCCCTCCGGCCCGCCGGGGCAAAAATCTCCCCGGTTCAGGGGACTGGAAAGGAGCTCACTATGTCTGAAAACCAAGTCAAATTGACTAAGCTGGCCAAGTGCGCCGGCTGCGGCGCAAAGGTCGGCGCCGGAACGCTGGCTCGGCTCTTAGAGGGAATCCAGGTCCGCCAAGACCCGAATCTATTAGTCGGCTTTGACCGGAGCGATGACGCTTCCGTGTACAAAATTTCGGAGGATCTGGCCCTGGTCCAGACGGTGGACTTCTTCCCCCCCATCGCCGACGCCCCCTACCTCTTTGGCCAGATTGCCGCCGCCAACGCCCTTTCCGACGTGTACGCCATGGGCGGCGAGCCCAAGCTGTGCCTGAATATTATGGCCGTCCCTAAAGACATGCCCCCGGAAACCGTCCATGACCTGCTTCGGGGGGGCTATGACAAGGTTTATGAGGCAGGGGCCCTCATCACCGGGGGGCACAGCATTCTGGACGACGAGCCCAAATACGGCCTGGCCGTCACCGGTTTTGTGCACCCGGAGAAGATGCTCACGAATTCCGGCGCAAAGCCGGGAGACGTGCTGCTCTTTACCAAGCCCATTGGAACCGGCGTGCTGACCACCGCCGCCAAGGCGGACATGGCCCCGGCGGAGGCCATGGAGCGGGCCTGGCGGCTTATGACCACCTTGAATAAAGCCGCCCGGGACGCGATGGTGAAATACCGGGTCCACGCCTGTACCGATGTGACGGGTTTCGGCCTGCTGGGACACGGCCTGGAGATGGCGCAGGGCAGCGGTGTGGAGCTGGAGATTCACGTAAATGCCGTAGATCTTCTTCCGGAGGCGGCGGAGCTGGCGAAGATGGGCATTCTCCCCGAGGGTATGTACCGTAACCGCTCCTTTGCGGAAGACGCCGTGGACCCCGGGGACGCGGAGCTCTGGCAGCAGGATTTGCTCTATGACCCCCAGACCTCCGGCGGATTGCTGATGGCTGTGGACCGGTTGGACGCGGAGGTGCTGTACGAGGAGCTGAGGGGTTGCGTTCCCAGCGCCCAGCGGATTGGGCTGGTCCGGGAATACCGGGGCGGCAAGCGTATTTTCCTACAGCGGGAAAGACAAAAGTAGGGGTTATTTTTCAAACAGCCCCTAGTCAACGCGCTTGAAAACCGGTAAACGGTTGCCCTGCCGGCGCATAAGATGCGCCGTGCCTTGCGGTAGAGTTTGCCCCTTGGCCGCTTTGCGGCCTCCGCGGCATCCTATGCCGCGGAGCTGAAAGAAGGGCCCGCTTCTTTTCCGCTGCGGTAAATAGAAAAGTAAGCCTTGGTTGAAGAATGTCAAAGCACCCAAACGGCGGATCTTTTTCCGCCGGTCTACGTTAAATTTTCTTGCCGGGCGGCAGCCCGCCTGGGAAAATTTGCCTTGATTGGCGGAAAATCTCCCGCCGCTAGGCATCCGCCAATTTGTAAACAAGGCCTGAAAAAGCGGACGGCTAAAGCCGTCCGCTTTGATTTGGAAAATAAGAGCGGGGATGAAATGGTCACCAATCCAGCACCCTGACGGTACAGGCCGACACCGTTCCGGCGGAAGTGGCGGCGGTGATAATGGCGGTGCCGGGCCGGAGGCTGGTTACCGTTCCGTTGGCGTTTACGGTAGCCACGGTGTAGTCGGAGGAGGTCCAATAGACATTCCGGCTGACGGTGCCGGCGGGATAGACGTAGGCGGCCAGAGTCCGGCTCTCCCCGGGATACAGGGACAAGGAGGACTGACTGAGGGAAACGCTGGCGGGCTGAACCACCGTCAGATTGTTGCTCTGACGCTGGGAAGGATCCAGAATCCGGGCGGCGATAACCGCGGCGGAGTCCCGGGTAATGCGCTCATTGGGGGCAAAGGTACCCCAGGCGTTGGTACCCGCCAGAACGCCCGCTCGGTAAAGAGTGTAGATGGCCCACGCGCCGGGATCGCTGGAGGGCACGTCGGGGATTGCCCCGTCCATAACGGCGTTGATGCCCCGCAGAGCGGAGGAGGGAAGCGCCTTGGCCATAATGGCGGCGAAGCTGCGGCGGGTGGCGGGATCATTGTAGTTGTCATACTGGTCGGCGGAGACAATTCCCACATTCAGGGCATACTGCAAATCGCTCATCCCCGCGGGAATGCTCCAGTTGTTATAGATACTGTGCATCCGGACCGCCAGGGAGACGACTTCGCCCAAAGTCATGCCGCTTCTGGGGCGGAAGTTTTTGCTCTCCCCGATCAGGCCCCGCTCATAGAGCGTCTTAAGGCCCTGCTCGTACCAGGCTCCGGCGGGAACGTCCTTAAAGGTGCCGGAGGAATAGGCCTTCACCAGCTGGAAGTTGGCCAGACCCTGGGCCCGGTTGGTCCATATGGTGTCGTAAACATAATTGGAACGGGTGGGCGCCGCCACATACGTGCCGTTGGCCGGCATAGCATAGGTATAGCCCGTCTCCCAGGGACGCACCACATAGGAGGCGTTGGCGGCCCAGGGGCCCGTCGTGTAGACATAGCCTCCGGTCCAGGGATTCACAACATATCCGGAAGCACCGGCCTCCGCCGGAAGGGCAGCCTCCGCGGCCAGGGCGGGAACCGTCAGGATCAGGCAGGACGCCAGCACCAAAATCATCGAACATAATTTCTTCATAAAAAAGCCCTCCCGTATATCTATATGCCACAAGGATACCCCTTTGGAACACATTCGTCAAGAGAAATTTGGCAACTTATGGCTGAAAAAGCGGAAATAAGCGGGCAAAATAGGGAAGCGGGCGGCTCAGCCGCCCGCTTCCATTCTTTTTTACGCGATTCTTGCCAGCCATTTCAGGTCATAAGGTTCGAACACAACCTTCTCATAGGCCGCCACGTCCAGCACGGTTCCATCCCAGTCGCTGTGAATGTCGCCGTTTTGCTTGATGAGAATATCGTAGAGGATGTCGTAGGTTACGCCGTCTTTGGGGTCCGTCTCCACAATGGTGGAGTAGGGCAGAGTCTTGTGGTAGGTCAGCTCCATGCCCTTGTAATCAAAATGGAAGCCGCAGCGCATCCGGCAGCCGTCCAGGCCGGTGTAGCGGGCAATCTTCTTCAGGTCCTGAAGAATCTTGTCCCCCTCTTCCTCATAGAGGTTTTCCGGCGTGGTGGCGGTGTAGTCAAACCGGAACTGGATGGAGGCCCCGGGAACCTTTTTAAAGCGGTCCAGGTAAGGAACCAGGTCCTTGGCCGGGTAATCCTTATACAGCACGCAGTTCACCCGGAAGGGCACCGGCAGACGGGCCAGAAGGCCGTCGTTGGACTCCACCACGTATTTTTGCATGTGCCGGGAGACATTGATGCAGGTAATCTTGTGCTTGTTCCGCTCCGCAAAGGCCAGAATGTCCTCCTCTGTCTGGAATTCGGACACAGGCAGGGTGGTGTTGATATAGACCTTATGGGTGGTGGGAATCTCGTCCAGCATGGACTGGAGGACATCCAGGTCGGCAAAGGGCTCGCCGCCGGTGAACACGAAGTCGCAGTAGGGCGTGATGGCGTCCATCCGGCGGATGCTGGCGCGGATTTTTTCGGCGGAAAAGCCGGTCAGGTCCGCGTATTCGCCTTTATTGATGCAGAAGGGGCAGTGATTCTTGCAGTCGTAAGGGACGAAAACCGTCACCGTCGCGCCGCCTTCCCGCGTCTTATAGGGATGCTTCATAACGTCGTCTCGCCTTTCCGTTTATAGTGATAAGTGATAATGGTACGGCAGGGCCGTACACGAAAGTATATTTTACTGGATTTTCTCAAGAAGGTCAAGAGCAAACCCCGAAAAAATTGCGGAATTTGCCCTGGAAAAAGGAAGGCCCCGCCGCGTGAGCGGCGGAGCCTCCCGTTCAAAGGTTCAAGGTGGGGGAAATCCTTTATTCGGCGGCGTTGGCGGCCCGGTACAGGAAGGTCACGATCTGGCCCCGGGTGCAGGTGTTTTCAGGGGAGAAGGCGGTGCCGTCCCCGGTGCCGGCGGTCACGCCGTTCTCCACGGCCCAGGCCACGGCTCCGGCGTAATCCGCCTCTTTGTCCACATCGGTGAAGGTTTTCTCACTCTCCACCTCGGGCTTCCCGGCCACGCCCCACATGAAGCCCACGGCCATGACACGGGTGCAGGGAGCGGAGACGTCCTGGTCCTCGCCGATCAGCTTCTGCTCCACGGCCCACTTGGCGGCGCTGTCCCGGTCGGCCACTCCTTCGGCGGCGCCGGGCTTGCCGTTGGCACGCCACAGGAAGGTGATGATGTTGGAGACAGAGCAGGTGTTTCCGGGGCCAAAGGTGGTTTCGGTGGTCCCGTTGGTGATACCCTGGGCCACGGCCCAGTCAATGGCGGCGGCAAAGGGGGAATCGGCGGCTACATCGGTAAATTTGGGGGCCGCAGGAGTCTCGGCGGGAGTTTCAGCGGGAGTTTCAGGGACCTCAAGGTTCTCGGGTTTTTGCTTTTCGTCGGCAAAAGCGGCCGTTCCGGTGACCTTGGAGCCCTCGCCCACGGTCAGGGAGGCGCCCTCCTCCACGGTCAGGTTGCCGTCTACAAACAGACTGCCGCCGACTTCCAGCTTCATGCCCTTGCCAAGGGACAGGTCATGGCCGTGAACCCGGAGGGTGCCCTCCACGCTCAGATCCTTGGTCAGGGCCAGATCCCCGCCGCTGACCACCAGGGTGTTGACCGGCTCGCCGTTGGCGTCCGCGATCATCTTCTCAATTTCCGGCAGGGAGCCGAAGATGTCCCGGTTATAGGTGTCCTCGTCCGGATGCCAGATAATAAAGGCCGCGCCCATCCCGGCAACCAGGTCCCAGGTGTTTTCCTGATCCTCGAAGCTGAAGCGGCCCATGGGCACGTGGACGAACATGGTGGAATCGGGGGCCATGGTCAGCTTGCCTTCCTTGGCAATAAGGGTGGGGGTTTCTACCATCAGGGGCTCTTCGGCGGCGGGGATGGTGACCTCGCCGGTGATCTTGATTTCCTCGACCTTTTCATCCTCTACGGCGGCGATAAACTCGTCGTAGTTCTTGACCTCTTTGGCGTTTTCCCAGTCCTCGGCGGAGGCGGGAACGGCCAGGCCCAGGCACATTGTCAGGGCCAAAGCCATGGATAGCAGCTTTTTCTTCATAACGGTTCCTCCAATATTTTTTCATTTCGGCTGGGGGCAAAGACGGCTCCAGCCGGTACAATGGAGGGCATTGTACTCCCTTTCGCCAAAAAATGCAAGTGTATTTGTCACAAACGGCAAAAAGACTCCCCAGTCCCGCGGCGGGACATGTTTCCGCCCCAGGGCCGGAAACTTCCGCAAAACCGGCCCGGAAGCAAAAGAATGGCCCTGCGCGAACGCCGCGCCGGGCCATGGCTTTTATTGGGAAATGGCCGGTCCTCACTTCTTCCCGTGGAGGGCCTTCATCCGTTTCTCGTGATCCAGAATGCTCTTGCGCATCCTGAGGCTCTTGGGGGTTACTTCCAGCAGCTCGTCGTCCGCCAGGAACTCCAGGCACTGCTCCAGGCTCATCTGCTTGGGGGGCACCAGCCGCAGGGCCTCGTCAGACCCGCTGGCCCGGGTGTTGGTCAGCTGCTTTTTCTTGCAGACGTTGACGGTCATGTCCTCGCTCCGGGGGCTGACGCCGATCACCATGCCGCCGTACACCGGAATGCCCGCGCCAATAAATAGAGTGCCCCGCTCCTGAGCGTTGAACAACCCGTAGGTAATGGATTCGCCGGTTTCAAAGGAGATGAGGGAACCGTTGCCCCGGCGCTGGATATCGCCTTTATAGGGGGCGTAGCTGTCGAAGACGGAGGCCATGATGCCCTCCCCCTTGGTGTCGGTGAGGAAGTCGTTCCGGTAGCCGAAGAGGCCCCGGGCGGGGATGAGAAACTCCACCTTCATCCGGCTGCCCACGGGGGTCATCTCCACCATGTCCGCCTTCCGCTGGCCCAGCTTTTCGATGACCGCGCCCACACAGTCCCCGGGCACGTCCACCACCAGCCGCTCGATGGGCTCGCACTTCTTTCCGTCGATCTCCTTGTACAGCACCCGGGCGGGGGACACCTGGAACTCATAACCCTCCCGGCGCATGGTTTCGATGAGGATGGAGAGGGACATCTCCCCCCGGCCCGCCACATTGAAGGCGGTTTCCTTGTCCGTCTCCGTCACCCGGAGAGACACGTCCCGCAGGGTTTCCCGGAAGAGGCGCTCCCGGATCTGCCGGGAGGTGACGAACTTGCCCTCCCGCCCGGCGAAGGGGGAGTCGTTGACGGAGAAAGTCATCTCCAGGGTGGGGGCGGAAATCTTCACGAAGGGCAGGGCCTCCACCGTGTCGGGCACGCAGATGGTGTCGCCGATCGTCACGTCGGGGATGCCGCTCATGGCGATGATGTTTCCGGCGAAGGCCTCCGTCACGGCCTTGCGGCCCAGGCCGTCGAACTCATAGATGGCGGTGGCCTTGGCCTTGCGGAGGACGGCCTCCGGGTCGTGGTAGTTGCACACCGCGATCTCCTGGTTCTGCTTCAGGGCGCCCCGCTCGATGCGCCCGATGGCGATGCGGCCCACGAACTCGTTGTAGTCGATGGAGCTGACCAGCATCTGGAACGGCTCGTCCACATTGGCCTCCGGGGCGGGAATATACTCCAGAATCGTGTCGAAGAGGGGCTTTAAGTCCGTGCCCTGCACCGTGGGGGAGCAGGAAGCGGTGCCGTTCCGCCCGGAGCAAAACAGCATGGGGCTGTCCAGCTGTTCAGATGTGGCGTCCAGGTCCATGAGGAGCTCCAGCACCTCGTCGACGACCTCATAGACCCGCTGGTCGGGCCGGTCGATCTTGTTGACCACCACGATGACCCGGTGGCCCAGCTCCAGGGCCCGGGAGAGGACGAAGCGGGTCTGAGGCATGGGGCCTTCGGCGGCGTCCACCAGGAGGATGACGCCGTTGACCATTTTCAAAACACGCTCCACCTCGCCGCCGAAGTCGGCGTGGCCCGGGGTGTCCACAATGTTGATTTTTGTGTCGCCGTACTGAATGGCGGTGTTTTTGGCGAGAATGGTGATGCCCCGCTCCCGCTCCAGGTCGCCGGAGTCCATGACCCGCTCCACGACCTCCTGATTTTCCCGGTAGACGCCGCCCTGTTTCAGCATCTCGTCCACCAGCGTGGTCTTGCCGTGGTCGACGTGGGCGATGATGGCGATATTTCTCAGGTGTTCATTCTGCATATAGATATCTCCTTATTTTCGAACGGCAAGACCACGGGGCCCCATCGAAGATGGGGCGGCGCGAAGCGCCGCTATTTTAATTGGCACCCCCCTAAAAACCCGGCGGAGCGTTTTTATGGGGGAGGGGGAAAGAAGGCCGCGAAGTTAAGGACAAATTTTCACGGTTTCTTATTATATGCCACTCCGCGCCGCTTTTCAACGGAAGAATCCACATTTTTCAGGACTTTTTCATGAAAAATCCAAGTCACCTTGGACAAGATAACCAAAAAAAGGAGACGGCTTCCGCCGTCTCCGCCGCTTTTAAAAACAAGTGTTCGCAGCTGCCGGAGGCCTTCCGGCCGGGTTCTTCCCCCCGCCGCTGCGTCCAGTTCCCTTGAAATTCGCCGTCCTTCCGGCATTCCCCGGCTGTAAATGCGGATTCTACAGCCGGTGTTCCGCCGCCAGGGTTTCTTCCCGCAGCAGTAAGTATTCTTCCATGCAAAGCCCGCTGTCCCGGATGTCCAGGGCCACGTCCCGGCCCACATAGCGGTAATGCCAGGGCTCGTAGCCGATGCCGGTGATCTCGCTTTTGTCGCTGGGATAGCGGAGAATGAAGCCGTATTCCCAGCAATGCTCCATCAGCCACTTCTGCTCGGCGGTCTTTTCCTGCTTTTTCGTCAGGGCCTGGTAAGATTGGGACACGATGTCCAGGGCCAAACCCAGCTGGTGCTCGCTGGTGCCGGGGCGGGCCACCCAGCGCCCGGCCTCTTCCTCCGCAGCCTTTTTGCTGTAGCCCGCGTTCCGCAGCCGGGCGATTTTGTTGTTATAGAGATAGGTCTGTTTGGACATCGTCCGGTAGGCGGAGCAGATCTTGGGGCGGAGCCCCGCGTCGCGGCAGGCCTCCAGCATGGCGTTCAGGTCCTCATAGGCCCGCTCGTCCACCTTCATCCCGTCGGGGAGCGCTTTCAAAGTCACCTCATAGTCCTCCGGCAGCTCGTTCCAGGGGTTTACCAGCAGCAGCTGCCAGTCTTCCGCCTCCGGGAACCGGAAACCGTCCCGCTCCGGCGCCTCCGCTCTTTCCGGCGTTTCCGCCCGCTGCGGTTCCACCACCGTCAGCTCCGGCAGTTTTTCGGCTTTTTCCGCCTCCCGGGGGGAGATCAGCCGGATGTCCGGGTCGGCCCGCCCTTCCTGAGGCGGCAGCTTGTAACCTGTCCGGGCCTGCGCAATTGTCGGCAACAGAAGCAGCGATACCAGCAGCGCCGCTGTCCGTTTGATCCATTTCATTTGCCGCCGTTCCTTTCCTTACCCACAATATCTAGTGGCATTTTCCCTATCATACGCCTTTTTTCCCGTAAAAACAAGGGGTATTTTATGAACGGGGCGAACAACTTTTCCCCCAGGGGGCGGCCGGGGACATTTTCTCTTTTCATTTCCGGCCCGGCGTGGTATAATTCCATAAATAAGCATTCCCAGCGGCCGGACGGCGCGATCAAAACCGGCCCCGCTTTCAGGGGCCTTTTGGAAAGGACGCGGAAACATGAGCGATAAAATGGATCTGACGGAGCGGAAGCTGAGCCGGGAAGATACATTCGCCGGGCGGATTGTCACCGTCCACGTGGACACGGTGGAGCTGCCCGGCGGCCGCACCGCCACGCGGGAAGTGGTGGACCACCCCGGCGGCGTGGCCGTTTTGGCCCTGGACGGGGAGAACCGTGTGCTGACAGTGACCCAGTACCGCTATCCCTTCGGAAGACCCCTGCTGGAAATTCCCGCCGGGAAGCTGGACCACCCGGGGGAGGACCCCTATGAGGCGGGACTGCGGGAATTGAGGGAGGAAACCGGCGCGGTGCCCGGGAGATACGAGTCCCTGGGCCGGATCCTGCCCTCCCCGGGCTGCTACGGGGAGATTCTGCACCTCTATTTGGCCAGGGACCTGAAGATGGAAGAACAGAGCCTGGATGAGGACGAGTTTTTAAATGTGGAGCGGATTCCCTTCGGCGAAATGGCCCGCCGCTGTCTGGACGGGGAAATTGAGGATGCCAAGACCGTGGCCGCGGTGCTGAAGGCAAAGATTCTGCTGAACCTGTGACGCCGGAAATGGGCCGCGCCTCCCGGAGGGGGCGGCAAGGGAGTTTGGAGGTCGAGTATGAGTGAGGAAAAGACCGTCTTGATTGTAGAGGACGAGAAGAATATTGTGGACATTCTGCGGTTTAACCTGGAGCGGAAAGGCTACCGCGTCTTAGAGGCCTATGACGGGGAGGAGGGCTTGCGGAAGGCCCGTACGGAGAAGCCGGATCTGATTTTGCTTGACATTATGCTGCCGAAGATGATCGGCTTCGATGTGTGCGAGGCGCTGCGGAAGGACGGGGACAACGTGCCCATCCTCCTCCTTACCGCCCGGGAGGAGGAGGACGACAAAGTCCGCGGCCTGGAAACCGGGGCGGACGACTATATCACCAAGCCTTTCTCCATGCGGGAGGTCATCGCCCGGGTGGAGGCCAATATCCGCCGCACCGCCATGGCGGCTCCCGCCGGGGGCGCGGCGGCGGACAGCGCCATGCCCGTGGCGGGGGACCTGGCCATCAACACGGACAGCCACCAGGTTTTCCGGGCCGGAAAGGCCATTGACCTGACCCAGCGGGAGTATGAGCTTTTGACCTTCCTGGCCAGCCACCCCAATAAGGTGTACTCCCGGGTGGATTTGATGGAGCAGGTCTGGAACTACGGCTACGTGGGGGATGACGTGCGGACAGTGGACGTGACCGTCCGGCGGCTGCGGGAGAAGATCGAGGAGAACCCGGCCAGCCCCCAGTTCATCCTGACCCGCCGGGGCGCGGGATATTACTTTGCAGTGAACTGATCCGGGGGAAAGAAACCGTTTCCGCCGGGAATGCTTGTGAAAGGGGGCGCCGCCGTGTTCCGCAGCCTGCACATGAAGCTGACGTTGATCCTGTTATTGCTGATTACCTCCCTCATGGCGGTGGTGGGGGCTTTCCTGACCATCAATGTCTCCAACTTTTTCACCAACACCTTTTATCAGGAAATTGACAGCGTCTTTGGCGTGGACCAGCGGGAGTTTGTCGCCTCCCTGCGGGGGGAGGCCTCTCAGGAAGACGGCGCCGACCGGGTCCACGACATGATGGAGCTCACCGCCGGAAAGCTGGGCATTGACTACCGCACCCGGAATTACTTTGTTTTAGACGGGGAAACCGGGGTTTACCTCAACGGCTCCGCCGGAGAGGCCGCCATGCCCCGGGAGCAGAGTCCCAAC
This sequence comes from uncultured Oscillibacter sp., assembly GCA_910578935.1. Lineage (GTDB taxonomy): Bacteria > Bacillota > Clostridia > Oscillospirales > Oscillospiraceae > Oscillibacter. Next base: position 90,142 of record CAJTSM010000002.1, on the reverse strand, counting down.
CTCCTCACCGCCCGAAACGCGGTTTTGCAGCACGATGAGGCCGGAATCGGGGATGTCAGCGACATCACCGCCGACTATATGGACGCGGCCATTCCCATCTTCGGCGGGGACAACGCTTTCATTATTTATATTCTGGACACCCGGGACACCGTCTCCGGCCTGAACAGCCAGCTGTTTCAGATCATTATGCAGGCCCTGGTCATCGGCCTTTTGATCTCCATCCTCTTGAGTTTCCTCCTCTCCAAGACCATGGTGGACCCCATTGAAAAACTCACCGCCGGGGCGGAACGGATGGCCGCCGGAGATTTTGGCAACGCCCTGCCTGTGGAGTCCACCGACGAGATCGGCATTCTCACCGGCACCTTTAACGAGATGGCCGGAGTGCTTCAGGCCACCTTGGCCGCCGTGGAAAACGAGCGGAACAAGCTGGACACCCTCTTCCTTCACATGACCGACGGCGTGGTGGCCTTTTCCCACGACGGGAAGCTCATCCACTGCAACCCCGCCGCCAACGACATGCTCCAGCGCCCCGTGGGGCCGGAGTGCAGCTATGACGAGCTCTTCGGCGGGCTCTACCCCTTTGGGGAGATGCTGGCCCTCCGGCGGCCGGGCTTTGCCGAGGGGGAGCTGGAGGCCGGGGAGAAAACCCTGGAGGTTTACCTGGCCCCCTTCTCCGACCGGGAGCGGGGCGGCGTGCTGATCGTTCTCCACGACGTGACGGAGCAGCACCGGAACGAGGAGCGGCGGAAGGAGTTTGTAGCCAACGTCTCCCATGAGCTCCGGACCCCCCTCACCAACGTCCGCACCTATGCCGAAACCCTGCGGGATGCGGAAGGGGACATCCCGCAGCAAACCGCCAACGGCTTTCTGGACATCATCATCACGGAGACGGACCGGATGACCCATATTGTCCAGGATCTCCTGACGCTCTCGCGCCTGGACCGGGGGGATGCGGAGCTGGTCCTCTCCCGGTTTCCCTTTGCCGAATCCATCCGCAGCGTCGTTCGCTCCAGCGCGCTGAACGCCCAGCAGCGGGGCCACGAGCTCGCCTGCGGGGACTTGGACCACCTTCCCTTGATCGTGGGGGACCGGAGCCGGCTGGAGCAGGTGATGATGAACATTTTGGGCAACGCCATTAAGTACACGCCCGACGGCGGGCACATCCGGGTGTCCGCCGGCTGCGGAGAGGACGACACCGTCTGGATGGAGGTCTGGGACGACGGCATCGGCATTCCGGAGAAGGACCGGGAGCGGATCTTCGACCGTTTTTACCGGGTGGACAAGGCCCGGTCCCGGGAGTCCGGAGGCACCGGCCTGGGGCTGTCCATCGCCCGGGAAATCGTCCAGAGGCACCACGGCGTTATTGCCCTGGCCCCCCACCAGGGGCCGGGCACCACGATTCGCATGACCCTGCCCATTGCCCAGGGCCGGGGCGGCCGCACGGAGGGCTGAGCCATGGAGGAACAGCGGCGGAACCGCCGGAATCTGGTTCAAAACATGTTGATTACCCTTCTCTCCCTTTCGGCAGTGGTGCTTTTTACGCAGACACAGCTTTATAGCCTGGATTTGAGCAGCGGCCAGCCGGCGGCGGCGGGCCCCAGCCAGTCCGCGGCCCCGGCGGCGGAGCTCACCGCACCGGTGCGGGTGGCGGTTACCGGTGATTACGGCCGGCACGGGGACGTGGCGCTTACCACGGGAGACGGCGGCTTTGCCGACCCCCTGGGCCGCCGCCTGCTGGAGGCCCTGGGCTCCGCCCGGGACTACTCCGCCTGCGCGCCGTCGGAATTTCTCCGGGCGCTGGAGGGGCCGTCCCTTTATTACGATTTTATAGAGTCCCTGCCCCTGTCCGTCTTGTCGGGACTTTTGGGCGGCGGGGAGGAGGTTTCCCCCCGGGAGGACCTCTCCGCCCGCCGTCTGCTCATTGCCTCCCAGCCCAGCGGCGTCAGCCTCTATCTCTGGGACGGGGGAGAGAACTGCTTCCGGGCGTTTACCGCCGTCTCCGCCGACAGTTTGGATCAGGTGATCGGCCGCTATGAACTGGGGGACGCGGCCTTCGCCATGGACGGAACGGGCCTGGAACAGACGCTGGACCCCTGCTCCCTCCTGCCCGGCCAGCCGCCGTCTCTGGCCGCCTTTACCCTGGGGGACCCCCTGGCGGGCGGGACGGACTGGCTGCTCTCCGCCCTGGGCTTCAACCCACGGAGCCGGACCCGGCACACCGAGTCCAACGGGACGGAGCTGATTATGGACGGGGACCGGACCATCCGGATCCGGCCGGATAACAGCATATATTACCAGAGCGGAGACGACCCCAGCTTCCGTGTGAAGGCTGCCGGAGAACTGCCCACCGCCCGGGAAGCGGCCTTGGGGGCCGGATCACTGCTGGCCGGCCTGCTCTCCCCTGTCTCCGGAGAGGCGCAGCCCTGGCTTCAGGACCTCCGCCGCAGCGGGGATGTTACGGTTCTGCGCTTCGGCTATCAGATTGGAGGCGTGCCCGTCCGGTTTCAGGACGGCGGCTTTGCCGCGGAGGTTACGCTTACCGGAACCAGCCTCACCGCATTGACCCTGCGCTTCCGGCAGTACGGCCCGGCGGGGGAAAACTCCCTGCTGCTGCCCCTGCCCCAGGCGCTGGCCGTGGCCTCCGCCTCTCCCGGGAAAGAGCTGTCCATCGGTTATGTGGAGCGGGCCGGGGAATGCCGGGCCTGCTGGCTGTCCGACTGAACCGCCTGATTTTAAGAACCTGTGTTCACCACCGTTGAACGCCGTCTGAGCGGCCTTTTTCCCGTCATACCGCGCCGCGTTCCCGGCCATACGGCCAGTATGGCCGCGGAACACCTCCTTGTCCGGCGGGAAAAATTCTCGCCGGTCCGGCATTCCCCGATTGTGAATACAGGTTCTAACTTGAAATAAGGAGCGCCTTTATGGACCGCTGGCGTCTGAAAAATATCATCATTGTGATTCTGACTTTGCTGAACGTCTGCCTGCTCTTCTCCCTGGCCCAGCGCCAAACGGCGGAGCGGGACGCGTTCCGCCGGACGGCGGAACAGCTGGTGGCCCTCTTCCAGGGGGACGGCATGGAGCTGGATTCCGGCGCGATCTCCCGGGACAGCCCGCCCGCCGCCGTCACCCTTACCCGGGATACCGCGCTGGAAGAGCGGGCCGCCGCCTTTCTCCTGGGGAAATCCCCCACCGCCTCCGACCAGGGCGGCGGGATTTACCACTACGCCGGGGCGGCGGGGGAAGCCCTGTTTCGCTCCAGCGGCAGCTTTGAGGCGTCCGGAACCCTGGCGGAGGAGGAAATTGAGGATTTCTGCCGGGATTTCTGCCGGACCTTTTCTTATGACGTTCCCGGCGTCCGGCTTGACGAAAACGGAGACGGCGTTTTTTCCAGCCCCGCTGTCTACGGCAAGCTGCCGGTTTTTAACTGCACGGTGACCTTTACCGTGGAGGACGGCGTCCTCATCAATGTCAGCGGGACGCTGCTGCCATCCTCCGGGACGGCTGCTCCGGAGGAGGAACCTCTCTCTGCCGCCGGGGCGCTGGTGGCTTTTCAGAAGATGCGCCGGGAGAGCACGGTGGTGGCTTCCACCGTGACGGATACCCGGCTGTGCTATGAGCTTCAAAATACCGGCGCGGCGATCTCTCTGATTCCGGCGTGGCGGATTGTCACTGATACGGAGGACTACTATGTGAACTGCCATACCGGCGCCGTCACCGCCGCCGGCGCCCGGCCGGGCGAGGGGACTGCGTGAATCCGGCGGAGAATTTTCTCAGACGCCGTGGAGAGGGAAAACACTTTTCCGCAAAACATTATGAAAAACAACAAAAGGAAAGGTTTGCATTTTCCTTCCGCCTGTGCTATGATGATACAGTCTGTGAAGAAGAAATTGCCTCCCCGCGGCCTTCGCGGGTATGAAGCGCCGCCAGCCGGGCAAACTGTTCTTTGAGCCTGCCGCAAAGCCCCGGCCTGGCAAAATGTTGCTTGAAGAGAGGGTCAATATTTTGACAAAATATATTGTACAGGGCGGAACGCCCCTGTTTGGCGAAGTGGAAATCAGCGGCGCGAAAAATGCCGCCGTGGCCATCATCCCCGCCGCGCTGCTGGTGGATGGGGTCTGCCGCATTGAGAACATCCCCCAGATTTCCGACGTGACGCTGTGCCTCAGCATCCTGGAGCAGCTGGGCGCGGGAGTCCGAAGCCTGGACCGCCACACTGTGGAGGTGGACTGCCGCCACATTCACTCCACCCGCACCCCTTACGACTTGGCCCGGCGCATTCGGGCGTCCACCTATTTTATCGGCGCCCTGTTGGGCCGCTTCGGTCAGGCGGAGGTGGCCTTGCCCGGCGGGTGCAATTTCGGCGGCGTCCGGCCCATCGACCAGCACATGAAGGGCTTTAATGCCCTGGGGGCCACGGTGGCGGTGGAGGGCGGCTTCATCCGGGCCACCGCCGGTGAGGGGCCGCTGAAGGGCACCAGCATCTACCTGGACGTGGTTTCCGTGGGAGCCACCATGAACATCATGATGGCCGCCGTCATGGCGGAGGGCCGCACCGTCATTGAAAACGCCGCCAAGGAGCCCCACATCGTGGACCTGGCCAACTTCCTCAACTCCATGGGGGCCAATATCCGGGGCGCGGGCACGGATACCATCAAGATCCGCGGCGTGGACCGCCTTCGGGGCGGCAGCTACGCCATCATTCCCGACCAGATTGAGGCGGGCACCTACATGGCCGCCGCCGCGGCGGCGGGGGGTCAGATTTTAGTCAAGAATATCATCCCCAAGCACATGGACTGCATCACCGCCAAGCTCCAGGAGTGCGGCGTGGAGGTAGAGGAGCACGAGGACACCCTTCTGGTCCGCCGGAACGGGCCCCTGCGCCGGGCCAATATTAAGACCCTGCCCTATCCCGGCTTCCCCACGGACATGCAGCCCCAGATCACCACGGTTCTTTCTCTCGCCCAGGGCATCTCCCTGGTGACGGAGAGCGTGTGGTCCAGCCGTTACCGCTATGTGGACGAGCTTCGCCGCATGGGGGCCAACATCCAGGTGGACGACAAAACCGCCGTGGTGGAGGGCGTGGACCATTTGGTGGGCGCGCCCATTCAGGCGTCGGACCTCCGGGCGGGGGCCGCCCTGGTCATCGCCGCCCTGGCCGCCAGGGGGCAGAGCGAAATCTCCTGCGTCCATTACATTGAGCGGGGCTATGAGAATTTGGTGGAGAAGCTCCGGGGCCTGGGGGCGAACATCCGGGCCGTGGAGGAAGTGGAAGAGCGGCAGCGCCTGAACCTTGGCTGACAGTGGAAATGTTCCGGGAGATGGAAGGCAAACCTTCTGTCTCCCGGTTTTAGGCTCTGTTTGAAAATTGGCGGAGTGCCCAGCGGCAAGAGATTTTTTACCCAAGGGGCATGTGATATCCGCAAGGCGGCAGAGCCGCCAACGGCGGTCCAATCGCCAATCAAGGCGGATTTTCCCAGGCGGGCTGCCGCCCGGAAAGAACATTCAACGCAGAGCGGCGGGAAAAGATCCGCCGTTTAGGCCCTGTTTAAAAAATACCAAAACGCCCAAACGGCGGATCTTTTTTCGCGGATGCTTCGTTGATTTCCCTTGAAATCCGTCAGGATTCCTGCGGAAAATCGCCTCGCCCAGCGTAAAAATCTCTCGCCGTTGGGCACTCCGGCAATTTTCAAACAGGGCCTAGACGGTTTGCCATTTTTCAAACAGGGCCTAAGCGTTTAGGAGTGCGTATGAACATCATGGAAACCGAGTCCAGAACGCCGGAGCTGCTGGCCCGGCTGCTGGAGGTCTGGGAGGCGTCCGTCAGGGCGACCCACCTGTTTTTGTCCCCCGTCGAGATCAAGAATATCAAAGCGTACGTTCCCCAGGCGCTGAAGGAGGTCCCACACCTGGTGATTGCGGAGGAGGAACGGGGATTTCCCGTTGGATTCATGGGCGCCGGCGGGCGGCGTCTGGAGATGCTGTTCCTCTCGCCGGAGGCGCGGGGAAAAGGCCTTGGCAGAAGGCTGCTTCAATACGGAATAGACCGTTACGGGGTCAACGAGCTGGCCGTCAACGAACAGAATCCCCAGGCCAGGGGGTTTTATGAACGCATGGGCTTCCGCGTTTTCAGGCGAACGGAGACGGATGAGCAGGGCGGACCCTACCCGCTTTTGCACATGAAGCTGTGAGTGCAGAGGAGGGCGCTATGCCGGATTTGACATCTATGAAGAATATTGGAGCGGAAATGGCCCGGAAGCTCAGGGCGGCGGGCATCCGCTCCCCGGAGGAGCTGAAAGAAGCCGGGGCAAAGGACGCGTTTTTCCGGCTGAAAATCCTCTACCCGGGCGTTTGCCTGGTTCACCTCTACGCCCTGGAGGGAGCGGTCCGGGGCGTGGAGTACAACCGCCTCCCCGAGGAGGCGAAAGCGGAGCTGAAAGCGTTTAGCGATGATCTGAAAGGCAAAGGGGGTCCCCCGGGTTGACAACGGTACATACCTTGGCCAGCGGTTCCTCCGGGAACGCGCTGGTGCTCTCCTGGGAGGGCGGGCGTATTCTGGTGGATGCGGGTATTTCCTGCCGCCGCGTCCGTCAGGGGCTGCTGGCCCTGGGCCTGGACCTCCCGGACCTGGACGGCATCTGCATCACCCACACCCACTCGGACCACATCTCCGGACTCCAGACGCTCTTGAAGCACACGGACTGCCCGGTTTACGCCGCCCCGGAGGCGGGCCGGGACCTGCTTCGGAGGATGGTGCTGCTGGAGGACCGCCTCCGGGAAGCGGAGGGGACCTTTTTCGTGAAGAACTGCGCCGTTACCGCCTTCGCCACGTCCCACGATGCCCCCGGCTCCCGGGGTTACCGGTTCGATACCCCGGACGGGGGCTTCGGCCTGCTGACGGACAGCGGCTTTGTCACGGCGGAGGCGGAGGCCGTCCTGCCGGGCGTCGCTCTGGCGGTGCTGGAGGCCAACCACGATGTGGAGGCCGTCCGCAGCGGCCCGTATCCATACTTTTTAAAGGAGCGGATTTTGGGCCCGGCTGGGCATCTCCGGAATGAGGACGCCGCCGCTTTCGCCGTCACCCTGGCAAGGGCGGGGGCCCGAGAGATTGTCTTGGCCCATCTGAGTAAGGAGAACAACACTCCCGCCATGGCCCTTCGGGCGGTGGAGGCGGCTTTAAACGCCGCGGGGCTTCACCCCCGCCTCTCCGCCGCCCCCCGGGACGGCCTCAGCGGGGCTTATGCGCTGGGAGGAGGAACGGTATGCAGCGGATTACCCTGCTGTGCGTCGGGAAGCTGAAAGAGAAATTCTACGCCGGGGCGGCGGCGGAGTACGGCAAGCGGCTTAGCCGGTACTGCAAACTGGATATTATCGAGCTGCCGGAGGAGCGGTTGCCGGAAGATCCGTCCCCGGCCCAGATCGGCGCCGCCCTTTTAAAGGAGGCGGAGGCCGTCCGGGGAAAGCTGCCGCCGTCCTGCATCCTGGTTGCCCTGTGCGTGGAGGGGCGGGAGCGGTCCAGCGAGGATCTAGCCCGTCTTCTGGCCGGGTGGGCCAACCGGGGAGAGAGCCGGGTGGTGTTCCTCATCGGCGGGTCCCATGGGCTCCACGAGTCCGTCAAGGCAGAGGCAGCGGAACGGCTCTCCATGTCGCCCATGACCTTTCCCCACCATCTGGCCCGGGTGATGCTGCTGGAGCAGATCTACCGGGCGTTCCAGATCAACGCCGGGACGAAATACCACAAGTGAGTCCTTGCCCAGAGGAGGGAATGGGTGTATACGGTTGGATTATCTACTCAGAGGGAGGGACCGGAATGAATATCTTTTATCCCGACGGCCCCCGGCCGGACATGTCCATGAGCGGCGGGGGGAAAGCCCGCCGGGCCCGGAGCTTCCGCAAAAAGGCGGTCCTGGTGGACGTGTGCCTGGTTCTGGCGGTGGCCGCGGCGCTGCTGCTGGCGTATCTTTACAGGTCCTCCGCCAATGTGCCGCCGGGGCTGTTTTTCACCCTGACCGCCGCCTTTTTGCTGTCTCTGCTGGGGATGCTGGCCGGGGAAATTCTGGCCTTCCGCCGCTGCCCCTTCTGCGGGAAGAAGTTCAGCGGACGGGACTGGAGCGTGCGCCCTTTTTTCTGGCGGGCCTTCCGTTGCCCGGAGTGCGATTTTGAGCCTTTCTGGGACAAAAGTCACAGCGGCTGCCCCCCTTGCAAACGGGAAAAAATGTGATATAATATACCATCCATAGGAAATAACAGAAATCAGGTGAACGCTATGAGCTATACGAAAATCGCGGCGGTTTTTGCCGACGGGGAAGCCCTGGTCGGCCGGACCGTCACCGTGGGCGGCTGGGCCCGGACCATCCGGGACATGAAGAACTTCGGCTTTGTGGAGCTGAACGACGGCTCCTGCCTCAAAAACCTCCAGGTGGTCATGGAGGCCGGTTCGCTTCCGAATTACAAGGACATCGCCGCCCAGAACGTGGGCGCGGCCCTGATCGTCACGGGCACGGTGGTCCTGACCCCGGAGGCCAAGCAGCCCCTGGAGCTGAAGGCCACGGAAATCCAGGTGGAGGGCCCCTCCACCCCGGACTATCCCCTCCAGAAGAAGCGGCACACCGTGGAGTACCTGCGGACCATCCAGCACCTGCGGCCCAGGACGAATCTGTTCTCCGCCGCCTTCCGGGTCCGCAGCGCCGCCGCCTTTGCCATTCACGAATTCTTCCAGAGCCGGGGCTTTGTCTACGTCCACACCCCCATCATTACCGCCAGCGACTGCGAGGGCGCGGGAGAGATGTTCCGGGTCACCACCCTGGACCCGGAGAACCCGCCCCGGACGGAGGACGGAAAGGTGGACTTTACCCAGGACTTTTTCGGCAAGCCCGCAAACTTGACGGTGTCCGGCCAGCTGAACGCGGAGAACTTCGCCATGGCCTTCGGGGACGTGTATACCTTCGGCCCCACCTTCCGGGCGGAGAACTCCAACACGGCGCGCCACGCCGCCGAGTTCTGGATGATCGAGCCGGAGATGGCCTTCTGCGACCTGGCGGGGGACATGGACGTGGCGGAGGCCATGATTAAGTACGCCATCAAAAAGGTCATGGAGCGCTGCCCCGACGAGATTGACTTCTTCAACAGCTTCGTGGACAAGGGCCTGAAGCAGCGCCTGGAGCACGTGGCCTCCTCCGACTTCGGCCGGGTGAGCTACACGGAGGCGGTTTCCATTCTGGAGAAGAACAACGACAAGTTCGATTACAAGGTCTTTTGGGGCTGTGATCTCCAGACGGAGCATGAGCGGTATCTCACCGAGCAGGTTTTCAAGCGCCCGGTGTTCGTCACGGACTATCCGAAAGAGATCAAGGCCTTCTACATGCGCCTGAACGACGACGGAAAGACCGTGGCGGCGGCGGACTGCCTGGTCCCCGGCATCGGGGAGATCATCGGCGGAAGCCAGCGCGAAGAGCGGCTGGATATTCTGGAGAGCCGGATCAAGGAGCTGAACATGGACCCGGAGAGTTACTGGTGGTACTGTGACCTGCGGCGCTACGGCTCCTGCCGCCACGCGGGCTTCGGCCTGGGGTTTGAACGGCTGGTGATGTACCTGACGGGCGTCAGCAACATCCGGGATGTGCTGCCCCATCCCCGCACGGTCGGCAGCGCCGACTTCTAAGTTTACTAAGCCTTCGGCTTGGCAATCGAAAAGCTCCCCCGAGAGGGGGAGCTTTTTCTCGCCCCGCCCGTCAGGGCAAGTACAAGCCCCTCCCCCGGCAGGGGAAAGTTCAAGAAATCATCTCACTTCCGATGTTATAACCGCTCCAGGTCCCGGCCTCCGGCCACATGGCGGAGCAGTCGTAGAAGCAGTACGCCCCCAGGGGGCTCCGCCACTTCTCCGCGTTAAAGAACAGCGTGGGCAGGGAGTAAATCTCCCCCGCGTGTTCCTCATTGGCCTCAATGGAGAACAGGCACCCGTCCTCCCACTGATACCAGAGGCGGCTGTAGTCCTCCCCTTCCTCCGGGGCGGGGGTGCTGATGGCGGAGGCGGTGAAATAGCCCTGCTCCTTCAGCTCGTCAAAGGTCCCCGTCACCACCTCCACGCCGTGGAGCTCCCCGAAGCGCCAGGCCAGGGCGGCTTTCTCGCTCTCCGTCAAATCTCCGGGGGCCTGGGACAGGTCCAGCCCTGCCAGGGTAATGCCGTCGTTCAGCCCAGGGTCCTTCTGCCAGAGGTCGTCCAGCACCTGGAGGTACAGCCCGCAGAGATCAAACATAGTCCCGCCGCCGTTCCGCCCCCGGCCACGGGACCAGGCGGAGACGGAATACACCTCCCCCAATTGGGCCGGGAAGCTCTCCAGCACATGGCCGTTGAAGGCCACGTCCACCGCCATGCCGTCCTCCAGGACCGACGGCTCCGCCGCCTCGCCGTCCAGGGTCACGGGCACGTCCTTTACGTTCAGCCGGTAAACCCCGGTCCCGCCGTAGAGCCCTTCGTCCAGCTCCGCCAAAAGCAGATTTCCGTCCTCCGCCCCGTCCACAACGCGGCAGGTGAGGACCGTGGGCTCTTCGTCCTCCGCCAGGGAGGGCGGGACGCCCGCGGGGTCCGCCGGGGCCGCAGGGCCCTCCGTCCGGGCCGGGGACTCCGGCGTTTCCGCCGCCGGGGCGCAGGCCGTCAGCAATAGGCAGAGGGTCAGAATAAATACGCGTTTCCAGAGCTTCATAAAACCGCCTCCTTTTCCTGTTTAGTCGGAAGAGGAGGCGGTTTTGTTCCCGGGGTTATTGATTTTTTTTCAGCCGCCGCAGGACGGTCCCCGTCAGTCCCCCCGCCAGGGCGGCGGCTCCCGCCGCCCACGCCTGAAACAGGGCCGTGTAGTTATACAGCCAAAACACGCAGGGCAGGGTCAGCGCCGCGCACGCCGCCGGGTAGAGAAGCCACCAGCGGCGGAGCCGGGTTCCCAGAGGACAGGCGCTGAAAAAGCAGAACAGCGGCAGGACCAGGAAGGGGTAAAAAATTCCCGTCAGCACCGGGAAATCCCGGGCGTCCGCCAGCCGCAGGCCCGGGGGCAGCAGCAGCTCCACCGCCGCCGCCAGAAGAAGGTACGGGGCCAGGGTTTTCCAGGGCGGGTCCGCCCCCTCCAGGCCGGAGGATTTCCGAATGGCCCACACGTCGGACTGCCACTCCAGAAACCGGACGGACCATTTCAGCACGTACAGCAAAAGCAGCAGGCCCAGAAGGCACAGCCAGCTCTCCCGGATGGGGAACCACCGGCACCGCCACCCCGCCAGGGAGAACACCGCCGCCGTCCCCAGAAAATGGGCCCCGGACCAGAGGAGGGTCCGCCGCTCCAGAAGGAAGGGAACCTCCATGGTGTTCAGCGCCGCCCCCAGGAGGCCGGACCAGAAAAACTGGGCCAGGGCCGCCGCCACCGGGCTTCCATAGGCCTCCGCCATGGCCCCGGGCACCACCAGCAGATTTCCGCCCTCCGGCCTGGGGATGGTGAAGGCGTTTCCCAGCACAAACACCAGATAGACCAGGGCGATCCCCCAGGGGAAGCCCGCCTTGGCCCGCCGGAGGAATTCCTGCCGGACTTCGGATTTGCTCATATCCCCAGCACCTCCTTGATTTTCTTCACATACCGCCGGGAGACGTAGGTAACCACGCCGCCCTCCAGGATCACCCGGATGGTGCCGGACAGGCTTAAATCCAGGGCCGTCACCCGCTTCCAGTTGACGATTTCCGAGTGGGACACCCGGACAAAGGCCTTCCGGTCCAGCCGCTCCTCCAATTCATACAGCCGGAGGCGGACGGTGTAAACCGCCCCGCCCAGGGCCTGGGCCCGGACCTCCTTGTCCTCCCCGTAGAACCGCAGGACCTCCCCCGGGTCCAAGGGCACGGCGGTCCCCTCCCGGAAGAGCGTCAGCCGCTCTGGCTCCTCCAGCCGCGCCAGCAGGGCCCGGAGCTCCTCCGTCTCTCCCGGAGACAGCACCTTGACCAGCAGCTCTTCCAGCGCCGGGTCCAGCGCCACGTCGATTTTCATGGGCCCCGCCTCCTCTCTTGCTTCCAGTATACCCAACCGGGGCCCCGCCGTCCAGCCCTCCCGGACCATCGGCGGCGGGCGGGGGACGGACGGTCAAAATATCCAAAAACTGGTGAAAATTTTTTCTGAGATGTCCTCTTGACTTTTGGCGGCGGGTGCGTATAATAAGCATTAGATTAAGAAACTAAATCTTTGCTTATGCGGAGGTGGGCCATGACCAAGCGGGAACGGCAGCTGCTCAACTGGATTGAGGAAAACCCCCTCATCTCTCAAAAAGAGCTGGCGGATAAGGCGGGGATCACCCGCTCTTCCGTCGCCGTGCATATCTCCAACCTGATGAAGAAAGGCTATATCACCGGCAAGGGTTACATTGTTCAGACCGCCCCTTATGTCACCGTGGTGGGGGGAGTGAACGTGGACATCGGCGGCCGCCCGGAGGCGGCGCTGGTGGCCCGGGACTCCAACCCCGGCACGGTCCACTCTTCCCTGGGGGGCGTGGGGCGGAACATCGCCCACAACATGGCCCTGCTGGGCCTGGACGTGCGGCTGCTGACCGCCTTCGGGGACGACATCAACGCCCAGAAGCTGGCCGCCAGCTGTGGGGAGCTTGGCATTGATATCTCCCAGTCCCCCGTGATCCCCGGCGGGCGGACCTCCACCTATCTCTTTATCAACGACGAGCGGGGGGACATGGCTCTGGCCGTCAGCGACATGGAGATTTACCAGCATCTGACTCCCCAGGCCCTGGCCCAGCGGCGAAAGCTCCTGGATGCCAGCCAGGTGGTGGTGGTCGACACGAACATTCCGGAGGAGAGCATCGCGTGGCTGGCGGAGAACTGCGCCGCCCCTCTTTTCGCCGACCCGGTGTCCACCGCCAAGGCCGTGAAGCTGAAACCCGTCCTGGGGAAGCTCCACACCCTCAAGCCCAACCGCCTGGAGGCGGAGCTCCTCTCCGGCGTGCCCATCACCGGCGATGAGAGCCTGCACCGGGCGGCGGACGCGCTGCTGGACACCGGATTGCGCCGGGTGTTCATCTCCCTGGGGGGGGACGGGGTCTTCGCCGCGGACCGCAGCGGCCGGGTCCGGCTGCCCTGCCTCCCGGGGAACATGGTCAACGCCACGGGCTGCGGGGACGCCTTTATGGCCGCCATCGCCTGGGCCTATCTCCAGGGCACGGACCTGGAGGAAACCGCCCGGGCGGGCTTGGCCGCCTCCTCCATCGCCATGGCCGGTAAGGAAACCATCAACCCCACCATGAGCGAGGAAGCTCTGCGGGAGCGCCTGAGCCCGGGCCTTGCCTGATAACGGTTTATCCAATTTCCATTCATATATTTTTGGAGGTCAATAATCATGAACATGAACAAGTACCTGGATGTCGCCCCTGAAGTCAAGGAAGCCCTGGCCGCCGGAAAGCCCGTGGTGGCCCTGGAGTCCACCATTATCTCCCACGGAATGCCCTATCCCCAGAACGTGGAAACCGCCCTGAAAGTGGAGTCCATCATCCGGGAGAACGGGGCCGTTCCCGCCACGATCGCCGTCCTGGGCGGACGACTCAAGGCGGGCCTCTCCCCCGAGGAGATCGACTATTTGGGCAAGACCGGCGCGGGCGTGGCCAAGGCCAGCCGCCGGGACCTGCCGGTCCTGGTGGCCCAGGGGAAGGACGGAGCCACCACGGTGACCACCACCATGATGATCGCCCACATGGCGGGCATCCAGGTCTTTGCCACCGGCGGCATCGGCGGCGTGCACCGGGGGGCCGAAACCACCATGGACATCTCCGCCGACTTGGAAGAGCTGGCCAGGACCCCTGTCATGGTGGTCTGCGCCGGGGCCAAGTCCATCCTGGACCTGGGGCTGACCCTGGAGTATCTGGAGACTCACGGCGTGCCCGTCATCGGTTACGGCACCGGGGAACTCCCCGCCTTCTACACCCGGAAGAGCGGCTTCGCTGTGGACTACCGGATCGACACCCCGGCGGACCTGGCCAAGACCTTCTATGTGAAGCAGGACATGGGCCTGGGCGGCGGCATGCTGGTGACGAATCCCATTCCGGAGGAGTACTCCATGGATGCGGACGTCATCAACAAGGCCATCAACGACGCGGTGGAGGAGGCCAAGGCAAAGGGCATTCACGGCAAGGAAACCACCCCCTTCCTCCTGGCGAAGATCAAAGAGCTCACCGGCGGCAGCTCTCTGGACAGCAACATCCAGCTGGTATTCAACAACGCTGTGCTTGCGGCCAAAACGGCGGTGGAGCTGGCGGGGCTTGCCAAGAATTGAAACCTGTGCTAAAATGGACCGGCTGAAAAGCCGGTCCATTTGCCGTAGGGGCCGCCGCCTTCGGCGGCCTGTTTTCCCCGGCCTGCTCACCGCCCCCAGCGGCGGATTTTCCCAAATAGCGTGGTGGTACGGGGAAAGCGGGCGGGCGATAGCGCCCGCCCCTACGGGTATACATATGTTTGAAACGAGGTGCGCCTATGAAAACCACCCTTCTTGCCGCCGAAAAAGCGCTGTATACGCCGGAGGCTCACAACGACTTTATTTGGGCTGTCGTCGGCTCCCCCTGGGGACTCTTGGCCATCTGGCTGGCGATCATCAACATCATCACCTTCTGCGTCTTCGGTCTGGACAAGTGGAAGGCCAAGCGGAAGGAGAAAAATGAGCGCGTCCGCCGGGTGCCGGAGAAGACGCTGCTCCTCCTGGCGGCCCTGGGGGGCAGCGTGGGGGCTTTGCTGGGCATGAAGGCTTTCCGCCACAAGACCCTTCACAAGGCCTTCCGTTTCGGCGTGCCGGTGATTCTGATCCTGCAGGTCGTCCTCCCCTTCGGCCTGTGGCTGTATTTTTCCGTCATCCGCTGAGAGGGGAGACAACGTTTGCGCACAGAGGGCTTTTTCGCCTGCTTTTCCTCCTGGCAAAATGACAAAATACCGGGCTTTTATTTGTCAAACCCGCTGAAAAGGTGTTTTATATAACGGAAAACGTTGACAATAGGGGCGGGTCTGCTTATAATACGTGTTAATACAAGCGGTGGGAAATGGCTGTACCGCAAACGTTTTCCGGCGTGTTGATTTGAACAGGTGATGGAAGAAGCGGCGGCGGCCGCTCCTTCCCTTTTCTTTCGCCCCGGAGGGGCGTCCACCAGGAGAGGAGCGGCTCGAAGTGTTACAGGGATTGGAATACTTGCGGGAGGTTAACACGGCCTCGGTAATGCTGCGGCTGACCCTGGCCATGTTCTGCGGCGGCATGATCGGCCTGGAGCGGGCCAGAAAGCACCGCCCGGCGGGCTTCCGGACCTACATGCTGGTGTGCATGGCAGCGGCGCTGACCATGCTCTTGAGCCAGTATGAGTCTTATATGCTGAACCACGTCTGGGCGGAGCGGGCCGCGGAGATCGGCATCCGCACCGATGTTAGCCGCTTCGGAGCCCAGGTCATCAACGGCATCGGCTTTTTGGGCGCGGGCACCATCCTGGTGACCGGCCAGCAGAAGGTGAAGGGCCTGACCACGGCGGCGGGCCTGTGGGCCTCGGCCTGTATGGGCCTGGCCGTGGGGGCGGGGTTCTACGAGTGCGTGGGCCTTGCGTTCCTGCTGATCTTCCTGGTGGTCCACCTGCTTCCGGCGGTGGAGCTGTTTGTGGTGGAGAACGCCAGAAACATGAACATCTATGTGGAATTTCAGTCCCTGGACAATGTGGCGGAGATCATAGGACGCATCAAGGCCCAGGACGTCACGATCTACGAAGTAGAGGTGGACCACGGCAAGCAGACCCCTTCCCAGCACCCCAACGCCATTTTTTCGCTGCGGATGAACCAGCGGGGCACCCATGCCAAAATTTTGGCTGCCATTTCAGAGCTGGAAACCGTCTATGTCGTCAAGGACACGTAACTTGTGAACAAGGAGGGAACGCGATATGCTGTCTCTGTTTGACGGCCTGCGGGATGTGACCGTCTGGTCCGTAGCCCTGCGGATGACCCTGGCGGTGCTCTGCGGCGGCATCATCGGCATTGAGCGGGAGTATAAGCGCCGCCCGGCGGGCTTCCGCACCCATATCCTGATCTGCCTTGGCGCGGCCATGACCACGCTGACCAGCCAGTACCTCTACCTGGTCCTAGGCCAATACACCGATATGGCCCGGCTGGGGGCCCAGGTGGTGGCGGGCATCGGCTTCATCGGCGCGGGCACCATCATTGTCACCCGCCGCCAGCGGGTGAAGGGCCTGACCACGGCGGCGGGCCTCTGGGCGGCGGCCATCATCGGCCTGGCCCTGGGCGGCGGGTTCTATGAGGGGGGCCTGTTTGCCACGGCGCTGATCCTCATCGCGGAGCTTTTTTTCTCCCGGGTGGAGTACCGGATGCTGAAGAATGCCCCGGAGGTCAATCTGTACGTGGAGTACAGCGACAACCGGACCATGGATGTCCTGCTCCAGGAGTTCCGGGAGCACGGGCTGAAAATCCTCAACATGGGGATCATTCACTCCAAGTCCAACGAGCGGCACAACGCCTGTGCCATCTTCACCCTGCGGCTCCATAAAGGCTTGGATATAGAGCAGCTTCAGCAGGAGATCTGCGCCACCTCCGGCGTGGTTTCCGTGCGGGAGCTCTGAACGGCGTACACGGAACGCAGAGGGGCGCATGGCGCCCCTCTGGTTTTGTCCGCGATAAGAAAATATACGTCTCTGCTTTGCGGACATTTTGTGGAAATGCACGATTGACAACCGGGCCGGACCGTGTTAAGGTAATACCACAACTGGATACTGGCAAAGGAAATCCCCGGAGAAACGGCGAAAGTCTGCCGACGGAGTAAAACTCTCAGGCGCGAGGACCGGGGACGGATGTGGCTCTGGAGAATCCCGGAAACGGGTACCGAAGGTGCAAGGCGGGCCTGCCCGCCGAATCTCTCAGGTAAAAGGACAGAGGGGAATGCTGCCCGGCGGGGGTGTGTCCGCCGGGGGGATATTGCTTTTTGCGGGGCCGCAGCCGGCGGGTCCGCTTTTTTGCGCCTCCGCGCCGATGCCGGTACGATGCTATGGAGGGAAATTATGGAAATTTTGAGCAGCATTCTGGCCTTTTTATCGGGGCCGCTGAACGACTTCGCCTGGATGTACACCTTTTTGCCCTGCGCCATTGTGGGCGGCCTGTTTCTGACGGTCCGCAACGGCGGTGTGCAGTTCCGCCACTTTGGCCACGCCATGAAAAACACCGTGGGCAAAATGTTTCAGAAGCAGGAGGCCGGCGAGGGCGCGGTGACGCCCATGCAGGCCGTGACCACCGCTTTGTCCGCAACGGTAGGCACCGGCAACATCGTGGGCACCACCCAGGCCATTGCCATGGGCGGCTACGGCGCGATCTTCTGGCTGTGGCTGGCGGCGCTGGTCGGCATGGTGACGAAGTATTCCGAGATCGTCCTGGCCATCAAGTACCGGGAGCGGGACGCCAAGGGCGACTGGGTCGGCGGGCCGATGTACTACATTGCCAAGGGCCTTGGCAGCGGCTGGAAGTGGCTGGCGGGTACCTTTGCCGTTTTTGCCATTCTGTCCTCTTTCGGCATTGGAAATATGTCCCAGGTGAACAGCATCACCGGCTCCGTCATCGGCGCGTTCTCCGCTTTCACCGCCGTCTCCGCCGGGATGGAAACCGGGCTGAAGTGGTTTATGGGCATTGTTTTAGCTTTGCTGGTGGCCATCATCCTCCTGGGCGGCATCAAGCGCATCGGGGCGGTGACGGAGAAACTGATTCCCTTTATGAGCGTCTTCTATATCATCTTCGCTCTCATTGTCATCGGCGTCCACTGGCAGAACATCGGCAGCGCCTTCGGGCTGATTTTCTCCACCGCTTTTACGCCCCAGGCCGTCGGCGGCGCCGCCTCCGGCATCGTGTTGAAGCAGACGATCATCTGGGGTCTGCGGCGCAGTGCCTTCTCCAATGAGGCGGGCCTGGGCTCCGCCGCCATTGCCCACGCGGCGGCCGACACCAAGGGCCCCGTGAACCAGGGCCTCTACGGCATTTTCGAGGTGTTTGTGGATACCATTGTGATCTGCTCCCTCACCGCGCTGACCATCATTTGCAGCGGCGTGAACATCGAGTTTAACACCCGCCCCGGCAGCGAAGTCATCACCGCCGCCCTGGCCACGGTTTTCGGAGGCAAATTCGCGGCGCTGTTCGTGGCCATTGCCCTGGCGCTGTTCGCCTTCTCCACAGTCTTGGGCTGGTCCCTGTACGGCACCCGCTGCGTCCAATACCTCTTCGGGCACAAGGCTGTCCGGGTATTCCAGGTGATTTTCATCGCCGTGGTAGTGGTGGGCTGTGTGTCCCCCCTCAGTTTTGTGTGGGACGTGGCGGACACCTTCAACGGCCTCATGGCCATCCCGAACTTTATTGGCCTCTTTGCCCTGTCCGGTATTGTGGCCGCGGAAACGAAGAAGTACTTCGGAAACAAGAACGATCTGCGCTGAGCCCACAGCAAACGGCCGGGAACGAAAGTTCCCGGCCGTTTTTTAATTCTGGGCGAACGGGGCGTTGAGGTCTGGCTGCAGGACCTCCGCCAGCTTGCCGGTTTTAAAGAAAGACAGAAAGGGTTCTCCGGCTCAAATCTTTTTCCACTAGGAACGTTCCTGTCACAAACGGGTCCAAGCCGGTCTGCCGCGGCGTGGCCCGGATGATGCAAAGCAGCTATGAGAAAAAGGAGGCCAACCAGCCCCTCCGCCGCTTTTGAATCAATGGCAGTGTGAAATAGACCCCGGCGGGCCGGGGTCCTTCGTTCAAGACTGCGGGTTCCGCTCCGCCGACACTTCGTCCCCGTAGGGCAGCAAAAACGTCGGCACCCCCGCCGCCGGGGCAATGGCGTACATGGGCCAAAAATAGGCCAGCCCCTCCGCCGTCAGGTAGAAATTCTGGGGATTGAACCGCCGCCGTAGCTCCTTCCGCCAGTCCTCCCGCCAGCGGCCCGCCCCGGCCCGCTCCCGGCGCTGGATTTCCTCCGCCGCGTGGGCCAGCAGCCGCTTTTTCCAGGCCGTGCCCGCGGGGAAGAAATCTTTTAAAGGCACGGGGTAGCCCGCCGCCAGGTCCCAAGTGTCCCCCCGGCGGGTCACCAGGGCCGGGCCGGGGCCCAGGGACTCCCGAACCTGGGTATAAAGGCTCCAGAGGCCCCCTTCATTGTAGGTCACCTGGTAGGACAGCTCCGCCTGAAAAAGGGGCAGGGGACGGCTGGCCTCCAGGGCCAAGCGGTATTCCGCCGCTGCCTGGGGAAACAGGCACCGCTCGCAGTAGCGGAGGAAGGCGCGGCATTGCAAATGATAAAAGCGCTTGATCCGCCGGGAAACCCGGTCCGTCTCCTGAGACGGCTGAGGGACTTCCGCCGCCGCCCGCAGCACCGGCACCCCCTCTGCCGCCCATTCCCGCTCCGCCGCGAAGGGCTCCGTCACCAGGGACTCCAGACGCTCTCCCACAGCCACCGCTCCTTTCCCGCGTATCCGTATTTCTCCAGCTTATGCGGCGGAGGAAGACGCGGTGACGGCGGGCGGGCCTTCCGGTGAAAATTTCCTCTCACGCCCTCTTTACTTTCGCGCACTGAAATGTTAAAATTAAAACGTTAAGGAAGCGCTGAATATACCTTGTTTGAACATTGGCGGAAAGCCTAGGGGCTGTTTGAAAAATGCCAAAACACCCAACCGGCGGATATTTTCCCGCTGACGCTTCGTTGAGTTCCCTTGAAATCCGCCAGGATTCCTGCGGAAAATCGCCTTGCCCAGCGAAAAAATCTCTCGTCGTTGGGCATTCCGCTATTTTTCAAACAGCCCCTAAACGGCGGATCTTGTTCCGCCGCTCCGCGTTAAAGTTTCTTGCCGTGCGGCAGGATTTCAAGGTTTCCCCACGCGGCTCAGAGGAAATTTATGGCTCGAGGATGCGCGGCGGGATTTATTCAGCGGATTCCCAGAACGACGACAGGAGGTCTGAGCGTGAAGATCGGGAAAAAAGAAAAGAGCGGCCAGCTTTACAAGGCGATTTTACAGCTCCAGGACGAAGAGGAGTGCTATCAGTTTTTTCAGGACCTGTGCACCGTGGCGGAGTTGCGGAGCATGGAACAGCGTTTTGAGGTGGCTTCCCTGTTGGACGACGGCATGATCTACAACGAAATACTGGAGCGCACCGGCGCGTCCAGCGCCACCATCAGCCGGGTGAACCGCTCGCTGAACTACGGCACCGGGGCCTATGCCCAGCTTTTCGCCCGGATCAAGGACAAATGAGCGCGTATGACACCCTGGCCGCCAGCTACGACGGCCTGATGGCGGACGGGTCCTACCGCCGGCGGGCGGCGTTCCTGGAGCGGCGGCTGAAAAAGAGCGCTATTCCCGTCCGCACGGTGTTGGACCTGGCATGCGGCACGGGGACGCTGGCCTGCCTGCTGGCGCAAAAGGGATACGAGGTCCTGGCAACAGACGGGTCTGAGGAGATGCTGACCCAGGCGGCTGCAAAGGCGGCGGAACTGGACCGGCCGCCCTTCTTCCTCCACCAGGCTATGCCCAGGCTCCGGCTGGCTCAGCCGGTGGACGCGGTGGTTTCCACCCTGGACTCCCTGAACTACCTTGTCCGGGAGCGGGATCTCCGGGAGACGTTCCGCCGGGTCCGCCGCGCCCTGAAGCCGGGAGGGCTGTTTTTGTTCGACGTGAACACCCCCTACAAGCTCCGGCGGATGGACGGGCAGATTTATATGGACGAGACGGAAGAGGCTTGCTGCGTTTGGCGGACCTTTTTCTCGGAAAAACGGCAGATCTGCGTCTATCAGGTGGACCTGTTCCGCCTCCGTTCCGACGGGGCCTGGGAGCGGAGCTTTGAGGAGCACTGGGAGCGGGCCTGGACGGAGGAGGCGCTTCGGCGGTATCTTGCCGAGGCGGGCTTTTCCGACCTGAGGCTGACGGGGGACCTGACGGACAAGCCCCCCAAACTGAATGAGGACCGCTGGCAGTTTGAGTGCCGCTGAACCGGGCGGCTTGTAGGGACCTGTCCCGGCCCGTTCCCCGGGGGGACGGCCCTCCGCGCAGGGGTATAGCCCGGGAGGAGGGAACCCGAAAGGGGCGGGCCCCTGCAAATATCATCTTTTAATCCCATGAACATTGAGGAGAAGCAAATGAGCGACCAGTTAATCCGGGCCATCTCCCAAGACGGCCTGATCAAAGTCTCCGCCGTGTCCACCCGGGACCTGACGGAGCGGGCCCGGCAGATTCACAAGACTCTGCCGGTAGCCACGGCGGCCCTGGGCCGCCTTCTGGCGGGCGCCTCCATGATGGGCAACGCCCTGAAAGAGGAGGCCGCCAGCCTCACCCTGCAAATCAAGGGCGGCGGCCCCCTGGGAACCTTGCTGGCGGTTTCGGACCACGAGGGCAACGTCCGGGGCACCGTGGAGAATCCCGCCGCCGACATCCCCCTCCGGGAGGACGGAAAGCTGGACGTGGGCGCCGCCGTGGGCAATCAGGGCACCCTGACGGTGATCCGGGACCTTCGGATGAAGGAGCCGTATGTTGGCAGCGTGGGCCTCCTCTGGGGGGAGATCGCCGAGGACATCGCCCTCTACTTTGTGGAGTCCGAGCAGATTCCCACCGCCTGCGGCCTGGGGGTGCTGGTGGACCGGGACCAGAGCGTCCTGTCGGCGGGGGGGTATCTTGTTCAGCTCCTCCCCGGCGCGGGGGAGGAGACGGCGGAAGCCCTGGAGGCGTCTCTCCGCTCCGCCGGGCCGGTGACGGAGATGCTGAAGGCGGACCCGGACCCGGAAACCCTGCTCCGCCGGGCGCTGCCGGGGCTGGAGCTGAAGGTCCTGGAGAAACGCCCCATTGCCTACCGCTGCGACTGCAGCCGGGAGCGGATGGAGCGGGCCCTCATCAGCTTGGGACGGGAGGAGCTGCGGGCCATGATTGACGAACAGGGCGGCGCGGAGCTGACCTGCCGTTTCTGCGACAACGTGCAGAAATTCTCGAAGGAGGAGTTGGAGGACCTGCTGGCTTCCTGCTGAGGGAGAGCGTCCGGTTTGCAGAAGTTATCCCGTGGGGGACGGGCCTATGTGTCCGCCCCCCTATTGAGGAGCGCCGGGGAAGGGAGGGTCACGCAGGTCCCTCCCCTCTGAATCAATTGCGGGATGGAACTTTTTTGGAAAATCCCATTGACAAGCCCGAATTCCGCTGATATACTAGGGAAGCCGCTTTGAATGGGCTTAGAATCTGCGTTTATAACCGTTGGACGCCGTCTAGCCGGCCTTTTTTCCGTCATATTGCGTCACGCTCCCTTGCAGTCCGTCAGGATTGCTGGGGGAAAGCTCCTTGTCTGACGAAAGAAATCCTTGTCCAGCCGGCATCCCCCGGCTATAAATGCAGATTCTTAAAGTGCGCCTGGAGTTTGCCTCCGCCGCCGCCCCCGACAGCGAGCCCGACATGAAGGAGTTGAAACAAGCATGAACGCGATTATCGTGACCGGTGGAAAGCAGTACAAGGTGGCTGAGGGCGATGTGGTCTACATCGAAAAGCTGCCCCAGGAAGCCGGAGACGCCGTGAAGTTTGACCAGGTCCTGGCCATTATCGACGGGGACAAGGCCACCTTTGGCGCGCCCACCGTGGCCGGCGCCTCTGTAGAGGCCAAGATTGTCAAAAACGGCAAGGGCAAGAAGATCCGCATCTTCAAGTACAATCCCAAGAAGGGCTACCGCAAGCGTCAGGGCCATCGCCAGCCCTACACCAAGGTCGAGATCGGCAAGATCTCCGTCTGAGCATGACCAGCGTCACCTTCCACACGGAAAATGGCCGGATCACCGGCTTTGAGGCCAAGGGCCACAGCGGCTGGGCCGAGACGGGAGAAGACCTTCTCTGCGCCTCCATCACCGCCGCCGTCACCCTGGTGGAGGCTACCGTCAACGACGTGCTGGGCCTTGCCGCCGCGGTGCGTACCGACGAGAGGCAGGCACTGGTGTCCCTGCGCCTTCCCGGCGGGCTGGCTCCCACGGCGGAGAGCACCTGTCAGTCCCTTTTGACAGGGCTGATGCTCTATTTCACCATGCTCCACGACGAGTACCCGGAAAATATCGAAGTCTTAGAGGCGGAATAACGCCTCTGGAAACTCTTGAGAAAGGATGGTCCCTGACATGATTCGCATTGGTTTACAGTTCTTCGCCCACAAAAAGGGCGGCGGCTCCACCAAGAACGGCCGCGATTCCAAGGCCAAGCGCCTGGGCCCCAAGCGGGCCGACGGACAGTTCGTCCTGGCCGGCAATATCTTGGTCCGCCAGCGCGGCACGCACATTCACCCCGGCGTGAACGTGGGCCGCGGCAGCGACGACACCCTGTTTGCTACCGCCAGCGGCACGGTTCGCTTTGAGCGGCTGGGCAAGGATCGCAAGCAAGTCTCTGTCTACGAGGCTGAGTGAGCGTTTTGAAAGGGCCTGGACTTCCCGTCCGGGCCCTTTTTCTTCCCCCCTTCCCAGGGGGTGGGGCTTATACTCGCCCTGACGGGCGGGGGAGTCAAGAGCCATGATGATGGCTGGTCCATTGCACCCCCCATTCTCTCTTTTGCGAAAAGAGAGAATGCGCCGTGCACGGTGGAAGAGAGAAAACGGAGGCGCGCAGAACGTGCTTCCGGTTTCACGAATGTCTTCTGCCCGCGGCGTGGTGCAAGCGGGAGTTTTGGCAGTTGATGCAAGGACTGCCCGGCCCTCCTCGCTGCCGCTAACCTGGCGCTCCCTGTGGGCCCCTGCCCCCGGCGGCTTACAGGCGGCCTAGGGTGATGCCGATGGACAGGGCGGAGCGGAAAACCGCTTGTTCCTCAGCGAACTTGGCGGTAAACTGCCGGGACAGCAGGTCCTCCAGCCGCCGGTCCTGTTCCGCCGTCAGAGAAGTGCGGAATCCGGCCCAGTCCTGTTCCAAATCGTGGACAGTCCGATTGTATTCCGGAGTTTCCAAACACTGGGGAACACAGTGGTCCTCGGAGTAAAAGAAGAGATGGTTGATAAGGTCAGTCATAAAATCACCCTCTAAAGGACGCTCAATATTGAGTGGTTTTAGTATAGTCGCTTAAAATTGAGCTGTCAAGAGAGAATGGGGAAATTATGAAAAATTTTTCTGAAAATTTAAAAGCGTGTCGGAAAAACCGACATCTAAGTCAGGAAGTTGTAGCCGTGCATTGCGGCGTTTCCTATAGCACCTATCGGCGTTATGAGACAGGAGAAAGCGAACCGAATCTTTCCACGCTCTGCACCTTCGCGGACTATTTCAAGGTGACCCTTGACCAACTGGCAGGGCGTGAACCGTTACCGTTTGGGGAAGACTAGCGGCAGCGGAAAGCGGCGCTTCGGCGATTCCGTTTTTGCCCGCCCCCGCCCGCACACCACGCCGCGCGCTGGAGACATGCGTGAAACCGGAGGTACTGCCTGCGCGGAGGAATGGCCTGCACAGGGGTGCAGGCCCCACAGCAAGGTGTCCTATCGATAGAAAGTCCTAATTACTTCCTTTTCTCTTTTGGACCGTGCACGGCCCGTTTTCTCTTTTCCTTCTGGTAAGGAAAAGAGAAAATGGGGGGTGCAATGAACCAGCCATCGCTGGTATCCAGTCCACCCCGCCCGTTAGGGCGAGTACAATCCCCCCTCACAGGGGGAAATGTTAAGGAGACCCTCATGGCATCATCATTTATCGACAAGGCAAAAATCACCGTCCGGGCGGGCAACGGCGGCAACGGAGCCATCGCCTTCCACCGGGAAAAGTACGTGGCGGCGGGCGGCCCCGACGGCGGCGACGGCGGCCGGGGCGGGTCCATCATCCTTCAGGTGGACGACCATATGTCCACGTTGATGGACTTCCGCTACAAGCGCAAATACGCCGCCGGAAACGGCGCCGACGGCCAGGGCAAGCGGAAGTTCGGCAAAAACGGGGAGGACCTGGTGATTAAGGTTCCCCGGGGCACCTTGGTCCGGGAGGCGGAAAGCGGCGAGATCATGGCCGACATGAGCGGCAGCGAGCCCTTTGTCCTCTGCCGGGGCGGCCGGGGCGGCTGGGGCAACAGCCACTTCGCCACTCCCACCCGGCAGGTTCCCCGCTTTGCCAAGGCGGGCCTCCCCGGGGAGAGCCACGACGTGATTCTGGAGCTGAAGCTGCTGGCGGACGTGGGGCTGATCGGCTTCCCCAACGTGGGCAAGTCCACCCTCCTGTCCGTTGTGAGCAAGGCCCAGCCCAAAATCGCCAACTACCACTTCACCACTCTCTTCCCCAACCTGGGGGTCGTCTGGGTGGAAGAGGGGGTCAGCTTCGTCATGGCGGACATCCCCGGCATCATCGAGGGGGCCAGCGAGGGAGCGGGCCTGGGCCACGATTTCCTCCGGCACATCGACCGCTGCCGTCTGCTGGTCCACGTGGTGGACGTTTCCGGAAGCGAGGGCCGGGACCCCGCGGCGGATTTTGACGCCATTTGTGAGGAGCTGAAGCGCTACAGCCCGGACCTGGCGAAGCGGCCCCAGATCGTGGCGGCCAACAAGACGGACATTTTGGAGGACCCGGCGCCGCTGGAAGCCCTTCGGGTCCACGTGGAGGGCCTGGGAATTCCCCTGGTGGAGATTTCCGCCGCCGCCCACAAGGGCACCCGGGAACTGGTGAAGCTGGTGGCGGAGCGGCTGTCCGTACTGCCTCCCATCGCCGTCTACGAACCGGACTACGTGCCCAAGGCGCCCAAAGCGGATGCCTCCGCCCCCCTGGACATCCAGCACGAAGACGGCGTGTGGTTTGTGGAGGGCCCCTGGCTTCAAAGGCTTATGGCCAACGTCAACTTTGCCGATTATGAGAGCCGCATGTGGTTCGACAAGGCCCTGCGGGATGCGGGGGTGTTCCAGCGGATGGAGGAGATGGGCATCCAGGACGGGGACACCGTTTCCATGGACGGTTTTGAATTTGAGTACCAGAAATAAAAAAGAGAGGGACAACCGTCCCTCTCTTTTGCTCTGCTCTCACGCCCCGGCGAAGCCAAACGCAACGCCCACCGCCGCGGACAGCCCGATGAATACGATGGGGTGGAGGTTTTTTACCTTGGGCACATAGTTGGTCAGCACGATCAGCACTGCCGCCAGCAGGAGTCCCGGCACGTTGAAGAGGCTTCCGCCGCTAAGGACGGGGCTCTTGACAATGCCTCCGTTTTGGACCGCCAGCTGGACGCTGGTCAGCACCTCCAGCGCCACGGACGCGCAGGCGGCGCCGATCAGCCCCGTGGAGGCGGGCCGGAGGCCGTAAAAGGCCCGGTCCACGTACTGGTTGTTTCGGAAGCTGTGGAGCACCGCGGCCACAATCAGGATCACGATGATGGAGGGCGTCACCTCACCGATCGTGGCGATCACCGCCCCGGGGACTCCCGCCGCCGTAAAACCCACGTAGGTGGCCATGTTGATGCCGATGGGTCCCGGCGTGGACTCCGACACCGCCAGCATATTCATCAGGTCCGTGTAGGTATACCAGCCGGTGGATTCGCCGATGGCCTGGAGAAAGGGCAGGGTGGCCATGCCGCCGCCCACGGCGAAGAGGCCGGTTTTGAAAAATTCCCAGAAGAGCTG
Organism: uncultured Oscillibacter sp.; assembly: GCA_910578935.1. Taxonomy (GTDB): domain Bacteria; phylum Bacillota; class Clostridia; order Oscillospirales; family Oscillospiraceae; genus Oscillibacter. The sequence goes on along the minus strand of CAJTSM010000002.1, from coordinate 63,563 downwards.
CAAATAGATCACGCCTTCTTCACCTCCAAATTCTTCAGGATAATACCTGCCAAAGCCGCGCCGATGACGAACCACACGGGAGAGAGCTTCAGGAACAATCCTCCCAGGAGGACTATGGCGAAGATGGCCGCCGTTCGTTTATCCACTACGGATTTTTTCAGCAGCTTGATAACGGCGTTAAAAATCAGCACGCAGACACAGACCTGAATTCCGGCAAAGGCGTTTTTCACCCAGGCCAGATCCGCAAAATTGGAGATCAGCCCCGCCAGGATGGAGATAATCACCACGGAGGGGAACACCACCCCCAAGGTGGCCACGATACCGCCCGCCGTTCCGCCGTATTTCTGGCCGATAAAAGTGGCGGTGTTGACGGCGATGATGCCGGGAGTGCACTGGCCGATGGCATAGTAGTCCGTCAGTTCCTCCTCCGTGGCCCAGCCCTTGCTGTCCACCACCTCCCGCTGAAGGATGGGCAGCATGGCCATGCCGCCGCCGAAGGTCATGACCCCCATTTTCGCAAAGGTCCAGAAGAGCTCCCAGAGCCCCTGTAAGTTGTTCTTTTCGTTCATAGACGCCTCTCTCCTTGTTCTTACTCCGTATAGCCCCATAGCCCCCGGACGGAAACTTCGCCGGAGCGGACGGTCCGTTTCCGGCCGCCGCTCCCCCGGACCACCAGGTTGAACGCTTCGTCAATCTCCACCGCCTGGGCGGTTTCCCGCGCTCCGCCGCCGAAGGGGATCAGCTGAACGGTTTTCCCCAGGTTCACGCAGTCCCGGCGGTAGGCCGCGAGATACTCCGACAGGTCCCCTGTGAGCAAGGCGGCGTAGGTCCGGTCCAGCTCCTCCAGCAGCGCCGCCGTCAACTGGGGCCGGGACACGGGTGCACCCAGGACCTGGAGGAGGGAGGTGGCGATCTCCCGGACCTCCGGCGAGAAATCCTCCGGCCGCTGGCCCGCGTTGATCCCGATGCCCAGTACCAGGGACTGAACCCGCCCCGTCTCCGCCTCCAGGGACATCTCCGTCAGAATGCCGCAGAGCTTCTTTCCGTTTAGAACCGGGTCGTTGGGCCATTTCAGCCCCGGGCGGAGACCGCAGACCCGCTCCACGGCGGCGCATACCGCCACCCCCGCCAGGGCTGTGACCGGCGGCAGCCGGTCCGGCGGCAGCGGGGGCCGCAGCAGCACGGACAGGTAGATCCCCTGTCCCTTGGGGGACTGAAAGGAGCGGTCCATCCGCCCCCGGCCCGCCGTCTGGCTGTCGGCGACGGCCACGGTGCCGTCCGGAAGACCGGTCTGGGTTTTCAAATAGTTGTTGGTGGAGTCCAGCTCGTCAAAGCACCGGAGTTCCCGGCCCACGACGGCGGTTTTCCCCAGAAAACTCCGGATTTCCGGCTCGGTCAGGGCGTCCGGCGCGGCGGCCAGGCAGTAGCCCAGGCCGGTGCGCGCTTCAATTTCATAGCCCTCTTTCCGCAGGGCGTCCACTGCCTTCCACACGGCGGCCCGGCTGAGCCCCAAGCGGCGGCTCAAATCCTGACCGGAGAGGAAGCCCTCCTCCCGCCGCAGCAGCGACAAAACTTCTTCCCGGCTGCTCATAGCATTCCTCCTTGTCAAACGGAATCAGTGTAGCATATTTTTTCGGGCCTGTAAATACAGAAACGAGGATTGACAAAAAGGTGGACCTATGCTATGATGACAATGCCGGAAGGCTACATTGTTTGCTGTTCCTGAATTATGAACAGCGAATTTTGTGGCCCTCTTTTTTTATGTTTTAGGAGGAAAGAAAGGAAATGAAGAAACACGAGACGACACAGAAAACCGCGGAGTACACCAGTCCCTATGACTTCCACGGGCGCATTCCCTTACGCCAGGCCATCCCCCTGGGGATGCAGCACGTGCTGGCCATGTTCGTGGGCAACCTGACGCCGCTGATGATTATCTGCGGCATCTGCGGCATTACCAGCGAGGAGCCCGCGCTTTACGTCACCCTGCTTCAAAACGCCATGCTGGCGGCGGGCATCATCACCCTGATTCAGCTGTGGTCCATCGGCCCCGTGGGCGGCCAGGTGCCCATCATCATGGGCACCAGCTCCGGCTTCTTGGGGGTCATGAAGGGCGTGGCCGCCAACCCCGCCATGGGCGGCGGCATCCTGGCCTACAGCGCCATCGTGGGCGCGGCTATGGTGGGCGGCCTCTGCGAGGCGGTCCTGGGCTTTTTCATCAAGCCTCTGCGGAAGTTCTTCCCCCCGGTGGTCACCGGCAGCGTGGTGCTGGCCATCGGCCTGAGCCTCATCAGCGTGGGGGTGAACTCCTTCGCCGGGGGCAGCGGGGCCAAGGACTTCGGCTCCCTGCCGAACCTTCTGCTGGGCCTGCTGGTGCTGGCGGTCATCGTGGTGCTCAAGCACTTTACAAAGGGTATTACATCCACCTCTTGTATCCTCTGCGGAATCATTGTGGGCTATATCGTGGCTTCGATCATGGGCTTTGTCCTGCCCCATGAGCTGGTGGACGCGGAGGGGAACGCCTTTACCGCCTCCTGGTACGTGAACTGGTCCCGCATCGCCGAGGCCAAGTGGTTCTCCGTCCCCCAGCTTCTCCCGGTGAAGCCCACCTTTAATGTCCACGCCATCTTCTCCATTTTGATTATGTTCCTGGTCACCGCCGTGGAAACCATCGGAGACATCTCCGGCTGCATTGAGGGCGGCATGGGCCGGGAGGCTACCGCCAAAGAGCTCTCCGGCGGCGTGGTGTGCGACGGTGTGGGGTCCTTCATCTCCTCCCTGTTCTCCTCCCTGCCCACCACGTCCTTCTCCCAGAACGTCGGCCTGGTGACCATGACCAAGGTGGTCAACCGCATGGCTCTGACCTGCGGCGCGGTGTTTTTGGTGCTGGCGGGTTTGAGCCCCAAGCTGGCGGCGGTGATCTCCATTATGCCCCAGAGCGTCCTGGGCGGGGCGGCGGTCATGATGTTCGCCTCCATCGCCGTGTCGGGGATTAAGCTTTTAACCAAGTTCGGCGTCACGAACCGGGTGGTCACCATCGTGTCTATCGCCATGGGCCTGGGCTACGGCCTGGGAGCCACCGCCGGGGCCCTGGCGGGCCTGCCCCAGCCGGTGCAGCTGGTCTTCGGCGGTTCCGGCATCGTGCCGGCGGCGGTGCTGGCCATCATTTTGAACATCGCCATCCCCAAGGATCAGGAGGACCTGGACAATGAGGCCCGGGCCAACGGGGCGGAGGCGTAAGTCTTCGGAGGCGGCTCCCAACAGACGCTCAAGCGCCCGGAATCTTTGATTCCGGGCGCTTTTTTCACTGTTTGCCCCACTTTTCACAGGGCCCTGTCCAGCACTTCCGTGTAGACGGCGGAGGGAAACGCGCCTATCTTCCGGTCGAACTCCCGGCCCTCTTTCAGAAAGATCACCGTGGGAATGTTCATCACGCCGTAACGGCGGGCCAGCTCCGGCTCTTCGTCCACGTTTACTTTGGCAACCAGCGCCTTGCCCTCATACCGGACCGCCAGGTCCTCCATCACAGGACCCAACATCTGGCAGGGTCCGCACCAGGGGGCCCAGAAATCCACCATGGCCAGGGGGGCCTGGCCGGCGGTTCCGTCAAACTCCGCGGTCTTTAAATGCTGCAATGCCATTTTGTGTTCCTCCTTGGTTTTATCGTCAGCACAGCTGAACAAGATCCAAAGGATTCTGTTCGGCCCGGCGCTGTAAAATAGCGCCATAAGCCGCGTACGCGGCCTTGCGTGCCTGACATCATAGAAAACGCATGGGCGCTTTGCGCCCCGGTAAGCTTTTCGTACACCGGTTAAGAAGAAGTAAATACTTCTTTTCAACCCCGTTGCCTATATCAAAACGCAGTGTTATGACGCCGCAAAGGCGGCGGCCTTTTGTCCTGCGGTCAGGCCCTCACCCACGGCCTTGGACACCTGAAGGGGTCCGCCGGTACAATCCCCGGCGGCAAAGACGCCGGGGAGATTCGTGGCCATGTTCCGGTCCACCGTGACAAAGCCTCCCGCCGTTTCCAGCCCGGGGAACAGTTCTCCCGGGGCCATGGCGGGCCGCAGAAGGAACACGCCCTCCACCGCCTCCGTCATGCCGCCGCAGGTGACGGACTCCACATGTTCCGTACCATGGATGACGCAGTCTCGGGGTTTCCCAAAGTAGACCACCCGGCAGCCGATCTCCTCCAAAAACGCCGCCTCTTTCTTCGCGGAAGGGCTCCAGCCCAGGACGGCCACCTTTTTGCCGCGGTACAGCATCCCGTCGCAGGTGGCGCAGTAGCTCACGCCCCGGCCCAGCAGCTCTGCCTCCCCAGGAAACTTTTTTCCCCGGGCCACGCCCGCCGCCAGCACGACGGCCTTCGCCTGGGCCATGGTGTTCCCGACGCTGACGTACCAATCTTCTCCGGAGCGCAGGGCGCTGAGAGCCCTCCCCTCCTGAAAATCCGCTCCGGCGGCCTCGGCGTGGCGGCGAAAAGCCGTCAGCAGCTCCGCCCCGGATTTGCCGGGGAGGCCCAGATAGTTGTCTACCCGCTCCGCCTTCCAGAGCGGATTTTCCTCCAGAGGGTTGGAAACCACCAGTACGGTTTTCCCCCGGGCCCGGACGTTCTGGGCCGCCGACAGTCCCGCCGGGCCGCCGCCCACTACCAGCACGTCATACGTCATCGCGCCGCCTCCCTTTTCCATGCAGCATGTATTTTTTATCATAGGTCTTGTTTGAAAAATGACAGAACGTCCAGACGGCGGATTCTTTTCCGCCACGCCCCATAAAAGTTTCTTGCCGGGCGGCAGCCCGCCGGGGAAGATTTGCCTTGACCGGGGGAAAATCTCTCGCCGTTTGGCATTCCGCTGTGCTGACTTATAGTATCACGTTCCCGGTAAATTTTACAGCCTTTTTTGCAGAAAATTTTCTCCCGGCCCGCCGGGCAAAAAAGTTCCCGGCCTCGGTTGCTTTTCGGCCGGGAATTTGATACACTAAGAGGGGAACCGGCCCGCCAAAGGCTTGCTCCGGCGGGCTGGTTCCCTATATTCGAAAAAGCGGCGGCGCCGGACGTAAGAGGCGGACGCTGCGCGGAGTTGGAGGCGCTCGGACCGCTCAGAACATCCTATGCGCCGCCCGGTTCTCCCGCCACCGGGGCCGGCCCCCCTGTCCCTGCCCTCCCGCCGCCGGACCGAAAGAAAAGAGGGGCTTTTCATGATTAAAATCGCGCCGTCCATCCTCTCCGCCGATTTCGCGAATTTGGAGCGGGACATTCAGCGCATCGCCGCCGCCGACTACGTCCATGTGGACGTGATGGACGGGGTGTTTGTCCCCAATATCTCCATCGGCATCCCGGTTGTGAAGTCCATCCGGCCCACGACCAGCCTGCCCCTGGACGTGCACCTGATGATAACCCGGCCGGTGCGGTACGTGGAGCAGTTCTGCGACGCCGGTGCGGACCTGGTGACGGTCCACGTGGAGGCGGACACGGAGGAGAATATCCACGCCGCCATTGACAAGATCCACGCCAAGGGGAAAAAGGCGGGCGTCGTGCTGAAGCCGAAGACCCCGGCGGAGGCGGTCCTGCCCTACCTTACGAAGGTGGAGCTGATTCTGGTGATGACGGTGGAGCCGGGGTTCGGCGGACAGAAGTTTATGGCGGATATGATGCCGAAAGTGACGGCCCTGCGGAAGCTGATTGACGGGAAGAACCCGGCCTGTGAGCTGGAGGTGGACGGCGGCGTGGCCCCGGATACCTGTCAAACCTGCATCGACGCCGGGGCCAATGTGCTGGTGGCCGGAAGCGCCGTCTATAAGGCCGCCGATATTCCGGCCCGCATCGCGGAGCTGAGGGGGGCCGTCTGAAAAGACAGGGCTTTTGCCCGCCCGTCAGCGCCGGAAAAACCTCCCCCCAACGGGGGAAAAGGAGAATCCCCCTATGGAATACTTCCCCCCCCCTTTGGAAAAGCTGGTAGAACAATTTGCCCGCCTCCCGGGGATCGGCGGCAAGTCCGCCCAGCGGCTGGCCTTTTTTATCTTGGGCCTTCCCCAGGCGGAGGCGGAGGAATTTGCCGGCGCCATTGTGGACGCGAAACGCAGCATCACCTGCTGCCCTGTGTGCCAGAATTTCACCAGCGGCGGCCTCTGCCCCATCTGTTCCTCCCCCAAGCGGGACGGGTCCACCGTCTGCGTGGTGGCGGACCCCCGGGACGTGGCCGCCATCGAGCGCAGCCGGGAGTACAGCGGCCACTACCACGTCCTCCACGGCGTCATCTCCCCCATGAACCGGGTGGGGCCCGACGACCTGGCCATTAAGCCCCTGCTGGAGCGGGTTTCCAAGGGGGAAATTCAGGAGGTCATCATGGCCACGAACCCCGACACGGAGGGAGAGGCCACCGCCATGTACGTTGCCCGTCTGCTGAAGCCCTTCGGCGTCCGGGTGACCCGCTTGGCCTATGGCATTCCCGTGGGAGGGCACCTGGAATTCGCTGATGAGGCCACGTTGACCCGGGCCCTGGAGGGGCGGCGGGAAATCTGATTTGACAGGGCGGCGTATTTTCCGTCAGAATATCGCAGGATTTGATAAAAAGCAGGAGCCCGGCGTTTACGCGCCGGGCTCCTGCTTTTTCCGTTTTTATAGAGGACAGCCCTTACAGCAGGGTGTAGAGAATCTTTGCCATCTGCCCCCGGGTGATGTTGGCCTGGGGCCGGAAGGTGCCGTCGGCGTAGCCGCTGAGGACCCCTTGGCCCGCCATGGTGCGGATGTAGAAGGAGGCGTAGCCGGGAATCTGGGCCGCGTCGGTAAAGGTCAGCTCCGCCAGGGCATAGCCCTTTTCCTGGCTCCGTCCGATCATGGCCGCCGCCTGGGCCCGGGTCAGGTTTCCGGCGGGGTTAAAGTAGAGCTTGCCGTCCTTCCCCTGGGAGCCGGTGACGATGCCTTCGGCATACAGCGCCCGGGCGGCGGGGCGGGCCTGCTCCGGAATGCCGTCCAGGTCCGCGAAGGGAAGAACCACTTCGGCGTACTTCGCCGGGTCCAGCTTCAGACAGTTGTACAGCATGACGGAGAAGTCCAGCCGGGTCAGCAGGCTGTCGGGCCGGAAGGTGCCGTCGTCATAGCCCTTGGAAATATTGTTGTCGTAGAGGAAATCGCAGTAGTCCGCCCCCCAGTACTCCGCCGTGTCCGTAAAGCGGCGCTCTCCGCCGGAGGCGGGAATGTCCAGGGAGGCCCGCCCGATGTTGCCGGAGGCATCCTGCGCCTTGATGGTGACCCGGCTGATGGCCTGTGCCCCCGCCGGGACAGGGAGGTTCACGATAAAGCGGCCGGTGGCTGGATCATACATCCCGCCGGTGGTGATGCGGATGCGGTCCGCCGGAAGGATGCCGTCCACGGCGTCGGTGACGGAGCCGGTGACGGTTCCTTCTTCCTGATTCCACTCCACCGTGATGACCGGCGGCGCGGTGTCCACGATGCCGTCAAAAGTGGCGACCAGCTGGTCCAGGTAGACGGTTCCGGCGCCGGTACCGCTGACCTCCAGGCCCCGGACCGTCATGCCGGGAGTAAGGCCGTCGACGGAAACCTGCTTCCAGCCGGACACGTCCAGAGTGGTCAGGGGTAAGACCTGAAGTTCCTCTTCGCCGGTGCTGTAGAGAAGGGACAGGGTGTTGCCCGAGCCGTTGCTGTCCACCCAGAGGTTCAGCCCGGTGTAGGGGGCGTTCAATAGGGCGGGCTGGGTCGTGGCGTACCAGCGGGCGGAACCCTCGGTGAGGTCATACTCCAGTTTGCCGGAGGCTTTGCCGAAGCGGACATAGTTCCCGTCCCGGTTCAGGCTGAAGGACGCCCGCTCTCCGGAGCCCCGGAAGATGGTGGTTTCACCCTCGAAGTCCTCCAGGGTTTCCAGGTGCTGGGTAGAGACGGTGACGTCGATGGAGGCGCTCTGAGTCCCGGCGGAGACAGTGATTTTTCCCACGCCCAGGGCGGAGGCGGTAAACAGCCCCGTCTCGTCAATGGTTCCGATGTCCCCCTCCAGGGACCAGGTGAAGGCCGCCGGGTCCGCCTTCAGGGGCAGATGTTTATAGGCGGCGGAGCCGTGGAGCTGGACGGAGGTCCCCGGGGCGGCGTTGAGGGAGGTGATGATGGTGTTTTGACTGTCCCGCACCGCCACGCCGTCCGGCGCGGTGACGGCGTGAATGACGGTGGAGCCCTGTCCGCCGCCGCCCTCGGCGGTGACGGTGATGTCCCCGCCCTCCAGGGGAGTGGTCAGCACGCTGCTCGCCAGGGTTCCGGCGGAGGCGGTGAGATCATAGCGCTCATTCATGGGGATGAAATTGGTGTCCACGGCGGCGGCGGAAATTTCCGCGCTGCTGCCTGCCAGGACATAGGCGTTGTCGGCGCTGACGTAGAAGTGGCTCAGCCGTCCCGTGGGCTGGTTGGAGGCCACCAGAAAGATCTGGTTGGACACAGAGCGCTCTACCCGGTCGGAGGGTTGGTTGATCCGCTCCGCCGCCGTGTCCGTGGGCTTTGTCACCGCCAAGGTGGTGGAGCCGCCGCCGTCCAAACCCAGGGCCGTGACGCAGCCCAGTTCGATCATTCGCCGGGCCACCTGCTCCATCGTCGCGCCGATGGAGTGGCCGGGCTTCCGGCCGTCAATGGTATAGAAGATCAGGCTTCCGTCGAACCGCTGTCCCACGGCGGTACGGGGGGCTGTGCCGGTGGGGAGGCCGGAAACGGCGGAGCCGTTTTCCACCAGGGAATACAGGCTTCCCACGGCATACTGCACGTCGTTCCATCCAGGATCGGCGGGCGTAAGGGCCACGTGGAGAACGGTCCCGGCGGGAATGGACCGGAGGGTGTTCAGCGTCTCATCTCCCGCCATGGCGTTGGCGGTAAGCACCGCCTGGTTTTCCGCCAGCGTGGGGGAGTTTCCCGCCTCGGCCTCTGCCAGCCGTTCTACCACCAGGGAGGTGGTTTGGCCCAGGGCGAAATTCCCCTCCTGAAGAGTGCAGATCAGGTCCACGCCGGGCTGAGTGCTGCCGGTGGTGTGGGCGGCGTTGAAGTCGTAAGTATACAGGAAGATGCCCGACTCCGTCCGGGCTTTGTTAAAAGCGGCGATGGCCAGGGATTTGTCCGTTGTCTGCCCGGTGCCGTCGGTGAGGGGATTCCCCAGTTCATCGTACAGAGGTTCCCCCGCCTCGTTGTAGAGGGGCTCTCCGGTGCCGTCCTGGGCGGTGTAGGAGGCGGTGATGGAGAGGGCGGGTTTGCCCAGAATGGCGGTGCCGTCGGCCCGGAAGCCGATGGCGTGGTAGCCCCCGTCGCTGGAGCGGAGCCGCCCTTGGGTAAGGACAATGCCGATGGGCAGGCCGTTGTTCACGTTGTAAAAGTCCCCGTTGATCCCGGCCACCACCCGCCAGCCCTGTCCCTCCAGAGCCTGGGCGGTGTTGGAGACGGAACTGCGGTCCGTCAGTACCCCGCCGTAGGTGACGATGGGGGTGACGGAGGCGTTGGGCGTATATGTAATCAGGTTCTCCGTCCGGTAGTCGGAGCCGGCGCTGCTCCAAAAGACGTTGGTGGACAGCTGGGTCTGCTGGTTCAGCAGCGTGTCCGCGGCAGTGAGATCATCCCCCATGGCCTCTGAGGCCAGGGCGGGGACCGCCAGCGCCGCCAGCAGGGAAAGGGCCAGCAGCAGGGAAAGCGCTCGGGGAAAGATTCGTTTCATAGAGGTCCTCCATACTTGTACAGGGTAATCGAACAGCTTCCAGCATACCACAAACCGGGAGGAAAGTAAATGACGATTTGTGAACAAAATCCGACGGTTTCCCCTGGATTTTCCAGGCTGGACAAACGAACGCTTTCGCGCTATCATGAAGGCGGAACGAAAAAGGAGGCCTGCTTATGACCGTCACCGTGGACGCGAAACGCTGCATCGGCTGCGGCATGTGCGCCTATGCCGCGCCGGAGGTCTTCCGCATCGCCGGAAGCATCTCCACCGTCATCGCCCAGCCGGAGGGGGAAAATCTCAAGGTCCGGGACGCCGCCAACGGCTGCCCGGTAAACGCCATCCGGGTGGAGAGATGAGGAATGAAAAAGCGTGAAGACCACTGGTCTTCACGCTTTTTCTGCTTAGGGGCCGCTTTCCGTTTGGCTCCGCTCTTTCCCCCCGGGGGGGGTGAAAAGACGGGCCTCATTTTGCCTGTTTCATGGAAAGGGAGATCCGCTTCTTCTTCTCGTCCACTTCCAGCACCTTCACCTTCACCACATCCCCCACGGACACGGCCTCGGAGGGATGCTTGAGGAACTTGTCCGCCACCTGGGAGATGTGGACCAGTCCGTCCTGGTGGACGCCGATGTCCACAAAGACGCCGAAGTCGATGACATTTCGCACCGTCCCGGTCAGGACCATACCGGGCTTCAAGTCCTTGATCTCCAGCACGTCCGTCCGCAGCACCGGCTTGGGCAGGCCCTCCCGGATGTCCCGGCCGGGCTTCATCAGCTCCGACACCACGTCCCGGAGGGTGGGCACGCCCACCCCGGCGTCCTCCGCCGCCCGTTCCTCCCCGTAGGCGGACACCTGGGCGGGGAGGTTTTGAAGCTTCCCGGCCTTTACATCCGCCAGGGAGTGGCCCGTCAATTGCAGCAGCTTCTCCGCCGCCGGGTAGCTCTCCGGGTGGACGGCGGTGTTGTCCAGCACAGATTCGCTCTCCGGCACCCGGAGAAAGCCCGCGCACTGCTGGAAGGCTTTCGGCCCCAGTTTGGGGACCTTCAAAATCTGTTTCCGGGCGGTGAAGGGGCCGTTGGCCTCCCGGTAGGCCACGATGTTCCTGGCAGTGGCGGCCGTCAGGCCGGAAACCCGCTGAAGCAGGGAGGGAGAGGCGGTGTTTACGTCCACTCCCACGGCGTTGACGCAGTCCTCCACCACGCCGTTCAACGCTTCGTCCAGCCGCTTGGGGGGACAGTCGTGCTGGTACTGCCCCACGCCGATGGCTTTGGGGTCAATCTTCACCAGCTCCGCCAGGGGGTCCTGTAAGCGCCGGGCGATCGACACGGCGGAGCGGAGATTTACGTCGTACTCCGGGAACTCCTCCGCCGCGAGCTTGCTGGCCGAATACACGGAGGCCCCGGCCTCGGAGACGATCATGTAGCTGACATTCGCCCCGGCGGCGTTTACCTGGCGGATCAGTTCCACGGCCATTTGCTCCGTCTCCCGGCTGGCGGTGCCGTTGCCGATGGCGATGTGCTCCACGCCGTGTTTTTGGATGAGCCGGGACAGCAGGTTGATGGCCTCGTCCTTCTTCCGCTCGTTGTAGGTGGGGTACACCACAGCGGTGTCCAGGACCTTGCCCGTGCCGTCCACCACAGCCACCTTGCACCCCATGCGGTAGCCCGGGTCCAGGCCCATGGTCACTTTCCCCTTTACCGGAGGCTGCATCAAAAGGGGCTTGAGGTTCAGGGCGAATTGGCCAATGGCCCCCTCGCCGGCCTCCTCCGTCAGAGAGGACCGGATTTCCCGCTCCAGGGAGGGGAAAATCAGGCGGTCGTAGGCGTCCGCCGCCGCGGCCTTGACGAATTCCATGGCGGGGGTCCCCGGCGTCACCACCCGGCGGCGCAGAGTCCGCAGGGCCAGCTCCCGGTCCAGTTCCACGGAAACCTTTAATTTCTCCTCCTTCTCCCCCCGGTTGATGGCCAGGACCTGGTGGCCCTGCATCCGGGAGAGGGGCTGGGTAAAGTCATAGTAAAGCCGGTAGACGGTGTCCTCCTCCACGGCGGCCTGACTGTGGAGGGTTCCGTTCTTCGCCAGCAGGAAGCGGAGGGCCTTTCGCAGCTCCGCGTCGTCGCTGAGGATCTCCGCCACGATGTCGGAGGCCCCCGCCAGGGCGTCCTCCGCCGTCTCCACGCCCTTTTCGGGGTCGATATACTTCGCCGCCTCCGCCAAGGGCTCCGGACAGTCCCGCCCCTGGGCATACAACAGCTCCGCCAGAGGGGCCAGGCCCTTCTCCCGGGCCGCGGTGGCCCGGGTCCGGCGCTTTTGCTTATAGGGGCGGTACAGGTCCTCCACCTCCGCCAGGGTGGCGGCGCCGTCAATGGCGGCAGCCAGCTCTTCGGTGAGCTTGCCCTGTTCAGCGATGGCGTTTTTCACGGTTTCCCGCCGCTCCTGGAGGCCCCGAAGGTACTGGAGCCGCTCCTCCAGATTGCGGAGGGTGGTGTCGTCCATGGCCCCGTGGAGCTCCTTGCGGTAGCGGGCGATGAAGGGAATGGTATTCCCCTCATCCAGCAGGCGCACCACGTTTTCCACGTACGTTTCAGGCTGGTTCAGCTCCCGGGAGAGCTGGTTAATAATGGCTTCCATAGAACCTCCATTCTCCATTTTCAATGGTTCGCTCTCAATTTCCAAGGGCCGCAATACGCTCTTCCGCCCTCCGCATGGTCTTGCGGAGGAAGAGGATGCTTAAAATCAGGGATACGACCTCCGAGATGGGGAAGCAGAACCAGACCAGGTCCAGCTTACCGGTCTGGGCCAGCAGCCAGGCCGACGGCAGCAGCGCCGCCAGCTGGCGGCAGACGGAGCAGATCAGGGTATGAACCGGATTGCCGATGGCCTGGCAGACGGACCCGGCGATGATGTCAAAGCCCGCCAGCAGGAAGGACCAGCTGATGACCCGCAGGGCCACGGTGCCGATGGAGAGCATTTCCTCCGAGGCGTTGAAAAAGCCCAGAAGGACGCCGGGAATCAGATTGAAGGCGGCGCAGCCAATCACCATAATGACCGTGGCCACCATGGCGGTGAGTTGGAAAGTCTTCCGCACCCGGTCCAGCCGGGCCGCGCCGTAGTTGTAGGAGATGATGGGCACCATGCCGTTGTTCAGGCCGAAGACCGGCATGAAGATAAAACTCTGGAGCTTGAAGTAGGCCCCGAAGACCGCCGTGGCCGTGTCGGTAAAGGAGATCAGGATCTGGTTCATGCCGAAGGTCATGATGGAGCCGATGGACTGCATGATAATGGAGGGCAGGCCCACCCGGTAGATTTCCCGCACGATGGCCCGGTCCGGCCGGATGGCCCGGAGGCGGATGTGAATGTCCTTGTTGAACCGCAGGTTCATCCACAGTCCGATGAGGGCCGCCACAATCTGCCCGAAGACCGTGGCCACGGCGGCTCCCGCCACCTCCATCCGGGGAAAGCCGAAGAGGCCGAAAATGAGGATGGGGTCCAGGACGATGTTGATGACCGCGCCGATCAGCTGGGTAATCATGGAATACACCGTCCGGCCGGTGGACTGAAGCAGCCTCTCGAAGCAGAACTGGCTGAAAATGCCGATGGAGAGTCCCAGGCAGATCCGGGCGTAGTCCGTGCCGTAGTCCACAATCGGCTGGATATCCGTTTGAGCCAGGAAGAAGGGCCGGGCCAGCAGGAAGCCGCATACGCCGAAGATTACGGCGCTGAGGAGGAAGACGAAAATACCGGTGTTGGCGGTCTGATCCGCCTGGTCCTGTTTCTTCTCGCCGAGAGAGCGGGACAGCAGGGCGTTCATGCCCACGCCGGTGCCGCCGCCCACGGCGATCATCAGGTTTTGCAGGGGGAAGGCCAGGGACACGGCGTTCAGCGCGTCCTGACTGATCCGCGCCACGAAGACGCTGTCCACCACGTTGTAGAGGGCCTGGACCAGCATGGAGATCATCATGGGCACGGCCATGCCCGCCAGGAGAGGGGCGATGGGCATGACGCCCATTTTGTTCTCCTGAGGCGCGGGGGAAGCTGATTGCGTTTTGTTATCTTTCATCTGTAGTATCCTTTCTGTATACGCAGGGCTTCGCGGAAAAAGAACGCGGCTATGATAGCCGCGCCTTGTTCCAGGACGGGGTCATGCGGGGTACCGGGTATATACGTCATAGTGGTACGTTCCGCCGGGGGTCCAGGTGTAGGGGGAATCCCAGTAGATCCGGTAAATCTCCTGCTGCCGGGTGGATGCCTGGGAGACGGTAAAGGAAACACAGCCCTTCTGGTCCGTCTGGGGATGGGTGAGGATGGAGGCCACATGAACTAACCGGTTATCCTTGTCCAGCATAATCAGGACATCTCCGGGGCGGGCCTCGGTGAGCTCCACTTTCCGGGGCGGGAAACCGTTCTGGGTAAACACGGCGTCGCTGACCAGGGTCGTCCATCCGCCACAACCGAGAAGATTGCTGGTGTGGGTCTTGGGGTCCTCCGCCCGGGGGTAGGGGTGGGTGGCGCTCCGGACGGGGCTGGAGTTCCCAAGGGGGTATCCGCCGGAGAAGTCGAAGTTCTCCGGGTAAGTCTCCCGGAGCCCATTGATAATCTCCAGGACGTTTTCCTCCGTGACGGCCTTCCCGTTGGCCAGCGTTGTGGGCGCCGCCGGCTGTTCCGGGGCGGACACGGCGCTTTCGGGACTGCCGGACAGGCACTGGGCCATTCGCTGGATTATAACGGCCCCCTGGCCCCGGGTCATGGTGTCGTGGGGGCCGAAGGTGCCGTCGCCATAGCCGGTGATGATGCCCAGGGCAAACACCGTTTTCACGGCGTCCTGATAATATCCGTCAATGGAGGCGTAGTCGGCAATCCTGCCCTGAGCGGCGGCCTTGGCGCTGTCCGAGATGGTGTATCCCTTTTCCTTCATGACGTTGGCGATGAACTGGGCCATGTCCATGCGGGTGATGCTGATGCTCATGAGGGAAGGGTCTTTCCAATATTTTTCTCCGTAAAACATAATGTCCTTCGCATTCAAAGCGGCGGCGCTGGGGAGAAACCAGCCCGCCGGTTTCAGTTCGGCGTGGGCTTGGTCCTGGCCGGGGTAGAAGGCGCGGACCAGCATGACGCAGAACTGGGCCCGGGTGACGGGCTCGGTGGGACGGAAGGTCCCGTCATCATAGCCGGAGAGAATCTTCTTTTCAACGCAGTCCTGAATGGCCTGATGGAACAGATAGGTCGCCGGAACGTCCGGGAACTCCGCCGCCAGCGCCGGAGCGGAAAGCCCCAGGCAGAGGGCCGGAACCAGGAGCAGGGTCAAAATACGTTTCATAGAAGGGCCTGCTTTCTTATCGTTTTATTTCTTGAGTTCGCCGGTTGCCAATTGCGTAAGATAGGCATTCAAAAATCCGTCCAGGTCCCCGTCCATCACGCCGTCGATGTTGGCGGTTTCAAAGCTGGTCCGGGTGTCTTTCACCATCTGGTAGGGCATGAAGACATAGGAGCGGATCTGACTGCCCCACTCGATTTTCATCTGGACGCCCTTGATGTCGGAAATTTTCTCCGCGTGCTGCTGGGCCTTCAGCTCCAACAGCTTGGCCCGCAGCATTTTCATGCAGTTATCCTTGTTCTGGAATTGGCTCCGCTCCTGCTGGCTGGCCACCACGATGCCCGTGGGCTTGTGGATCAGCCGCACGGCGGAGGAGGTTTTATTGACGTGCTGGCCGCCGGCGCCGCTGGCCCGGTAGACCTGCATCTCGATGTCCTCGTCCCGAATCTCGATGGACTCGTCGTTTTCCAGCTCCGGCATGACCTCCACGGCGGCGAAAGAGGTCTGCCGCCGGGCGTTGGCGTCAAACGGGGAAACCCGTACCAGGCGGTGGACGCCGTTCTCACTTTTGAGGAGGCCGTAAGCGTTTTCCCCCTCGATGGAGATGGCGGCGGATTTGATGCCCGCCTCGTCCCCATCCTCATAGTCCAGGATTTTATAAGTGAAACCCTTCCGCTCCACCCAGCGGGTGTACATGCGGTAGAGCATCTGGGCCCAGTCCTGGGCCTCGGTGCCGCCGGCCCCGGCGTGGAACTGCAAAATGGCGTTGCACCCGTCGTACTCCCCGGAGAGGAGGGTGGCCATCCGGGTTTCGGCGGTCCGGTCCTCCAGGGCGGCGTACTCGGCCTTCAGCTCCTCCAGAATTTCCTCATCCTCGGCCTCCTGGCCCATCTCGCACAGGGCGGTCAGGTCCTCCCAGGTAGAGAGGAGCTTTTCCTGCTTGGCAATCTTATTCTGGAGCTGTTTCAGCCGCTGCTGCACCTTTTGAGAACGCTCCAAATCGTTCCAAAAGCCGTCCTGGGCGGTTTCGTCTTCCAACCGGGCGGCCTCCTGCCTGGCCGCCTCAATGTCCAGGGCGGCGGAAAGTTTGTCCAGCTCCGGCCTCAGTTCCCGGAGCTTTTGTTTGTAGGCGTCGTATTCAATCAGAGCCATGGCGAATTACCCATCCTTACACGTTTTTTAGCCTATGTATTATATAGGAGGGAAATTTATTTGTAAAGAGAAACCTTTCGGCGGGGGCTCCAATGGGACAAATCGACAAAAAACGAGCGCAGCCTTTCCACTGAAAGGGGGTTCTTCTGTAAATGATACCAAAATGTTGCCGCTTGTTCACATTTTGTTCATGATTAGGAGGGGGCTTTCCGTTATGGTATAGAGAGTGGAATTATGCAGCCCACTCATCCAATTCGTGGCAGGTACGGAGGTAAACCTATGAACAGATTTTGGAAGAAACAAGTTCCGGCGCTTTTCCTGGCGCTGGTGATGCTGGCGAGCCTCGCGCCCGCCGCCCTGGCGGAGACGACCACGACCTGCACGGACGGCCAGGCGCACAGGTGGAGCGCGTGGGCCACCACCGTGGAGCCCACATGCAAAATTCCCGGGACCAGAGTCCGCAACTGCACCATGTGCACGGCGGTGGAAACGGCGGCGGTTCCGGAGACGGGCGCCCACAGCTACGTTGTGATCAGCAACACGGCCACCAGCACCCAGGCGGGCGTTCTGACCAGGCAGTGCTCCGGCTGCGGCGACGTCGTGACGGAGGTCAGCCCCGCCACCGGGCAGAGCCAGAACATCGCCGTCAACGTGGGCGCCACCGCCGGAAAATACGTTGGCACGGATATCCGCGCCAAGGTTGGAGACTACTTTAAGTCCCTGACCGGGTACGGCAGCTTTTCCTCGATCTCTTTTTCGGCCAACGGCGGCTACGGCAAGATTCAGCACAACAGCAGCCTGGATTCCCTGTGGAACAGCTATACATATGACGAGCTGTCCCATTACGTCTATTATGTTCCCAGCGCGTCCGGCGTGCTCACTCTGTCTTACAGCGCTATAAACGCCACCGGCAGCCGGATTTCCGGGACCATCACCCTCTCCGGCACGCCGTCCAACAGCGCGGATCTTCTTCTCCGGGTGGCTCCCGGCGGCAAGGTGAATTTCCGGCTTTCCCGGTTTGAGGAAGCGTACAAAAAGCTCAGCCAGGACAGCGGCGCCCTGCGCTACGTCTCCTTTGTGGTCGGAAGCGACTATAACAACTTTGACGGAATGCTCTACGCCGGGTCCCGCTCTCTCAGCCGGGATGATCTGGACCGGTACGATTTCTATGTCAGCAACGACAGCCTGGGCGCCTATGCCCTGGATACCCTGAACTTCCAGGCGAACCGGCGGGCCGCCGTGGGCAGCGAACTGACCATGACCGTCCGGCTCTATGACCGGTACAACATCCCTTACGACGCCGTTCTCCGCATTGTCATCGACAAGGACGGCAAACAGGAGGATGAGGTGACCTACCGGGTGGCCCCCGGCAGTTCCGTCACCTTCAACCGCAGCGACTTTAACCAGGTCTATCAGAACCGTTCCAACTCCACCCGGACCATCAGCTATGTGGAGTTCAGCCCAAACGACGACTATACCCATTTCTCCGGCGAGATCCGGGCCCTGGGCCGCTCCGCCTTTTCCAAGAAGGGGCTTTCCGACGAGTGGTTCTACTACTCCACGGACCGCCGGGACAGCTATGGCATTGACGACCTGATTTTCCAGGCCTCCGGCAGCGCCAAGGACGGAGACGTCCTGGAGATTCCCTTCTATGCCTGCTATGACCGGGAGGACTATGAAGAGGGCGTCCTGCGGATTGTCATCGACAAAAACGGCCCCCAGGACACCGTCACGTTGAACGTGGCCCCCGGCAGCACCGCCCGCCTGGATAAGGCCGCGTTTAACAAGGTTTATCAGACCCTCTCCGGCTTCAGCAGCCGGACCATCAGCGCCGTATCCTTCTATGCGCCGGAGAGTTACCGGAATTTTGACGGGGCTTTGTATGTGAAGGACATCGACCTCCGCCTGGCGGACCTGGCCCACGACGAGACTTGGTTTTATTACAGCTACAACACCGCGGGAAGGAACGATTACCTGCTGGACGACGTGACCTTCCGGGCGGACCGGGACGCCAGGGAGGGCGACAGCCTGAGCATCCCCTTCCGGGCTTACTATGACAACGACCGGGAGGATTATGAAGAGGGCATCCTGCGGATTGTGGTGAATTCCGAAGTAAACACCGTCACTTATGAGGCGGCCCCCGGCGGTTCCGTCTGTTTCTCCGCCAGCGATTTCGACCGGGCGTATCAGGCCATGTCCGGGACCAACCGGACCGTCAAATACGTGGCCTTTGAAGCGGGCAGCGATTACGCCAGCTTCGCCGGGAAGCTTTACACCGGGAACGCGCAGCTTACCCGCAGCGACCTCACTTACACCCGGACCCAGTTCTATAACGGGACCCCCAATTACGGTACGTACTCCATCGGCAGCCTCTACTTCCGGCCGGATGTCACGGCGGTGGATAAGAGTGTCCTGACGATTCCCTTCCGGGCCTATTTCGACAGCAGCACCTATGAGCAGGGCACGCTGAAGCTGAAGGTGAGCAGCGGCGGCGATATCGCCCACACCGTCACCCCCGGTAAGACGGTGAACTTCGACCGGAACAAGTTTGACGAGTTCTTCCGCAAGAGCTACAGCGGTTCCAGCCTGGAGTACGTGGTCTTTGACGTGCCCGGCACCATCGAGTTCCCGGATTCCTGCGGCACCCTGTACACCGGCTATAACACCAGCTATTCCGTCTCCTTCAGCCGCAGCAGCCTGCGGGACGTCCGGTTCTATTACAACGCCAACGATGTCCGGCAGGGGGACTACGCGCTGAACGAGCTGACCTTTGCCGCCGCCAATTCCTTCACCAGCGGCAAGGTGACTCTGCGCTTCACCGCTTACGGCACCAACGGCCGCTCGGTGGAGGGGACACTGGTTGTCACCCCGACGACGGCTTCCTCCTCCTCCAATTTGGTGGGCAGCGTGCGGTATGCCGTCGTCAGCGGCACCAATGTCCAGATCAACGCCAACGACCTGTCCCGGTATTATAAGAGCGTCTATCCCACGGGAACCTTACAGTACGTGGTTCTGAGCGATGTGCCCGCCACGGGGGCGCTGTACTATAACTATTACGGCGCCAGCCAGTACGGCACCGCCGCCCGGGAGCAGCTCACCGCCGCCAACCGCAGCCGGAACCTCTATATGAGTCCCGCTTCCACCAGCGAGTATGCCTTGACGGAACTGACCTACGTGCCTTCCGGCTCCAACTACTGCGTCAGCATTCCGTTCACGGCCTACGGTACCAATGGGCAGTCCGTCACCGGCGGTATTCTCATCAGCGTCACCAATAAAGCCGTGTCCGAGGTATACGGCCCCACGCCGAAGAACACCGCCGTCAACTTCCCGGCCTCTTCCATCGTGGCCGCCGTTTCCGCCGCCACCGGGACCACGCCCAGCAGCATCCAGCTGTTGAAGCTCCCCGCCGCCAACGTGGGTGTGATCTATGTGGGAACCGGCGCCACACCCGCCGACACCACCACCGCCTACGGTTACAACACCGGCAGCCAGCAGCTTGGCCAGCTCCGCTTTGTTCCGCAGACCGGCTATACCGGCCCGGTGGAGATTCCCTACGTGGCGCTGAACGCCAGCGGCGTCCCCATCGCCTCCGGCATGTTCTCCATGGGCGTGCTGAACACCAATAAGCGGTTCGGCGATATCAACGCCGCCACCTGGTGCTACAAGTATGTCACGGAGCTGGCGGATGCCTCTGTGATCGACGGCTATGCCGACGGAAATTTCCGGCCGGACAGCACCATCACTTACGGCGCGGCGCTGAAACTCATCATGCTGGCCGCGGGATATTCTGAGCAGGCCCCCACCGTCCAGGGCAGCGCCTTCAGCGGATATCTGGCCAAGGCCCAGGCCGACGGGCTGGTTACCCGGAACAATGTGAACCTCAGCGGCCCCATCACCCGCCTCCAAATGGCCCAGCTGGCCGGCGGGGCGCTGAAGCTGGATATCAACAATCTCCCCAGCGTAAAACCCTTTACCGACACAGCGGATGTCTACGTCCAGGCACTGAATGCCGCGGGCATCGTTGAGGGTTACTTTAATAACGGGACCAGCACCTTCCGCCCCTCCAACACTCTGACCCGGGGACAGGTTTCCGCCATCGTCTGGCGGATGCAGAATTATCGGAGGTAAGCGCCGGACCCGGCTGAAGGAACGATCCAGCAAGAGGGGCCGCCCCAGGGGCGGCCCCTCTCCGTTTGTCAAAAGCGGCGAAAGACCGGTTTGTCGGGAGAGAAAAGTGCGCGCTGGCTGCGCCGGCAGGCGCGTTTCGAGGGCCAACCGCCCGCAGGGCGGCTCTTGGGCCGGAGATCGCTTCTCTGCCCCATTCCGGTTCTGAGGTTTCAGTCCGTCCGCAGGCTTTGCGAAAAATGAAGGACGGCCCTTGCCGTTCCAGTATTTTCTCTCCGGGGAAAAGCGGCGCGGCTCTTGAAGCTCTTCCGGCGGTATGATATAGTGGAGAAAAAGAGCAAGAGGAGATTTGCCATGCGCCGACAGACATCCCCAGGGGAGGAGCGGGCCCTGGAGGAGCTGCGCCGCCTGAAAAGGCGGTCCAAGTCCTCTCCCGGGAAGAAAAGACGGTCCCGCTGGGGCCGTTACATTGCTCTTGTCCTCTTGGGAGCGGCCTGTATCGGGGGAGTGGAACTGGCGGCCTGCCGTTTTTTTGAACCGGCGCTTTACGAGAGAGTGATGGAGCCGGTGCGGGGGACGGCATACTGGGCTACCCAAACGGCGGGAAAGGCGGTGGAAGCCGTCTGCCGGGCCGGGGCCGCCACCGCAAGGAAGACGGGAGAGGCCGCCGCCGTTTTGGCGGAACGGGCCGGGGCCGCCGGCGAAGCCCTCAGGGATTGGATGGAGGAGGCGGCTTTGCCGCCGGAGCCGCCGGAGGAAACCGACTCTGCCTTGGCTCAGCCGGAGCTTTCCCCACCCAAAGATTTTCTGGACCCCTTGATCAGCGATCTCATATGGCGGGAGGGGAAGGAGATTCTCACCGGCGGCGGGGTGGAGGTGGTCTATTTCAACCAGACCGACGAAGACCGGGCGGAGCAGATGTATGGGTCCGATCCCCTGTCCACCCACGGCTGCGGTCCCACTGCCATGGCGATGGCGGTATCTTCCCTGGCGGAGGCGGAAGTGGACCCGGAGGATTTGGCGGCGTTCTGCGTGGAGCGGGGCTACTGGTGCAAGGGCCATGGTTCTTATCTTTCCGTGGTCCAGGGTGTCGCGGAGGCTTATGGTTTGGACTGCGAGCCGCTGGACGTGGAAACCCTGGAGGCGGACGACCTTTACCTGCGCCTGGCCACAGGAGATGTGGCTGTGGCGCTGATGACAAAGGGACACTTTACCAAGGGCGGGCATTTTATTCTTCTCCGGGGGACGACACTGAGCGGAGAGATTCTGGTTGCGGACCCCGCCAGCCGGGACCGGAGCCTCATCCCTTGGGACCTGTCCCTGATTTTGGAGGAACTTTCCCCCAGCCGCCACAACGGCGCGCCCCTGTGGGTCCTCTCAAAGCCCTTGGAGTAGCGGAGGAAATGAAGAATGAAGGAAAAAAGCAAGGGCCCCCTTAAAAGGGGGCCCTTGCTTAGAGTCTGTTTTAAACCCGTCAGAACGCCGTCCGGAGGCGCCTGTTCCCGTCAGGACCGCGTTGATTTATCTTGCAATCCGTTTGAATTCCTGCGTCAGATTGCCTTGCCGGACAGAAAGATCCGGCCAAATCCGCCACCCCGCCGGGGTTAAGTCAGACGTTAAGACCTTTTGAAGGCCTTTTTCAACTTGGTCCGCGCTTCAGGGGGAAGGACTTTTCTGGCGGCTCGGAGAGGCAGCGGCGGCAGGGCGCAGAACTTCCGCACCACTTGGTCGAAGGGCTCCAGGGCATATGCGGCGAAGAAAGCGGCCCGGTCCGGCGGCTGGACGACCGGGGAGGCCAGCCGGGGATTCCCGGCAATGGCCCGCTCCACAGGGAAGGGCCGGCAGCTGAGGTGGAGCCGGTCGAAAACATGGCTTCCATGAGGGGTATTTACCAGCAGCAGGCTGACTCCCTTTTGCTGCTCCTCCGGCAGCTCGTCGGGCCGGAGGCCCCAGAAGTCTCCCAGGGTAAAATCTCCGGGCCGGTTCATGCAGGCGTAAGGACAGCGGTAGCAGCAGGGGCGCAGGAACAGCGCCCGGCCGAATCCCCGGCCATACTCCGTCTCGTAGAGGGGATGGGTATCCACGGTGCCGTCGTCGTAGACGGCGGTAAAATGGCTGTTTTTCCAGCCTTCCACTTTGTTGCGGAAGCGGACAGCCTGAAGGGCCCGCCCCCGCTTTTTTTCAATATAGCGGGCCATATCCTCCCACACGCCGGGGGAGGGGACGCCGTGGCAGATCAGGTCGCAGGTAGTGAGGTTCTCCGGGCGTCCGCCCAGGTAACGGTACAGCCCGTCCACCTGGCAGGGCGTGCCGGTAAAGAGGACCTGCCGGGTTTCCAGGCACTGCCGCACTTCCCGGAACACGCTTTCCAAGTCGCTCTGGACGTATTTGGACCCCCGGAGACGCCAGAGGTCCTCTTTGCGGAAGCAGGCGATGTGCCGCAGGTGCTGCCGCCCATCCAAGGCAGCGCCGTAGACCACGCCTCCTCCCTCCAGCACGTAATCCGCCAGGGCGGAAAAGGCTCCGCCGGAGGAGGAGTCCCGGCGAACATCCTCCTTCTGGTTCCAAGCGGCGAAGGCCGCAGGAAGGGGCTTTTGCTCCCGGGAGCGGAGGATGGGACAAGTTTTGGAGCAGATCCCGCAGTGGACGCATTTGTCCCGGTCCACGGAGGGGACGGAAAATCCCTCCCGGTTTCGGACCATGGAGATGGCGTCCCGGGGACAGACGGCGGCGCAGGCGGTGCAGCCGGTGCAGTGGGCCCGGTCCGCCAGAACAGGGTCACCGTCTTTTCCCCGGTTTTCTCCGGAGGGGCGGTAGGGTTCGTCCGCCAAGGCGGCTTTCAGATAGGCCATGGCCTCTTCCCGGGCAGTGGTCAGCCGCGCCTGAGCGGCGGGCCAGTCCGGCTGGGCGCGCAGATCCGCGGAGTCGCCCCTGCCCACCACCCGGTCCGTGAGCCCCAGGCGGCTCAACAGGCTGAAAGTTCGGGAGCGCTCCGGCTCCTGAAGTTCCGCAGGGGCCACAGCGGTGAAAAAGGGCCGCTGAAACTGGACGGAGAACACGGTTCCGTGGAAGGAGTTTGTGCAGACAAAAGCGGCGTTTTGAAACAGGGTTAAAAATTCCGCCGGGCCGGCGTCGAAAATCATCCGGGCCTTAGGGTGGACCTTCCGCCGGGTTCCGCAGAGCTGAACCACCGGCAGGCCGGTGTCCTCCGCCAGCCGCCGGATGTAGGGCTCCAGAGCGCCGGAACGGGAAATGCAGTAGCAGAGAATATACTCCCCCTGGACCGTTCGCTTTGCCGCCATAGCGGACCACTCCTCCGCCGTCAGCAGCAGGGTGGGGTCCAGCACCACCGCCGCCTCCCGTCCGGAAGCAGCCTGAATGATCTCCCGCCCGGAGGCTTCCCGGACGGAGAGATGGGAGTAACCCTCCAGATAGCTCTTCAGCTCCGCCTCCATTCCCGCGGGAATACGGGGCACGCCGAAGGAGGGGGCGTATGCAATTTTCCGCAGGGGGGAAAAAGCGCCGAAGAATACCGGGTCAAACCGCCCGTCCGGAAAGATGGTAGGGTTCCAGATCTGGTCGCTGCCGGAAACCAGCAGGTCATAGGGCAGCGCCGCCTCCCGCAGTTCCTCCCAGCTCTCGTAACGGCGGGAGGTCAGGTTCAATCGGGCTTTGGAAAAGTCCTCGAACCGGCGCTGGCGCCGCTTCAGGGCGGAGTAGTTGAGGGCGTTGAAGGCGTCGTTGGCGGCCCGCTTCGGGCTGGTGGGGGGCTTGAGGATGCGGTTATCCTGATTGACGAAGTAGTCGATGGTTTCGCAGTCCCAGCCCAGGGAGGCCAAGGCCCTCTGCGTGGCCGCGGCCTGGAGCAGCGCCCCGTAGTGGTGCAGATGATAGAACGTGACAAGTCCCGCTTTCAAACCAAATACTCCCCTTCCGCGCGTATGCTCAGACAGAAACGGTGTCGTCTTCAGAAATCCAATCCGCCACGGGAATGACGGCAAACTCCGTCTTTGTCCGGCGGATGACCACCCGCTCCAGCCCGGCGTTGATCACCATGCGGCGGCACATGGAGCAGGAGGTGGCGTCCCCCAGCAAGGCTCCCGTCCGGGCGTCCCGCCCCACCAGGTAGAGAGTGCCCCCCACCATATCCCGCCGGGCGGCGGAAATAATGGCGTTGGCCTCGGCGTGGACGCTGCGGCAGAGTTCATAGCGCTCCCCCCGGGGGACTTTAAGAGCCTCCCGTGAGCAGTAACCCATATTGACGCAGTTGGCCCGCCCCCGGGGGGCGCCGTTGTAGCCGGTGGAGATGATCTCGTCATTTTTCACGATGATGGCTCCGTAGACTCTCCGCAGGCAGGTGGCCCGCTCCAAGACGGTTTCGGCGATATCCAGATAGTAGTTTTCCTTGCTGATCCGTTCCATAGACGGCCCTCCTCCAATTTTGTTCACTATACCATAGCGGGAGGGGATTTGCAAGACTTTGCTCCCGGCCGGGAGGGTCCCGTTGCGCATTTTATAACAGGGCCATCGTGTAGGGGCCGCCACCCCCGGCGGCTCGCCGGTACAAGGATTGGGCCGTGCATCGGACCGCCCAAGGGGGCGGCCCCTACAGGATCAAATCTCCCCATTAGACGCTTCCGTCCCGGCCGGGAGGGGGCAGGAAACAAAAACGAGACTGCCCGCAGGCAGCCTCGCCGGAGTCTAAAAAAGTCCCACCTGATTGGGAAGGACGTCCTCCCCCAGGTTCCGGAGCTGATGGGCGTTTTCCTCCCACAGCCGGTCCGTGATCGCCATCTTGCGGATGATGTTCTTCACCGTCAGGTCCAGCCCGGTTCCCTCCCGGTAATCCGCCGGAAAGATGAAATCCACCCGGCCCTTGGCCAGCAGATCCTCCACGCCGGAGCGGTTGGAGTCCTGATAGACGGCGATGGCCTGCCCGCCATAGGCCCGCATCATCTTCATGCAGGGGACGTCGGAGAGGCCGTCCCCCATGTAGATCATGTTGGGGAAAGGCACCCGCTTGCTGTCGTCGGGCATGGAGTCGTTGAGGGTCTTATCGTCGGAGACATCCAGGACCCCCTTGTTGATCCGGTAGACGAACTGGGTCTTGGCGGTGAAGTTTACCGCCAGTTTGGGCCAGACGGGACGGCCAGCCTCATCGTAGTAAAACTCGCTGGCGTAGATCTCTTGGAAGGCCGCGCTGATGGAAGACCCCTCAATGATTTCCCGGAGCCCGGAGGAGATGACGTAGTGCTCCACCCGGACCCCCTGGGTTTCGCCAAAGGCGTTGATCCGCTGAAACCAGCCTTCCACGCCGGGGAACAGCTCGATCCCCCGGCCTTTTTCCACCAGGTCTTCCCGGGTGAAGGGCAGGTTTTTCCGCTCCGCCTCCCGGAGCATGGTGTACATATAGGCCAATACGCCGTCCATCCTGTGCCGGCGTCCAAATCCGTTGGCCACCGCCCAAAAATCCGCCGGGGTCATTCCCAGGCTGGGGATGAAGGCGTAATCCTGCATATCCGTGGTACAGAGGGTTTTGTCGAAGTCATATAAAAACGCGATGATGGGCTGCTGCCCAACCATGGGCGTCACGCTCCTTTCGGAGAGGTCAGTCCGTCCCGCCCCGGTAATTCGGGCCGAATTTCAATTCGTTGATATTCACCCGCCGGGTGGCGCTGAGGTCGTCCTCCTGGTTTTCCACCGCCGCCGCCAGGGCGTCCAGCAGCGTTTCCGACGCCGGTGCGGCCGCCGGGGCGCTCTGCTGTGCCTCGGGGGGCGCAGGGGGAACCTTTTCCGGCGCGGGCTCCGGCTGAGGAGCCGCCTGCTCCGCAGGGGCGGCGGCTTCCGCGGCGGACAAAATCTTCTCCTCAATCGCCTCCACTACGCCGGCCTCCGCCGTTTCCGCTTCCTCCAGCGGGAGAGTGGGGAATTCCTCCAGGAACTGAATTTCCTTTTCGCACAGGGCCCGGGTTTCGGCGACAAAACGCTGAATCTCCTCCTGCCCCTGACGGAGGCGCAGGTTGTACTGCTCCGCCTCCCTGCGGTAGCCGTCCAGCTTTTCGCGGGCGGCGGCTTCCGCCTGCTGGAGGATGCCGTCCCGCTTTTCCTCCGCTTCCTTGACGATGGAATCGGCCATTCGCTGGGCGGTGAGGAGGGTGGCCCGCATGGAATCCTCCGTAGCCCGGTACTCCTCCACCTTTTCTACCAAAACCTTCATCTTGGCTTTTAAAGAGGCGTTTTCCTTATAGAGGGACGTGTAGTCGTCGGTGAGCTCGTCCAGGAACTCGTCCACCATGGTCATGTTGTAGCCGCCCATCACCGCTTTGGTGAACGAGCGGGCGGAAACTTCCTGCGGTGTCAGCATAGTCGCAATCCTCCCCAGCGCGCAAATCCAAATCGTCTATCAGAAATACAGTCCGTTGTTTTCCAGTTCGTCGATTAAATCGCCCTCGATGTCCACATGGTAAGGCGTGATGATGTAGGTGTTGGCGGCGACCTTCTTGATCTTGCCCTCTCCGGCGTAAGCCACGCCGGACAGGAAGTCGATCAGCCGCCGGGCCACGTCCTTGTTGGTGGATTCCAGGTTCAGGACCACCGTCCGCTTGTCCTTCAGCTGGTCGGCGATCTCGGAGGCGTTTTCAAACCGCTCCGGCTTCACCAGAATGACCTTCAGCTGTGTGGTGGCGTGGATATTTACCACCTTGCTCCGCCGGTCGTCCATTCGGGACCGGCGCTCTTCAAACATGTCCCGCTCCTGAAGTTCGTCGCCGAATTCGGCGGGATCATCGTCCTCGTCCTCATAGGGGTGGGTCAGTTTTTTCAATTCGTCCAGGATGCTCATGGCGTACCTCCCGTTGTATATTCACATGTAGTGGCGGCTTCCGAAAATGGCGGTCCCTACCCGGACCATGGTGGCCCCGGCACGGACGGCGTCCTCGTAATCGCCGCTCATGCCCATAGACAGAACCCGAAGACTATTATGAAACAATTTCTCGTCCATGTCAAGAAAGAGCCCCCGAACTTTGTCAAAATATTGAAGATTTTCCTCCCGCTCCGCCTCTGCCGGGGGGATGGCCATCAGGCCCAGCACCCGGACATGGCTCTTTTTCAGGGCCGCTTCAGCGCCGGAAAGGAGCTCCGGCGGGAAAAAGCCGCTTTTGCCCCCCTCCTCCCCGATGTTGACTTCCAGCAGGATGTCCTGGACGATTTCCAGCCTGGCGGCGGTTTTCTCGATCTCCTCCAGCAGCTCCAGGGAGCCGGCGGACTGGATGAGGCTCACCTTTCCCACCACCTGTTTTACCTTGTTTCGCTGAAGGTGGCCGATAAAGTGAAGGGGCGCGCCGTCATAGGCGTGCTCTTCGAGCTTGGCGGTCATCTCCTGCACCCGGTTTTCCCCCAGGGCGTCGATCCCGGCGGCCACGGCCTCCCGGCAGCGGCAAGCATCGTTCATCTTGCTGGCGCCCACCAGGGTGATCTCCGACGGCTTCCGCCCCGCCTCTGCGGCGGCGGCGGCAATGTTTGCCCGGACCCGGGCGATGTTTTCGGCAATGGACATATTCAGCCTTCTTTCTCCAATGATCCAAAATTTCAGGGGTGAGGCGGCGCCTCACTGCAAGACCTTCCCGTCGTACAGCCCCCGGGCGGACCCGACAACCTGTTCCCCGGGCCGCAGGCGCAGGTCCTCTTTTTCGGAGGTGGAACGGACCAGCACAAAGCTCTCGGCGCTGTAAACCACCTCCACCGGTTTAAACCGGGCCTCCCGGCCCACCATACAGTACACGCCGGTTTGCTCCTGGGTGGCGATGGCCCCTCCGCCGTCCAGGACGGCCCGCTCGGCCCGGAGGCATTCCCGGGGGATCCGGATGCCCTCCAGGGTTCCGGTGATGATCTGGGCCCGCTGCTGGCGCAGCAGCGTCAGCTCCTGAAGATAGGCGTTCCCCCGAAAGACGGCCACTACCCGCCCGTTTTCCCGGGGGCCGACGGAATGAAGGGTCACCGGCAGGTCCCGGTCCACGCCCTTGGAAAAGCGGAGGAGCAGCGCCCCCTCGTTTTGCTGTAAGGCCATGGCGGCATCGGAAGGCATGACGGCGGCATAATACCATTCGCCGCCAAGCACCAGCTTCCCCACCCGGGAGGCCGCCGCCGGGTCCGCCGTCAGGCTGGAGAGGGCGGAGGGAGTCAGATCCTCCAGCATGGCGGGGGTCAGCACCGTCTCAAAGCCGTCCACCTCAGTGGAGTAGAGTCCCGCCTCCGGCACGGTGACCCGCCGGACGGAGCCCTCGGACTGGGAACGGAGGGCCAAGAGCTGCGCGCCCAGCTCCTGAAGCTGGAGGGCGATATCGCCGTTTCCCGCGTCGCTGTAGTCCCGCTTGAGGACCAGGGCCCGAAGCTCCAGGGCCGCGCTCTCCGCGTCATAGAGCCTGTCCGCCGCCAGGAAGCGGCGGTATTCCATAAGATTCTGGACAATCTGGGCGTCCAGCTTCCGGGTGGTTTCCGCCGCCAGGGCCAGGTCCTGGGCATACTGAAGCTGTTCCACCCGGCTTTCCAGGCTGTCGATCTCCGCCTGCCGGTCCAGAGAGGCCTGGTCCGCGTAGATCGAAGCCACGGTCCCGCCGGCGGCCACCCGCTCCCCCTCCGCCCGCTGAATGCGGAGAAGACCGCCGCCCTCGTCCGGCAGTACCCGCTCCTCCCGGACCACGAAGCCGGAAAGGTCCACGGTCTGCTCCACCTCATAGCGGTAGGCCAGGACGGTGGTCAGAGGGTCCTCCAGGTACTCAAAGGCCTGAACGCCAAAGTAGAGCACCACGCACAGGAAGAGGGCCGCCATTAATAATTTTGATCCGAGACTGCTTTTTTTCTCTTTCATAACGATTCTATGTAGCCGGCCTCCAGCGGTTTCCGCCTCCGGAGGATCACCCCTCCTCGCTGAGGGAGACGGGCCGGGTGGGGGCAATGGTGGAAATGGCGTGTTTGTAAATCACCTGCTGGCGTCCTTCGCTGTCCAGGATGACCACAAAGGGGTCGAAACCGGTGATGGTTCCCCGCATCTGAAACCCATTCATCAAAAACATGGTGACGGGCACCCGGTCCCGCTTGGCCCGGAGGAGGAAGAGGTCCTGTAGGTTTGTTTTGTTCTGCATATCGTCCGCTCCTTTTTCTTTGTCCCGCGCCCGGCAGCCGGGCGCTATTGTGTAGTTCAGCGAGACGATGACCGCTCAGGCCCGCCGGGGAACATTCCGGGCAGTTCGTCCGCCGGTTTCTAGGATACCCCCGCGGCGGATAGAATTTCCGTCGAAACCTGTAGGGCCCGGGCAAAATCCCGGTCTTTTTCCCAAAAGACCCAGTGAATGGCCGGATTCCGCCGCAGCCAGGTCAGCTGCCGCTTGGCGTACTGCCGGGAGCGGAGCTTTACTTCCGCCAGGGCCTCCGCCTCCGTGGCCGTTCCCTCCAAAACCCCAAGGAATTCCTTATACCCAATGGCCTGAAGAGCCGTGGCGTTCCGGGGCAGACCCCGGCGCAGAAGCGCCCGGACCTCCTCCAGCAGCCCCTTTTCCACCATGGCGTCCACGCGCTTGTCAATGAGGGCCCGCATGTCCTCCCGGCGGGCAAACTGGAGGCCGATCCACACGGCGTCGTACCGGGGGGGCAGGGCCTTTGTCTCCTCGTTGTGGGCGGTGATGGTCTTCCCGGTTTCCCGGTAGACCTCCAAGGCCCTTAAAATCCGCTTTGTGTCGGCGGGATGAAGCCGCGCCGCGGCCGCCGGGTCCGCTTTTCGGAGTTCCTCCAGCAAGGGGCCGATTCCCTCCTGGGCCAGGCGGGCCTCCAGCTCTTTGCGGACGCTTCCACCGGCGCAGCCCGCCGCAAAACCATGGCCCTTCACCACCGCGTCCATCCAGAGCCCGGTGCCGCCCACGAGAATGGGCAGCTTTCCCCGGCGGAGAATCCCGTCGATAACGGGAATGGCCTCCCGGACGTAGCGGGCGGCGGACCACTGCTCCGCCGGGTCCGCAATGGCGATCATATGGTGGGGCACGCCGTCCATCTCCTCCTCCGTAGGGGCGGCGGTGCCGATGGTGAGCCCGCGGTAAATCTGCATGGAGTCGGCGGAAACCACCTCGCCGCCGAAACGCTTGGCAAGCGCTACCCCCAAGGCGGTTTTGCCGCAGGCGGTGGGGCCGACGACGCAGACGATTCTTCCCGCCATGTCAGAAATTCCGGCCCAGAGCCCGGGCCTGTTCACAGGCGGCGTCCATGATTTCCGGGACCTTGGCTGGGTCCACGTCCAGCCCCCCGGCGAAGACGTAGTCAAACTGCGGGACGCCGAACATAGCGGCCAGCTGCTTCCAGTAGAGAACCCCCAGGCTCTCGGGCTTTTCAAAATCCCCGCCGGTGGTAAGATAGGCCAGCCGGGAGGCTTTGCAGTCCCCGTGGCAGCCGTCCTGCTCGTAGTGGTAGGTGAGGCCGCAGGCGGAGATGTGCTCAATGTAAATCCGCAGGGCGGAGGGGAAGCTCAGATCCCAAAAGGGGGCGGCCACCACGATTTTGTCCGCCTGCCGGAACTGCCGGGCCAGGGCGAATACCGGCGCGTCAAAGGCCTCCACGGAAGCCAGGGCCTCCCGTTCCTCCAGGTCGGGGAGGAGGAAGGGCCTCAGCCCCAGTTTCGCCACCTCCACGGTTTCGACCTTCGTTTCCGGATGGGTTTCCCGGAAGGCGGCAAAGAAGGCGTCCGCCAGGCGGCGGGTGCGGGACTGGGGGCCCCGCTGGCTGATGCAGCCGTCAACAAATAAAAGTTTCATGATGATTCCTCGTCCAATACAGTGGTAATGATGGGTTTGCCCTCCCGGTCCAGCAGCGGCGTCAGGCCGCCTCCGCCACCGCCCCAATGGGAGAGATAATGCACGCCGGTTTCCCGGTCCACGTAAATTTCAAAGCCGCTGCCCACAACGCCCTGACTGTAAGTTTTCACAAACCGCTTTTCCATGCCGCTGTCCTCCCTAACGGGCGTCTCCAAATTCTCAAAACGCTGTTTTAGAGCGTCCGGGGCCGCCGCAACTGCGTTGATTTGTCTTAAAATCCACCGGGGTTCCCGCGCCAAGCGCCTTGCCTGAGAGAACAATCCGGCCGGACCGGCTTTCCGCCGGTTTCAAATAGGGCTAGGCCCGTTTGAACATCTTCTCCAATTCGTACTTGGTCAGCTTCACCGCCACGGGCCTGCCGTGGGGGCAGTAGCGGATCTCGCCGCTTTGAACTTTGTCCGCCAGCACCCGGAGTTCCTCCGGCCCGCTCTTCCAGCCGGCCTTGACGGCGGCCTTACAGGCCATGGTGTGGAGCAGGGCTTCCCGCCGCTGCGCCGGGGACCGCCCGGACCGGAGTTTCCCGGCGATCTCCTCCAATGTGGCGGCCACGTCCCCGGCGTCCAGGTCCGCCGGGACCTCCCGGACCAGTACGGCGCCGCCGCCGAAATCCTCGCAGGAAAAGCCGAACTCCTCCAGCAGGGGCAGATTCTCCAGCAGCAGCGCCCCGTCCTCCCGCCCCAGCTCCACAGCGGCGGGAGTCAGAAGAGCCTGGCGCATGGGAGGTTCCAGGGCGGCGTTCAGCCGGTCAAAGTTGACGCGCTCATGGGCGGCGTGCTTGTCGATCAGCCAAACGCAGCCGTCCCCGCTCTCGCAGACGATATAGGTCCGCAGAACTTCCCCGGCAATCCGCCAGGGGGCCTCTTCCGCGGACTCCAGAGCTTCCTGCCCCGGCAGCTCCGTTTCCCGCCGGGGAATGGCCGGGACGAAAGGCGGCTCCGCCGCCGGGAAGGCCGCCTGAGTCACCGGGGGCGCGGGCTCCGGCTTTAAAACCGAATCCGGCGCGTCTCCCCGCAGGGGCGGGAAGGGCGCCCTGCTCCCCGGGACGGGGCGCTCCGGGGGCTGTTTTCGGGAGAGGGGCGGAGCGCTGTCCGACAGTCTGAACCCCGCCCGCTCCGTGTTCCAGGCGGGGCGGGGGGCCTTTGGCGGCGGGGCGGCGGGCTTGGAAGCCTCCTGTTCCCGATAGGTTTTCACGTCCATGGACCGGAAGAAATCCCCCTGGGGATTTCCGGCCGCTTTCGGAGCCGCCGGGGACGCCGGAATGGGACCGCCCCACTCCGCGAGACTGTCCAGGACGGCGTGGTACACCGCGTCAAAGACGGCCTTCTCCTGGGCGAACTTCACCTGGGTTTTGGCGGGGTGGACGTTCACATCCACCGCCGTCACCGGCAGGGTCACCGCCAGCACGCAGCCGGGGAAGCGG
Organism: uncultured Oscillibacter sp.; assembly: GCA_910578935.1. Taxonomy (GTDB): domain Bacteria; phylum Bacillota; class Clostridia; order Oscillospirales; family Oscillospiraceae; genus Oscillibacter. The sequence continues at coordinate 31,004 of CAJTSM010000002.1, read as the reverse complement.
CCCTTCATGATCTGGTTTCGATACCCTTCCTCCAACGCCGCCGTCAAAAGCTGGGATTTGATAAACCGGCCGTTGACAAAGAAGACCTGCATGGACCGGGAACCGCGGCATTGGAGAGGCTGGGTGATGAAGCCGGAAACGGAGACGCCGTCCCCGCCTCCCCTCACGGGGAGGAGACTGCGGGCAAAGTCCCGCCCCAGGGCAGCGTAAACCGCGGAGTCCAGCCGCCCGTCGCCGGGGGTGTGGAGGGTTTCCGCGCCGTCTTTCAAAAATTTGAAGGAAATATCGGGGTGGGACAGGGCCAGGTGCTGCATCAGGCCCCCGGCCGCCGCCGCTTCGGCGCTGTCTTTTTTCATGAATTTCAGCCGGGCGGGGGTGTTGTAGAAGAGATCCCGGACCAGGATGGTGGTGCCCTCCGGGGCGCCGGATTCCTCTGTCTCTCCGGGAATACCGCCCTCCAAACGAAGGACCGCCCCTACGCGGTCCTCCCGCCGCCGGGTTTGAATTTCCACCCGGCTGACGGCGGAGATCGCCGCCAGGGCCTCCCCCCGGAAACCCAAAGTGCCGATTTTCCCCAGGTCCTCCGGTTCCCGGAGCTTAGAGGTCGCGTGGCGGAGAAAGGCGGTGGGCAGTTCGGCGGCGGCAATGCCGCAGCCGTTGTCGCTCACCCGAATCAGGCCCATGCCGCCCCGGCGGAGTTCCACCGCCACGGCGGAGGCCCCGGCGTCCACGGCGTTTTCTACCAGCTCCTTTACCACGCTGGCGGGGCGCTCCACCACCTCTCCGGCGGCGATGAGGTCCGCTACGTGAGGGGCAAGCTGCTGGATTTGAGGCATAGGGCCACTTCCTTTCTGCGCGTTTTTGCAAGTGGCGGCTCTTTAGGAGGGAATCAGAGCAGCCATGCCGCGATGACCGGGATCGTTACGATGGAGGCCAGGGTGGAGACAAAGGTGATCTGAGCCATGCACTCTGCGTCCCCGCCGTACTCCATGCACAGCAGCGAGCCGTTCACGGCGGCGGGCATCGCCATCTGGGTGACGGCGATGCCCAAAATCATGGCCTCGGTTCCCATCCAGCGGAGAATGGGACACAGGGCCGCGGGCATCACCAGCAGCCGCACCGCCGTCAAAATCCACAGCCTGGGGGAGGCCAGCAGGCGCCCCATGGGCAGCCCCGCCAGCAGGGACCCCACGAACAGCAAAGAAAGAGGCACCGTAATGCCGCCCACAAATTCGGCGGCCTCTCCCACGATCGCCGGGGGCCGCAGCCGACCAAGAGCCAGAACCAGGGCCAGGATGGAGAAGACGACGCAGGGGGAGAACGTCTGCCGGAGGCTGAAGCGCTTTGCCCCGGTAAGCATCAGCGGCCCCAAAGTAAAGGACAGCAGATTGAAGGGCAGGACCAGAATCACCGCGTAAAACAAAGCCTCCGGGCCAAAGAGGGCCACCGCCACGGGATAGCCGATGAAGCCGACGTTTGGAAAGGCCAGGGTATAGCGCCAGACGCCCTGCTGTCCCGGCGTGCCCCCCAGCAGACGGGGAATCAGGAGCGCAAAGGCGAATTCCAGCAGGTAAAACACCGCGGCCACCCGCAGCACGCCCAGTACCACCGACGTCTCCGGCAGGGTGTCCCCGGTGCAGACGGCCCCCAGAATCATGGCGGGCATGGTGATGGTCAAAAGCAGCTTCGAAACCTTTTTGTCGGTTTCTCCGCCCAGGATTCCCAGGCGGTTGGCGGCGTATCCGCAGGCAATGGCAAAGAGGATTACCATCATCTCCGCCAGGGTGTCGAGAAAACTCATGATGAAAACTTCTTTCCCGGGCGCTTGGCGCCCTCGTACTTATAAGGACCCCGCCAGCACCGACAGGGCGTTGACTCCGGCGTGGAGCCCGATGGAGGCCCAAAGGGTTCCGGAGTGGTCGTAGGCCCAGGCCAGCGCCAGGCCGGGGGCCAGATATTGAACCGTCATCAAAAGGTAGGCCGGGTCCCGGAGCATCAGGGCGGGCCTCCACACGTGAATCAGGGCGAACAGGGCGCAGCTGGCCAGATAGGCCGCGGGGCGGCTCCTTTCCTTCAGACCGCCGAATACCCACCCGCGGAACAGCGTCTCCTCCACAAAGGGGGCCAGAAAGACCACGCACAGCAAGGTGGAATGGGGGGCGCTGCCCGCCTGGGTAAAGGCGGCGGTATCGTTGAGATTCTCCGGCAGGTTCAGCAAAGGCGCGCTCAGCTGAGAAATCAGCCGGTCCAGGCCGTAGTACGCGATCAGCCCGACTCCGGCGGTTTTCAGCGCCGGGACGGGATGGTCCAGAAAGCGCCGGCTGCTCTTGGACAGCAGGCTGTGAAACACCATGACCGCCGCGGCAAAAAAGATGTAATAGTAAATGCTGGCAAAGAAGCTGTCCGACACGCGCTGGTTCAACAGCGTCTCCGCCAGCTGCCGGACGGGCCCCGCCAGCAGGGGAAAGAGGGGGTAGAAAGTCAGAAAGATCACGCCGCCTCCGAAGCGTTCCAGGCCGGTCAGCCCGGCGGCCGCTTTTTTCTTCGCCATAAGCGCCCTCTCACCTCAATTTCCGCTTCAGCTCGTACAGAAGGCCCATGGCCTCAATGGGGGTCAGCGTATCCGGCTGGCAGCGGCGGAGGGCGTCCAGCACTTCCCCTTCGCCGATGGCGCTGAGGGAAACCTGATCCGCCGTCCTCCGGGGGGCGGCATGCTGCGCGCCGTGCCCGTTCTCCAGCTCCTCCAGCACCTGGCGGGCCCGCTGGAGGACACTGTCCGGAAGGCCCGCCAGCTTTGCCACCTCGATGCCGTAGCTCCGGTCCGCCCCGCCGGGGAGAATCTTCCGGAGGAAAATGATCTCCTCTCCCCGGGCCTTGACCGCAATGTTGTAGTTCACCGCTCCCGGGAGAGAGTCCTCCAGCTCCGTCAGCTCGTGGTAATGGGTGGCGAAGAGGGTCTTGGCCCCCAGAGTTTTGGGGTTTGCGCACTGCTCCAGCACCGCCCGGGCGATGCTCATGCCGTCAAATGTGGAGGTGCCCCGCCCGATCTCGTCCAAGATTAGAAGAGAGCGCTTCGTGGCGCAGCGGAGGATGTCCGCCACCTCCGTCATTTCCACCATAAAGGTGGACTGCCCGGCGGCAAGGTCGTCGCTGGCCCCCACCCGGGTAAAGATGCGGTCCACCACGCCGATCCGGGCGTGGGAAGCGGGGACAAAGCTGCCCATCTGGGCCATCAGGACGGTGAGGGCCACCTGGCGCATGTAGGTGGACTTGCCCGCCATGTTGGGGCCGGTGATGATGGCGACCCGGTTCTCTTTTTCGCCCAGAAACGTGTCGTTGGGGACAAAGGGCGCGTCCCGCAGGACCTGCTCCACCACCGGGTGGCGGCCGTCTTTAATCTCGATGATTCCGGATTCGTCTATATCGGGGCGGCAGTAGCGGTTCCGCGCCGCCACGGCGGCAAGGGACGCCAGGGCGTCCGTCTCCGCCACGGCCCCGGCGGTTTTCAAGACCCGGTTTGACGCGGCGGAAATCTCCTGGCGGAGCTGGGTGAACAGTTCGTACTCCAGAGCCACCACCCGTTCGGAGGCGGTGAGGATGGAGTTCTCCAGTTCCTTCAGTTCCTGGGTGATGTACCGCTCCGCCCCGGCCAGGGTCTGCTTACGGATATAGGTGTCCGGCACTTCCCCCTTGAAGCTGTTGGAGACTTCAATGGTGTAGCCGAAGACTTTGTTGTACTTGATTTTCAGGGTGCGGATGCCGGTGCGCTCCCGCTCCCGGGCCTCCATCTCGGGGATGACGCCCTTGCCGTTTTTCAGAATGTGCCGCAGGCGGTCCACCTCCGGGTGGAAGCCGTCCCGGATCAAATCCCCCTCCCGGACGGAGAAGGGGGGCTCGTCGCAGATGGTTTCCGCGATGCGCTTTCCCAGGTCCTCCAAAGGGTCCATCTCCGCCGCCAGCTCCGAGAGGCGGCGGTCCGGAAAGGCCGACAGCCGTTCCCGGATTCCCGGCAGTTTCTCAATGGCGGAGCGGAGGGAGCTCAGGTCCCGCCCCCCGGCGCTGCCGTAGACGATGCGGCCGATCAGCCGCTCCAGGTCCCCCAGGCCCGAGAGGGCGGCGATCAGCTCCTCCCGGTCGATGGTCCGGTCCACCAGGGCCGCCACGGCTCCGTTTCTCCGGGTGATGGCGGCCACGTTCAAAAGGGGCCGCTCCAGCCAGCTCCGGAGGCACCGGCCCCCCATGGGGGTCTGGGTACGGTCCAGCACCCAGAGAAGGCTGCCCTTTTTCTCCTTGCCCCGCAAGGTCTGGGTCAGTTCCAGGTTCCGCCGGGCGGTCAGGTCCAGCTCCATGAACCGGCCCTGCTCGTAATAGTCCAGATCGTTGATATAGGAGAGGTCCGTCTTTTGGGTTTCGTATAAGTAGTGCAGCAGCCCTCCCAGGGCCATGGCCGCGGCAGGGGCCGCCGCCGGGAGGCGGTTCCAGGCGTCCTCGCCGAACTGTCTGCGGATGTTCCGCTCCGCCTCCGGCAGGAGAAAACGCCGCTCTCCGGCCTTCTCCGCCCGGCAGCGGAACTTCTCCCGCAGCGCCGTTACAAGAGCCGCGTCGGAAAAGGCCCCGTCGTTCAGCACTGCCTCGGCGGGGGAAAAGCGCCCCAGTTCGTTGATCACATGCTCGATCCGGTCCTTCCCGGTGAAGGAGGTGAGGTGGGCCCGGCCGGTGGTGATGTCGCAGAAGGCGACCCCTGCGGACCGGGAGCCGGCGTACACGGCGCAGATAAAGTTGCTGGCTTTTTCCTCCAGGCAGGCCGCGTCGGTGACCGTTCCCGGGGTGACCACCCGGATGATGTCCCGCTTCACCAGCCCCTTGGCCGCGGCGGGGTCCTCCATCTGCTCGCAGATGGCGACCTTATAACCCTTGGCGATCAGCCGGGCGATGTAACTCTCGCTGGCGTGGTAGGGGATGCCGCACATGGGGATCTGTTCTTCCTCCGGCTTCGACCGCCGCCCCTTGTCCCGGCTGGTGAGGGTCAAATCCAGCTCCCGGGAGGCAAGCTTGGCGTCCTCGGCGAACATCTCGTAGAAATCGCCCAGGCGGAAGAACAAAATGGAGTCCGGATGCTGCTCCTTGATCTCCAAGTACTGCTTCATCATCGGGGTCAGCTCTGCCATAGGATACCTCACTTCTCTCTATAGATAGCAAACACCGGAATTCCCGGCAAACAGGGGAGGCCGGCTCCTATGGGGGCCGCCGTCCGAATTTTGAAGATGGTCCGGGAGTCTTTTTAAAGAGGCTCCAGGCTCAAAGCTCCGCCGACGCGCCGCAGTCCATGGGCCGGAGGCGGTCCCCCAGAGTTTCCCGGAGCCGCCCATAGGCCCAGTCCCCGGTGCAGTGGCCGGTGTAGTAAACCGTATTCCCCTTGGCCAGCTCCTTCGCCGTGGCTTGGATCAGCTCCTCCGCTTCCGGCGCGCCGGGGGTCAGCTCGAAGAGGTGGAAGCCGCCGAAGACCACGTCGGGCCTCCGTCCCAGAAGACGCTCCGCCGCCCGGAGGGTGTTTACGATCCCCAAGTGCCCGCAGCCCGCCAGGAGGGCGGCCTTGCCATCCTCCTCCACCAGCAGGTGCTGTTCGTGGGCGAAGCCGTCGGGCCGGAAGCCCTCCCCGGTCCGCTCCTGAAGCTTGGGCGCCACAGCCCGGAGGGTTTTGTCGTCCTCCACGCCGGAAAACAGGGTCAGGCCGTCTCCCAGGTTTTCCCGCTCCCCGGTGAAAACGAACCGTCCCGCCAGGCGCTCCAGCTCCGGGGGAAGGCCGATGTAGCCCGGCTCCTGTCCCGGCAGCACGGCGTAATAGGCCCCCAGAGCCTCCCGGCGGAGATAGATTTTGGCTGTGGAATTGATTTCGCAGAAGGCCGCAAGCCCCCCGCCGTGGTCCGAGTGGCCGTGGGACAGCACGGCGGCGTCCGCGGCGGAGAGGTCGATCCCCAGGGCCCGGGCGTTCTCCAGGAAGGCCCCGTCGGGCCCCATGTCAAAGAGGACTCTGTGCCCGGCCGCCTCCACATAAAGGGAAAGTCCCCGGGCGGCGGTGAGGCCCGGCCGGCGGGCGGTGTTTTCCAACAGGGTGACGATTTTCATAGGAGGACCTCCAAATTCGTAGGGCGTGTCCAATGGGGAGATTTGATCCTGTGGGGGCCGCCCCCTTGGGCGGCCTGATGCGCCAATCCTTGTACCGGCGGGCCGCCGGGGGCGGCGGCCCCTGCACGATGGCCCTGTTATAGAATGCGCAGCTGGACACTCCTAAATTCGTGCCGCCCCTTGACAGCCGGGGCGGGGTTGGGTATAATAGAGGAAAGAGGGCGGTCAGCCGGGTGCTAGCCGGATGGCGGTCAAACTCTTCCAAGTTTATAGCTTGAGAATATGCCGTCTTCCGCTAGGGCTTGGGGGGCGGCTTATTTCTTTAGGTTAAAACCTAACTGGATGGCCGCAATCACAAGCGTAAGTAGTGCGATGACCTCCAATGCGCTCATAGGCCTCACCTCTTTCCACTTGAAAGAGGATGGACCCCGCCTCTCCTGCCTGTTTCGATTATACCACATTTGTCAATAACTGCCTGGAAGACCCGGCGCCTCGGCGCGGGGTCTTTTTCACGCCTCCGGCTCCTTGGGCCGCTCCCGGCAGACCAGCTCGTCCAGGGAGACGTCATAGAAATCCGCTAGGGCGATGAGAATGGGAATCTTCGGCTCCCGCAGGCCGTGTTCATAATTTTGGTAACCCCGAAGACTCAGCCCGGCCCCTTCTGCCGCCTCCTGCTGCGTCAAACCGGCGCTCTTCCGAAGCTTGATCAATTTTTCCGAAAATGTCATATTCAGCCTCTTTCCTATTGACAGGCACAAACGAAGGAGTTATAGATCAAAGTATCTCAGTTGTGCATATTATTTTGAAGAGTTGGAGAAAAGCAATGGACGAATATCTCGACTGCCTGTTTCAGTACGTTTCCAACCACCTGCTCCTGGACGCGAGGCTGGATGTCATCGACTACAGCCGCTGGAACGAACGGCAGGATATGGCCTGGGAGGCCGTGAAAAAGGTCCTGACCCCGGAACAGCTCCACCTGGTGGAGGACTACCGTGACGCCTGGTGCGGTCTCCGGTTTCTGGAGGACCGGCTTTTGTTTCAAAAGGCCGTCTCCCTGGGGAAGTGGATGGCCCGGGTTTAGACCGCTTCCCCGTACAGGGCCCAGGTGTTGCTGCCGGTAATCTTCACGTCCAGGAAGCGTCCGATCAGGGACTTGTCCCCCTTGAGCCGCACCAGCCGGTTTCCCTCTGTCCGGGAGGAGAGGGGGTAATCCCCGTCTTCGCTCTCGCCGTCCACCAGTACCCGGACGGTTTTTCCCACGTACCCGGCGTGGATCTCCGCCGAGCGGGCGTTCTGGACCTCCAGCAGATGGTCGAACCACTTCTGCTTCTCCTCCCGGGGCACGGGGTCCGGCAGCTCCGCCGCCTTCGTGCCGGGCCGGGGGGAGTAAATAAAGGTGAACAGGGCGTCGAAGCCCACTTCTTCCACCAGGGACACGGTGTCCATGGCCTCCGCCTCCGTCTCCCCGGGGAAGCCGATGATGACGTCGCTGGTCACCACCAGCCCCGGCATGACGGACCGGGCGTAATGAATCAGCTCCAGGTATGTCCCCCGGGTATAGCGCCGGTTCATCTCCCCCAGCACCCGGTCGTTCCCGGATTGGAAGGGGAGGTGCAGCTGCTCCGCCACGTGGGGGCACTTCGCCATCACGTCGAAGAGCCGGGGGGTGGCGTCCTTGGGGTGGCTGGACATGAAGCGGACCCAATAGTCCCCGGGAATTTTGTCGATGTCCTCCAGCAGGTCCGGGAAGTGATAGCCCGTATCCAGGTCGTTTCCATAGGAGTTCACGTTCTGGCCCAGGAGGGTGATGTCCTTGTACCCGGCCTCCACCAGCTCCCGCACCTCCGCCAGCACGGCGGCGGACTCCCGGCTCCGCTCCCGGCCCCGGACATAAGGCACGATGCAGTAGGAGCAGAAGTTGTTGCACCCGTACATAATGGACACCCAGGCTTTCACCCCCCGCTCCCGGACCACGGGCAGGCCCTCGGCGATTCCCCCGTGCTCGTCGGCGATGGAGAAGACCCGCTTCTTTGTCTCATAAACCTGCCACAAAAGCTCCGGGAAGCGCCACAGGGCCTGGGGCCCGAAGACCAGGTCCACGTGACGGTAGGATTCCCTCACCCGCTTCGCCACCCGCTCTTCCTGGGCCATGCAGCCGCAGAGGACGATGACCTGCTCCGGGTTCTCCTTTTTGGAGTGAGTCAGAATCCCCAGATTTCCGAACACCCGCTGCTCCGCGTGTTCCCGGATGGCGCAGGTGTTCAGCAGCACCAGGTTCGCCTCCCCGGCGTCCTCCGTGAAGGCGAAGCCCATTTCCTCCAGCATACCCATGAGCCGCTGGCCGTCCGCCACGTTCTGCTGGCAGCCGAAGGTTTCCACTCTGGCCAGGGGGTGGGCTCCCCGGCTCTGGAACATGGTCCGGATCTTCTTCTGAAAGTCCCGCTGGCGGGCGATCTCCCCCTCCGGGACCACGATTTCCTCTCGTTTCAAAACGCTTCCTCCATCTGTGCAAATTTTAACGAGACGATCATACCATGAAAGCCCGGAAAGCACAAGGAAAAATCCCGGCGGCAGCCCCGGCCCTTTGTGGGTTTCGCCGGAGGTAATCGATTCGCCTTTGGCAAAAACGTAAAATTTCACAAAAGGGGTTGACAGCTTTCCAAAAATATTGTATATTTTAGCTACAGAAAGAGGTGAGTCCAGTGTACTAGTCAGACACGGAAACCCACGTCTTCCAGCGCCGTTCAGTTTTTCAGCATACCCGGCAAACGCGTGACCTCAGGCAATTCCCAAAGACGAAACACCACTCACTATGCTGAGCCCGCGGGACCAATAGGCCGACGCAGACACTGTTTCATGGATTGGAAAACCCGAGTCACCCACACCCCCCGGATTCTCAATGAACGGCAGATTAAGAAAACTAGAGGTACGGTCCAATGAATGATCCGATCAATGGGTAGGCCCCCCATTCGCCGGAGGAGCGGATGGGGGGATGTTTTTTTGCCGCTTTTCCGCCCCACAGGTGGCTTTTCTGCGGGATTATCCGGGATACCCTTGCGCCTCTTTCCGGAGTGGTTTATAATGGAAGGCGGATTCGCCGCTGCGGAAGCGGACAAACGAAGCAAAAGGAGCGTACGATTATGCGGAAACAAACCAAGCGGGTCCTGACCCTGCTGCTGGCCCTGATCCTGTGTCTGGGGTTGCTGCCCATGGCGGTCATGGCCGCGAGCACGGACACCTCGTCCGTGGATTCCACCCCTCCGCTGGAGCGGGACGAAGGCGCCACGACCGGCAATGTGAACACCGGGCCTTCGGGAGGTGTAACCGGGCCTGTGGGTGACCCCAGCGGCGACCGGACGGAGGGGAGCTACGAAATCTCCCAGGAGTTCAACATTATCTTTGACGCCAACGGCGGAAAATACGCCGACGGAAACACCCAAAAGACTCTGCGGACCCAAAGCGTCACCGGCGGCAATGGGGAGGTCCAACACCTGGTGGCCATCCCGAACGAAACTCCCACCCGGGAGGGCTATCGCTTTGTGTGCTGGTATCTGGTCAGCCCCACGGAGAATCCCGGCATTGCAAACATCAACTTCACCAAAAGCGAAATCGTAAAAGCCCATTGGGAGCCCGCGGGCAAGTATGAAATCGGCCTGATTCCCGACCCCGGAAAGCTGCCCGCCGGAGCATCGGATCTCCTGTTCCTGGACAACCCCGTCGTCCCGGAGCTGCCCACTCCTGTCCGGGAGGGGTATGTCTTTGAGGGCTGGTATGATACCCTGGACTATGACCATCAGGTCCGGGCTGGCGACACAATCACCGACTCGGTTATGAAGCTGGTCGCCAAGTGGAAGCGCGCTTCCAAGACCACCCCCAGCGTGGTGGTAAAGCCTGGGGTCATCGACATCGGGGCGGAAAAAGTCGAAGTCACCCTCGCCTGTCCCGTTGGCAACGTGTGCCTGGACTGGCGCCCCCTGGAACGGACTTTGTATTCAAACGGCCAGCCTTCCGATTGGGAGACGGCGGCCAAGAGTCTTCTCAGCGGGAACTTTGGCGATGTGGGCCTCCGGCTAACCAAAATTTCCTACGGGAGAAGCTATGAGAATATCAACCACAACGCCTACCCCGGTGAATACTATCCGGATGGGATCTACCCCGTCAGGGAACTCATCCTGACCTTAGAAGGTAAGGCGAAAAGAGGCTATGTCGACCTCCAGCTCTCCGGGAATAACTTCCTGGAAGTCGTCCCCGAAGGGGGGAAGGAAATCCTGGATGCCTCCAGTTCCGACATTTTCAATACGGCGAAAGCCAGATTCCAGGTGGGGAGCAATCTCACAAATCTCGACGGCCCCTTCACCGTAAAATTTGACCTGAACTATAAAGATCCGAAGCAGAGCGAGATTCCCAAGGACCAGACCGTGGCCAAGGGCGCCGCCGTGAACCTGCCCGACGGCAAAAAACTGACCGCGCCTTTCACCAGTCATGAGTTTTACGCCTGGTGCATGAAGGACCAGGACGGCAAGCTGTATCCCTGGAAGGAGTCCACTCCCGTCACGGCCGACATGACGCTGTACGCGGGCTGGGTCCGCAAGGGCACCGTGATCAAGGACGGTGAGGCGGTGCCCGATGCCGCTCAGCCTGCCGGCACCCAGAAACCCGCGGAAACAGCCCCTGCCGCGCCCAAGTTTGCCGACGTGGCCGCCACGTCCCCCTTTGCCCCGGCGATTTCCTGGGCCGTGGAGAAGGGGATCACCAACGGCAAAACCGCAACCACTTTCGGCCCCGGCGAGCCCTGTACCCGGGCCCAGATCGTCACCTTCCTCTGGCGGGCCGCCGGTTCCCCGGAGCCCAAGACCATGGAGGCTGAATACGCCGACGTGGTCAACGCCTCCGCCTACTACTACAAGGCCATCCAGTGGGCCGCGGAGATGGGCATGGAGGAGTCCGGGACCTTCGCCCCCGACAAGACCTGCACCCGGGGCCAGGCCATGTACTTCATCTGGAAGGCCAACGACAGCGGCACCAGCGCCGGGTCCGTCCCGTCCTTCAAGGACCTGCCCAAGGACAGCCTCTACTATGACGCGGTCCTCTGGGCCGTGGGACAGGGCGTCACCAAGGGCACCGGGGACGGCACCACCTTCTCCCCCGACAATCCCTGCACCCGGGGACAGATTGTGACCTTCCTGAACCGGGCGTATGTGAAATAACAGGATAGGGGCCGCCGCCTTCGGCGGCCCGTCTCCCGAAACCGCCAGACTCCCGGGGAACGGACGGCCTGTCTCCCGAAACTGCCAGGCCCCCGGGGAATGGGCGGCCCGTCTTCCGAAACCGCCAGATTCCCGGGGAACGGGCGGCCCAGGGGGGCCGCCCCTACGGTTCCATTCCCCCGGAACCCCGGCAGTTTCAAAGGACGCGAAAAAGGACCTCTGCCATGTGGCGGAGGTCCTTTTGATGCGGTCGATATTCAGGAATTATCCCTTCACCAGAGAGGCGATCTCGTCGGCGAAGTTCTCCTGCTTTTTCTCGATGCCCTCGCCCTTCTCGAAGCGGATGGCGTCCTTGAACTTGATCTCACCGCCCAGCTCCTTGGCCGCGTGAGCGATATAGGCCTCCACGGTGCCCTCGAACACGTCGGCCCGGACGGAGTCCTGCTGGAGCAGGCAGTTCTCGGCGTAGAACTTGTTCAGCTTGCCCATGACGATCTTCTCCCGGACCTGGGCGGGCTTGTTGGCCATTTTCGGGTCGTTCTCCATCTGGGCCAGCATGACTTTCTTCTCTTCGTCCAGCACCTCCTGGGTCACCTGGGACTTATCCCAGAAACGGGGGTTCAGGGCGGCGATCTGCATGGCGATGTTTTTGCCAAGCTCCGTGACCTGCCCGGCGGTGAGGCCGGTTTCCAGGTTCACCAGCACGCCGATCTTGCCGCCGGCGTGGACGTAAGGCACGGACACGCCCTCGGCAAAGCGGGCAAAGCGGCGGACCTTAATGTTCTCGCCGATGACCAGGACCATCTCCTGCTGCTGCTGGGTGACGGTCAGGTCGGTGCCGTTGTACTTGCACGCCATCAGGGCGTCCAGATCGGCGGGGTTCTCCTTGGCGGCCGTGGCGGCCACGCCCTTGACGAAGTCCACGAATTTCTCGTTCTTGCCCACAAAGTCGGTTTCGGCGTTGACCTCAACCACCACGCCCACTCCGTCGATGACAGCGGCGTAGGCCATGCCCTCGGCGGCCACGCGGCCCGCCTTCTTCACGGAAGCGGCCATGCCCTTTTCACGGAGCCACTCCACGGCCTTGTCCATGTCGCCGTCGGTGGCCACCAGGGCCTTTTTGCAGTCCATCATGCCTACGCCGGTCATCTCGCGCAGGTTCTTTACGTCAGTCGCGCTAAAAGCCATAATTGCGTTCCTCCAAATCTATAGTTCTGCCGGATCTCACTCGGCGGCTGCTTCGGGAGCGTTGTCCTCGGTCTGCTCGCCCTGGCGGCCCTCCAGCACGGCGTTGGCCATGATGGAGGAGATCAGCTTGATGGCCCGGATGGCGTCGTCGTTGCCGGGGATCACATAGTCGATCTCGTCGGGGTCGCAGTTGGTGTCGGCAATGGCCACCACGGGGATGCCCAACTTGTGGGCCTCGGCGATGGCGTTGCGCTCCTTCCGGGTGTCCACGATGAAGAGGGCCCCGGGAAGCTTCTTCATCTCCTTCACGCCGCCGAGATATTTCTCAAGCTTCGCGATCTCGCCCAGGTGCTTCATGACTTCCTTCTTGGGCAGCATGTCGAAGGTGCCGTCCTCCTGCATGGCCTTGAGCTGGTTCAGCCGGTCCACCCGGGTGCGCATGGTCTTGAAGTTGGTCATCATGCCGCCCAGCCACCGGGCGTTGACATAGTACTGGCCGCAGCGGCCCGCCTCCTCGCGGATGGCGTCCTGGGCCTGCTTTTTGGTGCCCACGAACAGCAGGGACTGGCCGGACTCGGAGAGCTGGCGGACGAAGTTGTACGCCTCCTCCAGCTTGCGGACGGTTTTTTGCAGGTCCACGATATAGATGCCGTTGCGCTCCGTGTAGATATAGGGAGCCATCTTGGGGTTCCACCGGCGGGTCTGGTGGCCGAAGTGGACGCCCGCCTCAAGCAGGGCCTTCATGGATACGACGCTGGAATTTGCCATGGTGTTTGTTCCTCCAATTTCAGTTTAGTTGGTCCTCCGGCGGCTTCATCCCCCCCGCCAACCCGGGAATTCTCTCCCCGGACACAGACGGAAAGTCGGCGTGCCGTGCGGAATGCTGAAATATCATACCACAGCGGGTTTTCCAATGCAAGAGGAATTTAACAAATCCAAAGGATTTTTTCCCGGAAAAAGCGTTCCGGCCGCCTTAAAGATTGACATTTCCCCTTTGGGGAAGCATAATGAACGTAGAACGCGAAAGGAGCCACTTCCTATGGACACCATCTATATCACCGGGCACCGGAACCCGGACACGGACTCCATCGTCTCCGCCATGGCGTACGCCGCCCTTCAAAACGCCCTGGGCAACCGCCAGTACCAGGCCGCCCGGCTGGGGCAGATCAGCGACGAAACCCAGATCGTTCTGGACCGCTTCGGTTTCCAGCCCCCCAGGCTCATTGACAATGTCCGCACGCAGGTCCGGGACCTGGACTATGACACGCCCCCCACCCTTTCCGCTGCCGCTACCGTCAGCCGGGGCTGGCAGGCCATGCAGGGGGGGAGGATCTCCATTCTCCCTGTGGCCAATGAGGACGGGACCCTCTACGGGACCCTCTCCGCCGGGGACGTGGCGAACTATGACATTACCACCGTCCGCAACCCCAGGGTGGAAGACATCCCGGTGTTCAACCTGATCTCTGTTCTGGAGGGGAAGCTCCTCCACGAGAGCGCCGACACGCCGGACCTGGTTTCCGGGGAGGTGACCATTGCCCTGCCCGCCAGCCGGGAAAACCTGCTCTTCTCCAGCCGGGACAGCGTGGTCATCTGCGGCGACCAGCCGGATATGGTCCAGCGGGCCCTGGACCTTCAGGTAAACTGCGTGATTATCTGCCAGGGGGAGGTGCCCCCGGAGTTTTTGGAGCACGCGGGGAATACCTGCGTCATCTCCACGCCCATCGACGCCTACCAGGCCCTGCGGCTGATTTTCCATGCCCTGCCCATCGCCCGGGTGTGCAAAAGCCGGGACATCGTCTGCTTCCACCTGGACGACTATATCGACGACGTGCAAAACGCCGTGCTGGAAAGCCGCTTCCGGGCTTATCCCATCCTGGACGATGAGGAGCGGGTCGTCGGCATGCTGTCCCGCTATCACCTTCTCCGCCCCCGGCGGAAGCGGGTGGTGCTGGTGGACCACAATGAGAAGTCCCAGTCCGTCATCGGGCTGGACCAGGCGGACATTCTGGAGATCATCGACCACCACCGCCTGGCGGACATTGAGACGAAAAATCCCATCCATGTCCGGAATGAGGCCGTGGGCAGCACCAATACGATCATCGCGGAGATGTACCAGGAGAAGGGCCTGATGCCCACCGCCAAGATGGCGGGGCTCATGGCGGCGGCGATTGTGTCGGACACGGTCATGTTCAAGTCCCCCACCTGCACCCAGCGGGACATCGACATCGCCAACCGCATGGCCCGCATTGCAAGCGTCCGGCTGGAGGACCTGGGACAGGCCATTTTCTCCGCCGCCTGCGGCGACGACAAGACCGCCGAAGCTATGCTGAAGACGGACTACAAGGAGTTCCACATCGCCGGGCATAACCTGGCGGTGAGCCAGATCACCACCATGGACTCCGGCCGGCTGCTGAAGCGCCTGAGCGAGTTTTTGTCCGTTATGGCGGAAACCCGGGAAAAACGGGGACTCCAAAGCGTGGTGCTGATGATCACCGACGTGCTGCTGGAGGGGACACAGCTCCTCTTCGTGGGGGATGAGGATACGATCCGGCAGGCCTTCGGGATCAAGGGGGAGGAGAACTGCGCCTTCCTGCCCAAGATCATGTCCCGGAAGAAGCAGGTCATTCCCATGCTGTCCGCCCTCTGGGGGTGATTCCCCAAGCGGGGAAGGGGCGGGTACTCGCCCCGCCCGTCAGGGCGAGTAAAAACCCCCTTACGGGGGATTAAAAAGGAGGCCCCGCCATGCCGCAGGCATCAGACTTCACCGCCCTCTTTGACGACGACATCAACCTCCGGGGCCTCTTCGACATCCTCAGCCCCGAGAACAACTTAGTCCTGGCGGACGACATGATGCTCTCCGACGCCAAGGGCGTCATCCTCCGGGTCAGCGAGAGCTACGAGAAAAACTTCGGCTTTGTCCACAATTCCATCGTGGGCCGCTCCGCCTTCGATCTGGAGGCAGACGGCACGTTCTCCCCCTGCGTCACCGCCGAGGTCATCCGCCAGCGGCGGAAAATCACCGCCACCCAGACCATCAACCACACCCACAAAAATGTCATGACCGTGGGCATCCCTCTTTTTGACAGGGCCGGGGAACTGAAATTCGCCGTCTGCTTCAATACGGTTTCCATGGAGCAGATCAATGCCATCCAGCGGAATTACCGGCATTTACAGGATTCCCTTCAGCAGTACACCCAGGAGATCGCCGAACTCCGCACCCGGGCCACTTCCACCAGCCTGATTTTCAAAAGCGCCTCCATGCAGCGGCTGTGGACCCTGATGCAGAACACGGCCAACACCAAGGCCAACATTCTCATCACCGGGGAAACCGGCGTTGGGAAAAGCGCCGTGGCCAAGGCCATTCACGCCATGAGCAACCGGGCCGACGGGCCCTTCATTGAGGTCAACTGCGCCGTGCTCCATGAGAACCTGATCGAGTCGGAGCTCTTCGGCTATGAGAAGGGGGCCTTCACCGGGGCCGCCAGCGGCGGCAAAATCGGCAAGATCGAGCTGGCCAATAACGGCACCCTTTTCCTGGACGAGATCGGCGAGCTGCCCCCCCATATTCAGTCCAAGCTCCTCCAGCTCATCCAGGAGAAGACGATCGAGCGCCTCTCCGGCAACAAGCGGATTGAATTGGATTTCCGCCTTTTGGTGGCGACCAACCGGAACCTGGAGGAGGCCGTCCAGAGGGGCCTTTTCCGCTCGGACCTCTTTTACCGGCTTAATGTCATTCGCATCCACATCCCGCCCCTGCGGCAGCGGCGAGAGGACATCCTCCCCCTGGCGCATCAGTTCCTGGCCCGGTTCTGCGGGGAGTACGAGAAGAACCTGACCTTCAGCCCCCGTCTCCTCTCCTTCCTGGAGCGGTACGACTGGCCGGGAAACGTCCGCCAGCTGGAGAATCTGGTGGAGCGCCTGGCCATTACCGTTCAGGACCCCATTGTTGACCTGGGGCACCTCCCGGGAGAGTACGCGGGGGAAAGGGCCGGCCCCTCTCCCGCCGGGGAAGGCACCCTGGCGGAGCGGATGGAGGCTTATGAGGGGCAGATTATCCGGGAGTCCTACCGCCGCTGGGGCACCACCGTGGCGGTGGCGAAGGAGCTGGGAATTTCCCAGGCCACAGCGGCCCGGAAGGTGGCGAAGTATGTGAAATAGGGACCCCTCCGGGGTCCCGGTGAGACGGCCTGGCCGGGAGGCCGGGCTCCACAGGAGGGCTCATGAGTCTTGTCCAATTAAAAACCGAACTGCGGCAGGAATTAAAGCTGACGCCTCAGCTCCTCCAGTCCATGGAGGTTTTGCAGATGACTTCCATGGAGCTGCTGGAATACATTGGCCGGTGCGCGGAGGAAAATCCCCTTCTGGACCAATCGGACCCGCCGGAGGCCGCTTATGAGGAGCTCCGCCGCCAGGCTGTGTGGATTGACGGCGGCCTGGGGAACCGGGCGACCTTCGCCTATGAGGAAACCGCGATGGAAGCCGGGCGGGAGGACCGGAACCTGGAGAGCCTGTCCGCGTTTCTCCGGGACCAGCTTCACCGTCTCCGCCTTTCAAAGCCGCTGAGCGCCCTGTGCGGGTATCTGGCGGAGCTGGTGGATGAGGACGGCTATCTCAGCCAGGAGGACCTGGACGGCCTCAGCGCCATGAAAATCCCCCGGCCGCTGACGGACCAGGCTCTGGACACCCTCCAGAGCCTGGACCCGCCGGGAGTGGGGGCCCGGTCACTCTCCGAGTGCCTGCTGCTTCAGCTCAGCCGCCAGAGAAGGGCGGACCCTGTGGCGATGGACATTGCCGCCCGTTTCCTCCCGGAGCTGGGGCGGAAGCATTACGCGGCCATCGCCCAAAAGCTGGGGACCACCGTGGAGGCCGTCCGGGCGGCGGAGCGGGTGATCGCCGCGCTGGAACCCCATCCCGGCCGGGCGTTTCAGCCCGCCGAGCCGGCGGCCTATGTCCGGCCCGACGTATTTGTGGCGGAGCTGGAGGGGGAGTGGAAGGTTGTCTTAAATGAGTATTACCTTCCCCGGGTTTCCGTCAACAACTACTATCTCCGGCTGATGAAAAGCTCGGAAGAAAAGGAAACCAAGGACTATCTCCGGCAAAAGCTCCAGCAGGCCAAGTGGCTGCTCAGCAGCTTGGAGCGGCGGGGCGGCACGCTCCGCCTTTGCGCGGAGGCGGTGCTGGAGGCGCAAAAACCCTTTTTTCGCGGGGAGACGGGAGCCCTGGCCCCCATGACCCTGTCCGCCCTGGCGGAGAGCCTGGAACTTCACCCCTCCACGGTTTCCCGGGCGGTCCGGGGCAAATATCTCCAGTGCCGTCAGGGTACATATCCGCTGCGCTGGTTTTTCAGCCTGCCCGTCAGCGGCGGTCAGGTTTCCCGCCAGGCAGTGAAACAGGCTCTGCTGGCCCTCCTCCGGGAGGAGGACCCCCGCCGTCCCTACAGCGACCAGGATCTCTGCCGCCTTTTGGCGGAACGGGGGGTCCGGGTGGCCCGCCGGACCGTGGCAAAATACCGCTTGGAGTTGGGGATCGGTTCCTCGGCGGTCAGGCGGAAATGACGGTAAAAAGAAAAGAGGGGCCCGCCGCCGCGGCGGGCCCCTCTTTCCAACCGCTGGGCGCATAGAAGATTTTTCTTCCCCCGCGAAACCGGGCCGGGGATTTTTTCGTTTGAATTATTAAGAAGGAACAGAGAGGAGGCGGGGAGCTTGGAGGACGGGCAGATTATTGAGTTATACTGGAGCCGGGACCAACGGGCCATCCGGGAAACCGACGGGAAATATGGGAAGCTGCTCCACAGCATCGCCTGGAACCTGCTGCGGAGCCGGGAGGACTCGGAGGAGTGCGTCAACGACACATATCTCCGGGCCTGGGAGGCGATTCCCCCGGCCCGGCCGGGGGCCTTTCGGACCTGGCTGGGACAGATTACCCGAAATTTGTCCCTGGACCGCTGGAAGAGCCGCCGGGCGGAAAAGCGGGGCGGCGGCGCGGAGCTGCTGCTGGGAGAGCTGGAGGACTGCCTCCCCGCCCCGGCCGGAGCGGCGCGGAGCGTGGAGGACGGAGAGCTGGCGGAGCTGCTGAGCGCCTTTTTGCGGGGACTTTCCCAGGAGGCACGGGCCATGTTCCTCCGGCGGTACTGGTACGGCGAGAGCGTGGCGGAGGTGGCGAAGGCCCTGGGCTGCGGGGAGGGAAAGGTAAAATCCTCCCTGTTCCGCAGCCGGAAGGCTCTGCGGGGATACTTGGAAAAGGAGGGGATTGCGGTATGAGAGCGGAGCGGCTGTTCCGGGTACTGGGGCTGACGGACCCGGCCCTGGTGGAGGAGGCGTTGGAGGTCCGGAAGCGGCGGGCCGGATGGAAACGCTGGGCGGCCCTGGCGGCGTGCCTGGCGCTGGTAATCGGATTGGGCCTGGGCTGGCGTGTTACCGGGGGCTTTTGGGGCTATGAAAGCGGCGTGTCCGGCGGCGGGGACTCCGGGAGCGCCGGTGTGTCCGGGGACGCCCCGGCGGACAGCGCGCCCATGGCCCCCGGCGAGTCCGGCGAATACGGCGGATACGACGGCGTGGAGGACGGGATTACCTTCCTGTCCTACGCCGGGCCGGTGCTTCCGCTGGACACCGCAGAGAACCCCGCCGGGCTGACGGCGGAACGGACGGTTACCTGGAACTTCGCCCCGGGGACGAACCGCTACGGCGAGACGCGGCGGTGGGGGGCCGGGGTGACGGACGTTTACATCTTGAGCAACCCCACGAAGGCGGATATTACCGTGACGGCCCTGTACCCCTTCGCCGGGCGCTTCGCTGATCTGGCGGAGGAGCTGCCCGCCGTGACGGCGGACGGGGAGGCCGTGGAGGCGGTCCTGTACGCCGGAGCCTACGCCGGGGGCTTCGGGTCCACCTACGGCGCGGAGGAGCCGGACACCATGAATCTCATGGAGCTGAACAGCTGGAGGGGGTACAAGGCCCTTCTGGAGAGCGGGGAGTATCAGGCCCAGGCCCTGGGGGACGGCCCGGTTCTGGACATCCCGGTGACGGTGTATGAGTTCTCGGACTTCGCCGCGCCCCACAAGGAATATCCGGCGGCGACCCAGGCCGTTTCCTTTGAAATAGACCCGGAAAAGACAGCGGTGTTCACCTACGGCTTCAACGGCTGTGAGTGGAACGGGAGCTTCCGGCGGTACAGTTATTTCGTCCCCGACGGGAAGCGGAACGAGCCGAAGGTGAAGCTGCTGATCGTGCTGGGGGAGGACATCGGGGCGTACACTCTTGGGGGCTACCGGGACGGCGGCTGCCGCCCGGGAGAGGAGATCGGCGGGGTTTCCTGCACCGTTACCCGAAGGGAAACGAACATGGACGCGGTGCTGGACCGCCTGTGCCGCCGCTATGCCCAGGAGCGGCGCACCCAGGTCCGCGGCGGAGAGGAGACGGCCTTTGAGGCGGTTCCCTTCGCCCTGTACCGGAGGGCCGTGGCGGAGCTTCTGACCCAATACGGGGTCCTCTCCGCTGCGCCTGTGGACCGCTATAGCGACGGGCGGCTGGACGATGTGCTTCAGGAGGCGGCAAGCCACCGGCGGGTGCTGTACCTCCGCTTCCCCGTGACGGTGCCCGCCGGGGGGAGCGTGGATGTGGCGTGTACCCTGTGGAAAGAGCCCAGCTATGATTTCGGATGCTCCGGTTCGGATCACGCGGGACTCCAAGGCTTCGACCTGGTGACCCGGCTGGGGTCCGGCCTGGCGTTTACCCGGCAAAGCGCCGCGCTGGTAAACACGGAAAATATGGAAATCGCGGGGCAGGACCTCGGGTTTGACCTGGAAAGCGGCGTGAGCGCCGAGGAGCTGGATTTGGAGCGGGAACACTACTACTTGGAAATCCGGCCCGGGGAGGAGGAGCTCCCGGGGTAACATCAGAACCTGTATTCACAGCTGGGGAATGCCGGATGAGTGAGGATTTTTCCGCCGGACAAGGAGATTTTCCATGGCCATACCGGCGTATGGCAAGGGAAAGCGGCGCGGTATGACGGGGAGACGACCGCTCAGACGGCGTTCAACGGCTGCGATTACAGGGTTAAAACAGGAGCTCTCCGGCGCGGCGCGCCGGAGAGCTCCTGTTTCATGCGTTCAGCAGGGTGAAAGCGTAGGTGAGTTCCTTCCTTTCACCGGGGGCCAGGGTGAGGACGTGGGGCTTGTCCTGGAAGCGGCCCGACTCGCCGGTATAGGCGGCGCAGCCGTGCCAGGGCTCCAGGCAGAGGTAAGGCGCGCCGGGCTTGGTCCAGAAGGCGGCCATGGGGAAGTCCCGGAAATCCAGGGAAACGCCCCGGCCGGTGGCCTTGTGCCGCAGGGAGACGCTTTTGGAACGGAGGCCCTGGAAGATAAGAGTATCCAGACGCCGGAAGGTTTGGTAATCCAAAGTGACGGTTCCGCCGCGGAGCATGGGCTCCGCCCCGCCGTCCCGGAGGAGGCCCTGGGGGGTGAGAAGGAGGGTGTCCGCGTCCTCGGGCTGGTCGAAAATCAGCTCGTAGTCTTCAAAGCGTTCGCCCTCAAAGAGGGGGCAGCGGATGGCGGTGTGGGCCCCGATGCAAAAGGGCAGGGGGTCCGGGCCGGGGTTCTCCACGGCGAAGGTGGTGGAAAAGCCGTTTTCCAGGAGCTGGTGCCGGACCTGGAGAAGGAAGGGGAAGGGATAGCGGGCCAAGGTTTCGGGGCTCTCCCGGAGTTCCAGGACGATATAGTCCGGGCCCTGCTCCGCCGCGGAAAATTCGCTCTGCCGGGCGAAGCCGTGGCGGCCCATCTCAAAGGGTTTGCCGTGAATGTCCACACGGCCCTCCTTCAGACTGCCGACGATGGGGAAGAGAATGGGGTTTTGACCGGACCAGAAGGCGGGGTCCCCCTGCCAGATATATTCGGTTCCGCCGGGGTCCTTGAGGGAGGTCAGCTCGCCGCCCAGGGTGCGGGCGGAAGCGTTTAGGGAGGCGTTGGAGAGAGTAAAGTCCATGAGAGTCCTCCTGTGAGATACGGTATTTTGCCGGAGCTGAAAAGTGATGGGGCCAAAACTTGCTTAAATGCGGGGACAAAACCCCGAATGGGAAATAATGTGTACCCGGGAAGAGGATCAATCCGCCCTCAGTAAATTTTGGAGCACCAGGTTGACCAATTCTGTGGGGTTGGTTGTGTGCCCCTGCCCACCCTGGTCCAGTATTTGTTTAACCTGCTCCGGGTTCTGGGATGAGGTGTAGGCGATGAATGGAATGGCGCGGTCTATTTTGCGAAGCTCGTTTAACAGCGTGAATCCTTCCCGCGGCCCGTCCTTTCTCCCCATGTCGGAAATAACAAGCGAGAACTTGTGGGTGTGCAGATTCGATAATGCCTGCTCGGTTGATAGGGCCAGGGTAAACTCCAGACCGTACCGTTCCAAAGCCGTCCGTTCATATACGTTGTTCTCCGGCCGGTCGTCAACCCATAGAATGTTTCTTTTTTTGTGCTGCTCTTTAAACGCCGGACCCTGGAAAATGCTGTTAAAGTGCAGAGTCAGCTGTTGGTAGAAATCGCCGCTCAGTTTTTCTGCACCTTCAATTTTATCTCTGATTCCGATTTCCTTGTGGCGCTTTTTGAAGTTGCAGACTTCCGCATACTGTGTGGAATTAAATTGGGAAGGGAGGACGGGCACATCCAGGAAATAGAGGAAAGCGCGCTTTTCTTTTGAGATGATGTACTCAATTTCCTCCTCCGCACGGAGGCCATATTCTTTTGTGGGAGTGTCAAGCTTGTTTCCAAAGATACCGATGACCAGATCGAAGGTATATAAAGTGTCGATGATCTGCTGGTTTGACAGGGCTTGAGGGGACTTTCCCGTCATAGACTGGAAATCTCTGGGGAAATGAGCCGTCCTGACAATCATGTCGTTTAAACGGCCAAAATCCTTGTTGAAACGGTCTGCCGCAAGTTCGATGGAAGAAATATACGTTTCTATATCCGGCGGGCAAGAAATTAAGAGGTCATACGCAGTTATTTGCTTTGGCATGTTAAATCCCCCGAATGGACCATTAAAAATTTTTTGAAATCATATAGCGGCAAACGTCATTCGTATTCGACAAATCCTATTATATGGGGCTGTATTTTCTGCGCTTTCACAGGTATAACATTCGCAAATTTGTTAATATTTCACCTGCTGTTTTTGGCCGCTCAATTTCTTAGTATCAAAATAGTATCACAAAAAGCGGGGAAATGCAACATATTCTCCGCCTTATTCTATGTTCCCTTGTCTATTATAATAGGTTTGCTCCAAAAGGATTCGTAGGGCTTCTGTATCTGCCATATAGCTTTCGTCGTTGAGAAAAAAACCATTTTCATCAAGTTCAAGCAATAACTGCTTGCCTCCTATAAATTCCAGTGTCAATAAATAATAATCACCTAAATGGTTTATCTGGTAACCAGGGCTGGTGCGCGCCATTTCATTAAGTGCTGATATAATATTTAATATACGTTCATGGTTTGTTATCGAATAACAGGGTATATCTTGTGGATAAACATTAAAAGTAATAATGCGTACTTCTTTACCATCAAGCGGAAAATCACTTTTGTTTCTATTTGCAAACCAGAAGATAGAGATGAAGAAAATTATCAAACCAAATAGTACAATCGGGATTTTCTTCTTATTCATTAGCATACAACTCCAATGTCATTTTTATCATTTTCATTGTAGCAGAAAATACACCTGCCGACAAGTATAAAACAAGAGGGCGCTCTCTGGAACACCCTCCTGTTGTCCGTTACCTCGCCCCCCGGCTAAACTTCCGCTTTGCTTTCCTTTGCTTCCGCTCTTGCGCCTCCTGCCGCTTTGCGTCCTCCACGGCCCGCTCTACTTCCTCCGGGCCGAAAGCCCGCTTCACTCGCTCAAAGTCGGCAACAGTCCCCCGTAGGGCCTTGTTCTCTAACTTCACCTCCTGCAAGCGGTCAGACAATCGCTCGTTGCCCTCCCTGGCCTGTCCATAGTCGCCCTGCAAACACTCATACTTCCCTTTTAGCTCAACATAGGCCCGATACAAGGAGCGCAGCACTTTGACGATCTTGGCGAGTAGGGGCTTTGCCTTTTTCTCCCGGTAGGACTTGGCGCTCTCCAACGGCCCAGGCTCCGGCAATATCTGCTCCGGGTCGTCGGAGAACTGCGCCGCCAACTGCTCCATGGGTCAAAGTTCCGCCCAAGGAATTGAGCGACGCCTTGACAGCGGCCTTCAAAGACAGGCAGGGCAAAGACTGACAGACGGCAGGAAAGCCCTTACCGACGTTGCCATCGGTAAGGGCTTTCTAATATGGTTTTTGTCACCCGCAAGCCGCAAAGGAATATTTTTCACCTGCAATCCACCGGGAATTCAGAGTGATATGGCCCATGGGGGACGTTATCAAATCGTTATCAAAAGAAGGACGAAAAACCAGGAAAGCGTTGCACCGCAATGGATTTGAGACTTCAAAAACTTATTCGTATTCAATGGTCGCCGGGGGTTTGGAGGTGATGTCATAGAGCACCCGGTTGATCTGAGGCACCTCGTTTACCACCCGGACGCTGACCCGGTCCAGAACTTCGTAGGGAATCCGGGCCCAGTCCGCCGTCATGAAGTCGCTGGTGGTGACGCTGCGAAGGGCCAGTGCGTAGTCATAGGTCCGGCCGTCCCCCATGACCCCTACGCTGCGCAGGTTCGTCAGCACGGCGAAGTACTGGTCCATGGTTCCGGCAAGGCCCGCTTGGGCAATCTCGTCCCGGAAAATGAAATCCGCCTTGCGAAGAAGGTCCAGTTTCTCCCTTGTCACTTCGCCGATGCAGCGGATGGCAAGGCCGGGACCGGGGAAGGGCTGGCGGCTTACCAGGTATTCCGGGAGGCCCAGCTCCCGGCCCAAGCTTCGGACCTCGTCTTTAAAAAGGAGCCGCAGGGGTTCTACAATCTCCTTGAAGTCCACGTAGTCCGGCAGGCCCCCCACGTTGTGGTGGCTCTTGATGACGGCGGCGTCTCCCGCTCCGGATTCGATGACGTCGGGGTAGATGGTGCCCTGGGCCAGGTAGTCCACCCGGCCGATCTTTTTGGCCTCTGTCTCGAAGACCCGGATGAACTCCTGGCCGATGATTTTACGCTTGGCCTCCGGCTCGGTCACGCCGGCGAGCTTTGCCAGGAAGCGGTCCTCCGCGTTGACACGGATAAATTGGATGTCCCAGTGGGAAAAGGCGGATTCCACCTCGTTCCCTTCGTTCAAGCGCATGAGGCCGTGATCCACAAAGACACAGGTCAACTGCCGCCCCACGGCTTCCGCCAGCAGGGCCGCGGCCACGGAGCTGTCCACCCCGCCGCTGAGGGCCAGGAGGACCTTCCCGCCTCCAATCTTCTCCCGGAGGCGGCGGACGGCGGTTTCTTTGTAATCCTCCATGGTCCAGTCTCCCACAGCGCCGCAGACCTCGTAGAGGAAGTTTCGGAGCATGGCCGCGCCCTGCTCCGTGTGGTTCACCTCCGGGTGGAACTGGACGCCGTAAAAGCCCCGGTCCTCGTCCGCGATGGCCACGTTGGGACAGGCGGCGCTGCGGGCCGTCAGCCGGAAACCGTCGGGGACCTTCTCCATGTAGTCCCCGTGGCTCATCCAGGTGACGCTCTGGGCGGGAAGGCCCCGGAAGAGCTTGCAGTCTGTTTCAAAGGAGGTTGCGGTTTTGCCGTACTCCCGGGCGGAATCGCCCTGGGCGGGGGCCACTTTGCCGCCCAGATGGTGGGCCAGGAGCTGGCAGCCGTAGCAGATGCCCAGGATGGGCACGCCCAGCCGGAACAGGGCCGGGTCCGCCTGGGGAGCGGAGGGGTCGTAGACGCTGCCGGGGCCGCCGGTGAAGATGACGCCGATCGGGGAGAGGGCTTTCAGGTCCTCTACAGGGGTGGTATGGGGCCTGACCTCGCAGTAGACCCCCTGCTCCCGGACCCGGCGGGCGATGAGCTGGTTGTACTGGCCGCCGAAGTCCAGGACGATAACGGTTTGGTGGGACATAGGGACACTTCCTTATCTTCAGGTTTCGTTAAGGGGACAGCTCCGCTCCGCCCCACTCCACCACGGTGAAACCGGCGCGTTCAAAGGCGGGGAGGTCCTGGGGCGGGAGATCCATGGGGGCCTCCAGAGGCTTCCAAGCCAGGAAGACCCGAAGAACGCTGTCCGGCTCCGGGACAATGGTCAGGCGGGCGGAGTCCGTGTAGGCGGCGGACTGGAAGGCAATCAGATTATAGGGGTTCGGCTCCATTTGGGGGAGCCAGTAGACGATGAACTCGTTGGCCTCCCGGCGGGTGAGGCCCAGCTGGGCCAGGGCGCATTCCAAAAAGGCGGCGGTGTCCCGGCCGGGGACGCAGAAACCCTGGGAGAAGTCGTATTCGGTTTGGGTTACGCCCTCCCAGTAGAGGTAGGTATAAGTCTGGCCGGACGCGTCCGTCAGCGTGCCGTCCGGGGAGGCGGTGACGGTCCAGCCGCCGCTGTAGGCGGGATAGGCGCAGGTCAGGATGCCGTCATAGTCCAGGCGGACGGTGATTTCCGTCTCCTCCTCCGGGTAGAGGTAGATGACGGGCTTGGCGGATTCGGAGCTCTCGGACGCACCGCCCCGGCAGGAGGGGAGGAGCAGCAGGGCCGCCAGGCAAAGCGGGAGCAGGGCAAGGATTCGTTTCATGGGAAAGCCTCCTTTTCAGATTGGTCTATGCATGAAGACGAGAAAAGGAGCGGGGAGGTTTCGCGGGACGGGGAGGTTATTCCTCCCGGAAGACGATGTTGCCGGGTTCGGCGGACTCGATGACGGCCAGGGAATGGAGATTTACCCCCGCCTGGCGAAGGCGGTCGCCGCCGCCCTGGAAGCCCTTCTCCACGGCGCAGCCGATGCCGACGAGCTTTGCTCCGGCCTTTTCCACGATGTCGCACAGGCCCCGCATGGCCTCGCCGTTGGCCATGAAGTCGTCCACCACCAGCACCCGGTCCCCAGGGTGGAGCCACTCCTTGCTGACCAGGAGGGTGACCTTCTTTTTGTAAGTATACGAGAAGATGTCGCTTTGATACAGGCCGCCTTCAATGTTGTCGCTTTTGGCCTTTTTGGCAAAAATCATGGGTTTTCCAAAATGCCGGGCCACCACGGCGGCCAGGGCGATGCCGCTGGCCTCGGCGGTGAGGACCACGTCCACGGCGGCCATGTCGAAGTGCCGCCCAAACTCTTCGGCGATGTGGTCCATCAGCTCCGTGTCAATGCGGTGATTCAGGAATCCGTCCACCTTGATGATGTTTCCGGGAAGGACCTTGCCCTCCTTGACAATGCGGTCTTTCAGCTCCTGCATGGTGCGTTCCTCCTTATGTCATATTGTTACCCACTATAGTCAATAAACTTGAAACGCATCAAAGATGCTTTTCACCGGCGAATTTCGCCGGGGCCGCAGGAGGCGGCCGGTTTATTTGACTTTATAGTTCTGTAAACGCGCGCGCTGCGCACGGTCCGGCGGCAAGCCGGACCGCTGAAAAATGGAAAACAGCCATTTTTCAACTTTACTGACTATATTATGTCGAATCAGGGCGGGTTTTGCAATTGCCGTTCCCCACAAAAACGGGGCGGGGAGCCTTGTGCGGTCAGTACATATTTTTGGAGAAAAGGCCGCGCCCCGCCCCGAGAGTTCCCGGGAGCGAAGCGCGGGGCAGGCTTATTTTTTCTCCAGCAGGTCGGCGGCGGCGTCCAGCCAGCTGCCCTGAAAGTCCTCGATATTCCCCGCGTCCGCCAGGGCGGCCAGGGCCGGATCAAGGGGCATCTCGGCAAGCAAGGGCAGATGGTGGCGCTTGGCGGCCTCCGCCGTCTTGCCCTCGCCAAAGAGGCGGAATTTCTTGCCGCAGTCCGGGCAGAGGACATAGCTCATATTTTCAATGAGGCCTACGATGGGGACCTCCATCATCTCCGCCATCTTTACGGCCTTTTCCACCACCATGGAAACCAGCTCCTGGGGGGAGGCCACCACGACGATGCCGTCCAGAGGGATGGACTGGAAGACGGAGAGAGACACGTCTCCGGTGCCGGGAGGCATGTCGACAAAGAGATAGTCGCAGTTCCAAAGGACATCGGTCCAGAACTGCTGGACCACGCCGGAGATGACCGGTCCCCGCCAGATCACCGGGTCCGTCTCATTGGGCAGGAGCAGGTTCGTGCTCATCATCTGGATGCCGGTGCGGGATTCCATGGGGTAGATGCCATCCTCGCCGCCCACGGCCTGGCCGTGAACGCCAAAGGCCTTGGGAATGGAAGGGCCGGTGACGTCCGCGTCCAGAATTCCGGCGGCGTGGCCCCGGCGGCGCATGGTCACCGCCAGCTGGCTGGTGACCATGGACTTGCCGACGCCGCCTTTGCCGGAGACGACGCCGAAGACCCTCCCCACCCGGGCGTGAGGATTCAGCTCTTTTAAAAGGGACTGGGGCTCCTGGCGGTCCGCGCAGGACTCGCCGCAGGTGGAGCAGTCGTGGGTGCATTCGCTCATGGCAACGATCTCCTCTTTTATCAAATAAATAATTTTATTCTATACCCTCTCCGCCGGGGCCGTCAAGACCTGGATGGAAACGGCGGGGTCATCCCGGAAAAAGGCGGCCTCGCGGCTGTGGCAGGTGAAAAGCAGGATCTGCCGCGTTTCCGCCTTTTTTCGGAGATAGGCCAGGGCGGCGGCGCAGCGGGCGTCGTCAAAACTGGCCAGAGCGTCGTCCAGGACGATGGGGACGGCATATTCAGGCGGCAGGACCAAATCGCAGACCGCCAGGCGGACCGCCAGGTACAGCTGGTCCACCGCCCCGGCGGAGAGATACCCCGCGTCCCGGGGCACGCCGGTACCTGCGGGCTCCGCCGAGACATGGAGGGCTTTATCCAGGATGACGCCGGTATAGGCCCCGCCGGTCAAACCGCCGAAAATCTCCGCGGCCCGTTTCCCCAGGGCGGGGGAAAAGCGGCCCTGGAGCTGGGTGTTGGCGCGGGCCAGGGTGGATATGGCCAGCTCGATGGCGGCATACTCCGCCTCCAGGGCGGCGATCTCATCCGTGAGCCGTTCAGCGGCGGCCCGGAGGGCCAGAGGGTCCCCGGCGGCGTGAAGCCGCCCGGCAATACGGTCCAGGCTGGAGCGGAGGGCGGTCAGGTCTGCCTGGACGGTTTCCAACTCTTCCGTTACGGCATCCCGTCCCCGCTCCGGCGGAAGAAGAGGAGGAGCATCCGAGTCCACGGGTTCGGGGGCTTCCCCGGACTGGAACTCCGCCCGGAGGCGGGCCTCATGAGCGGCCTTCTCCGCCTCTGCCAGTTCCTTGCGGAGGAGGGCGCTGGCCCGGAGGGCCGCGTCGGCGCTGGGAATGTCATAGGCGGCGGGAGCGAAGCGGCGGACCTCCTCCAAAATGCCGCCGGCGTTCACGTCCACGGACTGCCAGAGGCCCTGGGCGGCGGCGGACTTGGCGGAGGCGGCCTGTTTGGCGGCGTCCCGGTCCGCCAGCAGGGCGGCGTAGGCATCCGCCTGGGCGGTGATTTCCTGAGGATTGACGGTGCCGTAACGGGTAGTGAGGGTATCCCGGTGTTTTTTAACGCCGTGCCGCCTCAGGAGCAGGAAGGCCAGCGCTGCCGCGCCGAGAATCAGCGGGACTAGGGGCAGATAAGTCCATCCTTGGAGGGGGCCCATTCCGTCCATACCGGACCAAAAGCCCAAGCCCGCGGCGGCAAAAAGGCCGGCGGCAAGGGCGGCTAAACAGAAATCCCATGCCTTCAGCGAAGTGGCGGGGAGCGCCTGTGAGGACTTCCGGGCCTCTTCCGCCGTCTGCCCGGCGAAGGGACTGGCGGAAAGAGCTTTCTCCGCCTGGGTCAGGGCGGCTTTGGCGGCATCGGACTCCTCTTGGGCCTTTTCCGCGCTTTTGCGGACCGTGTTCAGGTTCACGATCGCTCCCCGAAGGCGGCCCGTCACATCGTTTTCGGGGATGCCCTCTTCCTCCAGACGGCGGCGGAGAGCTTCCGCTTTCTCCTCTGCCAGGGCGGCGGCCTCCTCCGTTTTTTGGAGGTCCAGCCGTTTCCGATGGAGTTCCCAGCGGTCTTGGGCGGCCAGCTCCTCTTTTAAAGAGATTTCCCTGGATTCCAGCTCCGCCGAGCGGGCCAGCAAATTCTCCCGCTGGCGGGTCAGCTCCGCCTGGGAGGCCAGCTGGGCCTCCGTCTCCTGGAGTTCTGCTTCCAAGGTGGGGAGCTGGCCGGTTTTGTTGTGGCGGCGGCGGTTTAACTGCTTTTTCAGCGCCTCCACCGCCTCCGAATAAGAGGTATCCTCCTCACCGGAGGTGATGAGAGCGGCGATGCGCCGTTCCAGTCCCGGGTCCTGGGTGACGGTTACGCCGCCCTGGCGGATAAAGGCGCTGCGGGCATAGACCTCCCTGCTGACGCCCAGGAGCGTCTCGCCGCAGTTGGCCCCGGTGAGGCCGGGGACCGGGTCGGCGGTGCCGGCGTAGAGGGCCTGAAAGTCCCCCATGGGGGCGGCCTGCCGGCGGGTGGCGCGGAAGAGAGCCAGCGCGTCCTCTCCCACCCGGCAATCCAGGCGGCCGGACATGGGCGCGCCGGACCAGGGGGAATAGCGGTTCTTATCCGCCAGGACGCCGCCCCGGTCCCGCTCCTTCGTGTTGACGCCGTAGAGCATGGAAAGAAGAAAGGCGCACCAGGTGGATTTGCCGGTTTCATTGGGAGCTTGGAGAATGTTCAGGCCGTCTTGGAGCTCCAGCGTTTGCTCTTGGAGCTTGCCGAAAGTGGCGGTCATGCGGCGAATCAGCAAAGAGATCATCTCCTTTTCAAAATTCTTATGTTATAAAAAGGTCCGGATATTTCCTTACATATTTATAATCGTGGAGGGAACCGTAAGAAACAGTATAACACAAGCTGCTGGATTTGCACAGGAAGATTTACAAAAGCGGCCAGAGATAGAGGAGGGGAAGCAAGGGAAAAAGGAAGGGAATTCCAGGAAACGAAAAAAAGGGAGAAAAAAGTAAAAAAAGGGATTGACAAAGGGGCAAGGTCGTGGTAATCTAACAAAGCTGTCTGACACGGCGGCTGGGGCGCAAGGGGTTGAAGGATTGAAGGCAAGAAGGGTCGAAAAAAAACCACTTGACAAACCGCGAAAGACGTGATAGAATAGCGAAGCTAAATTTCATAGCATGGGACCTGGAAGACAGGCGCGAAAAGAGAAGAAAAAAATCTCAAAAAAGTGCTTGACAAACAGGGATGAGCGTGCTAGAATAGCAAACGTTCCGCCGGTGAGGCGTGTACCTTGTAAATTAAACAACGTAACGAAAAGAAAGCACCAGACGGAGCTCGAATTGTGAGAAATCACGATAAGAGAACCAAGGTTGTGGGTGAGTAGGGAGTGAGTCAATTCTCCCGAAAGCAGCAACTGAAAAAATGCTTGAAGCTATGACAAATAGCTCTATGTTGGTTTAAGCGGCTATGCCGTTTAGATACCATTTTATAGAGA
>CAJTSM010000001.1:182037-283439 GCA_910578935.1 uncultured Oscillibacter sp. | reverse complement strand
ATCATCTGCTCCATCTGGCGAAAACTCGGCCGGTCGAAGTTCGTTCCGCTCCATCCGTCATCCACAAAAAACTGCAAATTTTTGAAGCGGTGCTGACGAGCGTATCCTTGAAGCAATTCCTTTTGGTTGACAATACTATTGCTCTCACCCTCCCGCCCATCGTCCTGGGACAGACGGCAGTAGAGGGCTGTGATCCTGTTTTCTTTCGATTGTCTGCTCACGGTATCTCCTTTCCGACAATCGGATACGGTGTATTGCGAAATCAGTATACCATATCCCCGTCAATAATTCAACGCTTTAAAGTGAGATTGACCGGCTTTTTAGTCATCATCCGCAGTTCTCAATTTTCGGCTGATTTGTTCCAACAGAAATTTATCACTGTTTGGGTCAAAGCGGCCCACTACCTCATATTCGGTGTGGCCATCTTTCATGGTAAAGTCCATGTCGGGCGGGATACAGCAAAGGAGAAGCGGCTCCCGCCCTGTGTCCAAATCGAGTTCGTGACTTGCCATAATTTTCTCAATTTCGGGCCATTCAGCATCTAATTTGGCAATATAATCCTCAATTTTTGCTGTTCTTTCTTCTGCGGTCATCTGTATCGCTCTCCCTTCATTCGGGCCTGTACCGTCTGGCGGTGCTGCTTCTCATTGGCATAGACCATATCCATCGTGTTCTGGATTTTGGCGGAACGTTCCTCAACGCCCACGTTCAGCTTCAATTTCTTGCGGCAGGCGGTAATCTGAGCGGTCACGGCCTGCTTTTCAGCCCGCAACTGTTCCTTTTCAGCCGGTGACGCTCTGCGTATTCTGTTTTGCAGCTTTGTCCGCTGTCCGGTCAGCGTGTCCATTTCACTTTGGAGGGCTTCACGGGCTGAAAGAAGGTCGTCCAGCGTTTCAATACGGTTTTTTGCCAGATAATCCACCTGGGCGGTGATTTCGTCCAGTTTCCGCAGTTCCTCTTTTAGAAATGGGCTGGTGGGCTGATAAGCCGTCCCTTTGAGCAAAATGCCAAGCTGATACTCCCAATAGAGGAACAGCCGGTAAATGTGGGCGGTGCGCTGGAACGGAACATAGACCCGCAGTTCCTCCGGCAGTTCCGGGGCAAAGTTGACGGTGGGGCGCTTATTGCCGAAGCTGGCCTGTGCGCCCAGGCTGCGCCTGATGTTCTCCGGCGTCCACCGCTCATCCAGTGTGTCCAGCCGGGTGAAGTGCTGATACTGCGGCAGGCGTATCTTCCAATGCTTGCCTGTGAAGTCGGTGAGATAGCCCTTGCGCCGGAGATACCGCTCCATCATCTCCACGGTTCGGCTTCCGTTCACGGCCTCCCGCACATCTGCCCGGTAGATGTTGTAGCGGGTGGGTTTGCCGCTCTGCTCGTCCAGCCAGACGGGACGGCTGGGGGCCTTGCGGCCATGCTCTATGACGGACAACCCGTACTCCCGGCAAAGCCGGTCTGAAATATCCCGGAGACGCTGCTGCTCCGCTTTGGAGTAATTGTACTTTTTACCGTCCTTGAAGGATACGGAATTGAAACAGAAATGATTGTGCAGATGTCCTTTGTCCAGGTGGGTGGTGACGATGACCTGAAACCTGTCGCCCCACATCTCACGGGCCAGCTTCACGCCGATCTCGTGGCACCGCTCCGGGGTGACTTCCCCCGGCTTGAGACTCTGATAGCCATGCCAGGCGATATAGTTGTCCTCTTTGCCGTATCGTTGTTTCGTCAAAATCATCTGTTGAAGCGCCGTCTGCTTCAGACAGTTGATGGCGGTGACATAGGAGCCGTTCGCCGTTTTCTGTGGGTTTTGGATGTACGAAAATACATTGAAAAAATCCTCGGTGCCCTTGGGTACGGTTTTCTCCGGGTTCTCAACGTAGGCAATCAGGTCACTGAGCCGCCCCTTGATATGCCATAGGCTGGTAGTCGCCATCACGCCACCTCCTGCAAAATCAGGACGAGCCTTTCAAGCTGGGAAGATTCCTCTGACGCTTCCGGGTAGTAGGCGGTCAGCCGTTCCAGCTTATCGTGGATTTCATACAGGGCGTTCAGCAGTTCCCAAAACTCTGGGGGCTGCTTGGGGCGGGGCCGTCGGCCCAAACAAATCTGCCTGAGATATTCGGATCGGGTCAGGCCGCACAGGGCGGCGTCACGTTCCAGCTTGGCCTTTTCTTCGACCGTCAGTCTGATTTTCAGCCGTACTTTTCCATCGTTCGTACTCAAAATGATTCCTCCGTAGGAGGGGGTATTCAGGGGTTTCCCCTGGGAATGGATTTTGCCCCCTGGGGGGCGAAATCCGATGCTCGCTATCCCCGTGGACAGGGATAGTTCTGTTGCTCCTGGGGTTTGGGAAGTGGGCGGGGTCGGCTTCTTTCTGAGAGGGTGCGCTGAGGCAGTTACGTTTGGCCCGTTTCATGTCTGGGCTATGGCATCATGAGTGATGCCATTCTCATAGATAACCCGTACAAAAGTGGCATCACCTGTGATGCCGCACAAAGGTGACGGCAAAACTGCCGTCAGGGTTGGTTTCAGTCGGCTGAGTGACGGCAATTCTGCCGTCACGGTCAGGGTCAGGACAGATAGACGGCAAAATGCCGTCAGGGTAAATTTTTGGGAGGTTAAGTGACGGCGTTTTGCCATCATATTGCTTTGCCGCTTTCCCTAAATGGCGTTCCAGCCCCTTTTCAGCGGCGTTGTCTCGCTCTCTCCACGGCGGAGGTCATGGCGGAGTATCCCATTCAGACAGTCATTCAGTTGTCAGGGTAAAAAAGAAGCCGGTACATCAAAACCAGCCCCAGCGGGATTTTTCGTTCCGCTGAAGCAAGTTTGATGTACCGGCGTTGTATTTTACAAGCGACAAGAGGGTTGTTGCCTATATGTGTTATTCAGTTGACCCACTTACATGGGAGTATAGTTTACCATATAGAACTGATGTTTGTCAATTGTATATTGGTAAATTTTTATAAATGTCATAATTCATCTGTAACGAGAGGTTCCATCCCCGATTTCTTAGATGGAACCCCGTTCGATTTTACTACCAAGTTAACAGAAGTTTATCATGTACAACTTCATCTACCATATCTTTTCCTGAATTTTGTAGACGATCTATCATTGAAGTTCCGCAGTTAACTGTTAGCTCTCTGTCAAATAAGCCTGTGGGGATATCTATTGATATATCTTTTTTCTTTGATTCACGACTGCCATTAATAGATAGCATTACATAAGCGCCACGATCTTTACATTCAGCAATCTTGTTCCACAAAATGTTAATGTTAAAGTCTTGTGCCCCATAAATAATGCTTTGACTATGCGTGTATGGTGGATCACAATAAATCACATCGCCCTGTTGTGGTTTTGCCATAGCTTTTTCGAAGCTTTCGGTATAGAAGTCAGCTTTTTGAATTAAATTAGACCATAATGCAACACGATTTGCAAATACTGATG
Source organism: uncultured Oscillibacter sp. (assembly GCA_910578935.1). GTDB lineage: Bacteria > Bacillota > Clostridia > Oscillospirales > Oscillospiraceae > Oscillibacter. Next base: position 279,998 of record CAJTSM010000001.1, on the reverse strand, counting down.
GCTTGATTGGATTGTGAGGGCCTTTTGGTGTACTCATGTAGCCATCTGCTTTTCTAAAACGAATAACTCCAGAATAGCAAGTTCTTGATAGTAAGCAGAAATCAAAAGCGTTGTGGTCTTGATTGAATCTATTCCTTATTAATTCATACTGTTCCGCTGGATTTTCGTAGTAAGAAGATATTTCTTTACTATAGTACTCGATAATTTTATTGGGATTCTCCTTGACGCTTCTAAAGATATCAATTAGGAAAGGGAGAATATCACTACCATAAGCATGATTAAAATGTGGGTATAAACTGGTATCATCTTGCATGAGAAGTTCGGCAAGCACAGCACCACTGCCCAAAAACGGTTCATAATAATTGTTAAAGGTAGTTGGCATATTCGCAACGATTATACTGGCAAAGCGTTGCTTGTTACCTATCCATTTCAAAAGTGCAGGAACCATTTAACTACCCCACCATCGTAACTTATAGTCTGTAGACTGATAGTCTGCAAAACCATTATAATGATTTTGATAGGAGGTGTCAAGTGTGCAGATGGATATTTTAACACGCTATGGCCAAGCTGTTCGGAAAATACGCCTTGAGCGAGGAATCTCTCAAGAAGAGTTAGCTGACCGTTGCGGCTTGCACCGTACTTATATCAGTGATATTGAGTTGGGAAAACGAAATCTGTCTTTAGAAAATATTGAACGTATTGCTATATCTCTAAACAAAACATTGCCTGAATTTTTCAAGGAGGTTGAGTAACTAATGCAAGCTTTTTCTGAATTTAGACATATGTCCCCACCATTTTGGGCTATGGTGAAGTACATTTCTGAAACACTTGGTTATACAATCAGAGGGCAAGGTATAGTTCGTACTTATTCCATAGATGAAATCGATCGGCTTGTTTCTCAAAACGGGATAGTCGTAGATTATGATACTATCTTAGCTGCAAAATCGTATTTTGATAAACGTGCCGCTTTACTTAATGACTTCGTCTGTTACAATTTAATGGATGCTAATACAGCAAGAGAAGCATTTCAAAACTTATATCCTCTGCATCAAGAAAACTGTTTCCAGTGTAAAATTCCTATGAATAAGCAGAAGGGGGCAATGAAACAGATCGCTTTTTTTACTGCTATAATAAATATTTTGGCGGAAGATACCATTCGGCGTTCATCAATCTATGATGGGTCTTTGGGATTCAATGATGATCCCAGAGGATTGGTATACGTCTTTGACGATGAAAAACATATTATTGGTGCCTCATCCAGACGCTTTGATGGTGCCTTTCCTAATATTATTAATCCTCGGATTGTATGGGAAATTAAGGAGTATTACTATGCCACAACGTTTGGAAGTCGTGTCGCTGATGGAGTGTATGAAACACAATTGGATGGCTATGAATTTAGGGATGTTTCGTATCGCTCAGGAAAACCTATTACTCATGTATTTTTCCTGGATGCTTATAAAACATGGTGGATTGATGGTAAATCTTATTTGTGTAGGATCATAGATATTCTGAACTCCGGCCTTGTCGATGAAGTCATCGTAGGAAAAGAAGTATTTACGCGCTGGCCCGAATTGCTGAGTTCCATCATTGAAGAGTAATGAAGGCTTACTTATTGATTTCCAGTTAATCTATGTTTTCCGCACGGAACCAAAAGACAGCTACAGACCAAGCAAACTGCCAAATGCGCCATAAGACACATAACAGGCATAAAAGAATCGATGGCAGATATGATCATCCAGCAGAACACCAGGTTTGTCATGCAAGCGTATGGGTTCGATGTGGCGGCTACTACCAAGACGAGCTGCATGGCGGGGTTAATGAGGATTTATCAGAAGCTGGCGGATCGTCAGCGAAAGCAAAAGGCGTGAGTAAGCCGGCACGCAAGAGAGGCAAGAAAAAAACGAAAGCAGCACATATATTGAGAAGAATTTTGCAAAATAGATGTTGCACATCTACGGGAGCTGTGTTATAATTGGAAGACAAGGGAGGTGTAAGTGATGTCTATATTGGAGGGCTTCTCAGCTTTTGATTTCTCGGAAGGCGTCCCATATGCTTCGTTCACGCAAAACGGCATCACGTTCAACAAATCGGTTACCCTCAAACTTGGCGAACCAGAATACGCAAAATTTTTAATCAATGCCGACACAAAGCAAGTTGCAGTTCAGGCGTGTGAAGCGGACGAGAAGAACGCAACAGTGTTCTATCGTTCAAAGGCATCTGGTATACTGTCTGTGAGATGGAATGCACGCGACTTGTTAAACACTTTAGAACGCATCATGGGTTGGAACTTAAAAGAAAATGGCTATCGTGCCGATGGGATTCTGATCCGGGAGGAGCGGGCCATTGTATTTGATCTCTCTAAAGCTACGATACTCACTTAACTGGTGTCTACCGGCAAACTGCCGGATGACATATAAAAGGCCCTGACTGAGTTACCGCTCAGTCAAGGCCCTGTTGAGAAAAGTTCAGACGGCTAAACCGCCCATATACTTTACTCCTAACAACCTCTAAGTATATGGTCGTCTCCACTTTTTTCAAGGGGTTTCAGCGATACGTTCGCAATAAATCTTTTTCGTATCTCTGAAAAATTCTTGAAAGGAGGACGAGATGTGAAGAACGATAAGAACAATTCTGCGCCGAACAATTCTTCTGTGGCATACATTTTTCGGCCGTATATTACACTCCGCGATGGAACGCGCCTTTACGCTAAATCCCGTGGGCTTAAAGCGTTTCCCATTGCCGTTCATGCCGACAAGCAGTAAATGAGACTACTTTAGGGGATGTTGGCGGTTTCGTCCCCTATTAAAAACTAAGAAAGGAGACCGCATATGGCAGTTCACCATGGTGGAAAAGTTGGAAAAGCGGGCCGTCAACTCGCGTCTAAGACTACTTCCAAGAATACGAAAAGCAAAGCCGGTAAAGTTCTTGCCGACCACAAAGCAAAACAGCACTAAGTCAAGATAGCATTAAAAACTGGGGGATATGGTCGCCATATCCCCCAGTTTTTAATGCTTTTCATATATTGATTAGTTCGCTGTAAACAATCTCTTCTAATCTACTTCGGATACTGTTCATCCGTCTGACCCATTCCATCTGATTTTCTGCTTTAAGCTGTTCGGTGACACCCTCTTGTTTTGCCAATTGTTCTACCAACTGAAAAAATATAGCTTCTGCCTGGATGTCAACCTCAGTCAGATGTTTATCCAACTTTCCGCTGAGAAGCAGGGCATTGTAGAGTGGCTCACGCTGTGTTTTCAGGTAGTGTCTCCGCCGCTGCCCCCAGATACCAACAGGAGCGGTTTCAGGCAGAGACAAATCGGGCAGGAAATAATTACCTTCCTGATGATAGGCGCCGCCCAGTTCCTCAAATAATGACTTCATTGCAGATCCCTCCGTTTGTTCAGATTTTCTGCAATACGCCGTATCGACTGTCTCTACTACATTCCATGAAACCATCGTTACGGAACCTCATTATAGGGCAGGCCCCTTTTTGCTCTTTGAATTTCAAACTATGTGAAACCAAGGAACGAAACAGCACGCGGCTGATTCTTCTTCATGGAAACACGCAGCACCGGCCAACGAACATGGTATGTTGCCCCCTGCCGGTTTTTCACGGTTTCAGAAGACATTGCGCTGAATACCGAAATTCGGTGTACGCTCCTATGACCTGGGCATTGTGAACAACTTGCCCAGGCTGATAGGAGCGTCTCCTATTTCTACGCCGGATGGCAAACACAATTATGAAAAGGAGGACGATTTTTATGAATATCAGGAATGAGATCAAAGCCTATATTGTCCGGGAGGGCTTCACCATGAGCGAGCTGGTGGAAAAGCTGGCCGAGCAGTAGGGTTGGAGTCCCAACGTCCCCAACCTCTCCGACAAGCTGCACCGGGAATCCCTGCGCTACAAGGAGGCTGTGGAGCTGGCCGACGCTCTTGGCTATGACTTTTTATAGCAAAAACGGAGATGAGGAGGACTGAATTATAAAGAGTGCAATCAGTGAAATCAGAGCAAATCCTGGGCGGAGTCCGGTCAATTTGGATGGGATCAACGAATTGGCTCGGAGCATTTCCGGGGTTGGTCTGCTCAGCCCCATTACCATTGACCAGGAACATCCCCTCATCGCTGGTCTGCACCGTCTGGAAGCGGCAAAATTGTTGGGGTGGACGGAGATCAAGTGTAACGTCTGTACCCTTTACGCCTAGCAAACGGGGCTGGCCGAAATTGACGAAAATGTTGTGCGCGCCGAACTGTCTTTGACCAAGTACGGAGAACTGCTGGAGTGCCGGAAGAATATTTACGAATCCCTTCACCCGGAGACGAAAGTTGGTCAGGTTCTGACAGCGGGGATGAACCGGGCGATTGGAAACAACGTCAGTGGCAAAATGCCGGCGGCGTTGAGATCGTTTGCCCAAGATACTGCTGGCAAGCTGGGCGTATCTCTCCGAACGGTAGAGCGGACGGTGCAGATGATGAACGGTCTGGCGGAAGATACACGGAAAATTTTTTGCCATTTTTCCAATTATAAGCTCAGCCAGAGCGAAGATGGCGCTGATGGGCGTTCACAGCATGAGCTTCTATCATTCCGATATGCAATTCATGGTTTTTCGTATCCTGCGCTTTTTATTGTCCGCCTGACATCTCTTATTTTAGATATTTCTTCAATTTACAAGTGACCGCTTGAATGTCAATCGGTTTCGCCAGGTGGTCGTTCATGCCGCACGCCAGGCACCTTTGAATATCCTCTGAGAACGCGTCGGCGGTCATGGCGATGATGGGAAGATCTGCGTCCGCCCGGTCCAGTCCCCGGATGGCCCCGGTCGCCTCATAGCCGTCCATGACCGGCATCCGCACATCCATAAGAATCGCGTCGTAGTACCCGGCCGGGGAACTCCTGAATTTCTCCACGCAGAGCTCTCCGTTTTCAGCCCAGTCCAATTCCAGCTTAAGGACAGAAAGCAGCTCCCTTGCCACCTCCCAGTTCAGTTCGTTGTCCTCCGCCAGCAAAATGCGCCTTCCCTTCAGGTCCACGCCGCCCGCTCTCCCGGCGCCCTCCGCGGACTCCGGCGCCGCAGGCGCCGCCGCCCGTTCCAGATCGAGCACCACATGGAACTCGCTGCCCCGGCCCTGTTCGCTGCGGACCGAGATCGTTCCGCCCATGGCGTCCACAATGCACTTGGTAATCGCCATGCCCAGGCCGGACCCCTCCGTCTTCCGGACCCGGGTGTTGTCCTCCCGGCTGAAGGACTCGAATATGACCTTCTGATACTCCTTTGACATGCCGATGCCCGTGTCGCTCACCAGGAAGTGGGTGCGGACCTGGGAGGCGTTCCCCGGCAGCTCCTCCTGATACACGGTCATCTGAACAGAACCCTTCTCCGGGGTGAATTTAACGGCGTTCCCCAGCAGGTTAATCAGCACCTGATTCAGCCGCACACCGTCGCAGTACACGTTTTCCGAGAGGATCTCCCGGGAAACCGCCTTGAACTGCTGGTTCTTCGCCGCAACCTGGGGCTGCATGATATTGACGATGCTGTCCATTGCCTCCTTCAGCGATATCGGCTCCACATTCAGCATCAATTTGCCGCTTTCGATCTTGGAGATATCCAGTACGTCGTTGATGAGCCCCAGTAAGTGCTTGCTGGACAGCGCGATCTTTTCCAGGTAATCCTGTACCTGCTCCGGGTTGTCCGTATTGTCCAGGGCCAGAGAGGTCATGCCGATGATGGCGTTCATGGGGGTGCGGATATCATGGCTCATGCTGGATAGGAATTCCTGCTTTGCCGAGTTGGCCTGTTCCGCCTCCTTCCGCGCCTGCTCCGCAGCTTTCCGGGCTGAGTCCATCTCCGCGTTCATGCGCTTCAGTTCCGATACCTGGTCCCGGAACAGCTTTAAGTACTGGAAGAATATGCACAGGAGCATCGTGATCACTGCGAAGGAGGCGGCGTAGACGATGGTAAGCCACCGGCTCTCCATGCCTGAGATAGCATGATCCAGTCTTTCGAAGGGGAGAACCGTCACCAGATACCACTCGCAGTAGGGGAGATTGGTGCAGTATATATGGCGGCGCGATCCGCCGTTTTGCACAATAGCGGAATAATCTTCACCGGCGTACATGGCGGCCTTCAGCTGTTCAATGCAGGCGTCCGCGTCCTGCCCGTCAAAAATATCGCTAAGCCGGTCAAAATAGTTTTCGTGGGTATCTCCTTCGTTCCCGACGACGTAGCTTCCGTCTTTCCGGATTACAAAGGAATAGCTCAGCGACTTGTCCGAATCCAGGAACAAAACCTCACCCATATATTTGGTGGAAAGTCCCACCACAATGGCAAGGCTGCCGCTGCCGTCGGACATGGGATATTCGCAGGGAACGCCGAATAAAATCACGCCGTCACCATTGCCGCTGGCGGCGGAGGCCGCTTTGCGCTCCCCGTTTCGCAAGCTGTCCAAAAAGGGCTCCGGGTGGTTGAGCTCCACGGGGTCCCCGAAAATCATCTCAATTCTGCCGTCGGGCGAATACAAAGCGGCGCACAGAAAATGCCTTGCCCGCGCACCGTATTCGATCTCCTCCCTTGTTCCGTAACCGGACACCCCGTCCCCTGCCGCAATGCGCGCGATGGACTCCGCCATGGTCAGGCGGAGCTCAATGATCGTTTCAAAGTGCAGCGACACCTGCTCGTTCATTCCCGCCATATAGGCGGTGCCAATCTCCTCAATCGTGTTTTCGCTCATATTGTGAATGGAGAGTCCAAGGAACGAAAACACCAAAATCGTGAGACAAATTGTCACCGCGATGCTGCTTCGCAAAGACCGCGGCAAACTCTTGTTTTTCATACTTTTTCCATCTCCACAGTTCTCAAGCGTCCAATCCGCCCGGCTCCCGGCGGTCATGCGCTCTCCGCCCCTAACGGCCTTTCAGCCTGTTCATAACCTGGAACATTCTGCGGATGTCCACCGGCTTTGCCAGGTGCTCGTTCATCCCCGCGTCCTTTGCCAGGGCTATGTCCTCTTCAAAAGCGTTGGCCGACAGTGCGATGATGGGGACGGTCCCGGCATCCGGCCGCGCCAGGCCGCGGATGACCCGGGCTGCCTCATATCCGCTCATAACCGGCATCAACAAATCCATCAAAATACAGTCAAACGTCCCTGGGGCGGATGCTTCAAACGCGTCCACAGCGGCTTTCCCGTCATTTGCGGTGACAACCTCGGCCCCCGCGTCCTTGAGAATATACTCTACAATTTCACAGTTGATCTTGTTGTCCTCCACCAGAAGTACCCGCATCCCGGCGACGTCGCCCGGTACCTCCGGCTCTTCAGCCGTGGGCTGGCCGCTCCACGTTTTGTCCACCCGGATGGGCAGAGTAATTTGAACTACGCTCCCCCTGCCCAGCCGGCTGTCCACCGTGACCGTTCCACGCATCTGATCCACCAGTTTTTTTACGATGGACATGCCAAGCCCAACGCCGTTATAATTGGTCCTTGCGTCCTGATGCTCTTGGGTGAAGGGTTCGAAAATGTGTTTCTTAAAATCCTCCCCGATGCCGATCCCGGTATCTTCAACCACAAAGCGGCAGCTTGCGACCCCCTCACGGAAGGCGGTTTCCTCCGCCCGGACAAATACGGAGCCATGGGACCGGTTGTATTTGAGGGCGTTGTCAATGACGCTCATCAGGATTTGCTTTAAGTAAAGCGGATTTCCAATCGCCCTGTTGTGCCGCAGCCCAGACGTCTCCAGTTCCAGCCGGACAGTCCGCTCCTCCGCCAGGGGGGACAAAACCGTGATGCAGTCCTCCAGTACGGCACAAAGGTCGAAGGGTTCTTCCACCGCCGCCGGCCGCCCGCTCTCCAGTCTGCTTACCTGAAGAACGTCATTTACCAAAGACAGCAGATGCTCTGCCGATACACGGATTTTTTTCCGGCAATCCTTTTGCCGCTCGGGGTCGTCCTGACTGTTTTCCAGGATGGCCAGCATCCCCAGGATCCCGTTGATGGGCGTGCGGAGATCGTGAGACATATGGGAGAGGAATTCACTTTTTGCCGAGTTGGCTTGTCTCACACGTTCCAGAAGCTCCATGATGGACTGTTCCTGTTTTTTCCTCGTCACCATGGTTTCTGTAATGTCCTGGTGGTATCCGTTCAGGCAGGCGCCCGGCTTTTCGAATGTCCTGTCCGGCACGCCGCCGCAGCGGACATATATTTTTCCAAGTTCTGGATGGCTCCAAGGGTAAATCACCTCGGCTCGTCCGGTCCTCAATATTTCCTGTACCGCCTCCTGAACCATCTCCACATAGTCGGGTTCAATGCGCTCAAACCAGTGTTGATAGCACTCTTCCGGATCCATGTTATCCGGCACGCCCAGGAGAATCCGCATGGTCCGGTCCGCATACATCCTGGGCCGGCAGTCTTCCTCCAGCTCAATGGTCCAGATGCCGGTCCTGGCTCCCTCCAGAATATCCTCCAGGCTCTGCCGCCCCTCCAGATAGCTCCGTTTTTGAAGCTCCCGGAACAGATTGCGCCGCTTCAGGGAGGACACGATAAAATACGCCGCCGTCTGGAGCATATTCGACGCATATTCCAGTGACTTCACAGGGGGATTGTCCACGCCGTAAAAGCCGATGATCCGTTTCTTGTCGTACAGGGGCACCACCACAAGGGACCGGATGCCCTGCCGCTTCAGGTTCTCGTACTGAAGCGGCTCTGACTCCCGAATATCCTCCACATTTTTAATGACAATATGCCCGCCGACGCTGAAATTCCGATACCAGCTGGCGCACACCTCCGGGGGGACATTTTGAAGGTTCTCCTGTTCCGGCTCTACCCCATCTGCCACCCACTCATAGGTGTTGTCGTCGCCGCCGGACTCGTTCTGCTCAAAGATATAGGTCCGCTCTCCGTTCAGGGCCTTTCCCAGGTACTTCAGCAGCACCCCAAGCGATTGATCCGGGGTTTCCTCCAGCAGGGCGACACGAAGTCCTTCATTGATGATGGCCTCCAGATTCTGAACGCTTCGCATACCGCTGTGCAGCTCGTGAGTCTCCATGATCGGAGCGCCTTCTCCGGCCAATAAAAATTCCCCTGGGTAATCCATATGTATGTCCTCCGCTTTCTCCTCACAGCTTCGCTTTAAAAGTTAGAAAATCTCTGTCATGATATCATACGGGTCCCACTACGTCAATGAAAAAAAGCAACAATCATGTACAGCGGCACAAAGAAAAAGCGCTTCCCTCAGCTTATAGTAAGCAAAAAGTCCATCGCCCGCCAGTCCGGCACAGCGCGCTGTTTCTGATTGATGGAGCGAGCGGCTTTTCTTGCGGCCTATTGACAAAAATCATCCGGAAAAAGAGCGACAGGAACGTGACGGGAAAACAAGCGGACTCCTTGACAAGACGGGGGAGAAAAAGAAGCCTGAACAGGCGGATATTGCGCAATACAACCCTTAATATTCTGATTTTAGTGGTCATATGCTGGCCGGCCGCAGGATGACCATTGCCAGCAATCCCCGGATGAATACGGTGACCGCCCCGGGTCTGGACGAAACGCAAACACCCTTTCCGGATGCCGCCGCAACCAGAACAAGCCGTGCGGCCCCGCTGGAAGGGGCCGCGGAGGTCTATGAGTTTTACACCGTTGCCCTGTATGACCTGGATGGGCAGTTGATACAGGGGATTGACAGCGCACCGGAAAAGATGGATGGCAGTTTTTTGCCCTTTTGAAGGAAACAGACAATCTCACACCAGACTCCCAAGTCGGATTACTGCCACTTTATTAACGGAGCCATGCTGTTTTCCGTCTTTGCCGCCCTGGTGGGCCTTACGATTTCGGTATTGCTGATCCTGCGATTTGCCCGCTCCATTTCCCGCCCGGTGAAGCGGGTAACGGGCCGGATGATAGAGCCCTCTACCCAGTCCATGAATGAAACTCTCCTTGGGTTCCGCGCCGCAGCAGACCGGCTTACCGCAATGGCGGAGCAGCTGAGCAATCAGTCCGTACAGCTGCACCAGGCATCCCTGGAGCAGAACCGGTCTACCGAAGAGCTGGTCCACGAGGTAACCCATGTCAAGGACCGGCTGGCCGGCGTTGCGAACAGCAGCGGCCAGACCCATTCTCAGGCGGAGGAAATCACCCGCTGCATGCAAAGCGCCAACGAGCAGATGGCCGCTTTGTCCTCCGCCATGGATGATAGCAGCGCCAAGGCGCAGCAGATTACCAAAATCGCAAAAGACATTGAGAATATCGCTTTCCAGATCAACATCCTCTCCCTCAACGCCTCTGTGGAGGCGGCCCGGGCCGGAGCCGCCGGAAAAGGCTCTGCGGCCGTAGCCAATGAGGTAAAGCGGCTGGCGGCAAAAAGTGCCGCGGCCGCACAGAGCGCGGCCGGGATGACCGACAACACCAAAGCAATCATCCAGACCGGCGTGGTGCTGACCACAGATACCGCCGGCTCCCTCCAGGCAATTTCCGATGTTTCCACACAGATCGGCACGATCTCAGATCAGCCGGCGGCGGCAGTGCAGGGACAGGAACTCGCGCTGACCGTAATGGAGGAGCGGATTGCCGCTATTTCCGCTATCGCAGGCCGCAACTTGTAAAACGCGGGGAAGACGGAGCAGTCCAGCGACTCTCTGACCAAAGAAGCCGAGGCGCTTCAGACCCAGGTGCAGGAATTTATGTTGAAGGAAAAGCGCAGCAGATAATGCAGGCCATCTGTCTTTGTTAAGACAGATGGCCTGCATTTTGAACTTTACTCTTGACAAAAGTTCTCTCGCAGCCTAAGATTCGGGCCGCCAGCTCTTTGAAGCAGATGATTTCATCGCCGGAGCAGCCCATGATGGCGCAGCCGCCCAGGGCGATAATCCGGTTATAGCTTTCGTAGGGGGGAGGAGTCTTACATGGTGTGGGTCATGGCCACACTGAGCTCGCCCGCGCCGAATTTCTCCTGGAACAGGAACTGGCACTTCAGGCCCAGCGCCTCCATGAAGAGAGTGCGGATGAATTTGCTGGTGAGGCACCATGTCCCCGCTGATGTCAAACCCGCTGCCTTCATCATAGACCTGGCTTGCATTCCTCTGGACGAACTGGGAGGAACAACGGAGGCCGGGAAAACCCGGCCTCCGTTGTTCCTCCCGCTCACAGCAGGTAGGTATATTTATTCAGCACCGTGAGGATGAATACTTCGATGCCGGCGGGCAGATCATTCTTGCCGTTCAAATCTGCCTCAAAAACTTTCCCGTCCAGCCGGACCAAGACACGGCTTCCGCCCAGGGGCAGGAAGCCCTGGTTGTTCACGCTCTCGTCAAAGCCCTCCCGGGTCTTGAACAGGGTGAACTTATCCCGGTAGGGGGCGGAGTCGTAGGGGCAGAAGATGGCGCAGTTGCCGCACTCGTTGCACATCCGGTCCACGTGGAGAATCTCATGCCGTCCGTCGGGCAGTTCCACCACCACGTTGGCCCGGTTGGGGCACACGTCGGCGCAGACCTGGCAGACCACGTTGCAGGTGAGGCACCGGTCCCCCTCACATTTGGCTGACTCGCAGAGGATGCCCTTCTTGGCGATGGCGTCCGCCCGGGAGGCCACGGCCTTGGCGGGGATGTCGAATTTGTAGGTTTCCCCAATGACGGCGTTTGCGAACCACTGGGCGTCGGCGATGCCTTCCACCACCGTGGCGGGGCCCCGCATGGCGTCGCCTCCGGCGTAGACGCCGTCCACATTGGTCTTGAAGTCAGGCAGTCCCTTGCCGTCCACTTCCACGCCGTTGGCGGTAAAGAGCTCGCTCTCCACCTTCTCGCCCACGGCGGAGATGACCGTGTCGCAGTCGATTTCCACAAACTCCCCGGTGGGCTCCGGCTTCCGGCGGCCCTTCTCATCGGGCTCGCCCAGGCGCATCTTCTCGCAGCGGAGTTTGCCGTCCTTCTGCTCCACGGGGGCCACCAGCTCCAGGAAGTTCACGCCGTCGGCGATGGCCAGCTCCAGCTCTTCCGCGTCGGCGGGCATGTATTTCTTCGTCCGGCGGTAGACCAGGGTGGAGGATTTCGCCCCACTCCGGAGGGCCACCCGGGCGGCGTCCATGGCGGTGTTTCCGCCGCCGATGACCGCCACATGGCCCAGGGAGACATCCTTCCCGGCCTTGAGGTCCTTCAGCCAGCCGATGACGGGCACCACGTTGCCGGGGATGTCCAACCGCCCGGCCTTCCAGGCGCCCACGGCGAAGAAGATGTGGGTGTAGCCCTGGGCTTTCAGCTCGGCGACAGACGGCGCGGGGGTGTTCAGCTTGATCTCCGCGCCCATCTTGGCAATCAAGGCCGCGTCCTTGTCGATGGCCTCGTCGGAGATGCGGAAGCCGGGGATTACCTGCCGGACAATGCCGCCTAAGCTTTCGGCCTTTTCAAAGACGGTGACGGGGATGCCCGCCCGGCCCACGAAGTAGGCCGCTGCCATACCGGTGGGGCCGCCGCCGATGACGGCGACTTTTTTGCCGTTATTGGCCGGGGCGGGAGCCTTGATTTTGGACAGATACTCGTCGTAACCCCGCTCCGCCGCCACCAGTTTCGTGGCCCGGATCTGAACGGAGTCGTCGTAATAGGTCCGGGTGCACTTGGTCTGGCAGCGGTGGGCGCAGATGGTGCCGGTGATGAAGGGCAGGGGGTTCTTCTCGCAGATGAGCCGCAGGGCGGAGGCGTACTCCCCCTTCCGGCAGAGCTCAATGTATTCCGGGATGTCCTGGCCGATGGGGCAGCCGCCCTTGCAGGGGGCGGTGAAGCAGTCCAACAGGGGGACCTTCTCGGCGAGCTTCCGCTTCGGCAGGGGCTTCACGGCCTTGACATGGTACTTGTCGGACCGGGCCGCCAGGGCCAGGGCCTCGATGCCCGCCACGTCCACGCCGGTGAAGGGCTTGAACTCCAGGGCGTCCAGCTTGTCGCCGATCTGGACAAAGCGCTGGTAGCCGCCGGGCTTGAGCTCCGTCGTCGCCATGGTAATGGGCCAGATCCCTAAGGCGAAGAGCTTGTCGATGTTCAGCGCGTCCGCGCCTCCGGCGTAGCTGATGCGCATGCGGCCGCCGAACTCCTTGGAAATCCGGGCCGCCATGGTGGTAGTCAGGGGGAAGAGGGACTTGCCCGCCATGTACATCTCCTCGCTGGGCAGCTCCCCGCCCTTCACGTCCACAGGGAAGGTGTTGGAGAGCTTCAGGCCGAACTCTACACCGTTCTTGTCCGCCAGGGCCTGGAGCCGGCGGAACATGGGCACCGCGTCGGCGTACTGGAGGTCCTCCTTGAAGTGGTGGTCGTCGAAGGCGATGTAGTCGTAGCCCATGCCGTCCAGGATGGACCGGGCGGTTTCGTAGCCAAGGATGGTGGGATTGCACTTGACGAAGGTGTGAAGATGTTTCTTTTCAATCAGATAGCTGGCAATCCGCTCAATCTCGTCCGGCGGGCAGCCGTGGAGGGTGGAGAGGGTGACGCTGCCGGAGACATGGGGGGTGATGGAGTCAATGAAGGCGCTTTCGGCGGGGAAGAACTCCTTGAGGACCCGGATGCACTCTTGGAAAATGGGAGTCTGGGAGGCGTCCACCATCTCGGTGAGGAATTTGTCCACCTTGGGACCCTGGATGCCCGCCAGGTCATAGCCCACGGACATGTTGAAGACAAAGGCGTCGGAGTCGCCCAGGCCGTATACTTTCGCCATGAGCTTACAGGCACACCAGGCCTTTACGTATTCCTCAAAGGCCTGCTGGACGTATAGCTCCGTGGACCACTCGCAGTTATAACATTCGTCTTCCGCCAGAATACAGGGGCGGTTGACACAGGCGGAGAGCTCCGCGCCGTCCATCTTCTGGACGGTTTTCAGCTCAAAAAACCGGGCCCCGGCGAAGTAAGAGGCGATGATGTTCTGGGCCAACTGGGTGTTGGGTCCGGCGGCGGGGCCGAAAGGGGTTTCGATCTTCTCACCGAAGATGGGCAGGGTTTTCACGCCGGCCTTGTAGGGCTTGTGGACGCCGAAGACGGTGCCCTCCTTTTGGTACTCGGCGGTCACCCAGGTTATCAGTTCCCGGAACGGGATGGGGGTCATGAGTTCGGACATTATGTAATTCCTCCTTAATAATATCAAGACTGGTTCTCCGCCGTTCCGGCGGGGACGGTGGGGGCAGCCCTTTGGGGGCTGGTCCAGTTGCACCCCCCATTCTCTCTTTTGCGAAAAGAGAGAATGCGCCGTGCACGGTGGAAGAGAGAAAACGGGGGCGCGCAGGCAATTCCTCCGGTTTCACGAATGCCTTCTGCCCGCGGCGTGGTGCGAGCGGGGGTTTTGGAGGTTGATGCAAGGCCCGTACGGCCCTCCTCGCTGCCGCTAATCTGGTGATTCCGGAGGCGTTACCCTCAATATTCGCAGTGGTTCAGCGTTCCCCAGAGCTTCTTGGAAACCTGGAGAATTTCGGCGTTCACGGCCTCTTCGTCGATTTCCGTCAGCTGGCGGTCTTTCATCAAAATTTTCCCGTTCACCATGGTGGTCTGGCACTGGCGGCCCGTCATGCCAAATAACATGTGCCCGTCGATATTCGCGTCGGAGAAGGGGGTGAAGGGCTTGTAGTCCATGACGATGACGTCCGCCGCCGCCCCGGCCTTCAAAACGCCCATCTCCGGGAAGCCCACCCGCTGGGCCATCTTGGCGTTGTTCTTGAAGAGCATGTCCGTCACCTCGCACCAGCCTACGCCGGGGAGGCAGGCGTTGTGCCGCTGGATGGTCAGCGCCACCTTGATGCTCTCCAGCATGTCGTTGGTGTAGGCGTCGGTGCCCAGACCGATCAAAATGCCCTTTTCGCACATCTTCAGCACCGGGGAACAGCCCACGGCGTTGCCCATGTTGCTTTCCGGGTTGTTGACGCACATGGTGTCCGTTTCCTTGATGATGTCCATTTCCGCCGTGTTCACGTGGATGCAGTGGCCCAGGATGGTCTTGGGACCTAAGATGCCGTGGTCCTGGAGGCGCTGGACCGGGCGGCGGCCGTAGTTCTGGAGGCTGTCGTACACGTCGTTCATGCCTTCGGAGACATGGATGTGGTAGCCCACCCGCCCGGCGTTGGCGGCGGCCATCCGGTCGAAGGTCTTGTCGGAGATGGTGAACAAGGCGTGCCCGCCGAACATGGCCTTGAGCATATCGGAGGGGTGGGATTCGCAGTAGTCAATGAAATCCTTATTTTCCCGGACGGACTGGAGGGATTTTTCCTCTCCGTCCCGGTCGCTGACCTCGTAGCACAGGCAGGCCCGGAGCCCTAAGGACTCCGTGACCTTGGCGATTTCCATCAGGGAGCCGGGGATCTCACAGAAGGAGGCGTGGTGGTCGAAGATGGTGGTAACGCCCTGCTTGATGGAGTCGATGACCAGGGCCTGGGCGGAAGCCTTCGTGGCCGCCAGGTCCAGGTGGCGGTCGATGTACCACCACTGGCCGTCCAGCACCTCGTAAAAATTGGTGGGGGCGTAGCCGTTGATGGAGAGGCCCCGGGCCAGGGCGGAGTAAATGTGGGTGTGGGCGTTGATGAGGCCGGGCATGATGACCCCGCCCTTGGCGTCCACAAACTCCGCCTGGGGATATTTCGCCTTCAGGGCGGCGGTTTCGCCAACCTCTACGATTTTCCCCCCGTCGGTGACCACGCCGCCATCGGGCAGATAACCCACACCGCTGGGGTCCCGGGTGATGAGTTTGCCGTTTGCCAGTAGAATCATGGTGAAAATCCTCCTTGAATTGAATTTGGGTAAAAAAGAAAGGCATTCCAAACCCACTCGGATTTGAAACACCTATCGGCTCGCACGGAGAGACAGGTGCGGGCCCGTGCGCGCGGCACTCCGTTGCAGCCATCTATCCTTGCTTATTAATTAGCATTGTATCGAAAAGCCCACAAAAATGCAAGCCCTCGAACAGAGAACTTCCCTGCCTCTTTTTAGACAAAACGCCGGAAGTTTCCTCCCTGTCCGGGGGCTTCTTCTGTGGCCGCAGTCACAAGGGCAGGTCCTCCACATAGGCGCAGATCCGCCCAAAGGTTTCCTCACTGAGGTCGTGCTCCACCTTACAGGCATCCTGTGCGGCCTGCTCCGGGGAGACGCCCATCAGCTCGAAGAGCCGGGTGATCGTCCTGTGACGGTGGTAAATACGGCTGGCGATTTCCATACCGCTCTCAGTCAAGGTGATGTTCCCGTCTCCGGCCATGGTGATATAGCCGCTTTCCCGCAGCTTTTTCATGGCAATACTGACGCTGGGCTTGGAGAACCCCAGTTTGTTCACCACGTCGATGGACCGGACCTGGCCGGATTGTTCCTGAATAATCAAGATGGACTCCAGGTAATCCTCTGCGGATTCGTGTATGACCAAGACAATGCGCCTCCCTTCTGCTTAATTCTACCATGATAGCAAAGATTTCCAAAAAATGCAAGTTGCCATTGTCACAAGTTTCGTCATTTTTTGGAAAATTTTTCAATCCGGCGCTTCGGAAGGCAAAAAAACCGGGGCGGAACCGTTAAGCTCCGCCCCAAGATTGGAAAAGACAAGAGATGGGACTCTCAAATTTTGCCCGCCAGCACCAGCACCAGCAGAACAAAGGTGGCAAGCAATGCCAGGGAGAACAGCAGGAAACCCGCGTCGAAGCGGTCCCCGCTCTTCTGGGCGGCGTCCCGCTCGGGGGCCAGCTTGGCCTTCCGCAGGGCGGTGACCACGGGCTTGTAAAGGACAAGGGTCAGGGCGGTGTTCAGCCCGCCCTTCACCAGGTTGAAGGGAAGGAAGACCGTGGGCAGCATGGCGGCCACGACGGAGCGGTCCATGTGCATGTAGATGGGGGTAATCAGGTAGTTCCACAGGACCATGACCACCGTCAGGACCAGGGTGCCCAGGAGCAGGCCGAGGACCGCTCCCTTCCGGGTGCGCATTTTTTTATAGATGAAGGAGGCGGTGCAGCAGAAAGCACAGGTGGCCAGCACGTTCATGATGAGGCCGATGATTCCCGTGTCGCTGACCGTGAACATCTCCACCAGGGCCACCACGATGGAGATGATGGCGGCGGACAGGGGCCCGAAGAGGAAACCGCCGATGCACACCACCGTGTCCTTCACGTCCATTTGGAGGAAGCCGGAGATCTGGGGCAGCAGCTTGCTGAGGAGCATGGCCACATAGGTCAGGGCCGTCAGCATGGCCAGGGAGGTGACGGTTTTGACGGTGACCCGGGGACGGGCGGTGGGGATGACGTTGGCGTTGGACTCGTAGTTGGACATAAGAAAACACTCCTTTACATACTTGAAAACACCCTGGACGCTTTGACTTCTCCAAGGTGAACAAGCAGCAAAGGAGCGCGCCGAAAGGCGCGGCTCAAGCCGCACTCATCTTCTTCCATCCAGACTGTGACTGTTGGTCCCGGAGTTTCACCGGGTCAGCGGGGGCCGTGCTCTAAGGAAACGGCCTCCGGTCGCGGACTGTACCGCCAGTGGGGAATTTCACCCCGCCCTGAAGACAAAGTATTCAGTTCTGTTTCCTGGAGTCAGTATACGACACCGGAGCGGAAAATGCAAGCCCCAATTTTATTTTTTCTCCGCCGCTTCGGCTTGCCTTGCGGCGGGGCCCGGGCTGTGCTAAAATCGTCCCATCCGATCCCGTTGAGGAGGGTTTTTAGAGGAGGGTTTTTATGGACATTTGGGAGGAACTGTATGAGCGGGCAAGGCCCCTCTATCATCCGGAGGAGACAACGCCGTTCCTATTCACCCACCATGTGGTCTGCGCTTTGGAGAGCGAAAACGGGGAGATCTACACGGGGTTTTGCATTGAGAGCTGCTGCGGGGTGATGGACCTCTGCGCGGAGCGGACCGCCGCCCTCAGCATGTATATGAGCAGCGGGCAGACGGTGGTAAGGCGCATCCTTACCTTCCGGGACCGGCCTCCCTATGGCGGGGGCAGCGGGATGCCCTGCGGGGCCTGCCGGGAATTTCTGATGCAGTTGTCACCGAAGAACCGGGATGCGGAAATCATGGTGGATTATGAAAAAAGGGAAACCGTGACGCTGGGAGAGCTGATCACCCGCTGGTGGGGGGCGGAGCGCTGCGAACAGGCGGCGGAGAAGTAAGCCGGTTTTCCTCTTTTCAAAACAGAACAGATGTGCTATAATAAAGCCATGAAGCTGAGAGGAGGCCCCTGCTATGGACCGCGTGATTCTTCACTGCGACTTGAACAGCTTTTACGCTTCCGTAGAGCTGCTGGACCGCCCGGAATTGAAGAAACATCCTGTGGCCGTCTGTGGGGATCCCTCCTCCCGTCACGGCATTGTTCTGGCGAAGAACGACCCCGCCAAGCGCTTCGGCGTCCAGACGGCGGAGACGATCTGGCAGGCCAGGAAAAAATGCAAAGAGTTAATTCTTCTGCCGCCTCACCACCGGCTCTACCGGGAGTATTCCGGGAAGGTTAACGCCATCTACGATGAATACACCGATCTGGTGGAGCCTTTTGGCATTGACGAGAGCTGGCTGGACGTGACCAACACACTCCATCTCTTCGGCATGGACGCCAGGACCCTGGCGGACACCCTCCGGCAGAGGGTGAGAAAAGAGCTGGGGCTGACCCTCTCTGTGGGGGTTTCTTTTAACAAAGTATTTGCCAAACTGGGCAGCGACTACAAAAAGCCCGACGCCACCACCGTGATTTCCCGGGAAAACTGGCGGGAGATGGTCTGGCCCCTCCCGGTGGGGGATATGCTCTACGTGGGAGGAGCAGCGAGAAAGCTGCTGGAGCAATATGGCGTGCGGACCATCGGGGAGCTGGCGGCCTGTCCCCGGCAGATGCTGGAGGAGCTGATGGGCAAGCTGGGGGGCCAGCTCCATGATTACGCCGGCGGCCTGGACCGGGAGCCGGTCCGCTCCCGGCATGAGCCGGAGATGGTGAAGTCCGTTGGCAACGGCACCACTTTTCCAAAGAATCTCACTACGCAAGCCCAGGTGGCGGCGGGGATCGGGCTGCTGGCGGACAGCGTGGCCAGCCGTCTTCGACGGGCAGGGCTTTACGCCGGAGGGGTCCACGTGACGGTCCGGGACCCGGCCTTTCACGACCGCTCCCGCCAGCGGCAGTTGGCCGCCCCCACTCATTTGATTCGGGAGATCTCCGCCGCCGCCCTGGAGCTGGCCGGGGAGTTGTGGAAGCCCCCCAGTCCCGTCCGGGCACTGACGGTGACGGCGATCCACTTGACGCCGGAGGGGGAAACCTATGAACAGGCGGACCTGTTTACCGCCGGGAGTGTTCTGGAGCGAAAGCGGCAGGAGCGGCTGGAGGCCGCTATGGACGGAATCCGGCGGCGGTACGGCAGCAGCTCTATCGCGTTCGGTACGGCAAAGCCGGAGGAGGGCGGCGGAAGCTTTCAGAAATGAGGAAAGAAGGGAGGCCCTGATCTGGGGCCTCCCTAGGGGTTGTTGAAAAAGCGTTTTTGCCAGCCTGAGTAAGTTTTCAAAATCCGTGGGAAATTTTGAAAACTTGGGATTGAAATAATGCAGGAAAGCCTTCCTGGGTTATCTTCGCCCCAAGAACCGCCCTGTGGACAGTTGGCCTTCAAAACGTGCCTGCGGGCGCAGCCCGCGCATATCTTTCGCTCCCGTTGAAGAGGTCTTCTGCTCTTTTGCCCCATCTGCATCCTGCTCCACTCTGGGGGTTATTTTAAATAGGAGTATGCCCTTTTTATGTTTTGCACATTTGAATTTATGATAATAAGATGAATGGAGCCGCCTCCATGGCGGGGCGGCTTTCACTTGATCCGGCCTATGTCTATAGGCGATGATGCTTTGGACGGTATGGTTGCCGGCGGAGCAAAAGGAGTGGGAAATATCACAAAAACTGGAAAGCATGGCTTCATTTTCGTTACCGTTTTGTAATCTTTCGCCGTCTATCTTCCGAGGTTTTTCCAGTCAATTCTTGTCCAAATGGGTCTAAAGTGGGGTTAATTGTACCTTTAAAGCCCTTAAGGCTTGACAAAAGTGGGGCCTAGGTGTATACTGAGAGCGGTTTTTCAATGGTAACAAAAGTTACAAGCCGCTTTTTGGACGATGCGGCCGCCCAATACTCCCCCAGTGGGAATCCTGAGGCGCTCCTCCGCCTTTTACGGGCGAGGGATGGGGCCTGAGGCTTGATTACCTTAATTAGGAGGGTATGAACGTGAACACCGACCAACGACCGAACCTATTATACACTCTGTGCAAACGCGGCGGCATGATGCTTTTCTGCATGCTCGTGGCCACTGTCACCGGCCTTTCCGCCACTGGATGGGCCGATTCCTTGTTCCTTATTACCGGGACGGATGACGGCGGCGCTATTGTTCTGGACCCAGCCCAGAAGACGCCTCCCGATTTATCCTCCCAGATGCTGTATGTCTCCAGCGGAGGACGGGGCTATGACCTTACCTTGCAGGAGGATACCACCGTCACTGTCCGGCATGAGGGAAACGCCGTGACCGTCCAGTCCCACAAGGAGAGTGTTTCCGCTCTTCTCGCCCGGCTGCGCGTCTATCCCAGCCCCTTGGAGATGATTGGCGTAAAGGTTTCCGACGCCGGCGTGGATTTGAATATTGCCTCCGACCTGACGTACTATGATTATGTGACGGAGAACGTCTCCTTTTCCACGCAGCGGGTGGCGAACCCCGAGATGCCGGAAGGGGAGGAGAAGGTGGTGCAGGAGGGCGCCGACGGCGTGCGTTCCTCCGTCTATGAGGTGGTCTGGTCCAACGGGACGGAGCTGTCCCGGCAGTTTGTGGAGGAGCTGAGTACCACCGCCGTAGACAAAATTGTGGAATACGGCACGGCCAAACCCGAACCGAAACCCTCCCCCTCTTCTGAAAAGAAAAATCCGGACAGTATTTTGGAGGAGCGGGGCGAAACCGGCGGCGGAATTGCCGGCGTTTCTGAGAATGCCGACGGCAGCGGGATTCTGACTTTAAAGGATGGAACGGCGTTGAACTACTCCGGCGTCCGCTCCATGACGGCCACCGCCTATACCGCCGGTCATGGCGGCGTGGGCACCCGCACCGCCAGCGGCACAGCCGTTCATGTGGGCACTGTGGCCGTGGATAAAGGCGTCATCCCCCTAGGTACCCGGATGTATATCGTCGCGGGGGGCAACGTGGTCTATGGCTTGGCGGTTGCGGAGGATACCGGCGTCAAAGGCAACAAAATTGACCTTTATTATGACACCTATGACGAGTGTATTCAATTCGGCAGACGCTCCTGTACCGTCTATATTTTAGAATAACGGCACGTCAAATCCCCCGGCGGAAGCCGGGGGATTTTTCCGGTGCTTAGGCCTTGTTTGAAAAATGTCAAAACGCCGCCACGGAGCATCTTTTTTCCGCTGGAACTGCGTTGATTTTCCTTTCCGGGCGTCATCCCCTTGGGAAAAACCGCTTCGCCCAATGAAAAAATCTGCCCGGATCCGTTCATTCTGCCAATTTTCAAACAGGGCCTAAGCGGCTCTTTGAAAATATATCAGAAGCCTGGGGCCGTATTTCCCTGGGAACTGTCAATTTTGTCAATTGCGGAACAGCCTGGAAACCGATACAATAGGTATGACCTATCCAAGAGGGGGCGGAAGCCCTTTTCCCGGAATTTTCATCAAATGAGGTATATGGAATGAACACGCACACTTCCCATACAAAGGCGATCCGCGCTCAACTGCTGGCATCTATGCGCACCGGTGAGTACGCCCAATGCCAGCGTCTGCCCCGGGAGAGCCTGCTCTGTGTCAAGCTGGGCATCAGCCGTACCCAGCTCAGGGATATCCTGGCCTCTTTGGAGCGGGAGGGCTTTATTACCCGCCGCCATGGCGTGGGTACCGTGATCAACCGCCACGTGCTGGATGTCCAGACGCGGATGGACATTGAGGTGGAATTCCTGGATATGATCCGGCAAAACGGCTTTACCCCGGCGGTGGCCTCTATCCGCTCCTGGGAGGAGCCGGCGGATGAAAAGACCGCCGCGCAGCTCCAGCTCCCGGTGGGGACCCCCATGCTCCGGGTTTCCCGGCTCTGCACTGCCGACGGCCGTCCCGCCATTTACTGCGAGGATGTGATCGAAAAGGCCCTGATCCGGGAGGACTACACGGAGGAGGACCTGAAACCGCCCATCTTTCACTTCCTTCAGCGGTCCTGCGGCGTGTATCCCTATTTGGACCTGACAGATCTCCGGGCTGTCCCGGCGGATGAGAAGCTGGCGGATGTTCTTCAAGTTTGCGTGGGTACGCCCCTGCTGTATATGGAGGAGGTGGATTTCGACATCGACGGCAAGCCGGTGTTCTGCTCCGCCCAATACTTTGCCGACGGCATTTTCCACCACACGGTTCTGAGAAAGAAACTGTAATTGGAAGGGAGACTTCACGATGAAAAAAGTAGCCGTGCTCATGGGTTCCGATTCTGACTGGCCGGTGGTCCGGTCCGCCTGCGCTCAGCTGGACGCTTTCGGTATCCCCTATGAGGCCCACATTATGAGCGCCCACCGCAGCCCTGCCCAGGTGGCGGAGTTTGCCTCCTACGCCCGGAAGAACGGCTTCGGCGTCATCATCTGCGCCGCCGGCCTGGCTGCCCATTTGGCGGGAGCCGTGGCCGCCAACACCACCCTGCCCGTCATCGGCATCCCCATGAAAGGGGGCGCTATGGACGGGCTGGACGCTTTATTGGCCACCGTCCAGATGCCCAGCGGCATCCCCGTGGCCACGGTGGCCCTGAATGGGGCGAAGAACGCCGCCATCCTGGCCGCCCAGATTCTGGCGGTGGAGGACAGTAATCTGGCCTCCTGGCTGGATGCCGCCCGCCGGGATATGGCCGCCCAGATTGAGGAGAAGGACGCCGCGCTGCAAGCGGAAATTTAAGGCGTTTTTGCGCCGTACACTATTTTACTTTACGGAGGAATCTATTTATGCAGAAGCTGGAACAGCTCTACGAGGGCAAGGCCAAGAAGGTTTTCAAAACCGATGATCCAAATCTCTACATCGTGGACTACAAGGACGATGCCACTGCCTTCAACGGACTGAAAAAGGGGACGATCGTGGGCAAAGGGGTCATCAACAACCAAATGACCAACCGTTTTATGGCCAAGCTGGAGAAGGCCGTGTTCCCCACTCATTTCGTGGAGGAACTGAGCCAGCGGGAAACCGTGGTAAAGAAGGTTTCCATTGTTCCTCTGGAGGTCATCATCCGCAATATCTCCGCCGGATCGTTTGCCAAGCACTACGGTGTGGAGGAAGGCATCGTTTTCGATGCGCCCACCATTGAGTTCTCCTATAAGAACGACGGCCTGGGAGATCCTCTTTTGAATGAGTACCATGCCCTGGCTTTGAAGCTGGCCACGAAGGAGGAGATCGAAACCATCAAGAAGTATGCCTTTCAGGTCAATGACTTCCTCAAGTCCTTCTGGGCCGCCTGCGGCGTAACCCTGGTGGATTTTAAATTGGAATTCGGGCGGCTGGAGGACGGAACCATCGTCCTGGCGGACGAGATCAGCCCGGATACCTGCCGCCTCTGGGACTCCAAGACTCATGAAAAGCTGGACAAGGACCGTTTCCGCCGGGACCTGGGCGGCGTGGAGGACGCTTACGCGGAGGTTATGCGCCGGATGAACGAGGCGCTGTAAAGTGGGCATAATTGGCGGGCCGGACGGCCCCGCGGTCATCGTTGTCTCCACCGCTCCCGCCGGGGTTGCCCTTTTGGCATTGCTGGCGGCGGCGCTGGGGGCCGCGCTCTGGTTCTTTCTGCGCAAGCGCAAAAAATAAGGAGGCTGCTAATGGGCGGTTTTTTTGGTACGATTTCCAAGCGGGACGTGGTGCTGGATGTGTTCTTCGGCACGGACTACCACTCCCACCTGGGCACTCGCCGGGGCGGCATGGCCGTCTACGATGGGGAGCAGGGTTTCCACCGGCAGATCCACAACATTGAAAACACCCCCTTCCGCACCAAGTTCGAGAAGGATCTTTCCTCTTTCCACGGGCGGGCGGGCATCGGCTGCATCAGCGATACGGATCCCCAGCCCCTGCTGATGCGCTCCCATCTGGGGCTGTACGCCATCTCTACCGTGGGCATCATTCAAAACGCCGAAGAGCTGGTAGAGCGGTACTTTTCCGACCACGGCCACCAGTTCATGGCCATGAGCTCCGGAAAGGTCAACGCCACGGAGCTGGTGGCCTCCCTGATTAACCAGAAGGACGACCTGGTTTCCGGTATCCGTTATGCCCAGGAGCAAATTGAAGGTTCCATGACCATTCTGATTCTCACACCCGACGGAATTTTGGCCGCCCGGGACCGCCTGGGCCGTCTGCCGGTGCTGATCGGCCAGAATGCCGAGGGCTGCTGCGTCTCCTTTGAGTCCTTCGCCTATCATAAATTGGGCTACCAGGACGCCTATGAGCTGGGTCCCCAGGAGATCGTGCGCATCACCCCGGAGGGCTGGGAAACGCTCTCTCCCGCCGGGAAAGACATGCGCATCTGCGCGTTCCTCTGGACTTACTATGGTTACCCCAACTCGTGTTACGAGGGGATGAACGTGGAAGTCATGCGCTACCGCAATGGCGAGATCATGGCCCGGGACGAGGTTCAGCGGGGCCAGCTGCCGAAAGTCGACTATGTGGCGGGGGTCCCGGACTCCGGCGTTCCCCATGCCATCGGCTTTGCCAACCGCAGCGGCAAACCCTTTGCCAGGCCCTTCGTGAAATATACCCCCACCTGGCCCCGGTCCTTTATGCCGGAGAGCCAGGACGTGCGGAATCAGGTGGCGAAGATGAAACAGATTCCCGTCCACGAGCTTATCAAGGGGAAAAAGCTCCTTTTTGTGGATGACTCCATTGTCCGGGGCACCCAGCTCCGGGAGACGGTGGAATTCCTCTACGAGTCCGGCGCGGAAGAGGTCCACATGCGCTCTGCCTGTCCTCCCATCATGTACGGCTGCAAGTACCTGAATTTCTCCCGCAGCAACTCTGATATGGAGCTGCTGAGCCGGAAAACCATCCAGGCTTTGGAGGGGGACGAGGGCCGGCACCACCTGGAGGAGTATGCGGACGCCTCCACGGAGCGGGGGCAGTGTATGCTCCAGACGATCTGCAAGGAGATGGGCTTCGATTCCCTGGGCTACCAGTCCCTGGACGGCCTGCTGGAAGCCATTGGCATCGACAAGGATAAAATCTGCACTTACTGCTGGACGGGGAAGGAGTGACCTGCCCGTAGGGGCCGCCGCCCTCGGCGGCCTGCTCTCCGCAAACCGTTTCTTCCCTATAAACGGGCCGCCGAAGGCGGCGGCCCCTACAACGAATCGGAGGTTTAAACATGGAAAACTCCCATTCCGCCGCCTACGCTGCCGCCGGCGTGGATATCAACGCCGGCTATGAGGGTGTGCGGCTGATGAAGCCCTTTGTTGAGCGCACGAACATCCCCGGCGTGGTTTCCGGCATCGGCGGTTTTGGCGGCCTCTTCGCCCCGGACTTTACCGGTATGGCGGAGCCTGTTTTGGTTTCCGGCACCGACGGCGTGGGCACTAAGCTGCGCCTTGCCCAGCTGCTGGACAAACATGACTCCATCGGAATCGACTGTGTGGCCATGTGCGTCAACGACATTATTTGCTGCGGAGCCCGGCCTCTCTTTTTCCTGGATTACATTGCGACCGGCAAGAATGAGGCGAAGAAAATAGCCTCTATCGTCTCCGGTGTGGCGGAGGGCTGCGTCCAGTCCGGCTGCGCCCTGATCGGCGGCGAAACCGCCGAGCATCCCGGTGTTATGGCTCCGGACGACTACGACATCGCGGGGTTTGCCGTGGGCGTGGTGGACAAGCCCAAAATCATCGACGGCAGTAAGGTCCGGGAGGGAGACGCCCTGATTGGTCTGACCTCTTCCGGCGTTCACTCCAACGGCTTTTCCCTGGTGAGAAAGGCCCTTGATATCGAGCACGCCGGTCTGACGGTTCCCCTGGAGGAGCTGGGAGGGAAATCACTGGGCGAAGTCCTGCTGGCCCCCACAAAAATTTATGTGAAGGCGATTCGGGCCCTGTTGGATGGGGGCATCGACCTGCACGGAGCGTCCCATATCACCGGCGGCGGCTTTTTCGAGAACATTCCCCGGATGCTGCCCAAAGGTCTTGGCGCGCGGATTGTGCCGGATGTCATTCCGAAGCAGCCCATTTTTGACCTGATTCAAAAGCGGGGAGATATCTCGGATCACGACATGTACAACACCTTTAACATGGGCCTTGGCATGGTGCTGGCAGTTCCTGCGGCTCAGACGGAGAAGGCTTTGGAGCTGCTGGCGGCGGCAGGCGAAACAGATGCCGTATGCGCCGGCTGCGTGTCCAAAGACGCCCGCGGCGTGGACTTTGAGAGCGTATGAGCAAAGCGAGAATCGCCGTCTTAGTCTCCGGCGGCGGAACCAATTTGGAGGCTTTGCTGAACGCCCAGGAAGCGGGCAAAATTCCCCACGGGGATATCGTTCTGGTGCTCTCCAGCACTCCCGGAGCCTATGCCCTGGAGCGGGCGAAGAATCACGGCGTTCCCGGCTTCGCCATTTCCCGAAAGGGGAATACCCAGGCGGAATTTGAAGCCGGCCTGACGGAGAAACTGACGGAGTACCGGGCGGACATGATCGTTCTGGCGGGCTTCCTCTCCATTTTGTCGGAAGGTTTTGTGAAATGCTGGCCGGACCGCATTCTAAACGTTCACCCCTCCCTCATTCCCGCCTTCTGCGGCAAGGGCATGTACGGCCTGAAGGTCCACGAGGAGGCCCTGCGCCGGGGGGTGAAGGTCACCGGGGCTACGGTACATCTGGTCAATGAAATTCCCGACGGAGGATGCATTCTTCTGCAAAAAGCGGTGGAAGTTCTTCCCGGAGACACGCCGGAAGTGCTCCAGCGCCGGGTGATGGAACAGGCGGAATGGGTACTGCTGCCCCGGGCGGCGGAGCTGACCGCCCAGGCCCTGGCCACTGACGGAAAGGATGGTTTTTGATAATGGACCTCTCTCAACTCCACGATTTTCATCCCTGTCCCTCCGGTTTGGAGCGGGACGTTCAGGCTCTGCTGAAGCGCTCCCGGCGGGAGCGGCGGCCTTGTGAACGGGATGCCTTTCTTGCCTTGCTTGCAGGAGTTCCCGCCCTGCGAAAAACTCCCGGCCTTCCGGATGTCAAGGCGGCGGACTACTTTACTGCCCTGCCGCTCTGCGGCTCAGACGCTGATGCCGCCGCCTGCCGGGCACATTTAAAAACGGTTTACGGTATCAAGGACCGGGAGAGTCTTCTGGACTTTTGTGACCGGCAGTTCCATTGCCAGGACAACTACTTGGACTTTGAAGCCGTTTGGGAAGGCCGGCCCCTCTTTGACATCGCCTCCCTGAATCCTGACGCCGCCGGGTTCTTTATCCGGGCCCGGGATTTCTCCGCCCAATTTTACCCCCTGGTGGGCCATCAGGGCTATCTCGCTTGGGACATCAGCGAACGGGTGGGCCATCTCCGGGCGGCGCTGGCCTGCGGCCTGCTGAGCCGGGAGGAATTCGACCGTTTGGCGGAAGAGCAGATCATCCAGGCCCAGGCCTTCGGCAGCTGGGAGGAGTACGCCGCCAGCCTGGTCTGCGGCGCGCTGTACTGGGATTTCCGTCAGGGAACCTCTTTGCCGGACCTCCGGAAGGCCCAGCGGCTGTGGATGGACCTGGTGCGGACACTGCTTGCCAACGACGCCGCATGGGACAGCGGCTTTTGGTACGTGCCCAAGCGGGAAAAAGAGTGCCGTCTCTGGCCCTCCGAGATGAAAATGTATCTTCCGGACTGGGAGGGCCCCAACGGCTGTTTCCTTACAGACCGCATCGCCGTGGACGGCTGCAAGGTGGGCTGGTGTTACCGGGAGGAGCCGGAGACGGCTTTCCCCGACAGCGGCTGGCGCTTTTTCTCCGGCGACGAGAGCGAGGACTATATTGCCGACATCGGCCACACCGGGATTTATGACCTGAATACCGTCTGCAACCTGGACCCGGAGGTTATTCCTCTGCTGGCCGCCCCCTACCGAAGCGCTTTCGTTCGGGGAGAGGATGGGACATTCCGCCCCGAGCCCTTCGACCTGCCGGAGAACTGATGGAAACTCCACCACTACGAAAGAAAAAAGGAGCGCGAACATGAATGAGCTGGAACTGAAATACGGCTGTAATCCAAATCAGAAGCCCTCCCGTATCTTCATGAAGGACGGCGGGGACCTGCCGCTCACCGTTCTGAACGGCAAGCCGGGTTATATCAACTTCCTGGACGCACTGAATTCCTGGCAGCTGGCCAGAGAGCTGAAGGAGGCTACCGGCCTCCCCTCCGCCGCCAGCTTCAAACACGTCTCCCCCGCCGGAGCCGCCGTAGGCCTGCCCCTCAGCGAGACGGACCGGAAACTCTATTTTGTGGAGCCGGACGCGGACCTGAGTCCCATTGCCTGTGCCTATATCCGGGCGCGGGGGGCGGACCGCCTCTGTTCCTACGGCGATTGGGCGGCCCTCTCCGATGTTTGCGACGCGGCGGCGGCGCAGTATCTCAAGGCCGAGGTTTCCGACGGTGTCATCGCTCCCGGATACACAGAGGAGGCCCTGGAAATTCTGAAGACCAAGAAAAAGGGCGGATATAACGTGGTTCGGATTGATCCGGCCTATAGGCCCGCTCCCCAGGAGTACAAGGATGTCTTCGGCGTCACTTTCCAGCAGGGCCGGAACGAGTATAAGATTGGCGCGGACCTTCTGACCCGCATCGTGACAAAAAACCATAACCTCCCCGAACCGGCGAAAACCGATATGCTGGTGGCTCTCATTACTCTGAAATACACCCAGTCCAACTCCGTCTGCTACGTAAAAGATGGGCAGGCGATCGGTGTGGGCGCAGGCCAGCAGAGCCGTATTCACTGCACCCGTCTGGCGGGAACAAAAGCGGACAACTGGTGGCTGCGGCAGCACCCGGCGGTCCTGGCCCTGCCCTTTGTGGAAAAGCTCCGCCGTCCGGACCGGGACAATGCCATTGATGTGTACCTCTCCGACGAGTGGGAGGACCTGCTGGCAGACGGTGAATGGCAGCGGGTCTTCACGGAGCGCCCCCAGCCCCTGAGCCAGAGGGAGAAAAAGGACTGGATCGCCAAGCTCGCCGGCGTCACCTGCGGCTCCGACGCCTTCTTCCCCTTCGGGGACAACGTGGAGCGGGCCAAGAAGAGCGGCGTGGAGTATATTGTTCAGCCTGGCGGAAGCATCCGGGACGACCACGTCATTGAAGCCGCCGACAAATACGGCATGACCATGTGCTTCACCGGGATGCGGCTGTTTCATCATTAAGGAGGCCTTCATGAATGTACTCGTCGTCGGCGGCGGAGGCCGCGAACATGCCATCATCAAAAAGCTTAAGGAAAATCCCTCTGTAAAAACAATCTACGCCGTGCCCGGCAACGGCGGCATAGCCGCCGACGCGGTGTGCGTCCCCTCCATTGGGGCCAAGGACATCGGCAAAATCGTGGACTTTGCGAAGTCCCATTCCATCGGCTTTGCCGTGGTGGCCCCGGACGACCCTCTGGCCCTGGGCTGCGTGGACCGGCTCCATGAGGCGGGCGTTCCCTGCTTTGGTCCCGACGCCAAAGCCGCCCGCATTGAGGCCAGCAAGGTCTTCTCCAAGAACCTGATGAAGAAGTATGGCATTCCCACTGCCCGTTATGAGGTTTTCGACGATCCGGCCAAGGCTTTGACCTATCTGAAAACCGCCTCCTTTCCCATCGTGGTCAAGGCCGACGGACTGGCCTTGGGCAAGGGGGTGCTGATCCCCCGGAATCTGGCCGAGGCAGAGGATGCCGTGAAGTCCATCATGGAGGACAAGGCCTTCGGCGACTCCGGCGACGAGATCGTCATTGAGGAGTTCCTGACAGGCCCGGAAGTCAGCGTCCTGGCTTTCACCGACGGCACCGCCATCGTCCCAATGGTTTCCTCCATGGATCACAAGCGGGCCGGAGACGGCGACACCGGGCTCAATACCGGCGGCATGGGGACCATTGCGCCCAATCCCTGCTACACTCCGGAAGCCGCCCGAACCTGTATGGAAACCATTTTCCTTCCGACACTGGCCGCTATGCGGGCGGAGGGCTGCCCTTTTAAAGGCTGTCTTTACTTTGGCCTGATGCTCACTCCGGACGGGCCCAAAGTGATTGAATACAACTGCCGTTTCGGCGACCCGGAAACCCAGGTGGTTCTGCCCCTGCTGAAAACCGATCTTTTAACTGTTATGCAGGCTGTGGAAAACGAAACTCTGGGAGATCTCCAGGTGGAATGGCACAGCGGCGCGGCCGCCTGTGTCATCCTGGCTTCCGGCGGTTACCCCGGCGGCTATGAAAAGGGAAAAGAAATTACCATCCCCCAGGGACTTCCCGTCACTGTTTACCATGCCGGAGACGCGCTGGCGGAGGACGGGACCCTGGTCACCAGCGGGGGGCGGGTGCTGGGCGTCACCGCTGTGGGCGGCACTCTGCAAGCCGCGCTGGAAACCGCCTATGCCGCCGCGGAGCATATTCATTTTGAGGGCAAATATCTCCGGCACGACATCGGCAGGCGGGCCTTGGCCGAACTGGAAAAACAGGCGCTGTGCGCCGCGGAGGGCTAATCATGGTAAGACGCGTATACGTGGAGAAGAAGTCCGCCCTCCGGCTGGAGGCCCGGGGGCTTTTGGCAGAACTGCAAACTATTTTGGGAGTTGCCGCTCTTACAGGCCTTCGGCTGGTGAACCGCTATGATGTGGAGGGCCTCTCGGAGGAGGTTTTCCAGCAGGCGAAGTCCATTGTCTTCTCCGAACCCCAGGTAGACCTTCTCTATGAGGAGGACTGCCCCCTGCCGAAGGGGCCTCACACCGTTCTGGCGGTGGAGGCCTTGCCGGGCCAGTTCGACCAGCGGGCGGATTCCGCCGCCCAATGCATCCAACTTATGGCGGGAGTGGACCGCCCGTTGGTGTCCTACGCCAAAGTGTACCTGCTGGAGGGGAATCTCTCCCCGGCGGACCTTGAGAAAATCAAGGGTTACGTCATCAACCCGGTAGAGAGCCGGGAGGCATCCCTGGAGAAACCGGAAACCCTGGCCCGCACCCACGCCGCCCCTCAGGCGGTGGAAATACTCACCGGCTTCACCGCCATGGACGGCACGGCCCTGTCCGCCCTTCTGGACAAGCTGGGTCTGGCCATGGATTTGGACGACCTGAAATTCCTGCAAACTTACTTCCGGGATATTGAGCGCCGGGATCCTATGATTACGGAGGTCCGGGTGGTGGATACCTATTGGTCCGACCACTGCCGCCACACCACCTTTTCCACCCACCTGGACAGGGTGGAGATTTCCGACTCCGCCGTTCAAGCCGCTTACGACCGCTATCTGGCCCTCCGCCGGGAGGTCTACGGAGAGAAGGCCGAAGCCCGTCCGAAAACCCTGATGGACATTGCCACGATCGCCGCAAAGGCTTTGAAAAAACAGGGGCTCCTTCCGGAGCTGGACGAGAGCGAGGAGATTAATGCCTGCTCCATTCACGTCCCGGCCAAAGTGGACGGCAAAATCCAGGACTGGCTGCTGATGTTCAAGAACGAAACCCACAACCACCCCACGGAGATCGAGCCCTTCGGCGGCGCGGCCACCTGCATCGGCGGCTGCATCCGGGACCCTCTGTCCGGCCGGGCCTATGTCCATCAGGCCATGCGCCTTACCGGCTGCGGCGATCCCCGGACGCCCCTAGACAGGACGCTTCCGGGAAAGCTTCCCCAGCGGAAACTCTGTCAGACGGCGGCGGCGGGCTACTCCTCCTATGGCAACCAGATTGGCCTTGCCACCGGCCACGTGGCGGAGGTTTACCATCCCGGATACGTCGCCAAGCACTTGGAGGTGGGCGCGGTAGTGGGCGCGGCTCCGGCGCAAAACGTTCGCCGGGAGCGCCCTGCCCCTGGAGATGTGGTGATCCTCCTGGGAGGCCGGACAGGCCGGGACGGGATCGGAGGGGCTACGGGCTCCTCTAAGAGCCACGACCGCAAGTCCCTCCAGACCATGGCCAGCGAGGTCCAGAAGGGCAACGCCCCGGAGGAGCGGAAGATCCAGCGCCTCTTCCGGGACGGCAGCGTCACCCGCCTCATCAAGCGCTGCAATGACTTTGGCGCGGGGGGCGTCAGCGTCGCCATCGGCGAGCTGGCGGACGGGTTGACCATCGACCTGGACGCGGTGCGGAAGAAGTACGACGGTCTGGACGGCACGGAGCTTGCCATCTCCGAGAGCCAGGAGCGCATGGCGGTGGTGGTGGCCCCCGAGGACGCGGAGAAATTCATCGCCGCCGCTAAAGCGGAAAACCTGGAGGCCTATCAGGTTGCCGTCGTGACGGAACGTCCCCGCATGGTCATGAAGTGGCAGGGGGAAACCATCGTGGACCTGAGCCGGGAGTTTTTGAACTCCAACGGCGCGGTGAAGCATGCCAAGGTTTCCGTCCCGGAAATTCAGCGCCACCTGCTCATCGGCGATCCGGGAAGTCTCCGGGAAACTGCCTCCAGTTTGAAATGCGCATCCCGCCGGGGCCTGGTGGAGCGCTTCGACTCCACCATCGGCGCGGGCAGCGTCACCATGCCCTACGGCGGAAAGACGCAAAGGAGCCCCGCCCAGTCCATGACGGCCCTCCTCCCGGTGCTGCCGGGCCAGGAGACGGAACAGGCCAGCGTCATGGCCTGGGGCTTCAACCCGGAAATCATGAGCGAGGACCCCTATGGGGGGGCCTATAGTAGCGTGGTGATCTCCCTGGCCAAGCTGGCGGCCTCCGGCGCGGACTACAGGGCCGCCTATCTGACCTTACAGGAATACT
This sequence comes from uncultured Oscillibacter sp., assembly GCA_910578935.1. Taxonomy (GTDB): domain Bacteria; phylum Bacillota; class Clostridia; order Oscillospirales; family Oscillospiraceae; genus Oscillibacter. The sequence continues at coordinate 247,170 of CAJTSM010000001.1, read as the reverse complement.
TCGAGAAGCTGCGGAGCGACCCGGACCGCTGGGGCAAGCCCTTTATGGCCCTCCTGGGGGCCATGGAGGCCCAGATGGACTTCGGCGCGGCGGCCATCGGCGGCAAGGACTCCATGTCCGGCTCCTTCCTGGACCTGGATGTCCCCCCGACCCTGATCTCCTTCGCTATCGCCCCCATTCAGGCGGGGGAAGTTGTCACGCCGGAGTTCAAGGAGCCGGGACACCCGGTGTACTGCTTCGGCGGCGGCAACGCGAAGAATCTGAAAACCGCCTGGACGGCGTTCCATGAACTGGCCCAAAGCGGCAAGGTAAAGGCCGCCTGGGCGGTGGAGCACAGCACGGCGGAAGCGGTCATGAACATGGCCTTCGGCAACCGGATCGGCTTTGCGGCCGGCGCCGCCGTCCCTCACCGCTGGTACGGCCTGAATCGGGGAACCATTGTGGCGGAACTGACGGAAGAAATTGATCTCCCCTGCGCCAAGCGCATCGGCGTCACCACAGCGGAGCCCGTGATTATAATCGGCGAGGATTCCGCCCCCATTGACGAGCTGCTGTCCCTGAACGAAGCCGTCCTGGAGGACGTTTATCCCAACCGCGCCGGCGTGGAGGGCGAGGCCCCGGTCCTGGACTGCCCCGCCTTCACCCGTCCCGCCCCGAGGATCGGCGCGGCAAAACCCAAGGTGCTGATCCCCGTCTTCCCCGGTACCAACTGCGAGTACGACAGCGCCCGGGCCGCCCAGCGGGCGGGCCTGGAGACAGAGATTTTCGTCGTGGGCAACCAGTCCGCCAAAGACGTATCCGAGTCCGCCGCCGCCTTCGCCCGGAAGCTCCGGGAGAGCCAAATCCTCTTCCTTCCCGGCGGTTTCTCCGGCGGCGACGAACCTGACGGCTCCGGTAAGTTCATCACCGCCTTCCTCCGGGGGCCGGAAACCTCTGAGGCGGTCATGGACCTACTTAAAAACCGGGACGGCCTGGCCCTGGGCATCTGCAACGGTTTCCAGGCCCTGATTAAATTGGGACTGGTCCCCTTTGGCGAAATTGTGAACTGCGGGGAGGACTGTCCCACTCTGAGCTTCAACACCATCGGACGGCACCAATCCAAGATTGTCAGTACCCGGATTGTTTCGAACCGGTCCCCCTGGCTGGCCCGGGTGAATCCCGGAGAGGTCTACGCCGTTCCGATTTCCCACGGGGAGGGCCGCTTCCTCTGCCCGCCGGAGCTCCTGCAAAAGCTTGCGGCGGCAGGTCAAGTTGCCACTCAGTACGCAGACCTGGAGGGACTTCCCACGATGGACCCGGACTTCAATCCAAATGGTTCCATCTGGGCTGTGGAGGGCATCACATCTCCCGACGGCCGTATTTTCGGCAAAATGGGCCACGCCGAGCGGATCGGCCCCGGCCTGTATCAAAATGTCCCCGGCAATTACGACCTCCAGCTTTTCCAGGCTGCCAGGGACTATTTCAGCCTCTGAAGGGGAGTGTCCAATGGGGAGATTTGATCCTGTAGGGGCCGCCCCCCTTGGGCGGGCCGATGCGGGGCCCAATCCTTGTACCGGCAGGCCGCCGGGGGCGGCGGCCCCTACACGATGGCCCTGCTATAAAATGTGCAACTGGACACTCCCCCTCTGAAGCAGGGACTTGACAAGGCCCCTAAAAGTAGTGTATACTGCGTAGAATTTATAGAAATGAGGTGTCTGCCATGGCCTACTTTTTCTCTGAGCCCTCCCACACCTTCAGCGAATATCTTCTGGTTCCCGGTTACTCCTCCGCCGAGTGCATCCCCGCCAATGTCACTTTAAAGACCCCGGTGGTGAAGTTTAAAAAGGGTGAGGAGTGTTCCTTGACCATGAACGTGCCCATGGTGTCCGCTGTGATGCAGGCTGTCTCCGGTGAGCAGATGGGCATCGGCCTTGCCAAGGAAGGCGGTATCGCTTTTATCTATGTTTCTCAGCCCGTAGAGCAGCAGGCGGAGATGGTCCGCCGGGTGAAGAATTACAAGGCGGGCTTTGTTACCAGCGATTCCAACCTCCGGGTGGGGGACACCCTGGCGGATGTGCTGGCGCTGAAAGAGCACAGCGGCCATTCCACCATGGCTGTCACCGACGACGGCACCGGAACCGGCAGGCTGTTAGGGCTGGTTACCAGCCGGGACTATCGGGTCAGCCGCCTAGACCCCGCCACCCCCGTCACAGACTTCATGACCCCATTTGACAAGCTGATCTACGCGCCGGAGGGCACCAGCCTCAAAGAGGCCAACGACATCATCTGGGACCGGAAGCTCAACGCCCTGCCCATTGTCTCGAAGGACGGGCGTCTCGTCAGTTTCGTCTTCCGCAAGGACTACGACTCCCACAAGGGAAACCCCCTGGAGCTGCTGGACAGCCAAAAGCGCTACGTTGTCGGCGCGGGCATCAATACCCGGGACTACGCCGACCGGGTCCCCGCCCTGGTGGATGCCGGGGTAGATGTGCTGGTTATCGACTCCTCCGAGGGTTACTCCGAGTGGCAGGCCCGAACCTTGAAATGGATTCGGGACCGCTACGGCGACACGGTGAAGGTGGGTGCGGGCAATGTGGTGGACGGCGAGGGTTTCCGCTTCCTGGCGGACGCCGGGGCGGATTTTGTAAAGATCGGCATCGGCGGCGGCTCCATCTGTATCACCCGGGAAACCAAGGGTATTGGCCGGGGTCAGGCCACGGCGGTCATCGACGTGGCGGCGGAGCGGGACCGCTACTTTGAGGAAACCGGCGTTTATGTTCCCATCTGTGCCGACGGCGGCATTGTCCAGGATTACCACATTACCTTGGCCCTGGCTATGGGGGCGGACTTCTGCATGTTGGGCCGGTACTTCTCCCGGTTTGACGAAAGTCCTACCAGCAAGATCCTCATTGGCGGCAGCTATATGAAGGAGTACTGGGGCGAGGGCAGTGCCCGGGCCCGGAACTGGCAGCGTTACGACCTGGGCGGCGCGGCGAAGCTGAGCTTTGAGGAGGGTGTAGACTCCTATGTCCCCTACGCCGGAGCCCTATCCGACGGCATGGCCACCACTCTGGCAAAAATTCGCTCTACCATGTGCAACTGCGGCGCGCTGACGATCCCTGAGCTCCGGAACAAGGCCAAGCTGACCCTGGTCAGCTCTGTCTCCATCGTGGAGGGCGGCGCACACGATGTGCTGCTGAAGGATTCCGCCGGCGCGGCGGGGAGAAATTGAAATCCTGAAGAATAGAGGGGCAGGCTCCGCTTTGCGAAAAAGCGGGGCCTGCCGTTTTTAAGGAGATCCGGAAGGCTATACAGTTGGGTCTTTCTTCAAACAAGGCCTGGGCAGAGAAATCCAAAATGGAGAACATGAAAAGCGGTAAGGCTTCGGCAAAAGGCGGCGCGGCATAAAAATCTAAAAAACGTGGTTGACGGGATTTGTAATCTGTGGTATAATAGCCCACGGTTTTAAGGAAGGTCGTTTTTCATAGAAATGCGTTTACTTGGACTGCCAGCTGTTGAAGGTATAGCAAAAAATAGAATGCGAAAATAGCCGGTTTTCATAAGATGCTCGTGTAGCGCAGCTGATTCATAATTGCCAAACCGCGCTGCAAAAAACGAAATACGCTACTGTAGCTCAGTCGGTAGAGCAGCTGATTCGTAATCAGCAGGTCGTGTGTTCGAGTCACATCAGTAGCTCCAGAAAGCGGCGAAAATCATTTGATTTTCGCCGCTTTCTCAATTTCTTGGATAAATCTTCGGCCCGCATTTCGCCCTCTTTTCGACTCGCAATAATTCTTTCCAGATGCAGACTCTGCGGAGGCTTTCTTTTGCGAGGAACGGTCAAGACCCACAACCTGCCCCACACTGGGAAAGGTCTGGAAACGACGTAAGAGCGCCGGATGCAAAATCCGGCGCTCTTGCTGTGTTTCGTGCAGTTTTGCATCACTTGTCATGTAGGCGGCCTCATCCCGCTTTTGGCGGGTGGCATGGGTGTAGGTGCGGAGGGCAAACCCGGCGTCATAGTGTCCCGGCATGGTGGACAACGTTTTCACGTCTACACCGTTTTGCAGTTCCATTGTTGCGAAGGGGTATGCCCTTATGGCAGAATAAGGACAAATTCTTTTAAAGCCAAATAATATCCTATCTAGGCCCTGTTTGAAAAATGCCAAAACGCCCAAACGGCGGATCTTTTTCCGCGGATGCTTCGTTGATTTCCCTTGAAATCCGTCAGGATTCCTGCGGAAAATCGCCTCGCCCAGCGTAAAAATTCCTCGCCGTTGGGCATTCCGGCAATTTTCAAACAGAGCCTAATTTCTACATTCAAAAATATCGTTAATCTGATATTGATAAAACTCACCCCTGTAATTAAGCCCTAAGTATAGATTTTTGAGATACTCTGTTTTCTTACTCTTGTAGCAGAACGCATCAAAGAATGCCTGATTAAAGTTTAAGATATCATCTATTTCCGAGGAGGCCATACTATGAACTTTCCGAAACTGACTTTTCCGATGACTGTGGATTTCTGCGGCGTTGGGTATTGGAACAAAAATCAGGGACTATTCAAGTATGGCGCCGCTGTTACCGCGTTTTTATAGATGGGGATATCTCGAAAACCGCCAATGAGAGCATCTGACTGCTTCGAGATTTGGAGCGTCTGCTTCAGACCTTTGGCAGACACCTCAAGCCCTACGTGAGAGGATGGATGCGATGCCGTTTCTCCGGCCGGAAAAACAGGCGGTGGCTTGTCCCATGTGCTTTGCTTTTCACCCGATCCAGGACGGCACTGGAGTTATGGCGGAAGGGTATGTGTTTTCCTCTCTGCGCGATGTTCTCTATGCGGAATTAGGAAAGGACATCGAGCGCGGCAACGCGCCGCGCCAGCGCCGTCTGTGCGGACGCTGATTCCTCCACGAGCAGGGAAACCGGACGATGTACTGTGAGCGGATCGCACTTGGAGAGGAGAGCAGGGCCTGCCGGGAGGCGGGAGCACGGACAGCCTTTGAGAAGAAGATCCAAGATAAAAACACTTGGAAAATGTATAAGCAGGCATATAAAAAATACTACGCCCGCTGCATGAAGGGAAATATGAGTGCGGCCGGTTAAGGCCTGGTCTGCGCAGGTGGCGGAGAGAGACGCCGCGATGGAAAAAGTGAAAAAGGCTTTGAACGAAAATTTGAAAGCGCAAGTTTTCCAGGAGCTGCGGGAGAAACTGAACCGCCAGTAAGCGCGGTCCCGATCTTTTATACGCTGGTGCAAACTATTTAGACAAGGAGAATTTGATATGTCTATTCTCGGAGCAGTGATCGTCCCTCATCCGCCGCTGATCGTCTCTACCGTGGGATGCGGGCGGGAACGAGAGGTCCAGGCCACCATTAACGCATACCGGACCGCTGCGAAGCAGGCAGCGGCCTGGAAGCCGGAGGTGCTGATCATCACCTCACCCCATCAGATCATGTACGCCGACTACTTCCATATTTCCCCGGGACAGGGCGCCTTCGGAGATATGTCCGCCTTTGGCGCGGCCCAGACGAGGCTGTCCGCAGAATACGACACCCTGTTGCGGGAGGAGGTCATCCGCCGGGCCGGGTCCGCCGATCTCCGAGCTGGAATGCTGGGGGAACGGGACCCGGCTCTGGATCATGGTACGTTTGTGCCCCTGTACTTCTTCCGGGAGGCCGGGGTGGACTGTCCCATCCTCCGCGCCGGTCTGTCCGGGTTCTCTCCCCTGGACCACTACCGGCTGGGGCAGTGCATCGCCCAGGCGGTGGAAGCCCTGGGGCGCAGGGCGGTGTTCATTGCCAGCGGGGACCTGTCCCACAAGCTGAAGGACGACGGGCCCTACGGCTTCGCCCCGGAGGGGCCGGAGTTCGACCGCCAGATCACCGAGGCCATGGCCGCCGGGGACTTTCTCCAATTCCTCACCATAGACTCAGGGCTCTGTGACCGGGCGGCGGAGTGCGGCCTGCGCTCCTTCCAGATCATGGCCGGGGCGCTGGACGGTCTGGCGGTGGAGGCGGAGCTCCTCAGCTACGAGGGCGTCACCGGCGTGGGCTATGGGGTGGCGGTTTTTGCCGTCACCGGCCCGGACGAAAACCGCCGGTTCGGGGAACAGTGTGAGGCGGCGGAACGGGTCCGGCTGGCGGAGAAAAAGGCCTCCGAGGACCCTTGGGTCAAGTTGGCCCGGCTGTCCCTGGAAACCTTTGTGAGAACAGGAAAGCGGCTGGAACGTCTGCCGGACGGTCTGCCCGTCGAGATGACGGATCGGGCCGCCGGAGTTTTCGTCTCCCTCCATGCCCACAGCCAGCTCCGGGGCTGTATCGGCACCACCGGGCCCACCACGGAGAGGGTGGCTTGGGAGATTGTCCAGAACGCCGTCTCCGCCTGCTCTCGTGACCCGCGTTTCCCGCCTGTAACGGCGTCGGAGCTGGATAGCCTGGAGTACAGCGTGGACGTGTTGGGTCTGCCGGAGCCTATCTTCTCCCCAGCGGAGCTGGATGTGAAAAAGTACGGTGTGATTGTCTCCTGCGGGGGCCGCCGGGGCCTTTTACTGCCCGACCTGGAGGGTGTGGACACGGTGGAGCAGCAGATTGATATCGCCCGGCAGAAGGGCGGTATCAGTTCAAGGGAGAAATATACCCTGGAGCGGTTTGAGGTGGTGCGGCATACATGATTTGTGAACTTTGTTTTCACCACTGCGACCTGTTCGAGGGCCAAACCGGCTTTTGCCGGGCGAGGGTCTGCCGAGACGGCGAAATTGTCCCCTTGAACTACGGCAAGCTGACCAGCCTGGCCCTGGACCCCATCGAGAAGAAGCCCCTGAGGCGCTTCCATCCCGGCAGTATGATTTTGTCCGTGGGCTCTTTCGGGTGCAATCTGCGCTGTCCCTACTGCCAGAACCACGAGATTTCCATGGCTGCGGAGGGTGAAATCGAGACGGTGGAGCTCTCACCGGAGGCGCTGGCGGACAAGGCTTTGGAACTGCGGCCCCATGGTAATATCGGGGTTGCCTACACTTACAACGAACCGCTGGCCGGCTATGAATATGTCCGGGACTGCGCCGCCCTGGTCCATGAGCGGGGCATGGTCAACGTCCTGGTCACCAACGGCACCATCGAGGAGGCCCCTTGGCGGGAGCTGCTCCCGCTCATCGATGCCGTCAACATCGACTTGAAGGGCTTCGCGCCTGAGTGGTACAAGAGGCTGGGGGGCAATTTGGAGACGGTGAAGCGCTCCATCTCCCTGGCGGCGGAGCGGTGTCATGTGGAGGTGACTACGCTCGTGATTCCCGGCGAGAACGACGGCGTGGAGGAAATCAAGGCACTAGCCCAATGGCTGGCGTCGGTGGACCGGGAGATCCCGCTGCATCTGTCCCGGTTCTTTCCCCGGTATCGGATGACGGACCGGCCGCCTACTACGGTGGAACAGGTGCGCCGCCTGGCGGACGAAGCGAGGGCGTATCTGGCGTTTGTTTACACGGGGAATTGTTGAGACAGTTTGGAGATTTGACAAAAATGGTTGAAGAGTTAACCGATAATTGATATGATAACTTGGAAAAGTTTGCAAAGGACGGTACCCTCTTATGGCCCAAAAAAGAGCAGAAGCGGAAATGCTTGAGGAAACGATTAGACAATATCATGAACGAAGAAAACACCAGACGGCAGAAGAAGCCGGTGTGGCCCAAGAGCAAACGTCTGAGGAAATCATAAAGAGCGCTATGGAACAGGCCCTGCGGATTTTGAGGGAAATGAATACTGACCGCGAAAGCTTCCGCAAAGTTGGACTTACTTTTGAAGAAAGGCATGTTATGATATTTTGATGACATTGCGGGATGAGTACAATTTTGAGTATGGCGAAGACAAAGTGGTTGATGGCATTTCTGTTAACAGTAAATGTAGAGCTTTAGCGCAAAAGATCAAAGAGTTTATCGATACAAAATCTTCGTCTGCGGATTGGCTCAATAATCAAATTGTCCGGGACCAGCTCAAGTTTGATATTAAAGTCTGCCTGATCAAAAATGGATATCCGCCTCAATACAGCCCGGAGGTGTTCCGCAAAGTCATGGAACAGGCCGAAAATTTTGAGGAGAACAACGCATAGAGGTAACTTGGCTTGCCAGGAGGCGGGCGGCTCCGCAATTTAGATCTGACGGGTTCTGCAACAGTATTCCTGATAAGTTCAAGAGCCGAAACTCAAAGGATGTACCAGCAAAGAGGGAAGATACCCGAGAGATTGAAACGCGAAAAAGAGTGCGACTCCCGCAGGCTCTGGACGCTGTTCGGCCGGGAAACCTATCACTGAATCTAAGTGGACAAGAACGCCTTTGACGTGATCCCTTCCATCCTAAGGACCGGAAGCATGGTGGACAGCGGATTAACAGGGGTTGGTGCGAAGAGGATCGGTACAGCATCCATGACTGGTTCCTGGAAGCGCCGGCGGGGAAAGCGGAGCGGATGCGGTTAGGATCACGTACTGCGCATCTTCCCCTTGAAGTTCCGGAATACGCCGGTATAGATGAAAGGTACAAGGCGGAAAAGAAAAAGCTGGCGTATCGAAATCAATGCAAGGACGAGGCGTTCTGCGGCAGTTGGGTGACAGAGAGCGGGAATCAGAGGCTTATGAACTTCCCCGCAGAACAGCTGCTCTGTGACTGCGAAGCGATCACAGATGATGGGGATCACCTATGCGGCGCTGGCGCTGTTCGGAAAGAGGAAATCACTGGGCAAGTATTTGCCCCAGGCGGAGACTATATTTGAATACCGCTTTTCGGAGGCGTCAGGACCGGTTTGCGGGCGAGAGCCCGAGGGGCTTTCCCAATGGGATCTCACGGGAGAACATTGATGATGTTGCGGATCCATCAGATCGGAAATGACCGGATGGAGACGCTTTCTACTGGGGACTTTTTGGAGATCAATGCGCCTTATCATGGGAAGAGCGTTCCGGAAAATCAGAAACCGTGCCACGAAAAACTGACAGGGTTAGGGCTTGTGGAGCTTGTTGACCGCAGTAAATATAGTTTTGTCCGGAATCTATATGCGGCGGCAGGAAGAGCCGGAGTACACACACGCGTAATCGGATTGGGAGGAAAGAGTTGGCCCGGACAGTACCACAGTGGCCTATGGCCACGTAAACAACCACAGATCGGTGTGAAATATACAGAAACCTTGGTTACAAAAAGTGTTGGAATGCAAATAAACTGAAACAAAAGCGGCTGTGACGCTTTGCTGAAAAAGCAAGTCCGACCTTTGGAAAGAGAGAGGCGCTTTGACCCGGAGGAGCGCAAAAAATCGGTTTCTCCGTATCTTTATGTACAGCCGAAATGAAGCCGGGTATGCGCCGTATCCATGTGCGGTAGGTGATATTACCGGAATTACTTGGGGCAGAGCCGCGATCTTTTAGCGGCCCCCTTCCCGCTGTTCACTGCGTATCAATATCTGTGTGATGCGAATGCTGTTTCAAGTACGTGGTCCGCACGGCGAAAAAAGCGGACGGAATCAACGGAGTTAAGAGCGCCGGATAGTAACTGATTCTGAAACAAAAAACGCCCAAGGGTGCCGGAAACGGACCCTGGGCGCTTTTGATATATTTCGTAATCAGCAGGGCGGGCGTTCGAGTCACCCCACTAGTCCCAACTCAGAAATTCCCACCACTGCTTCGTTTCCGCCTTGCGGCGAAAACCGCGCGGCAACTGATAAAGCTTATCAAAAAACAGAGTCTGCGGCTGAGGAAGGGACCAGGGAAGCTGTATCTTTGAAGCGAAAGGCGGGAAAAAGGTGGGGAGCCTTCACATTTCCAGGTCTGGATTCATACATTCCCGCTGGTGTTTGCCTGTTGGAAGATGGTTTAGGGATGAGCGGGCCGCTGGCGGAGGAACTGGAGGACGCCCGGAACTATTTTATGATTCAGCGCTTCCAGTTTAACAACCGCTTCTTCCTTCAGACACCGTTCTTTTCCCAGAAACTGCGGGAGTCCTGCTGTTTGCCGAAACCGGCGCTACGGCCTATTTTGAAAAACGCCATTCTTCGCGGCATGAAAGGGAAGGTGGGATTCAGGATGATCTCCGTTCGGGTGGAGGCTGTAGAAAGTGGCAGAATTCTCGTCATTTTTGACGATGGATCAGGTATGAGAGCGTTGCACCCTTAATCTCACTTTCGTGGGGAAGAGACGGTGGAACGCCAACACACCAAGGGCCTACAATGTAAGGGGGCAGATGGAGCTGCTCTTCGGCATGACTTAAGGCCTCCAGGTGACGGGCGCTTTGGGCATGGGGACGAATGTGGAGATTTTCCTGCTCCTAGCATGGGGGTGAACCATGGCGCGGCAAGCTTTGGCAGTATCCTCAAAACTCTGTGGGAAATGGATTTTACCAACAAGCAGTTGAAACCCGCCGCCCCGAGGGCGGAGGGGGGCAGCGTCACCTGCGCGAGCAAGCTTGGGTTTTCGCGGAAATGGGCGGACAAGCTTCAAGGCCCTGGAATGTATTCAAAATAAGATCATGTAATGGCATACTACTTTACGGATATTGCAATGGAATGGTTAAGAGTGGAGATTCGCTAATAATCTATAAAAACGGAGGTGGTTTAGGTGGTTTCCCGGCATACCGATATTTTCTCAGGACAAATCTATAGTCTCTAGTTCTGTAGAGTCTGAGACTTCATAAAATAGCGGAAACAGGCGGTCCGTAGTTTCGGCGGTCTGCTCCCTCTGCCGTTATTTTGGGTGGAACGATCCCTTTTAGGAAGAACCATGGTTTCGCCCAAACAAACGTTTTGCCGGAAATACCCCTGACCAACGGTTTAGTTTGATTACATAGCGTATTATCGCAGGAAATCTTGCGCTTTTCTATTGAGCATTTTGTCGATTTTTGACACATTCTCGCCGGGGGACGCATAAAGTTGAGAGCGTGTATACAATTTCTCTCTGTGATTTTCGCCGGTTTTCCAGAGGTTTCCCTTGCCTACGACGAATAGCCAGCGCTCTTATTAAGATTTACATAAAATTTTTCATAAGAGGCTTCTACGAAAAGTTATCCACACTTTCCACAAGGTTTTCCACAAGCTCTTTTTCGAAATACCAGAGGAAATTTCTGCTGCTCTTAGTCCGTAAAGGAGATTGGAGAAATACTTTCAATGGTTTTCATTTGAAGAGAAGTTTACATAAGACGGATAACGACTAAAAATTCTCCATACATTTCACAAATTTTCTCTGGACAACGGAGATCTTTGGTGAAAAAAGGGAGAGTTCATTCGAGAAAAGAGAGACAATGAAAGTTCCCATGCAAACCCTTTGGAAGTCCGGTTCCTATACTGCGTGACAAAACACAGGAACTGTATTATAATAGTGACCGCGTGAAACACACAAAACAGGAGGCGCTTGATGGAAAGACATAAGGAAAAAAGTGCGCTGATTGCCATGAGCGGCGGAGTAGACAGCGCGGCAGCAGCTTATTTCATGCAGACGGCGGGTTTTTGCTGCCAGGGGACTACTATGCGTCTGCTGGAGTGGGATGACGGACAGAACGCCCGGGATGCAGAGGCCGTTTGCAACAGTCTGGGAATTCCCTTTACAGTACTTGATTTAACTGGAGAATTTGAAGAAACAGTTATCCGGTCCTTTGTCCAGGCCTATCAGACCGGAAGTACCCCGAATCCCTGTGTGGACTGCAACCGGCATATAAAATTTGCAAGACTGCTGGAGGAGGCGGAGAGGACAGGCTTTGCCTATTTGGCTACCGGGCATTATGCCCAAGCCGCCCGGGATGAGAAAACGGGCCGGTTTCTTTTAAAAAAGGCTCTAGATCCCGGAAAAGATCAAAGCTATTTCCTATATACGCTGACGCAGCGGCAGCTGGCCCAAGTCCGATTCCCCCTGGGCGGTATGGAAAAGAGGAAGGTTCGAGAGCTGGCGGAACGTTTGGGTTTTGTCAACGCCTTGCGGCGGGACAGCCAGGATATTTGTTTTATCCCTAGCGGAGATTATGGGGCCTTTATTGACTCCTATACAGGGCAAACCTCTCCTGCCGGAAAGTTTCTGGACAGACAGGGGCGAGTCTTGGGACAGCATCGCGGGGCGGTTCGCTATACCCTGGGGCAGCGTAAAGGACTTAACCTTGCCATGGGAGAGCCAGTCTATGTTTGCGGGAAGGACATGGCCGCCAACACCGTCACAGTGGGACCGGAAAGCGTGCTTTTCGCGCGGGAGGTTCTGGTAAAGGACTTGAACTGGATTGGGGTGGAGTCCCTGACCGGGTTCCTTCGGGTAAAGGTCAAGACCCGTTCCCGCCAGCCGGAGCAGCCGGCCCTGATTGGTCCGGAATCCGGGAACCGAGTCCGAATTGTCTTTGACCAGCCGCAGCGGGCGGTAACGCCGGGACAGGCGGCGGTATTTTATGACGGCGATACCGTGGTAGGAGGCGGAACGGTCGCGGAGGTTTTAACGGAAGCGGAGGTATGAGAATATGCTGGACCAATTTTCAAGAACAGAGCTGCTTTTGGGACGGGAGGGTATGGAGCGCCTGGCCCGGGCCCGAGTGGCGGTGTTCGGACTGGGCGGCGTGGGAGGTTATGTCGTGGAGGCCCTAGCCCGCAGCGGTGTGGGGATACTGGAACTGGTCGACAGCGACCGTCTGAGTCCGACGAACCTGAACCGCCAAATTCTGGCCACTCATCATACTTTGGGACAATATAAGGCGGATGCCGCGCGGGACCGGGTGTTGGACATCAATCCGAAAGCCGCTGTGACGGCCAGAAGGATTTTTTACGGTCCCGACACTGCCGGGGAGTTTGACTTTACCCGGTACGATTATGTGGTGGACGCCATTGATACGGTTACCGGTAAGCTGGCTTTGGCTGAACAGGCCCAGGCGGCGGGGACACGAATTATCAGCTGTATGGGAGCCGGGAACAAACTGGACCCGACCGCCTTCCGGGTGGCGGATCTCTATGAAACCTCTGTCTGCCCCCTGGCCCGGGTGATGCGAAAGGAGCTGAAACGGCGGGGCGTCCGGCATTTGAAGGTGGTTTATTCCCAGGAGCCTCCCAAGAACCCGAAGGGGATACTCTATCAGGAGTCCCTGGAAGGGGAGGCGCGGCGGCAGGTGCCGGGGAGCAATGCCTTTGTGCCTGCGGCAGCGGGGCTGATTTTAGCCGGGGAGGTAATCAAGGACCTGGCGCTGAGTGAAAAATGGGAACGGCCTGAAAAGTGAGAAGGGTTCTGAGATTGGGACGCGTTTCTTATCTTTCCTGAAGGATTGCCGATAGTTATAATATGGAAGGAACCGAATTTTACAGGTTTCAGGAAAGGGGGACGCCTGAGATGGGCGAATTGAGAGTCCGCGGGGAACGAAATTTGACCGGACCCCGGTATCAAACGGCGGGGAAAACAGAAAAGGCGGCGAGTGTGGAAATCCGGCCGGCGGTCAGGACGGCGGGAGCCGCGGCATCCAAAACGCTCCAGGGCCTCATGAGCCGAATCGCGCAGGCGGAAACCCGTACTCGAGAGAGCCGCCGGACGCTCCAAGTGGGAGAGGCTGTGCTGGAAGAGGTGCAGGACAGCCTGAGCCGCATAGCGGAGCTGGCCAAAAAAGCCGCCGGGAAGGGAAGCCCGGACTATGCAGGCCTCCAGGCGGAATTGGAGCACCTGAGAGAAGAAATCGACCGTATGACCAGCGGCGCTTTTGCAGGCGGAGCGCAGCTGTTTTTAGACGGAGAGATGGAAATCCCAGAAGGAGCGGAACCCCCGGCAGACGCAGCTCTGGGGGAAGGAGAGGGCGTCCGGACGCTCCCCAGCTGGCTGTTGAAGGGAATTGCGCTGGACGGACTTACACCGGAGCGGCTGCTGTCTATGCTGGGATTGGACCAGACGGCCGGCAGTGGGGAACTATTGGCCGCCCTCACAGGCGAATCTCTGGATGACAACGCGGCCGCCGCATATTTGGCCGCGCTGTACCTGGGCGGGACCATTGCCGGAGGCACGGCTTCCAAGGCCGTTGACTTGAAAGCGGCCCTGGAAGGGCTGCGGCAGTTTATGGAGAGGGTAGCGGAAGGAGTTTCACCGGACCAGGCGGTGGAGATGCTGACAAATGGCGCGTTTAGCAGCCTTGCGGAACTGGAAGCTCAGTTTACCGATGGGACGGCTCCGGGGTTGGAGGACTTCCTGGCGGAGCTGCTGTTGTCCGGCGAAGAAACCGCCCCTCTGCCTGGGACGGTTCTTCTGCCTGGAATGCCCCTCTTGACGCTTCTGGCGGGGCTGGAGGGAATGGAGATGGATCTGATGACGGGCCTTCTGGCGGCGGTCCAGGGTACCGTCTCCGGCCAGGAGACTGGTCTGGAAAATGCCGCCGGGAACGACCGGGAGACGGAATTTGGCATGGATCTGCCAAAGAACACCGCTGTTGAACTCGCGAATGTCAAGGTAGTGGGACGGGATCTTACCGGTGTATCGGTCAACGAAACCACCGGAGAGTTGACAGTGGGCGGGATGGCGGACACAATGGTTCTAGGGAACAGGCAGGGAGTGCGGCCCATTCTGCTCTCCGGTTCCGGGGTGGTGACGCTGCGTGACGTGCGGATTCCGGTGCTGACTGCCGCCGCCTCTGCGGTCCGGGTGGTTGGCCAGGGGGAGGCCGTACTGGAAGAGGTTTGCCTGCGTCCAGGCGTGTCGTTGACCTTGAGCGGCGGCTTGATACGGATTGGACATGTTCGCGGAGATGAGACAAATCTTCTTCGCCTGACCGGCGGGGCGGCGGTGGCCGTCATGGCGGAGGACGGCCGGTCACTTGGCACACTGCCTGTTCCTGTGGTGGTGGATGGCCCGGTTTTTTTGGCGGCTCAAGCATCCGGCGTCACCAACGCAGAAGGGAAACCTATGGCCCCCTTTGACATTCTCTGGAGGACGCTGCTGCCGGGGTGGAATGCAATTACCGCATTGTCAGTGGACGGCAGACAGGGCCGGCTGGGGATTATGAGCGGGGAACAGGCCCGGCTCTGGCTGGAGAAGGGGGACCCATCCCATGGCTCCCCGATCCATGCCGTGGTTATCCGGGGAAAGGATCAGACCGGTCAGCCTAAGGTTCGGTATGCGTATCTGCGCTGGAGCGAGAGTACAGGGAGCTTTGAGGAAACTGTTATGTATCCAAACCCATTTACAGTTACAGGCGGAGAGATGGGAAGGGATTGGATCTATGAAGAGGAAAGCCATACCCTGCTGATTTTGACCGACCAAGTGACTGCCGTCACCGGCGGTTTGGGGACGGATGCAAACCAGACGCCTTTTAGCGGCAGACTGGTTCTGGCAGACGGGATCGGAGCGATGAAGCTGACCCTGGGCGGCGTGGACTGCCGGGTGTCCGAAGGCGTTGCGTTCAGCCTGGGAGAGGGGAATGAAGTGACGCTGCTCCTGCGAAGCGGAACCCGCAACTATTTTGAAAGCGGGGCCGGTTGGGCGGGAATTTCCCTGGGAGAGAGGACTTCGCTGTGTGTAGACTGCCCGGAAGCCCGGGACAGCAGCCGGAATCCCGCCGGAATGCTTGCTGCCGTGGGCGGCGCGGGCGGCGCCGGGATTGGCCGGAACAGCGGCGGCGGCCGAGATCAGACTGGGCGTGTTACAATTCAAGGCGGTGAGATTACGGCGGTTGGAACCGGCGGCGGCGCTGGAATTGGGGCAGGAAAACGGAGTTCTATCGGCAGAGTGGATATTTTGGGCGGCACGGTCAATGCCACCGGGAAAGGCGGCGGCGCCGGGATCGGCGGTGCTGCAGGCGGATCTGTGGGCGGCATTTTCATTCGGGGCGGCAGTATTACCGCCCTGGCGGCAGGTCACGCCGCCGCCATCGGCGCGGGCGTTCAAGGGCCTTGCGGCGATATTGTGATTACCGGGGCGGCGAAGCTTCGGAAGGCTGTGGGAGGCGACCCCGGCGCGGACATAGGGGCCTGCCTGTTCGGCAGCTGTGGAAAGGTCCAGATTTCCGGCGGCGCGGAAATAGGAAAGGCCCGGCTGTGGACCCGTTCGGGAATTTCCCTCCAAATGGGGGCGGAATCGGCGACGCTGCCACAATTCCGCCTTTCGTCCAGGGCCCTGGGATTGGATAAACTGAGTCTTGCGAAAAAGGAAGCCGCTCAGGCGGTTCAAGCCGCCGTAGAGCGGGACCGCCGCTGGGTGGCCCAGATTCAAAGCGCCTATCATGTGCTTTATCACCGGCTGGAGCAGAACTTTGGCAGCTTGGTGGGAGCACGGCAGTATTTAGGAGGGAAGACAGGCCCGGTGCGGGATGCCGGCGCCGCAGGCACGCTTCTGGCGGATACCCGGCGGTCGATCCCACAGCCGTCTTCCCAGGCGATGCGAACCCACGGAAAGAAGGGAATGGAGGATTTCCGGCAGTTGCTGCGCTGATATGTCCGGTATAGCTGAAAAGGAGCCGGCGTGCCTTTTCCGTTGTGGAGCCGATGAGTGCCGGAGATGAAAACAGAGCCGCTTTTCGATCTTTCTCGAAAAGCGGCTCTGTTCTAATTCAGCAGTATTTCGCGATAGCGGCTTGGATCATCTCATGGGCTTGGGTAATGATTTCCTGATCACCGGGCTCCAGTGCCAGCAGAGGCGCCCGGACGCCGCCGATATCGGGGCCGCCTTGAAGGCGGAGAATCTCCTTAATAACGGCGTACATGTTTCCCTGAGAGGAGCACATCTTGTAGATGATACGGCAGCATTCATTTTGGACTTCCCGGCCCTTCTCCAGTTCTCCAGCCTTGAAACAGCGGAAAATTTCCAAATACAGCTCCGGCATGGCGGCATAGGTTCCGCCGATTCCTCCGGCGGCTCCGGCGGCCAGGCCGCTGAGGAGCTGCTCGTCCGGGCCGTTGAAAACCAGGGCTCCCGCATCGTGCCACATTTGGATGTCCTGAACAGGCATGGAGGAGTTTTTCACCCCGATCACCCGGGGATTTTTCAGCATTTCCTGGAGCAAGGGTACCGTGAGGGCCACGCCTGCCAGCTGAGGGATATTGTAGATCACGAAATCCGTATTGGGCGCGGCGTCGGAGATGTCGTTCCAGTACTTGGCGATCCCCTTGGGAGGCAGATGAAAGTAAATGGGGGGAATGGAGGCGATGGCGTCCACCCCCAAGCTCTCGGCGTGGGCCGCCAGCTCCCGGCTGTCGGCAGTGTTGTTGCAGGCCACATGGGCGATGACGGTCATCTTGCCGCCCACTTCCGCCATGACATTCTCCAGGGTTTCTTTCCGCTCGGCTACGCCCTGGTAGATGCATTCGCCGGAGGAACCGCCTACATACAAGCCCTTGACGCCCTTATCCAGCAGGAACTTCGCCAAAGCCCGGACCGCCGGGGCGCTGATCTTGCCGTCCCGGTCGTAGCAGGCGTAAAAGGCGGGAAAAATACCCTGGTATTTGGAAAGGTCTTTCATGTTGTCACTCCTAGTCATAAATTTTTACCTTAAAGACCACCTTGCTTACAGTCTTCGGTCCGTCTACCTGCATCTTGATCCGATGGGCGTCGCCGGGGAAGACCACAAGAAAGTCTCCGGGGGAGAGGACCAGCTTATAGTTTCCCTTGCCCCGGTAGGCGTAAAAATCGTTGGCCTCCACCCGGTCAAATTCGGCCAGGGTTTCCGGGGGAGAGATTTCCACACCTTCGGAACCATCTACCATGATGTGGATATCCAGGTATTTCTTGTGAGCTTCAAAAAAGCTCTCCTCCGCTGGGATGGTTTCATAGGTGAAGCGGGTGGCGTACACATCGCCGCCTTTAATCTCCAGCCGCTCCGGACCCACTCCGGCCAGAAATTCCGGCGTAATGCGCTCCAGCGCCAGATCCAGATTGGGGTGAATACCCCGGTAGGACAGGGCGTCCTGGTGTTTGGCGTAAATCATTGTGTTATCCTTTCACCGCGCCCATGGTGATGCCCTGGGTGAAATACTTTTGGAAGATCAAGAAGACAATGATGATGGGAGCCGCCGCCAGGGTGGCGCCCGCCATCAATAAGCCGTTGTCCACCGAGGTTTCCGCCTGAAGAGTGGCAATGCCCAGGGGAATGGTGAAGTTGCTGCCGCTGGCCAGCATGACCAGCTGCATGAAATAGTCGTTCCAGCAGTTGATGAACGTGAAAATCGCCAGAGCACCGATGCCCGGTTTAATCATGGGCATGACCACAGTGGAGAAGGTCTTCAGTTCGCTGGCTCCGTCGATCCGGGTGGCTTCCAGAATTTCTCCCGGTATGCTCTCTGAAAACTGCTTCATCAAAAACACGCCGAAGGGCCAGCCCACGGTGGGGAAAATTACCGCCCAAAGACTGTCGTACAGGCACAGAGCGGACATCTCCTTCAGCAGCGGGATCAGAATGACCTGCTTAGGCAGGGCCATGGCGCAGACGATGAGGGAGAACAGGAGAGCCCGGCCGTTGAAGCGTTTCTTGGCCAAGGCATAACCCGCCATAGCGGCGGTAAGGCAAGTGAGGAGCATAGCCAGCACCGACATCAGCACTGCGTTGATGAGCCAGCGGATGGCGGCGGGGGCCTCCGGCCCGGCGGTGAGGAGGAGCTTTTTGCCGCCGTTGAAGAAGCTGCCGAAGGGCAGGTAGACCTCCCACAGGGGGACGCTGCGCTGCTTCATCAGTTTGTCAAAGTTGTTCATGACCCACTCGGTGGGAACCCAAATGGGCTTGGTGGCGTTAATGTCCGCGCCATTCTTAAAAGCACCGGTGACAATCCAGTACAGCGGGAAAGTGAAGAGGAACGCCAGAATGACCAGAATGATAATAGAGATGATCTTATACGCGCGGCCGCGTCCAGTTTCAATTTTCATACCAGCACCCCCTTACTTTTCTTTCGCCAGCTTGAACTGGAGGGCGGACAGCAGTCCGATAAAGATGGCCAGCACCACGCCCATGGCGTTGGCATAGCCGAAATGGCCTGCCTGCTCCGTCAGCTTGAAAGCGGTCCAATAGATATGGTACATCACCGTGTTGGTCCCCGCGCCTCCCTTGGTCAGCAGCTGGATCAGGGCAAAGCACTGGAAGGAGTTGATGGTGGTAATAACCAGGATATACAGGGTGGTAGGCATCATCTGGGCCCACTTTACTTTCCAGAAAACCTGGAAGCTGTTGGCCCCATCCACCTCGGCGGCCTCAATGAGGGTTTGGTCCACATTACCCAGGGCGGAGACATAGAGCACGATGGGCTGGCCAACAGAAGTGGTGAAAAGGATCAGGATGATGCACCAGAGGGCGTATTTGCTGTCGCCCAGCCAGTTGATGTTCTGGTCGATGATTCCCGCGCCCTTGAGGACATGGTTGAAAATGCCGGTGTAATTGTCATACATCCACTTCCATACCACGGTAACGGCCACGGAACCGGTGACCACAGGGAGATAGAAAATACAGCGGAAAGCGGACAGCACAGGGCCGCTGAGCTTGTAAATGGCGGAGGACACCCACAAGGAGAAAGCGCAGACGGCAGGAACACTGACGATGACGATGATGAAGGTGTTCTTCAGCGCCTCCAGAAAGGTTTCGTCCCCCATCAATTTTGTGAAATTGGAAAGGCCGATGAAATTCCCGAACATGCCCTGATCGTGCATGTTGGCGTCGGTGAGGCTGGTGATAATGCAGATGACCATGGGGATGACTACGAAGCCGATGAAGAAAATTAGGCTAGGCAGCAAAAAGAGGTAACCGGAGATATTTTCCCGTCTTTGCAGCGCGCGGCTCATGGTGGGGTGGGACTGTCTTGCCAAGATCAACACTCCTTTACAACTGGATTCGATGGGGGCAGGATTTCCCGAAAAAAACGCGCCCCTCTCCCGCCCTTCGCGGGAGAGGGGCGCAAAAACCCTTATCTCTTTGACGGTGTATAAAAATGCTTAGCCGGCAGCGGCGGCATTGGCATTGGCCGCGTAAGTGGCGACGGTTTCAGCGATGTCGGCGCCTTCGCCCACCTTCTGGAGCATAGTCCACCATTCGGTACGGGCGCCAGCCCAACCCTTGGTGACCTGATAATAGTCGCCCAGGTAAGGCATCAGAATCTGATACTCGTTCATGATTTCGTTGTCGGCCCAGATGCTGGAGAGATCAGTGCCCTCAGCAGCGGAGCGGGCGGCAAAGTAGTTGGCGGTCTTTACAGCGTCCACAGTGTGCTCGGAGTCGCACATCCACTTGATAAAGGTCTTGGCATTGTCAATTTTGGCCTGGTCGCCGTTGTTGAAGATGCCGAAGCCCCAGATGCCGCCCTGGAGAGCGGGAGAGCCGCCGTCGGCGGGGAAGCCCATGAAGACGATCTCTTCGCCGTTGGCAGTGAGGCCCGCGCCGGTATCGGCCTGGTTGGGATTCAGCTGCTGGGCGATGTTCCAGCAGAAGGCCATCTTCAGGATGCCCTGATAGAAGACCTTGATTTCGTCGCCGCCTTCGAGGGAGGCGTCAAAAGCGATGCCGGGCATGCTCTTGAGCTGCTCCAGCGCCTGAATGTTCTTGGGATCATCCCAAGTGTACTGGTCATGGCTGGCGGTGGCAAAGGTGCCGCCGTACAGGTTGTTGACGAGGGCGCGAGTGCCCTGGTCGCCGCCCTGACCCTTGCAGTACACAGCGCCCACAGGGGCGTTAAAATGGGCGTACAGCGCTTCCACAGCGTTGATGAAATCGCGGGTGGTCCACGTATGGGTGTCCAGATTCAGATACTGATCAGCCCCGGCGGCCTTGAAAGCGTCCAGGTTAATGGCCATGCAGTGGGCGGTAATGACCAGCGGATACTCATAAACCGCGCCGTTGGAATGGGTGCAGGCGGCCATGGCGGCTTCGTTGATCTCACCTTTGTCGGTGTCGTCGAACATGTCGCTCAGATCTACCAGGTAGCCCTTGTCGCCCCAGTTGGTCACCAGACGCTCGGGACCTTCCATAATCAGGTCGGGGGCGCTCTTGGCGGTGATGGCGGAGTTGACCTTATCGTCTCCGTCGGCGTAAGCTAAGTATTCCACCTTCACAGAGATTCCGGTGTCGGCGGTGAATGCGTCGGTAATGGCCTTTACCTTCTCCTCTTTGCCCCAGTCACCGATGGGATAGGTCCACAGGGTCAGTTCGCCGGCGGCGGCAGGCTCCTGGGAATCGGGGGTGCTGGGTTCCTCCTGCTTCGAGTCGTCAGCAGGGGGTGCAGGTTCATCCTTCTTGCCTCCGCAGGCGGCGAGAGCCATGACCATGGCCATGGCCAACACAATTGCAAGCAGCTTCTTCATCACGGATCCTCCTTTTAATCTTTACAAAAAATGAACTGGCAAGTACCAGTACGCTGTATGAATTATACAAGAACTTCCTTCTTTTGTCAATTAAATTCGAAAGGATTTCCATAAAAACCGTATATTCGGCGGAAGTTTCAAAAATAATTTCGATTTTTGGTAAAATTACCACCCAGATTCGGAACCAATTTTAGAAAGCCTGCCTTGACAAACCGGGAAAAACTGCTAATTTATAAGAGAAAGGGTAAATTTAAGACCAACTGGCTTTAAAGAGAAGGGAGATAGACTATGAAAAAGCATATTCTCTGTTTAGGCGATTCCAATACCCACGGCTACTGTGCTGATCCTGCCGACTGCGCCGACGGCGGCATTCGCTTCAACGAGGAGGAACGGTGGACCTGCCTGCTGCAAAAGGCCCTGGGGCCGGATGTGCTGGTAACGGAAGAGGGCCTCAGCGGCCGGACCACCGTCTTTCAGGACCCCCTGCACGAGACAATGGACGCCCTCACGGTCCTGTATTCCCTCTTAAAGAGCCATGAGTTTCTTGATCTGCTGATTATCATGCTGGGCACGAATGATGTGAAAGAGCGCCTGGGGGCCAACGCCTCTTGTATCGCCATTGGTATGGAGCGCCTGGTACGCAAGGCCCAGAGCGTGGACTGCTGGGGGGACCACGCCCCGAATATTCTGATTGTCTGTCCGCCTCCCATTCGCCCGGAGATGGAGCTGGCGGAGTGCGGCCAGCCTATGGGAAAGGGCTGTTTGGAGAAGTCCCGGGAGCTTCCTAAATACTGCGAGAAGACTGCGAAGCTGGTGGGGGCGCACTATCTGGACGCCAAGGACTGTGAGTTCAACGCCCTGGACGGGATGCACCTGACCCGAAAGGGGCACGCTCAGCTGGCGGCGCTGCTGGCGGAAGTGGTACCAGGACTGCTGGGGGGCTGAGCACTTGGAAAGATATGCGGAGGAGGTCCGGAACGGGAAACCGTTCCGGACCTCAAATCATTCTTCTGTATTTTGCAGGTCCTCAGACCCTGCTTTCGGGGAGTGCCGCTGAAATATTTTTTCGAAAAACAACGATACCAGCAACATGGCGAAGACAGGCATGAACACCGCCGGCCACCACTGTTCAATGCAGAAGGCGGCGGTTTGAGCCGTCAGCAGTACGACGATGACTGTGCTGGGCAGATGAGCGATGGTGAGCTGAAGGGCTGTACGGAAGAGTCCGCTAATGTTGTACTCAAATCGCCCTAAGAGGGGGAATAACCAGCACAGCACCCCCCCGGGGAGAACCAGAGCAAAGTAGTAGGCGACGTAAAGTACATAGGCCGCGCCCCCCAAATAGGTCCCGTACCAACGAACGATGAAATGTCCGCCCAGAAGCAGCAGGGCCAGGGGAATTACAATGAGTCCCGCCAGGAATCCCACCTTGAAATTCTGCCGGAAGGAACGGAAATAGCAGCCGAAAGCCCCGCTTTCCCGGCCCCGGACACATTTGACTACCGTATAATACAGCGCCGCTGTGGCTGGACCGATCGTGACGAGAGGAAGACAGAGACAGGTCCAAAGGATGGACAAGCCAACAATGTCCACCAGAGTGCTCAGCCAGACCCATATGCCTTTTTCAGGATTAAAGAACTCGCTCAAGATTCCGCTCCTCTCAAACACACTTTTGGGTCAGCGCCTTGCCCACAGACCGGCGGTTTTGCTCTGCCTTTTCCGGGTCCCGGCGGCTGAATTCGCTGAGGAGCACTTCCACCACATAGAGCTGGGCGGCCAGGGCGGAGGTGGAACCAAATTGGAAAGGCTGCTCGTTGGGCCCGCAGAGGAGCACCGCGTCGGCGGAGGCGCTGGCGGGGGAGTTGGGGTAACGGGTTACCAGAATCAGTTTTCCGCCCCGGTTTCGAATGACATCTACCGCCTCCAGCAGCTCGTGGGTGGCTCCGGAATAAGAGAAATAGAGCACGGCATCCCCTTCGGACAGGGTGGATAAAACCACCGTCTGCATGTGGGAATCCTGAATGGTCTTAAACTTCGGGGAGGTGGTGGAAAACTGAGCCCAGGCCGCCAGAGCCACCACGGCGTGGTTTCCCTGGCCTAAGCAGACCACCTGTCCCGCTTGGTGAAGAAGATCCGCCGCCCGGATAATCTCCCGTTCCGAGAGCATGTGGTAAGCGTTGTTCAGCGTGTCCTGCACAGCGGAGAGAACCTTGCCCATGACGGCGGCGGCGGAATCCTCCGCCGTAATCTCGCTTCCCGGTTCGCTGAGGGCTGCCCGGGCAGGCAAAGCCGCCCGGGCCAGCTCCAGTTTGAAATCATTAAAGCCCGCCAGCTTCAGCTTCCGGCAGAACAGAGACACAGTGGACACCGCCACGCCGCATTGGTTGCTCAGGTCGGTAATGCTGATATATTGAGTCTCCTCCTGATGATCCAGCACGTAATCGGCGATTTTTCGCTCCGCCCGGGTGAACCGTTGATATTCCTGGAGCATCAGCGCGATAATATCCTTGCCCATCCGCGTCTCCTTTTGCCGCTTACTCGCCCAAAATTTCTCCAATCAGCTTGTCCACCAGGATCATACTCCGGGGCAGATGGAAGGGCCCCTTGAAGGTGCTGCCCTTGGTAGAGGGCTGGGTGGGCAGTCCGTCCCGGCGGAGGTAGCCGTACCACTCGCCGTATTCGGGGTCGGCGAAGTGGGCTTTGCAGTAGTCCAGGGTCTTATAGAACCAGTCCAGGTACTTCTCGTCCCCGGTGTCCCGGTAGAGCATAGCGGAGGAAATCAGGATCTCGTTGTGAGGCCACCACAGCTTCATGTCGTGCTCATAAGCCTCCGGGGGTTTGCCCAGGCAGTCGGTAAAGTACAGCAGCCCGCCGTATTCCTCGTCCCACCCGGCGGCGATGGCCCAGTCGAATAGTTCAGCCGCTTTTTTGACCAGGGCCTTGTCCCCGGTCCGCTGGGCGTGCTCCAGAAGGAACCAGACCCCCTCAATGTCGTGGCCGGGGTTGACGGTGCGGCCCTCCGTGTAGTACAGCCGCGGGCTACCGTCCACATCTACATTTTCCAGGGTGCATTTCAGCTCCGGTTTCACATGGTATTTAAAAATGTCGTTTACACACTGCTGAGCCCGCTCTTCATAGAGGGCTTTCCGTTCCGGGTCCGTCCGCAGCAGCACGCCGGTGACGTTCAAGATGATCATAGGCGTGCCGAAGGCCCGTCCTGTCCGGGTTTCAGGGATGGTTTTGGGGCCCATACCCACGGGGTCCGGTTTTCCCTGGCTCAGGTCCCAGTACAGGTCATAGCACTGCCGGGCCCGCTCCAGCCTTGTTTTATCGCCCGTTATGCCATAGTACTCAGCGTTGGCGATGGCGCAGAACGCCTCAGAGAAGTAGTAACGCCGCTGGCGCAGGGGCCGGCCCTCCGCCGTGACGGTGAAGTACATCCGGTCGCCGCACGCATGGTTGAAGCAGTGGGCTTCCATGAAGTCCAGGCAGCTTTTGGAGGCGTCCAGCCACTCCTGTTTCAGACCGTAATTGCTGCACAAAAACGCGAAGATCCAGCCGCAGCGGCCCTGCATCCAGACGCTTTTGTCAGTGGAGTAGATTTCACCCCGCCGGTCCAGGCAGGTATAGACGCCGCCGTGCTCTTTGTCGATGCCGTGCTCCAGCCAGAAGTTGGCGGAGCGTTCCAGTTCCCCCCGGACCCAGGTCCGGGCGTCCTGCAATCTTTGCCGGTCCATATGTGTTCCTCTTTTCTTATAAAAGCTCCCGGCTTGTGCGGGGGCATCCGGTTCTTTATGGGGCTTGACCCCAGGCCGTATTTCCGGGAATTCCGCACCCCGGAAACATGGCCATTATTTGATTTCCGGCAGGCTGGCGGCGGCCATGGACTGCCCCACCCGGCGGAACTTCTCATCCGGAAGCTCAGGGACGATCTTCCCGGTCAGCTCCGGGTATTCATCCGCCAGCACCTTCTTGGCGGTGTCCAGAATCAGGTCGCCGCCCTTGCCGCTCATAACCCGGCCCAGCAGCAGCACATGGCGGCAGCCGTACAGGTCGAAATAATAGGCCAGAGTGTGCCCCAGATATACGCCGATGGACGCATAAACCTTGGCCGCGCGGGGATCATCCTCCGCCATCAGTTTTTGGACGGCCTTCAGTTTCTCGGCGGGGGAAGCGCTCTCATCCAGTTCAATGCCCGCCCGGGGGGCCAGCTTGATTACGCCGTCCTGGGAGAAATATTTCACGCCGCAGCCAATGTCGCCGCTCCACTCGTCCCGCATGGCGCCGGGTTGGGCGTCCACGGGGACAAAAGCCAACTCGTTAAGCCAGCCGGTGATTCGGCCTTCCTCATCCACATAGCCCACGGCCTCGCTGGTGCCCATGGCAATGCCCAAGACGCTGTTGTCGTTCAGACTCATGGCTCCCGCCAGGGCGGAGACATCGCCGTCGTTGATGACGCAGTAAGGCACATCCCCAAAGGTGTCATGAATGGCCCGAATGTAAATATCCTTGACCTTCTCATTATAGATTTCCTTGGGAACTTTGAGGAACAAGGAGGCGTTCATGGTCCGGTTGTTGATAAACACACCGGCGGAGCTGACGCCCACCGCGTCCACCCGGGGCATGTGCCCGGCGGCGGATTGCAGGGCGGAGACAATGCCGTCGTAGTGGTAATCCGGGTTGGAGTTGGTTTTGGGGAACCAGACCACCTCCTCGGAGTAAACCGTCTCGCCGTCGATGACGGCGGAAACTTTCCGGTCGGACCCGCCCGCGTCAAAGCCGATGCGGCAGCCCTCCATATGGCCGCCGATGGCCTTGGGGGCATCCTTGGCGGGGGGAATATCGTCCACCAGCACCACCTCAAAAGGATGCTCGAAAACGCTGGCCATGTAATCCCAGTCAAATTCCTGCTGGCCTCCGGCACAGTAGACGGATTTCAAGTACTCGCAGACACCCGCGTCGCCGCTGACGTAAACCTTGAAGCCGCCCTTCATCCAGAGGATGGTTTTTACCAAGCGCTCGATGTAATAGTGGTCGGCCTCAGCCATCTCCGGTGTGCCGTGGATGAAGGTCCGGCAGGAGGCCATTTGGCCGTCGGCCCGCTCCACGGCGATGCCCACCGGCTTTTTTGCCGTAGCCAGGAAGGCGCGGTTAAACCGCATGAGGGGGATAAAGTCCGGGTCCAGGGAAGGCCTGTGTTTCAGTTCCACATTGATGCCAAAACGATCCATAGTGATTCTCCTTTATCCAGTCATTTGATTTGCGGGTATGCCGTTGGGGAAGGGCAATGTTTACAATGCAGCTGATTTATAATATCATAAATTTATCCAATTTTCAATCCCCTCCTGGACCTGTGAGAATTATTCGCCGCCTTGCTCATCGTTCCTCCGGTAAAGATTGAAAATACGCCCGTTTGCGCAGCACCGCCGGATTTTCCGGCTTACAGGCTGCCACTGGATCATGGTTGGCCCGGCCGGATGACGGTCAGGGACGCTCCCGCGCCGTTGCCGGCCAGCACATCGCCGACCGTGGCGGCCGGGCCTCTAAGGCCCGGCAGGTTCCAGGGAGAACCGGTCCGCTCCGGAAGGCATAAGATGGAAACGGCGGCAGGCAGTCTGCCGTACGCTGCAATGGAGTTTTTGAACGATGTCTATGCCTTCCTTTCCGCCTAACGGGGCGGATTTGACTCGGGAGGAAGCCCTGACGATGATCATTGCGTCCATCGCCATGGAGGAACTTGCCCTGAGCCACATCCTCAACGCTGAGGGCGAGAAACTGCAATATATTCTTGGAACGCTGCCGGGTTCAAAGCCCGGCGCGGCTCCGCAGGATGTATTGGCGGTCAACAAAAGCGTCGCAGCCTTGTTAGAGGCGGTAGCCCAGAATCAGATGCTGCTGAAAAACAAATTGGACCAGGTACTGGAGTTTTGCCCGCCGCCTCCTTGCGCTCCACCTCAAAAGCCGGAGCCGTGCCCCTGCGCCCCATACGGTAAACCGGAGCCTTGTCCGTTCCCTCCGCCGGGGAAACCGGAATCCAGCGGAAAAAGCATCCTCCAGTTAGAGGGACAAAGGGAAGGACTGTTGTGGAACCAGGGTTGCCGTCTGCCCTTGCGGCGCCGGGTCCGGAGGGGAGAAGATATTTGCCTGGATGAACAGGCTCCCACTCAAATTCGGCTGAATTCTCAAAAGGCCTATTTGGCGCGGTGTACATTGAAAGTCCAGGCGATGCACCCATCGGAAGAAGCGGGAGCCATCTGCTTTCGGCAGACGCCCCAGGGAGCGTTCACGGAAGCTCCGCCGCTGCTGTTTTCCCTGGAATGCGGAGGGAGCCCTCAGACGTTGCAACATAGCGCCATGTTCTATCCCCGCATGACCGGCGGAGGCGCTGCGGAGCTGGCGCTGGTGCTGGAGGCGGAGAGCGCTCTCTGCGTGGAGCAGGCGGTGGTCGACGTTATAGAGCTTTGATCTCATGAAATATCCAAAAAAATTCCGCACGGCATGCCGTACGGAATTTTTTTTGAATATGGAAATAGGGGCAATTAATGTTTCAGCCGGAATTTGGACACCAGTTCTTTCAGAATTGCAGCTTGGCTGGACAGTTCCTCACTGGCGGCAGCACTGCTTTCCGCCGTAGCCACGTTGGTCTGTACGACAGAGGAGATTTGCTTGACGCCTTGCGTAATTTGCTGTGTGTTGGCGGATTGTTCCTGGGTATAGGCGGCGATCCCGTCGATCAGGCGGCTCATCTCATCAGCGCGAGATACCACCGCCAGCATAGCTTCCGAAGTATCATGGGCCGCTTGGGCGCCTTCCGCCATAGAATCTACCGTCTGACCAAGTAGTACGGTGGTTTCCTGGGCGGCGGCGGAAGACTTTCCCGCCAGCATC
This sequence comes from uncultured Oscillibacter sp., assembly GCA_910578935.1. GTDB lineage: Bacteria > Bacillota > Clostridia > Oscillospirales > Oscillospiraceae > Oscillibacter. The sequence continues at coordinate 219,075 of CAJTSM010000001.1, read as the reverse complement.
CGGACTTCGTCGGCGACAACGGCAAAGCCCTTTCCGGCCGCGCCGGCCCGGGCGGCTTCCACTGCGGCATTCAGAGCCAAGATATTGGTTTGGAAGGCGATGTCCTCAATGGTTTTGACAATCTTATGAATTTCGGTAGAGCGGTCGCTGATCTTTTGGATGATTTCCGTCATGTTCCGCATCTTTTCACCGCTGTCCGTCAGACCCTCTTTGACCTCTTGGGAAATGCGGTTTGCCTCTTGGGCGCCCTGGGCGATGCGCTGAACGCTCTCCGAGACGGAATCGATGTGTCCGGCCAGAACATCTACCTCAGATGCCTGTTCCGTCGCTCCCTGAGACAATTCCACCGCACCGCTGGAAACCTGCTCCGCGCCTGCCGCCACATCTCGGGCGGCGGCGTTCAGATGGCCCATTACGCCGTTGAGCTGGAGGGAGATGGCCTCGAGAGAGTCCTTGATCTTGGAGAACTCCCCGGTGTATTCCTGCTTCAGCGTAAAGTCCAGGTTGCCGCCGGCAATTTCCCGCAGTGTGTCGGCAATCTCGTTAATATAAGTAACATAGTCCCGCAGACGGAGGGTAACGTGGTTAAAGTCACTTGCCAGTACCCCCAGTTCGTCGTTAGAGCGGAACTGGATGGACTGATCCAGCGCTCCTTCGGCAATGCGGGTGGCGGCCTGGCTTAGTTCCGCCACAGGACGGCCAACGATGCGCCGGACTTGAATGATTACCATTAGAGTGAGAAGAACTACCGACAGCAGCGCCACGACCAGCATAGTTATGGTCAGCTGATGCAACTCCTCCAAAACCTCTCCTTGAGATACGTAAGCAACAGCCATCCAGTCGCTTTCCGGAACCGGGGAAATCTGAATATAAGAACCATTGTCCAGAGAAAGCCCGGTGTTGCCGGCGCTGATCTGCCGGCTGGCATAGGCGTACACATCGCCCGGCAGACTGCTGAGCGTTTCACCGGTGATGCTGGGGTCCCGGTGGCCGATGATGGTGTCTGTCCGGACATCCACCAGGAAAATTCCGCCGGTATCCTCAATTTGAATGCCGCTGACAATCTTGGAAATAGAATCCAGATAGACGTCCGCCGCAGCCACGCCCCGCACCGCTCCGCCGGCGTCTTTCAGCACGCCGGAAGCGCCCACGACATTGGATTGACTGTCCTCGTCAAAATACACGTCGCCTAAGATAAAATCTTCAGAGGCGATTCCGTCCTTATACCAGCTCTTTTCCTGGGCGATGAAATCCGGCCCCGGGGTAAAGGAGGCGTGATACAGCGAACCATCGGTCAGGGCAACATACAGCCCCGCAGGGTAAGCGTCGTTTTGATTCACCGTGTGACGGATATAGTCCCGCATGGCGGGAATATCCATGTCTTCGTATTCGATGGTGTCCCGCTGAGTTTTCAGCATCGTCAGTGTGCCGCTCATCCACGCCCGGGTTTCCTGAATCGTCCGCTCTGTGGTGGCCTGAAGCAGATTTTCGCTCTTTTCCAGCATGGCGGCGGACATTTTAAAATAGACCACGGCCAGCAGCACCGCCAGAGCCAGTATGGCACTGACCACCGTGGCGAATACCAGCTTTCCTGTAACGCCCAGGCCCCGCTTTTTTTCCGGATCGATGTTGACCGCGCGTCTCTCTTTCAGCTTCATGACAAAGCCCCCTGTAATGTTTAATCTCTATGGCTTGGCGTCCGAAGGGAAGAATTTCCAAAAACGAAATAAAGCAGGCCTTCGGAAACCGCTACGATTATATCAGGAGAAACGTGGAAGCGCAAGAAATTTTTGCTGGGGAATGCAGGCCTTGTTTAAAACATGTCAAAACACCCAAACGGCGGATCTTTTTCCGCCACGCTACGTTAAATTTTCTTGCCGGGCGATGGCCCGCCTGCGAAAAGCTGCCTTGATGGATGGAAACATCTCTCACCGTTGGGCGCTCCGCCCATGTTCAAACTCAAACAGGACCTAGCCGGATGCCTTTGCGGCGGGAGAGCAAAGGCGGTGAACGATGTCCGCACAGGCCCGGAATTCCTCTTCGCTGGTTCGCCAGAGCTCATACTCCGATAGAGAGGGCAGTCCCATGGAGACGGATTGTTTCCGGTAAACCATGCGGCTGTCCACGGGACCGTTCCGGCCGGAGGTGTGGAATGTGGAGATTCCGGTGCGGTCATAAATTTCCCGGATAGTTTCCCTCCGCACACCGCAGCCGGCCATGATGGTGATCCGGCCTGTCGCCTGGGCGTAAAGAGCCTTCAGCACCTCCGTGCCGGCCGGCGCGTCCGGGGCCTGCCCGGAGGTGAGAATGGTCCGGCAGCCCAGGCGCACGGCCGCCTCTAAAGACTCCATAGGGTCCAGGGTCATGTCGAACGCCCGGTGGAGAGTTATGGCAAGCCCTCCTCCCGCAGCGTCCATTAGCCGGGCCATGACGGCTTCGTCCAGCGCGCCCTCCGGTGTCAGGGCGCCCAAGACCACGCCGTCGGCCCCCGCGTTCCGGAAATGGAGAATCATTTCCTCCATTTCCTCCACTTCTGCGTCCGAGTAAAGAAAGTCCCCAAAACGGGGACGAATCAGCACGTTGATTGGCACGCCGCAGTCCCGCCGGACCTGCCGGAACAGGGCGGGGGACGGCGTAGTTCCGCCGATGGCGAGATTGGCGCAGAGCTCCAACCGGTCTGCGCCGCCCCGGCAGGCGGCAAGGGCGGAGATATGGGAATCCACGCAGCCTTCAATAAATCCGCACATCGCTTGGCTCCTCTCTGGTTTGCGTTATCTCCGGCCCAGCTCCCGCCGGACGGCTTTGGCCAAAATTTCCTGCCCCTCGGGAGAGCGGAGAACCTCCAGCGCTGCGGAGCGGACCAGGGCTTGGAAAGAGGGGCTTTTCAGCAGGGCGCCGAAAACGGCGCTGTCCTCCTGGACCGCCGCCGGACGGGGTTTTTTCTGAACGGGAAAAGCTGCCGGGATTGAGACAGGCGCTTCATCCGGCACGCTGCCGGCCAGCCAGCTGTCTCCCTCTCCGGGGCTGTCGCTTTCGCCCCGGAGATAAGGGAGGGTGACGCCAAAATAATCCGCCAGCTTCCGCTGCTGGTCTTGCGTGGGCGTCTGCCGCCCGGTTTCAAATTTTTCCATAGCCGTCTTAGGGAAGCCCAGGGCGGCGGAAAGGGCGGGGCGGCTGAGGCCCCGTTCCGTGCGGAGCGCCTCCAGGCGCTGCGCCATTGTTACCATGGTAAAACCTCCGTGTGAAAAGCGGCTTTCGCCGCTTTTCAAGTCTGTTGACATTACCGCCGGTCCGGCAGGAGGACAAGCTCCCCAGTCCTCCGGGTGGCGTTCAAATCGATGAGACGCTGGTTGGAGCTGCCCCGGAAGCGGAGGGAGATGTCCTTCAGCGCCTCCACAAAGCGGCCGTCCACCAGCACGTCCAGCAGGCTCAGCAGCTCTTCCGTGGCCTCGCAGCGGGCATGACTGCCCTCTTTCAAGAGTTCTTCATAAGTAAACCCGCTGAAAGCCCAAACGGTTTTTTCAGGGTACGCCGTTCGGACTCGCCGGAGGAAAGGGAGCAGGGCGCGCTGATTTTCCGGCTCAAAAGGTTCGCCTCCCAGGAGGGTCAAACCGTTGATATAGCTGGGGGAAAGGAGGGAGAGAATTCGCTCCTCCGTCTCCTTCGTAAAGGGTTGTCCATAGTCAAAGGCCCAAGTCTGGGGCTGGAAGCAGTGTTCGCAGCGGTTGGTGCAGCCGGAGACGAAAAGGGTTACCCGGACGCCCTCGCCATTGGCGATGTCGCAGTCCTTGATTTCGCCGTAATGCATAGCGGCTCCTTTCGCGTTTTACAGGTGCAGCACCCGGTCCCGGATCTCCTGGGTCCGGCCCTGGTTCCAGTACTGGGTCCCGATATAGCCGCAGGTCCGCCGGGCCACGTTCATCTTATCCTGGTCGGTATTGCCGCACTTGGGGCATTTCCACACCAGCTTGCCGTTCTCCTCTACAATTTGGATTTCCCCGTCCCAGCCGCAGACCTGGCAGTAGTCGCTCTTGGTGTTCAGCTCTGCGTAGATGATGTTGTCGTAGATAAATTTCATTACCTGGAGCACTGCCTCCAGGTTGTTCTGCATGTCCGGCACCTCCACATAGCTGATAGCGCCGCCGGGAGAGAGGTGCTGGAACTGGGCCTCAAACTTCAGCTTGTCGAAGGCGTTGATAGTTTCTGTCACATGGACGTGATAGGAGTTTGTAATATAGCCCTTGTCATTGATCCCCTCGATAATGCCGAAGCGGCGCTGGAGGCACTTGGCGAACTTGTAGGTGGTAGACTCCAGGGGGGTGCCGTAAAGACTGAAATCAATGTTGTGTTCGGCCTTCCACTTCCGGCAGGCGGCATTCATGACCTCCATGATCTGGAGGGCGAAGGGGGTGGCGGAGGGGTCCGTGTGGCTCTTGCCGGTCATGTACTTTACACACTCGTAAAGTCCGGCGTAGCCCAGAGAAATGGTGGAATAGCCGCCGTAGAGCAGCTTGTCGATGGGCTCGCCCTTTTTGAGGCGGGCGCAGGCGCCGTATTGCCACAGGATGGGGGCCACGTCGGAGGGGGTGCCTTTCAGGCGCTCATGGCGGCACAGCAGAGCCCGGTGGCACAGCTCCAGCCGCTCTTCAAAAATTTCCCAGAATTTTTCAATGTTCCCGCCGGAGCTCAGGGCCACGTCGGGGAGGTTGATGGTCACCACGCCCTGGTTGAACCGGCCGTAGTACTTGGGCTGGTTCGTCTCCGGGTCTACGTAAGGCGTCAGGAAGCTGCGGCAGCCCATGCAGGTGTAGCAGTGGCCCTCGCCGTTCTTGTCCACCTTCAGTTCCAGCATCTTCTTCTCGGAGATGTAGTCCGGGACCATCCGCTTGGCGGTGCATTTCGCCGCCAGCTTGGTGAGATACCAATAGGGGGAATCTTCGTGAATGTTGTCCTCTTCCAGTACGTAGATGAGCTTGGGGAAGGCGGGGGTGATCCACACGCCGTCCTCGTTCTTCACGCCTTCATAGCGCTGCTCCAGGGTTTCCTCGATGATAAGGGCCAGGTCCTTCCGCTCCTGATCGCTCTTGGCCTCGCCCAGATACATGAAGACGGTGACGAAGGGGGCTTGTCCATTGGTAGTCAGCAGAGTCAGCACCTGGTATTGGATGGTCTGCACGCCGCCCCGGACCTCTTCCCGGAGGCGGGTTTCCACCAGAGCGGAGAGCCGTTCCTCATCCAGGATAATGCCCACTTCCTGTAGTTCTTTTTCCACAAGGCGGCGCAGCTTTTTCCGGCTCACGTCCACGAAGGGAGCCAGGTGGGCCAGGGAGATGGACTGACCGCCGTACTGGTTGGAGGCCACCTGGGCCACGATCTGAGTAGCGATGTTGCAGGCGGTGGCAAAACTGTGGGGCCGCTCAATGAGGGTGCCGGTGATGACGGTGCCGTTTTGGAGCATGTCCTCCAGGTTCACCAGGTCGCAGTTGTGCATGTGCTGGGCGAAGTAATCGGAGTCGTGGAAGTGGATGATGCCCTCCTGGTGGGCCTCTACGATCTCCTTGGGCAGCAGCAGCCGTTCGCTGAGGTCCCGGGAAACCTCACCGGCCATGTAGTCCCGCTGGGTGGAATTCACCACCGGGTTCTTGTTGGAATTCTCCTGCTTGGCTTCCTCGTTGCAGCACTCAATGAGGCTGAGGATGCGGTCATCGGTGGTGTTGCTCCGGCGGACCAGGGAGCGGGTGTAGCGGTAGGTGACGTAGTTCTTGGCCACCTCGAAGGCCCCGTGGGCCATGATCTGGTATTCCACCAGGTCCTGAATTTCTTCCACGGAAGGGGAGCGGCCCAGTTCCTGACAAGCCAGTTCCACGGATTCCGCGATCCGACGGACCTGGGTGGAGGTCATGCGCTTTTCCGCGTCGATGCTCTCGTTCGCCCTGGTGATGGCCGATAAAATCTTTGTGATGTCGAACGAAACCTCGGTGCCGTTCCTCTTGATGACTTTCATGCAGTATCCCCCTATGTCGAATCTATGCCGGTTTTGACCACAATACTTTGGCAGCAGGCCCAGCATAACATACAAGATATGGGGGACGCAAGTGTTTTTTGCGACAAACCCAAAAAAATCTTGGGACCTGCGGCCGGAAGAACCCCCCAACGCCAGACCCGGCAAGGATTAGGGAGAATTTGGAAGGGGATGTAAAAAATTCAGCGAAAAATTCTACACCTGGAAAACCGCTCATTCTCCCTCGGCCAAACGGTAGCCCACCCCCACCTCGGTGAAGAGGTATTCCGGCTCGGCGGGGTTGCGCTCGATCTTGCGGCGGATATTGGCCATGTTGACCCGGAGAATTTGGTTTCCGCTCCCCGCTCGGGGGCCCCAGAGCTCCTTGATGATGGCGTCATAGGTCAGAACTTTCCCGGCGTGTTTGCCAAGAAGAGCCACAATGCGGAATTCGCTGAGGGTGAGCTTCACGTTCTCTCCCCGTACCAGGACCTGGTGCTTGTTGTAGTCGATGACCAGTTCGCCCACGGAGTAGGTGCCTTTTTGAGCGATTTCATCGTTTCCGCTGGCGGTGCGGGTGTGGCGGATGGCAGTGCGAACCCGGGCCAGCAGTTCCCCGGTGCCGAAGGGCTTGGTGAGGTAGTCGTCGGCGCCCAAGTCCAGAGCGGTCACTTTGTCCCGCTCGTGGGACCGGGCGGAAACCACCACAACCGGCAGGCTGGACCAGCTCCGCAGCTGCCGGAGAATGTCCAGCCCGTCCATGTCCGGGAGGCCCAGATCCAGAATCACCAGGTCTGGGCAATGGGAGGAGATCATGGAGAGGCCCTCCCGGCCGGTGCGTGCCTGGATGGTTTCATAGCCCTGGCCGTCCAGCACGGCGGCGGTAAATTGGGCGATGCTCTTCTCATCCTCAATGACCAGTATCTTTTCCCGGATGTTCATGTCAATACCTCCGTAACAGCAGTGGGCAGGCGGAACGAAAACTCCGCCCCCTGCGGCAGGTTCCTGGCCGCGATGGTTCCCCCGTGGGCCAGAACAATGGCCCGGCAGACGGAGAGCCCCAGGCCCATGTTCCGCTTCCCGTCCCCGTCCGGAGGACGGTGGGGTTTGAGACGGCCGTCGAAGAGGCCGTCCAGGTCCTTTTTCGGAATGCCCGCGCCGTCGTCCCGGACGATGATCCGGGCGCAGCTCTCCTCCTCCTCCAAAAGGAGGGCGATGTTGGCGGCTTTTCCATGGACGGCGGCGTTCTCCAGGAGGTTGGCCAGGACCTGTTCAATGAGAATGGGGTCCATGGGAACCATGAGCAACTCCTCCGGGGCGGAAACTGTGACGTTTACCTGGGGAAAACGGCGGCGGAACTTCTGAGCCGCGGCCCCTAGCACCTCCTCGGCGGGTTCCGGCTCTTTTGCGATGCGGGCCTGGGCGTCTCCCATGCGGGTGATGGAAAGAAGGTTTTCCACCACCCGGATGAGCCATTGAGCCTCCTCCCGGGCGTTCTCCAGCAGCTCCCGCTGCTCCCGGCCCGACAGGCCTGGGTTTTCCAGCACGGCGGAGGTGGATCCCACGATGGAGGTCAGAGGGGTGCGGATATCGTGGGAGACGGAGCGGAGAAGGTTGGCGCGCATTTTTTCCCGTTCATTTTCCGCCAGGAGCTTCGCCTGACGCTTGGCCTGGGCGGTAAGGGTGCAGGTGATGAGGGACACCATCAGGAGCGTGAAAAAGGTGAGGGGATAGCCGGAGAGACTCAGATTAAAGGCCCAGTAGGGATAGGTAAACACAAAGTTGACGCAGACCATGCCCAGCACCGTGGCGATCAGGCCGAAGAGGTAACCGGTGGTGAGCCTGGAGATCAGCAGCACCGCCAATACAAAGACCGGAGGCGCGAAGCCTTCGATCACGCCGGCGTTTTGAAGGCAAAAGCAAAGTGCCACGGAGCAGAAGAAGATGCCAGCGGTGAGGGCCAGGTCCCGCCAGGAAAAGGGGAATAAGGGGGAAACCCAAGGCTTGCGGAAGGTCATGGCGGAAACTCCTTTCCGAATAGGGTGTGCTGTTTTCCCTATTATAACAGGAGTTCCGGCAAAATTCAATGATCTTCCTCCGCCGCTTTCCGCGAAGAGAGCCGGCGCCCCGAAGAACTGGCTGAGGGAGGGTCCCAACAGGGCCCCCCGCCCCACAGGAGGCCCAGGAGCCACCGTCCGTCTCTGGGCCCCACTACCCGGAACAAAAGCCAGAGGGAAAACAGCGCCAGCAGATAACATCCTGCCGGCACTGCCGCCCCGGGGATTCCCGCTTGGGGCCGGAGAAGGAACACGGGCAGGGCGGCGGCGGCCCCGCAGAGGGACGCCTTCACTGCCGGCCCGGGAGTGAACCGAAAGCCCGCCGACTGCCCCAGCCGCCGGAGGCTCAGAGCAAAATTTATCAGATGGGAAACGGCGAAGCTGCAATAATAACCTCCCATGCCAAACCGGGGCAGCAGGAGCCAGAGGAGAATTACATCCAGCAGGTTTGTCAATAAGTTATACCGGGCGTTGGCGCTTTGCTGGCCCAGGCCCTTGCACATGGCGTCTACCACGATGTCCAGATAGAGAATGGGGACCAGGGGGGCGTACAGCCGGAGGCAGGCCCCGGCGGCTTCGCTGTGATAGAGCAGCTCTCCCAGGGGCCGGGCTGCGGCGAAGATGGTTCCCGCGGCGCAGACGCCGAAGAGCCAGGAAACCCGGAGGCCCTGCCGGACCAGATAGCGGACCCGGATTTGTCCCGGGCGCCGGGCGCAGCGGGAGAACTCCGCTACCAGCAGGTCCGCCAGGGAGGCCAGGATGGCGGTGGGGAACATCAGCACCGGGAAGACCATGCCGTGGAGGACTCCGTAATCCGCCATAGCGTTGACGGTCCCGGCGTAGAGGGCCAGGCGGCGGGGGATGATGAGGTTTTCCACGGTGCTCAGCCCCGCCCGCAGGTCGTCCGCCAGCCCCACCGGCAGGGACAGGCCAAAGACCCGCCGCCAGGGAGGCCGGTCCTCCCGGCCCTGGGAAGCTCCCTCCTGCCGGAGGAGCCACAGGGTTCCCAGGGACAGCGCCCCGGCAGCAGAGGACCCCAGGGCCACCGACAGGCAGGCCCGTTCCGCTTCCCCGCCCGCCCAGCGGGCCAGAAGGGCGAACGTGACGGCGATGGCGCAGCCCTGCTCCAGGAATTCCACCGCCACCAGAGCCCGCAGCCGCCCGGCGGCAGTGAAGAGCCCGGTCATTACGCCGTTTAAACAGCTTACCGGAAGGAACAGGGCAAAGGCCCGAAGGGCGGATTCTGCGGCTGGATCTCCGATCCAGCCCCCGGCAATTCGGGGCGTGAGAACCCAGAGCCCCGCTGCCGTGGGCAGGCCGAAGAGGAGGCAGTACCGGATACAGCCGGACAGGGCAGGCCGGACGCTCCGCCGCCGTCCCAAAGCTTCCGCGGAGAGATAGAGAGCACAGGTCCGGGCCCCGGAAGAACCCAGAGTAAAAGCCAGCATCCGCACGGAGAGGACCAGCTGCAAAAGGCCCACCCCAGCGGCCCCAATCCGGCCGGAGAGGTAGACTTGAAAGCTCATACCCGCCAGCCGGAGGACGAGGTTCGCTCCGGTGAGCAGCAGAGCGCCATAAAACATGGAGCTTCCTTTTTTCAAAATAACACCCCCGTCCTACACTATATGGACGGGGCGGAGAGGGTAGGACAAAAAAGAAGGGGCCGGTTGAACCGCCGGCGGGACTGTGGTAAAATGACCCCATATTGAGATCCACGAAGGAGGAAACGCAAATGAATGTTGCCGTCATCGCTGGGACCCCGGTGGATACCCGGATGGGAGTAGACCTTCTGAACCGGAAGGGCGCGGAGGGAACCGGCTTCCCCGTCTCCCGGACACCGGAGGAACAGACCGCTTTCCAGGTGGGGTCCACCGCTGCCCGGGAAGCTGCGGTGGGAATTATTTTGGATGAAATCAGGGCGCGGGGCATCAGCCGGGTCCTCCTCTACTGCAATTCCCTCAGCGCTGCCATAGACGCCCGCGCTTTGGCGGAACCACGGGGACTGCGCATTTGGACACCTATGGATGTCTACGGCGAAATTGCCTACCGGTACCGCCGGGTAGGCGTCTTAGCCGCCAATTGCCAGGGAGCCGCCGGAGTGGAGCGGGCCATGGTGAAGGCCTCCCCCGAAACCCTGGTTTTCGGCGCGGCGAACTTGGCGTTGGTCCAGGGGGTAGAGGCGGAGCTGCCTCCGGAGATTTTGGTGGAAAACTGCGGTCTGGAGATGCTGCTCCATTTTTTTGAGCGGAATGGGGCGGAGGCGGTGGTGCTGGGATGCACCCACTTCCCCTATGTAAAGAAGGCCCTGCAAAAGCGGACGGCCCTGCCCGTCCTGGACCCGGCGGAGCGGCTGGTAAAGCTGGTTTTGGACGCTTGAGGACCGTGGCTTTTTAGAGCAAACGATTACGCACCGCATTTGCGGATGGTGGACAGATTGCGTTCTCTTTTTAGGGCCGGGGTGAGTTTCCAGGGCCGCAAAGGTTTCGCAAGAAAAGGCAAAATTTCCAGAAAAATTGCCGTTCACAGACTGGACATTTTTAGAAGAAGGGTGTACAATATGAAGAACTATGTGATAGTCTGTCCAGGCACGTCAGTCGTCCCGCTGGTGGGGACCGTCTTTCCGTCCGCGCCCGGGCCGCTGTCAGGAGTAAAAAATGAGGTGAAATAATGGCACAAGCGTTCTTTGGCGGCGTTCATCCCCACGATATGAAGGCCGCAACCAATGAAAAGGCCATCGAACAGCTGCCCGCCCCGGCACAGGTGGTCATCCCCATGTCCCAGCATTTCGGCGCGCCATGCACCCCTTTGGTGAAGGCCGGCGACCACGTGAAAGTGGGCCAGAAGATCGGCGAGTTCCGCGGTCTTGGCGCTCCGATCCACGCCAGCGTTTCCGGCACCGTCAAGGCGGTGGAGCCCCGGCCCTATTCCATGGGCGGGAACATTATGTCCGTTGTGATTGACAACGACATGCAAGATGAGATCAGCGAAGAGGTCCAGGCCCCCGCCAATCCCGACGCCCTCAGTGTTGACGAGATGGTGGAAATCGTGAAAAACGCCGGCATCGTCGGTATGGGCGGCGCGACGTTCCCCACTCATGTAAAAATTTCCGGCGGAATTGGAAAGGTGGACACCGTGATCATCAACGGCGCGGAGTGCGAGCCTTACATCACCGGGGACCACCGGGCCATGCTGGAGCGCTCCGGGGAGATCATCGGCGGCGCTACATACCTGGCCAAGATGTTCGGTGTGGAAAAAGTCGTCATCGGCGTGGAGGTCAACAAGCAGAACGGCATTGACCAGCTGAACAAGACCATTGCCGAAAAGCATGCTCCCGTGGTGGTGGAAGGCCTTCGCTGCCGCTACCCCCAGGGCGGTGAAAAGCAGCTCTGCCAGGCCATTACCGGCAAGCAGGTGCCCCCGGGAGGACTCCCCAGCAACATCGGCTGCGCGGTCTTCAATATCAATACCACCTGCGCCATTTACAAGGCCATCACAACAGGTATGCCCGTTGTGAAAAAGGTGGTCACTGTCTCCGGCTCCGGCGTGGTGGAGCCCAAGAACGTGGAGTGCCCCATCGGCACCCCCGTGTCCCTTCTGTTCGACTTCTGCGGCGGGCTGAAGGACGGCACCTATAAACTCATCGCCGGCGGCCCCATGATGGGCATGGCCCAGTACACCGCCGACATTCCCGTGGCCAAGGGCACCGGCTGCATGCTGGCCTTCTGCGAGAAGGAGGAGCAGACGGTCGAGCATCCCCAGTGCATCCGCTGCGGCAAGTGCGTGGGCGTATGCCCCATGCATTTGGAGCCCCTGTTCCTGTATCAGTATGCCTCCAAGGGTTTGGTGGACGAACTGAACGACGCCCACATTATGGACTGCATGGAGTGCGGCGCCTGCGCCTACACCTGCCCCGCCCGGCTCCATCTGACCCATATGTTCAAGACCGGCAAGCAGCTGGTTAAGGACGCGGCGGCCAAAGCCAAAGCCGCCGCTGAGGCCAAGAAAGCCGCCGAAGAGGCGAAAAAGGAGGTTGTCAACAAATGACGGACTATAAGAATCTCAAACTGATCGCCACCTCCTCACCTCATATCCGCGGCAGCGAAACCACCCAGGGCATTATGAAGGATGTCATCATCGCCATGCTGCCCGCCCTGGCGTATGCCTGTTTCAACTTTGGCCTACGGGCCCTGACCCTGACCGCCGTGTCCGTGGCCGGGTGCGTCTTTTTCGAGTGGCTGTACCGCAAGGTGATGAAGAAGCCCCAGTCCATTCAGGACCTTTCCTCTGTGGTCACCGGCATGCTGCTGGCTTTCGTCAGCCCTGTGCAGATTCCCTACTGGATGATCCTCATTGGCGACGCGTTTGCCATCATTATCGTCAAGCAGCTCTTCGGCGGCATCGGCAAGAACTTTGTGAACCCCGCCCTGGCGGGCCGGGCCGTGCTGCTGGCCAGCTATGCCGGCTCCATGACCACCTGGGTGGACCCGGCGCAGAATAAGGCGGCTCTCTTCGGGTCCAACGTGGACATCGTCACCGCCGCCACTCCCCTCAGCTATATGAAGGGCACCGATCCCGCCGCCCTGGCGGAGAGCTTTGGAAACCTCACCGGTACTTATGACGTGGGACAGATGTTCATGGGGCAGATCGGCGGCTCTCTGGGCGAGGTTTCCGCCCTGATGCTCATCATCGGCGGCGTGTACCTGATCTGGCGTAAGGTCATCAATTGGCAGACTCCTGTGGCGTACATCGGCACTGTGGCCGTCCTCACCTTCCTGTTCCCCAAGGCCGGGAGCAGTTTGGACTGGATGCTCTACAGCATCTTCGGCGGCGGCCTCATGCTGGGTGCGTTCTTCATGGCCACCGATTACGCCACCTCCCCCGTTACCAGGAAGGGCCAGCTGATTTTCGGCGTGGGCTGCGGCCTTTTCACCGTGCTGATCCGTTACTTTGGGTCCTATAACGAGGGCGTGTGCTATTCCATCATGGTGATGAACCTGTTTGTGCCCTTCATTGATAAGTACACCAAACCCGTGCGGTTCGGTGTTGTGAAATCCGACAAGAAGGAGGGGGCCGCGAAATGAGCACCGAAGTCAAGAGCAAGGAAAAGGTTCAAATGGATCCCGCGTACATTATTAAATTGACTGTGACGCTGCTGGTCACCTGTGTGGTGGTCGCGGCATGTCTGGGCGGCGTCAACGCCGTCACCGAGGAAAAAATCGACGCCATTAACTGGGAGAATACCGTGGCGGCCATGAAGGCCGTGGTGGCGGATCCCGACAACACCACTTTCTCCGATGAGCTGCCTCTTACCGACGAGATGACCGCAGCCTCCGGCAGCGTTACCCTGGACTCCGTGTATGAGGTTCAGGTAGGCGGTGCCGGCGCGGGCTATGCCATCAAAGTAGTGGCCAGCGGTTCCCAGGGTAAGATTGAAATGATGGTGGGTGTAGACAGCGAGGGCGCTGTCACCGGCGTGTCCATTGTCAAGAACTCCGAGACTGCGGGCATTGGTTCCAAGGTTATGACCAATATGCCCACCGCCTCCGGCGTAGGCGTCCTGAGCCAGTTCGAGGGCAAGAGCGCCGCCGACGGTACCCTGACAGTCGGAGCCAACGTGGACGCTATCTCCGGCGCCACGGTTTCCACCCGGGGCGTGACCAACGGCGTCAACGCCGCACTGGCCGTGGCCGGCGTGCTGGGCTGAGAAAGGGGGAGCTGAATCATGAATTTTGGCAAACAGTTAAAAGAGGGCCTGATTACTCAGAACCCCGTTCTGGTCCAGGTGCTGGGCATGTGCTCCACTATGGCCATCACCACTTCCATCATGAACGGCCTGGGCATGGGCGTATCCGTGCTCATCATCCTGACGGCCTCCAACGTCGTCATCTCCGCCATCCGGAAAATTGTCCCCGACAAGATCCGTATCGCCATGTTCATCGTGGTTATCGCGGGCTTCGTCACTTGTGTGGATTTGCTGCTCCAGGCGTTTGTCCCGGCAATTGCCGCCTCTTTGGGCGTGTTCATCCCGCTGATCGTGGTGAACTGCATTATCCTGGGCCGGGCGGAGTCCTTCTCCTATAAGAACGGCGTTGCCGCCTCCTTTGTGGACGGCATCTGCCAGGGCCTGGGCTATACCGCCGTGCTGCTGGTGATGTGCTTCATCCGCGAGCTTTTGGGCGCGGGCACCCTGGCGGGCTTCCGCATCATTCCAGAGCAGTTCCCCGTCGGCATCCTGACGCTGCCCGTGGGCGGCTTCCTGGTGCTGGGCTTCCTGATCGCTGCTATGCAGTGGGCGCTGTCCAAGTCTAAGGAGGGCAAGTAAATGGATCAAATTTCAAATCTCCTGGCAATTACGCTGGGTGCCATTTTGGCGAATAACTTTATCTTCTCCCAGTTCTTGGGTATCTGCCCCTTCCTGGGCGTGTCCAAGAAGGTGGACACCGCCGTGGGCATGGGAATCGCCGTGACCTTCGTCATGGGTCTGGCCTCCGCCATCACCTGGGTGGTTAACGAGTTCATCCTGGTAAAATTCGACCTGATGTACATGCAGACTGTGGCCTTCATCCTGGTCATCGCGGCTCTGGTCCAGTTCATCGAGATGTTCCTCCAGAAGTCCATGCCCTCCCTGTATACGGCCCTGGGCGTGTATCTGCCCCTGATTACCACCAACTGCGCGGTGCTGGGCGTGGCCCTGCTGAATATTCAGGAGAGCTACAACTTCATCGAGTCTGTGGTCTACGGTATTACCGGCGGCATCGGCTTTTTGGTCGCCATCGTGCTTTTTGCCAGCATTCGGGAGCGTCTGGTCTTCGCCGATTATCCCAAGTGCTTCGAGGGATTCCCTGTGGCGCTGGTCACTGCCGGCCTCATGGCGCTGGCATTCATGGGCTTCTCCGGCCTAAAAATTTGGTAAGGGGGCGGCTGAGATATGATGAACATAATTGCGGCTATAGCCGTCCTGGGTATTTTGGGCGCAATCTTCGGCTTGGTTCTGGCCGTGGCCTCCAAAATTTTCGAGGTGAAGAAGGACCCCCGTGAGGAAGCGATTTTAAGCCATCTGGCCGGCGCCAACTGCGGCGGCTGCGGCTATCCCGGCTGCGGCGGCTGCGCCGCCGCCATCCTGGCGGGGGAGGCCCCCGTCACCGCCTGCGCCCCCGCCGGAGCGGAGAACGCCGCCGCCATTGCTAAAATTATGGGCATGGAGGCTCCCGCCGGGGAGCGGCAGGTGGCCTTTGTCCGCTGCACCGGCGGCGTGAACGCGAAAAAGCGCTTTGACTACATTGGCGTCAAGGATTGCATCTCCGCCACCAAGGTGGCGGGCGGTCCCCTGGAGTGCGCCTTCGGGTGTCTTGGCTTCGGCTCCTGCGTGGCTGCGTGCCAGTTCGGCGCCATGTCCATTGGCCCTGGCGGCACTGCCGTGGTGGACCCGGACAAGTGCACCGCCTGCATGGCCTGCGCCAATGCCTGTCCCCGGCACCTGATCGTGTCTGTCCCCGTGTCCAAGAAGGTCCACGTGGGCTGTGCCAACCAGGACAAGGGTAAGGCGGCCATGAGCGTCTGTTCCACCTCCTGCATTGGCTGCGGCCTGTGTCAGAAGGAGTGCAAAAAAGACGCCATCCATGTGGTCAACGGCGTAGCGGTCATTGACTATGATAAGTGTGTGGGCTGTAAGCTCTGCACCAAGGTTTGCCCGAGAGACGCCATCCTCCCTGTGGCCACCGCCGAGGAAAAGGAGAAGTATAAGGCCATCAAGAAGGCCCAGGCCGAAAAGGCCAAGGCTGCCGCTGAGGCTAAGGCGGCGGAGCCCGCCGGGAAGTAAACCCGGAAGATGATTGAAGACCGCCCCGGAGGAATCCGGGGCGGTCTTTTGCGCTTTTAAGGTTGACCTGGATTTTTGTGGAATTTGCGGGAGAGCCTTGTATTCTGCCGGAAGATGGTATATGATAAGACACGTCCCCGGCGAGAGCCGGGAGAACAAAGGCAGAGTAGGGACGCGCGTGTCAAAGTGCCGGAGAGACGGGGAGTTGCTCTTCGGACGAAGGAAGAAATTCCGCAGTGCGTGTCTCGCATCCCGCTGCCGCATAAGGGAACGGGCTTCCTCTGTGCGGCGTGCTGCCGCAATTTAGAGGAGGTTTTCTTATGCCCAAAACAAGTGTGAAGCGGATGTGCTATGCCGCCCTGCTGGCGGCCATGTACCTGCCCTTGTCGCTCTACGCGGCGGTGCAGGTGGGGAATGTGCGAATTTCCTTTGGCTCTTTACCAGTGGTTGTCGCCGCCCTGCTTTTCGGCCCGCTGGACGCGGTGGTAGTGGCCCTGGTGGGTGAATTTTTCAAGCAGATTCTGACTTACGGCATCACGTATACCACGGTGTTATACCTGATTCCACCGGCCTTTCGGGGCTTGGTGGTGGGCTTGGGGGCCTTGGCGCTCCGCCGCCGTGGGCAACGGCTGGAGGAGCGGCGGGCTCTGTGCTACGGTGTCTGCGTTGTGGCGGCGGTCTGCACCACCGTGGGCAACACCCTGGTGAACTGGCTGGACAGCGTGCTGATGCACTACTATTTCCCCGGCTTGATTCTGGGGGATCTTGTCTGGCGGCTGGCGGTGGGCATGCTCAACGCCCTGGTGATGTCTTCCCTGGCGATCCCTTTGGTGAAAACACTCCGGCAGCGGAACGCGGCCTGGAGCCTGTGAGGGAGACGGCATGACGGGAAAAGAGGCTGTGGCCTATATCTGGTCCCACGGCTGGGAGGCCCATGCCCCGGGCCTGGACCGCATCCGGGAGCTGCTCTGCCGCCTGGGAAATCCCCAAGAAGATCTGAGATTCATCCATGTGGCGGGGACCAACGGTAAGGGCAGTGTCTGTGCCTGCCTGGCCTCCGTGCTGGGAGCGGCGGGCTATCGGGTGGGGCTGAACACCTCACCGCATCTAGAGCGTTTCCACGAGCGCATCCGGGTCAATGGGGAGGAGATTGCAGATGAAGCTCTGGGAGCGGTGATGGACCGGGTTCGTCCCGCCGCCGAAGCAATGGGAGAGCATCCCACCGAGTTTGAGCTGATCACCGCAGCCGCCTTTCTATACTTTCTGGAGAGGCGATGTGACGTAGTGGTTCTGGAAACCGGCCTGGGGGGAGCGCTGGACGCTTCTAATGTGATTGGCGTCCCGGAACTGGCGGTGCTTACCGCCATGGGCACGGACCATGCCGCTATCCTGGGGCCCACTCTCCGGGACATTGCCGGCGCCAAAGCGGGGATTATCAAGCCGGGCGGAACCGTAGTCAGCCGGGGGGGCTGTCCTGAGGCGGACGAGGTGTTCCGCCGGACCTGCCGGGAACAGGATGCGGCGCTGACCGAGTTGGACCTCTCCCGCCTGACGGTCCGGCGCTTGAGCCTGGAGGAGACAGCTTTTGACTTCCTTCCTTGGGAGGGCCTGACGGTTCCTTTGGCGGGAGCCTATCAGGCGGAGAATGCCGCCCTGGCTTTGACAGCTCTGGAGTCTTTGCAGAAAAATGGATGGAATATCCCGGAGGAGGCGGTTCGTCGGGGATTGGCGGAGGTCCGCTGGCCGGGGCGGTTTGAGATTTTGGGGAGGAATCCTGTATTTCTTCTGGACGGGGCCCACAATGCCCAAGGAATGCGGGCCGCGGTAGAGAGCCTGAGGATTCTTTTTCCCGAAGAGCGGCTGAACTTTCTCCTGGGCATCTTGGCGGACAAGGATACCGGGGAAATGCTGGACTTGCTGGCCCCGCTGGCGGAACGGGTCTTTGTACTTCGGCCCAACAGTCCCCGAGCCATGGCTCCGGCGGAGCTGTGCGCCCTTCTGGAGGAGAGAAAAGTGGAAGCCCGGCTTTGCGCCTCTGTGGAAGAGGGCATCCAAGCCGCCGTGGAAGCAGCGGGAGAAAAGGGCGGCGTCTGCGCCTTGGGTTCCCTGTACCTCTGCGGAGAGGTTCGGTCCGCCTGGTTTAAAACGCGCTAAAAAGGTGAAAACTCCGCCCGGCGGCTTGACAAGCCGGGCGGATGCCTTTATGATAAGGAAGAATCTACATTTTACCGTAGCAGCAGAAGAGGAGGTTGCCGCCGTGGAAATTATTACCAGCAGGAGCAATGCCCTCTGTGTTCATCTGCGGAAGCTGGCCTCCTCCCGTTCCTACCGTGAGGAAACGGGAGAATTTTTGTGCGACAGCCCCAAGCTTCTTCAAGAGGCGGCAATGTGGGACGCACCGGTTACAGCTCTGCTCTATACGGAGGGGGTGGAGCTGCCCCAGGATTTTGCGGGGCGGATTCCCCGTACAGTAATGGTCAGCGAAAGCGTCATGCGTTCCGTCAGCCCTATGGAAACTCCCCAAGGAGCGGTATTTTCCTGCCGCTTTTCGAGATGCTCCCTGCCGGAACGTCTGGAACCCGACGCCCAGGGGCGGCTTCGGTTCCTGGTGCTGGACGGTGTGCAGGATCCCGGCAACGTAGGGACCATCCTGCGGACAGCGGACGCCTTTGGAGCCTCTGTCGTTTTGCTTCCCGGCTGTGCCGACCTTTACAACCCCAAGACTCTTCGGGCGGGCATGGGAGTCCACTTCCGGTCCGCCGTTTACCGCTGTGCCCTGGAGGAGCTGACCGCGCGTTTGCGGGAGGCGGAGCTGCCTCTCTACGGAGCGGCCCTCCGGGAAGATACGGTGGATGTGCGGACAGTGCCCCTCCGCCGGTGCGCCATAGCGGTGGGCAGCGAGGGCCGGGGTTTGTCGGCGGAAGTGCTGGCGGCCTGTAGCCGGACAGTCCGGATCCCCATGGATTCCCGCTGTGAGTCCCTGAACGCCGCAGCGGCGGCTTCCGTACTGCTGTGGGAGGCAGCCCGGGGAGAATTTTAAAATTGGTGCTTGCATTTTTAAGATATATAATATAGTATAGAGGACCCTGGGAAAAGGAGGGGCGGGACATGCTGAAATACTGGGTATGGCTGGCGGAGCTGCCGGGGCTGAAGAGTCCCTTTCGGCTGGCCCTGTTGCGGCACTTTGGTTCGCCGGAGGGTATCTTTTTTGCCGACCGGGAGGAATTACTCCTGGCAGAAGATGTTCCCCCAGCCCAGGCGGAGCTGGCGCTGAACCACGACCTTTCCGGAGCCGACCGGATTTTGGCGGATTGCCAGCGGCTGGGCCAGCGGATTCTGACCATTCAGGATGCGGAATATCCCCAGCGTCTGCGGAATATCTTCGACCCACCGCTGCTGCTGTATGTCAAGGGCCGGATGCCTGCCATAGACGAGGAAGCGGCCGTGGCGGTTGTGGGCACTCGGAACTGTACGCCCTACGGCATCGCCAGTGCGGAGCGGCTGAGCCAAGAGTTGGCGGCCTCCGGCGCGATTGTGGTGACGGGTCTGGCTAGAGGGGTGGATTCCGCCGCCGCCCGGGGCGCCCTCCGAGCGGGAGGTAAGGTTGTAGGCGTGACCGGCAACGGTCTGGATGTTTTTTATCCTTCGGAGAATCGGGATCTTTATGCTGACGTAGCCGCCGCGGGAGTCCTGCTTTCTGAGTACCCGCCGGGCTCCCCTCCGGATAAAACGCATTTTCCCGTGCGAAACCGAATCATGTCCGGGCTCAGCGTGGCTGCCCTGGTGGTGGAGGCTCCGGAACGCAGCGGCGCGCTGATTACCGCCCGGCTGACTCTGGAGCAGGGGCGGGAGGTATATGCCGTCCCCGGCCCGATCGATGCCCCTGTCAGCGTAGGCTGCAACCGTCTGATTCGGGACGGCGCGGGCTTGGCGGCGGAGGGCTGGGACATTCTGCGGGATTTCCGGGAGCGTTTCCCAGACAAATTACGCCCCGCCGGGGAGCTTCCGGCCTGGACGCCCCTGCCTACCCGGCGGCGGGCCGCGCCGGAACCCAGGCAAAAGAAAGAAGCCGCCCCGGAGCCGGAGGAGGCCAAGCCGCCTCTTCGAACCGTGAACCTGGAGGGTCTGACCGATGATCAGATTGCCCTTCTGCGGGCTCTGGAACCGGAAGACTCTATTCAGGTGGACGACTTAATACAAACTACCGGTATTCCCGCCCGGCGGGTTTCGTCGGCCTTAACCATGCTGGAAATTGACGGTATGGTACATCAGCACAGCGGAAAGCGGTATACCCGGACCGTGACGCTTGCGGAATCGTGAGACAGCATCCCTTTCCCGCGGGGCGGGAGCCATGATTTTCTGCATGGGGCAGAAAATATTTGATTTTGATGAGAGCCGTTTTGCGCACTGCCGCCAAAGGAGGCGCACAGCGATGGCACATATTATTTTCGCGGCTGGATGCGGAAGTAATATACGGAGGTAACTATGGCAAAGCAGTATTTGGTCATCGTGGAATCCCCGGCGAAGGCCAAGACCATCGGAAAGTATCTGGGGAAGGAGTACACCGTCAAGGCCTGTATGGGCCACCTGCGGGACCTGCCCAAGAGCAAGCTGGGCGTGGACCCGGAGCAGGATTTCGAGCCGGTTTACCAGCCCATCAAGGGCAAGGAAGATATCATCAAGGATCTGAAAAAGTCCGCCAAGGCGGCGGACACCGTGTTCCTGGCAACCGACCCGGACCGGGAGGGGGAGGCCATCTCCTGGCACCTCAAGCACCTTTTGGATCTGCCGGACGAGAAGACCCGGCGGGTGACCTTCAACGAGATTACGAAGAAAGTGGTTCAGGAGAGCATTCAGTCCCCCCGGGCCATTGACCAAAACCTGGTAGACGCCCAGCAGGCCCGGCGCATCCTGGACCGGCTGGTGGGCTATGAGCTGAGCCCCCTGCTGTGGAAAAAAGTCCGCCGGGGCCTCTCCGCCGGGCGGGTTCAATCCGTGGCCACCCGGATGGTGGACGACCGGGAACGGGAGATCGAAGCCTTCCAGCCTGAGGAATATTGGACCCTGGACGCCAATCTCCTGGGCGGCCACAAGCCCTTTGCCGCCCGCTACCACGGGAAGGACGGGAAAAAGGCGGAATTGAAGTCCCAGGCCGAGGTAGACACGGTGGTCCGGGAGACGGAGAACGCCGCCTTTTCTGTGAAGAGTGTGAAGCGCACCGACAAGCAGCGGAGTCCCTCTCCCCCCTTTACCACCTCCACTATGCAGCAGGAGGCTTCCCGGAAACTGAGCATGACTCCCCGGCGGACCATGGCCATCGCCCAGCAGCTCTATGAGGGCGTGGACATCGCCGGGGAGGGCACCGTGGGCCTCATCACCTATATGCGTACGGACTCTCTGCGCCTTTCCGAAGAGGCCCTGGCGGAGGCCAAGAGCTTCATCCTGGGCCGTTACGGGGACGCCTACGCCAAAACCAACCGCTACAAGGCCAAGGCGGGCGCCCAGGACGCCCACGAAGCCATCCGTCCCAGCAATGTCCGCTGGACCCCGGAGGACCTGAAGGCGGACCTCACCGGTGAGCAGTACCGGCTCTACCGGCTCATCTGGAGCCGCTTTGTGGCCTGCCAGATGTCCAACGCGGTCTATGACAGCGTGTCTGTGGAAATCGAGGCCGGGGGCCACGATTTCCGGGCCAGCTCCTCCAGCCTGAAATTCGCAGGCTATACCGCCGTCTATGAGGAGGGCAGGGACGAGGAGAAAGAGGAGAAGGAATCCCCCCTGCCGGAGCTTCAGGAGGGAGACGGCCTGGACCTCAAGGGCTTCGCCCCCAATCAGCACTTCACCCAGCCCCCCGCCCGGTACACCGACGCGTCTCTCATCCGCGCCATGGAGGAGCAGGGGATCGGCCGGCCCTCTACCTATGCCCCCACCGTGTCCACCATTCTGGACCGGATGTACGTGGAAAAAGAGGGCAAGTACCTGAAGATCACCAACCTGGGCCGGGTGGTGACGGAGCTGATGAAGGACAAATTCACCGACATCGCCGATTTGAAATTCACCGCCCATATGGAGGAAAAGCTGGATTCCGTGGAGGGGGGCAGCATCCCCTGGAAGGGGGTCCTGCGGGACTTTTACGGGGACTTCGACAGGAATCTGAAACAGGCGGAGCAGGACCTGGAGGGTGTGCGCATCAAGGTGCCCGACGAGGTTTCTGCGGAGGTCTGTCCGGAGTGCGGGCGGAACCTGGTGGTGAAGACCGGGCGGTTTGGCCGCTTCCTAGCCTGCCCGGGCTTCCCGGAGTGCAGCTTCACCATGCCCCTGGTGGTGGAGATGCCGGGCCGCTGTCCCAAGTGCGGCGGGCGGCTGATGAAGCGGACGGGCAAGAGCAAGAAAACCGGGAAACAGTACACCTATTACTGCTGTGAGCATTCCACCAGCAAGGTGGAATCGGAGAAGTGCGGCTTCATGACCTGGGATGTGCCGGTGAAGGACGACTGCCCGGCCTGCGGCCAGACCATGTTCAAAAAGGCGGGTAAGGGAGCCAGAAAGCCCTTCTGCATCAACCCGGCCTGCTCTAACTTCCTGCCGGAGGATAAACGGGGCTATCCCCGCTTCGCCGCCCGGAAGGAGGGGGAGGAGCCCCCCGCGGAGGAGGAAAAGCCCGCCGCCAAGAAGACGGCGGCCAAGACCACGAAAGCCGCCTCCGCCAAAAAGACGGCCGCCAAAACAACAAAAGCGGCCTCCGCGAAAAAGCCCGCCGCCAAGAAAACCACAGCCAAGAAAACCACAGCCAAGAAGACAACCGCAAAGAAACCCGCCTCCAAGGCGGAAGCGCCGGAGGACTAAGCGAGCTCCTTAGCGGCGGCAAAGGCGGCCTGGAACATGGCCTCCTGCTCCATGAGGGCCCGGGCGTTCAAGGTGAGGATATACTGCCGGAGGAGCTCCTGGCAGCACTTCGGCAGGGCGGCGGAGAGCGCGTCGTAAAGCCGGGCCAGCTCGATAGTATAGGTGTCCCGATCAAAGCCGTCTATGTAACGGTCCAGAGCGCACAAGCGGAGCTCGTCGCAGATGGTCTGCATCAAGGGTGTCATAGGGTTGCCTCCTTATAAATTTTGAAAGTTGCCTTCAAAGTTCGTATTTATTGTATACGAACTTTGACAGCAAGTCAAGGGGTTTGCCATGAAAATTTTTGCACAGCGGGTAAAGGCGTTGCGCCAAGAGCGGAAGAAGACGCAAAAAGAAATGGCCGAATATTTAGAAGTCGGCCTCCGGGCATACCAGTATTATGAGGGAGCAAAGCATTACCCTGATGTACCCGGCCTGATGAAAATGGCAGACCTTTTTGAAGTGTCTACCGATTACCTGTTGGGCAGGTCTGAGGAGAGATAGGTGGAAACCTGGGGAATGGCCCGCACAGGGGTGCGGGCCCCACAGTAAAATCATAGCCTCTGAAAAAGCTGGTCCCACATCGCGGGGCGGGACAGAGCCCGCCCCCTACAGGGTGTTCTACTGATAGAAGGGCAAAAAATTGGCCCGAAGGGCCCATACTTCCTTTTCTCTTTTGGACCGTGCACGGCCCGTTTTCTCTTTTCCTTCTGGAAGGAAAAGAGAAAATGGGGGGTGCAATGAACCAGCCATCGCTGGTATCCAATCCACCCCGCCTGTCAGGGCGAGTACCAACCCCTTCAACGGAGGTGAAATCATGACGGTAACGGTAATAGGCGCCGGCCTGGCCGGCAGTGAATGCGCCTGGCAGCTGGCCAAGCGCGGCATCCAAGTGACTCTTCGGGAGATGAAGCCGGAGAAAAAGACCCCGGCTCATGAGACGGAGTATTTCGCCGAGCTCTGCTGCTCCAACTCCCTGCGGAGCGACCAGCTGGAAAACGCCGTGGGCCTTTTAAAAGAGGAGCTCCGCCGCCTGGATTCTCTGATTCTCTCCTGCGCCGACGCCACCCGCGTCGAGGCCGGTGGAGCCTTAGCGGTGGACCGCCACGGCTTTGCCGCCCTGGTGACGGATCGGGTGCGGAGCCACCCCAACATCACCGTGGTCCCCGGCGAGGTCACCGAGCTCCCGGAGGGCGAGGTCATCGTGGCCTCCGGTCCCCTGACCTCCGACGCCTTGGCGGAGCGGCTTCAGGCCCTGCTGGGAGATGATTCCGCCCTCCACTTCTACGACGCGGCGGCCCCCTTGGTGTCCGCCGAGAGCATCGACATGGACAAGGCCTGGATGGGTTCCCGCTATGACCGGGGCTCGGCGGATTATGTGAACTGTCCTATGACCGAGGAGGAGTACGGCGCGTTCTGGCAGGCTCTTACCACCGCCCAGGAGGCGGAGGTCCACGGCTTCGAGGATAAGAAGGTCTTTGAGGGCTGCATGCCCGTGGAGGTCATGGCCCGCCGGGGCCGGGAAACTCTGTGCTATGGTCCCCTGAAGCCCCGGGGGCTGGTGGACCCCAGGACGGGACGGGAGCCCTACGCAGTGGTCCAGCTCCGGCGGGATAACCAGGCGGGCAGCGTCTATAACCTGGTGGGTTTCCAGACCCACCTCCGCTTCCCGGAACAGCGGCGGGTGTTCTCCATGATCCCCGCCCTCCACGACGCGGAGTTTCTCCGTTATGGCGTGATGCACCGGAATACGTTCCTGAATTCCCCCCGGCTGCTGGACCGGTACTACCGCCTCAAGGCGGAGCCCCGCATCTCCTTTGCCGGGCAGATGACCGGCGTGGAGGGCTACGTGGAGTCCGCCGCCAGCGGTTTCCTGGTGGGGGTGGAGACGGCCCGGCGGCTCCGGGGGCTGCCCCCGGCGGACTTTCCCCAGGAGACGGCTGTGGGGGCGCTGGGGCTGTACATCTCCAATCAGTCCGTCACGGCCTTTCAGCCCATGAACATCAACTTTGGCATTATGCCGCCCCTGGGCCACCGGGTTAAGGGGAAGCGGAATAAGAACGCGGAGCTCAGCCGCCGGTCCCTGGAAATCATAGAGAAGCTGCGAGCGGTTGTGCTGGAGTAAATAGCGGAGATCCAGACACAAGGGAGGCAAGCATGAAGACCATCGTGGATGCTGTCGGCGGGGATAGGACCGCTCTTAGCACCTATACCGCTTAGAAATATCACAACCCCAAAAAGAGAAGCAGGGAGATAAAAAAGTAGCGGAGGACGAATTTATGAAGATCATCGTGGACGCTATGGGCGGGGACAACGCCCCTTTGGCCGTGGTCCAAGGGGCCCTGGAGGCTCACAGACAGTACGGGACCGACGTGATCCTGGTGGGCCGGATGGCGGATATCCTGAAGGCTGTGGAACAGTGCGGGGAGAAGAACCTGCCCTCCGGGGTGGAAATCCGGGATGCCTCAGAGGTGGTGGAGATTGCGGATGATCCCGCCTCTGCGTTCAAGAAGAAAAAAGACTCTTCTCTGACGGTGGGCCTGAACCTCTTGAAGAATGGGGAGGGGGATGCTTTTGTCTCTGCCGGGTCCACAGGGGCCTTGCTGGCGGGGGCGACTCTGGTGGTGAAGCGCATCCGGGGCGTCCGCCGGGCGGCTATGGGGCCGGTGCTCCCCACGGCGGAGGGCCGGATGCTCCTGTGCGACTGCGGCGCTAACGCCGAGTGCACGCCGGAGTATCTGCTCCAGTTTGCCTACCTTGGGAACTACTACGCCAAGCGGGTCCTGGGAGTGGAGCGGCCGCGGGTGGCCCTGCTGAACATCGGGGCGGAAGCGGAAAAGGGCGATAAGCTTCGCCAGGAAACGCACGCCCTTTTGACGGCGGCGGGAGAGGCCGGACGGCTGAATTTTGTCGGCAACCTGGAGGCGGGGGACGCCATGCTGGGCGGGGCGGACGTGCTGGTGGCCGACGGCTTCACCGGGAACGTCATGCTGAAGGCTCTGGAGGGCACCGGGAAATTTCTCTTGAAGGAATTGAAGAAAGTTTTCCTGTCCAATACAAAGACAAAAATCGCCGCAGGCCTGGTGAAGGGGGACTTGGCGGAGATGAAAAAACTGCTGGACCCCAGTGAAGTGGGGGGGACGCCTTTTCTGGGAATTTCCAAGCCGGTCATCAAGGCTCACGGTTCCTCTGATGCCCGGGCGATCCGGAACGCCATCCTCCGGGCGGAAGAGTATGCCTCCAGCGGTTTCATTGCCGACGTGCAGGAGAACATCGAACTGATGAAAGTCGGGGCAGATAGGCAAAATTTACCGGATGCCCCTTGACAGAGCGGCGGCTGTTGCCGTATGATAAGCTTCATGAAAAGCTTGTGATCCCATGGAGCAGTCAAGTCTATGAAGGAGTGAAACGGCAATGTCAAACGAGGAGATTTTAAAAATACTGCGGGAATTGGTTGCGGAACAGTTTGCCAAGGAGCCGGAGGAGATCACCCTGGATACCGCTTTTGAGGGGGACCTGGGGGCGGACTCTGTGGACCTGGTGGAATTGGTTATGGCCATGGAGGAGGAATTTGAAGTCGGCGAGATCGAGGAGGAGGAGCTTTCCTCCCTCAAGACCGTGGGCGACGCAGTGAACTACCTGGCTAACAAGCTGAATAAGTAAGAAGAAGGGTATCATCGAAAAAGCGGCAAGAGTTAGCTGACGGGAAGGAAGATCCATGCGAAAGACCGCGCCCGCAGGCGCATTTCGGCGCGCAACCGCCGCTTGCGGCGGCACTCAGCGCGGAGGTAATCCTGGAAGGGAGTCTTTCGTTTTCCATCAGAAGTTTTTCTAATTGCTGAAAAACTTCCCCCGTCGAAAACACTTTTTCGACGGGGGACCGCTATGCAGGAACTGGAGAAAAAATTGAATTATGCCTTCCGGAATCACGCGCTGCTGGAGGAGGCCTTGTGTCACAGCTCCTATGCCAACGAGCACCGGGCGGAACGTCTGTCCAGCAATGAGCGCCTGGAGTTTCTGGGGGACTCGGTACTGGGCTTTGTGACGGCGGAGTTCCTCTTTGCCCAGCATCCGGACCTGCCGGAAGGAGATCTGACCCGCATCCGGGCGGCCCTGGTCTGTGAACAGAGCCTTTATGAAGTCGCCCGAAAGCTGAACCTGGGGGCCTATCTGCGCCTGGGCCGGGGAGAGGAGTCCGGAGGAGGCCGGACCAGGACCTCCATTCTGGCGGACGCCACGGAGGCGGTATTCGCCGCGGTGTACCTGGATGGGGGTATCGCCGCCGCATCGGCCTTGATTCACCGGGTGCTCCTGGACGCGGAACGGGAAGAGGTGGTGGAGGAACGCCGCCGGGATTACAAGACAGCACTTCAGGAGCTGGTTCAGCGTCAGGCGGACCAGGTATTGACTTACCGCATGGTGGGAGAACGGGGCCCGGACCACGCGAAAACATTCGCGGCGGAGGTGCTGCTGAACGGCATGTCCATCGGTTCCGGGTCCGGCCACAGCAAGAAGGAGGCGGAGCAGGCCGCCGCCCGCAGCGCGTTGAAGAACATGCCTGAATAGTAACCCCCCGGCGGAGAATCCGCCGGGGGGTTATTCCTGTTTGGAAATGAAATTTAGAGCTGATCCTGAAATGAGACAAGCGTAGATTGCGCCGTCGGATTTTCTGCCAGGGAAGGCGGCTTTTCACAGGCGGGCCGCCGCCCGGCAAGAAAAACCGGCGAAGTATAGTGGAACATATACAAGCAAGATCCGTGCAGATTCTTTTGGGACCGGCTCTTTAATTATCCCAGTCCACATATTCGAATCCCGTGGCCGGGACGATGCCGTGCTTTGGGAACTCCGCGCTTTCCAGTACAAAGGTGTAGCGGATATGGTCACGGACGTTCAGCAGCACCGCCAGGGGAACCTCCGCCGTGTTGAAGTCCAGATAGCCCAGGCTGTCCTCCATGCGGACATAGTAGTGCGTATCGCCGCCGATGACCGCGCTGCGGATTTCA
Organism: uncultured Oscillibacter sp.; assembly: GCA_910578935.1. Taxonomy (GTDB): domain Bacteria; phylum Bacillota; class Clostridia; order Oscillospirales; family Oscillospiraceae; genus Oscillibacter. Next base: position 191,310 of record CAJTSM010000001.1, on the reverse strand, counting down.
GCCACGATGCCCTCTTGTTCCTGGGCGTCGCCGGCGGCGGGCTTTTGATCTCCCGCGGCGATAAGGCCCCGATGAGCCAAGGTCTGGCGGTAATTTGTCTCGCACTCGGCCACTGTGCTGCCGGTGGAAACCACGTCATACTGCTGGACGTTGACCATGGCAAACATCTTCACCAGGCCGTCCGCGCCTTTCAGAGCCATAAAATAAGTGGGCTGATTGGCAATGTTCAGCAGCAGGGGGAAGGTGGCTTTGTAGCTCATCATCTGGACCTGGCTCTCGGCGGAGTCCATGGCGGAGAATTCCTCCGCTCCGGCGATGGGATAGAAGCGGGTGTCCTTGGTCCGCTGGTTGGATAGGATGAAACCGATGTTGGACTCATCGGAAGTGACGGAGGTGACGCCGGTGTACATATACACGTCATCTTCTAAAGCGATATAGTTATAGCCGTCGGTGGTGACCGTCACATCCTTCTGACCGAACATGGAGTTTAGAAAACCATTGTGATACATCCCGTAAAAATCATACTGCTGGACGATGATGTCGGCAGAGTACAGCCGGTCCACCCAGCTGGGGACCTGCTCGTAGTATTCACTCTCTCCGGTGACGGCATTCACCAGTACGGCTCCCTTCACATCCACGCCGCCGAAGAGGCCGATTGTCCGCACGATCCGGGAACAAACCCAATAGGGGGTCCCCTGCTCGTCGATTTCAAAAACCGGTTCGTCGAACATCATGGTGGGGTAGTTGAAGCGGAGATGCCGGTAAAGGTTCCGGCCAAAATGCTCCGCCACAGTGTACTTCATGCCCTCCGGCAGGCGGACGACCTCCGCTTCCTGGCTGACCATGTCGATGATAATATAGGCGGGCAGGCCGTCGCCCCGGTTGGTGAACCATTTGATGAGGTCCCCATAGCGCAGAGAGGTCACGCGAACCGGGCGGCCTTGGTAGTTGATCTGGGTATACGTGGGCAAAATTTCAAACTGGGACACCATATCCGCCAGCTCGCCCAGCTTCCGAGTGCCTAAGCGGGCGGCGGAGTCCGCATCCAGCATAGGGATCTGGTCATAGCTGATCTCCTCCACCTCAGCGGTAAAGTCCCCGGCTTGGATGGTGAGAAGCTTGGAATAGCTCCCTGCCCGGAGAACTACCCAGCTGGACAGAGCTCCTAGGGCCAAGGCAATAATCAGGACCACTAAGGTCAGGAAAGGGACGGCGCACTGCTTGCGGACAAAATGGAAATAGCCCTTGACGCTGCCGTCTCCCTGAAAGCCGGAGGTAAACACGGCGCAGACGCAGTAGACGGCGCAGAGGAGAAAGATGAAAACGTAAAACTCCTCAGCGTGAAGGTTCAGGGCGGGAAGCTCCAGGTAAAAGTAAACCAGGCCGAAGACCAGGGTTACTATCAGGTTGGTGACGGTACGGCTGAAGGCGCTGCCCATGGCGCGGCGGGGTTTCCTGGGCTTTCGGGGACGGGGGTTGGCGCCGCCGCCTTGGAAGCTCTCGGGATTGAACCCGCCTCCAAAAGCGTTGGAACCGCCGAACTGGAATGTAAAGGGCATGAAAAAAAGCCCTCCTTTCTTTTTCTCTTTTCTCAGTATTTTACAGGAAAAGTGTGAACAAATCAAGTTTGCCCCGTCCGGCGAAAAGTATTTTCACCGGACAGGGCAAGTTTTTTGGTGCTCTATGGGAAAGATGTAGACGCTTAACCCTCCGCTTCCTCATCATTATTTTCGGGTTTGGACGAAGCCAGACCCTCCACATGGGGAGTGGACGCCTGTTCCGGGACCATAGTGGTCCGGCCATTGAGACGGCCGCCATTTTCAATGACGAAGGAAACCGTCGTTACGTCTCCGTTGATGGTGCCGGTCCGCTCAAGCTGTACATGGTCATGGGAAGTCAGATTGCCTTCTACATGTCCGGCAATACGGATCACGTCGGCTTCCACGGGTCCCTTTACTTTGCCGGTGGCCGTCACGATAACATAGCCCTTCAGGTTGACTTCGCCTTCTACGGTGCCCTCGATCTGGACCACGCCCTCGCCGCTGAGTTTTCCGGTGACGACCAGGTCTTTAGCGATCACTGTATTGCTTCGGGGTTCGGGAAGCTCAGGGATATCGGCGCTCTCCCGCTGATCGTGATCAGTCTGAGATTCCATCGCGGGGGCGGATTTGGGCTGTCCTCCAAAAAAAGCCATTTCATTCACCTCGTTTGCGAAATTGAGGTTAGTATACCATAATACGGCAGGAATTACAAGCCTGGGAGAGGACAAACTGCCGGAGAGACTGCCAAAAAAAGAGAACGGATTTTGGAAGGGAGGAAGGGAACAGAGGCGGAAAGCGTCGAAGGGACTTATAGCAATCCTCAAAAATATGAACAGCGGTTCAGCGGATACAGGCAGCCCATCACTGCGTTTTCCTCCTTGACGGGCGGCGGCCCGCCTGCGCCGCCATCCTTGCGTACTCCTTGGATCCGCCTCCTTTGCTATTATTTCTGAGGATTGCCATAGCTTCCGGAACGGCGGATCATGCCGGTTCCCTTTGTTAACATGGGCAGGGCAAAGAGGAAAAGAGCACTGTAGCAGATGGCGCCGTAGCCTTTGTCAATGAGCTGGGTCAAGCCAAACGTGGAAACGCAGATGCCTGAGGCTGTTACCCCGCCGGCGATGAGAGGCTGGGCCAAATCGAAGGAGCGGTTCCGAAATAAGGACCGCTCGATCCGATCTTCCAGGGCCTTAATAAACCCAGCTGCGGTTTCTACTAAAGTGCCAAATAAAACGATCTCAAAGAGAATATACAGCCAAGGTATATGCAGCCGCTGAAAGATGGCGGTCACCGGCGTCTCTGAGGCCAGAGCTGCCGGAAGGTCACAACCCATGGCCAACAGCAGCGGCAGGGCGGGAGCCGCCCCTAAAATTCCAGCCAAAACCCCGCAGGTTACAGCCTCCCGGCGGGTCTGGAGGTCCCGGAGCGTATAAAGAATCATAGAGACGCAGATGAGATTGTAAGAGGCGTAGCGCAAGCCGCCCAAGAACCAGCCGCGGGCAATTTCTCCCTTTTGAAGCTCAGAGGCGATGGCATTCCCGAAGCGGAGAAAAACGGCGGCAAGAAAGAGAAGATAGACAGCGTAGAGAAGGTAGGCCCAAAGGGACAGAGCTTTTTCAATGGTTTCCGTACCCTTCAGCACTAGAAAGACCACCCCGGCAGAGAGGAGGGCCACTCCCGTCCAAGAAGGAAGGCCCGTCAAAGCGTGGATCATAGCGGCAGCGGTGGCGTTGACGACACCCAAGACTAGGAGGAGCATGGCGTAAAAGCATAAGTCGTAAAGAAAGCCGGCCCGGCCCAGAAGCCGGTGCATCAAAGAACCGTAGTCGTAGGAACGAAAGACTCGGGCGAACTCAAAAGTAACGGCGCAGAGCAGCGCCCATGCCGCCGCCGCGGCGCCCAGTCCCAGAAGTCCCCCCAGTAGGCCGTAGCTTCCAAAATACCGGGCAATTTCCGCCCCGGTACCGTAGCCGCCTCCGATCAACACGGACTGGAAGACCAGGCCGGGAGTTAGGAGCCGGGTCCGCTTCTGTCGTTTTTTCATTCATGCAGCCTCCTTGTCCCTTTGTCCCATACATATGGTGCCGGACCGCCTGTTATGCGGAAAAGTTTGCATAGGGGACAAAGACCCGGACATAGGGTTTGGCGAAAGAGGTGATGTTAAATGATGATCCATGTGGTGAAGTCCGGGGAAACGGTGGATTCCATTGCCGCTGGGTATGGAGTATCTCCCCAGCGCTTGGCGTCGGACAACGCGCTGCCGGATCACTTTGCGCTGGCGGTAGGGCAGACGCTGGTGGTTCGTTTTCCCCGGGAAGTCCACGCTGTGGCAAGAGGAGAGACGCTGAGCTCCATCGCCGCCGATTACGGAACCACCGTCCGTCAGCTTTGGCGGAACAATTGGGAGCTTGGCGGCAGAGAGGAACTGCCGGAGGGACAGACACTGGTCATTTCCTATTTTGACGAAAAGCTTGGCACGGGTGTGTTTAACGGCTATGCCTATCCTTTTATTGCGGAAGAGCTGCTGGCGGAACAACTGCCCTACCTCTCAACGATGGCGCCCTTCACTTATGGCATCACGGCAGAGGGCGGGCTTTTGCCCCTGGACGACGAGGCCATGCTGGAGGCGGCGCGGAAACGGGGGACAAGGCCGGTGATGCATCTGTCCACCCTGACGGAGGCGGGGCAGTTTGATACCGGCCGGGCGGCGTTTATCCTGACAGATTACGAGGCCCAGGGAAGACTGGCGGCAGAGGTGCTGCAAACGGTCCTGCGGAAAGATTTTGCGGGGCTGGATGTGGACTTTGAGTATTTGCCGGGGCAGCTGGCGGAGGCGTATGCCGCGTTTTTAGGGCGGATGAGACAGCTGCTGGCCGCGCAGGGCCGGTTTCTATGGGCGGCGCTGGCTCCAAAAACCAGCACTCGGCAGAGGGGACTGCTGTATGAGGGACATGACTACGCCGCTGTGGCGGCGGCGGCGGATGGGGTGTTGCTGATGACCTATGAGTGGGGATATACATTCAACCCGTTAGGTTATAAGTAATTTCCCAGGCATAACCTTTGGGTATAAGTACAATTTCATATTACTTTCCTTCCAGGCTCCGCCTTGACTCTTAAAGTATACTACATGATCCAGCACGGTCTTCAGCAGTGTATTTTGCTCAGCGGGGGTTCCCAGCGTGGCGTACACATCCAGCACGTTCTGGATGCTGGGCGCCACGCTTTTCCTTGTTAGCTCTGCCTGCCGGAGGGAACTTAGGTGTTTTCTCAGAGTTTCAATCTGCCGTTCTACTTCCGAGATCCGAGCGGCCAAGATACGGGACCGCTCTAAGAACACATCTTTATTGTAGAGTCCTTGCTCCAGCAGATCATATAGGCTGCTCTTCTGTTTATTCAGTGTGTTTAACTGCTTCCGGGCTTTATCGATGCTTTTTTCTGCTTCCTGTATCTCTTCGTCGTTTTCTTGCTCGCTAGCACCGGACCGGGCACAGACTTTGTATGACTCCAGCCACTCCGCCAACGCCGCCAGCAGGGCCTCCTCTACTACGTCCCGGCGGCTGCCTACAGTGGGACATCTGGCGGTGGGACACATGACCATAGGGGCGCCGTGGCTCCCCTGGGGAAGCTGTACCATGGATCGGCCGCAAACAGAGCAATATAAAAGTCCTGCCAGGGGATTTGATATAGCCTTGCTGCTTGGAACGGGAGCGTGGCCACGGCCTTTCATCATGGTCTTGGCGGCAGACCAGGTTTCTTCCGTAATCAACGGCGGATGAACGCCCTTTCGTAGCTCGGTGTCCTTATTTACCGGGTGACTGATGACTACTTTACCGTCTACCATGCGCTTGGTGTCAGGACGGTAAGCCCATCGGATATACCCGGCGTAGGTGGGGTTTTTCAGCACGTCCCGTACGGCAGTGGCAGACCACTGGACACCGCCGGGGGAAGGGATACCCCGGGCATTTAACAGATTTGCGATAGCATAGCTGCCAAGAGGCTTTCGCCTTCCGTCGGGCTGCGGATCTCCTAGGGTGTATAGCTGAAAAATTTCACAGACGATATCTGCCGTCTCTGGTGCGGGTTCCAGAGTATATCCCTTTTGGTGGGAGAGCTTTACCTTCCGGTAGCCATAGGGTGGTGTTCCGGCAATGTATTTTCCCTCAGACAGAGAGGACATTCGTCCCCGCTGAAGGCGGCGGTTGATGGCTTTATACTCCCGGCGTGACATAAAGAGGCCGAACTCGAAATACTCCTCGTCTGCCTCGTCGGCGGGGTCATAGATCTTCTCTGGCGTGATAATCTTTGTCCCGCTGTATTGAAATGTTTCCGCAACAACGCCTTGGTCCTTGGTGTTGCCTCTAGCCAGACGGGGGACTTCCATGACCAGCACACCCTCAAAGGTGCCGGTTTCCACAGCTGTTAAGAGTTTCTGCATCTCCGGCCGGTCGGCGATAGAGTCGCCGCTGACGACCTCCTCGTAGATATGGGCGATGGAGTACCCCCGCTGCTTCGCCAGGGCCAGGAGGGCGTCCCTGTGGCGCTGGAGGGTATCAAAGCTGCCGGTCTGGAGCTCCAGATCCCGGTCCTTCCGGGATTTGCGGAGGTACATGAGGTATTGTTTCATGGCAGGGCCTCCTGTGTTGGCTTTGAGAAAACCGCCTCCGGCGTGGAACGGCGGAGGCGGCTGTAAATATGAGGGTTATGCTTTCGGGTCTTGGCTCAATAACTCTTGAAGGGATTTTGAAAAATTTTCTACGCATTGCCTGGTCATGACCAGACTTGCAATGGGCAGGACCTCTTGTACAATTACCCCTCCATTTGGATGTCCATCTTCTTCGGACCACGAAGGGGCAAGTTGATAGAAATTTAAAACTGCCTCTGTCTTATCCTCGCTCAGGAGAATACTGAATTTATTCGTATAAGATTCCATAAAGACCTCCGCTTAAAAATCATACTTTTGTCAATTGCGAACCTGACCGAACTGTCCAGCCGCGTTTTTTGGATTTGCTGGAAGCAGCCGCATAGGAAGGACCGGTTTCGTATGGATGCGTTCTTAGCTTATTTGTTAAATACACTGGGCTCTGGGTGGCCGCAAAGGGAGACTTCATCTCGATCTCCAGCTTTAAGGCGATGCGGGCCAGTGTTTGCAGCGTAAAATTTACATCTCCATTTTCCCATCTGGAAACCAGTCCTTGCGTTACGCCCAGATCACTGGCCAGCTCCTGCTGGCTGAGTCCCTTTGCGGTGCGTGCTGTGGAAATTGCAGCGGCGATATCCGACTGAATGGATGCTAATAAAAGTTCCTCATCGGACAGTCCGTCCGTCAGCGCGGACAGCAGATCATCCAAGGATTTATTTTTCTCCATTTTTGTACCCCTCCAATTCTTCGCTGAAACGCTTTAAAGCCGTGGGTATTTTTTTGCTATAATCTGTTGTCTGTTTTCCGGCCCGTTCGTAGAAACATAGCAAAAGGCAGGGCTTTCTGTTGGGAAGGAATGTGTACAGAATGCGGATATTAAAGTCTCTTTTGGATAAGTGCATACTGAAAATACCGTCTTTGATAGGCTCAAACTCCTCATGGCTGACCGCGCGAGCCCCATTCGCTTTCAAATACTTCAAGCGGGACAGAAGAAGATTCAGGAATTGTTGCTCAGCGCCAGACTCCGCGATGATCTCCATTAACTCTGCGATCATGCTTGGGTGGATGTTGATACCGTCAAAGGCGTCTCTCAGCCTTGCTAAAATATCCTTTCTGTTCATGCCGTTCCCCACAATCTATAGTATAACTTATAAGTAATAAAATCAATCACAAAAAGAAACAAAAATTAAACCCAGATTTCTCTATAAAATCTCTCTAGTCTGCGGAGCAGCCCAGATAGCCAGTAATCTTAGCGAATGGCCGGGGCAGTTATTTGCAGGGCTTTATTTCCGTAAACTCATCCAGCCGGTGGATGATCTCGGCCACTCCATCTAGGTCGGCGTCATACAGCGCGGCCTGCATCTTTGGGTGCATATCATCCAGGTGCTCCATATGCAAGGCGATGGTATCTCTTAGCTCCTTAAGGGAAGCGGTGATTGTTTCGTGCGTTTCCACGTGTATTCTCCTTCCTGTGATCGGTGTCCAGCTTGGACACATTTTCACTGCGCCTTTTTCAGCTCCGCCACGTCATGGGTCAGGAGGCGGACCACGGTTTTCAGCGTGTCTACTTCTTCCGCCAGCTTATCTACGCGAGCTTTTGGAGCCAAAGTATCCAAGATAGTCTTGTGCCCCTCGAAGAGAAGACCGATGTCCCTGGTGATATCCGTCTCTAAAAGTATCTGCGTCCGAGCGGAACGCTGGTCCAGATCCTCCAGCAACGCCCCATGCTTTTCCTGGGTGGCTTTTAACTCCGCCATGTCGGATTTCATTTCCGTCATGCCGGCCCGCATTTCCTCCAGCATCTGTAAAATCTTCTCTTCGTTGTTCACGGTGGCTCCTTTCCGCCGGTGTCCAAGTTGGACACATTCCTTTTTCTGTAGATTTTTGTTATAACATATGATATGATAAACGCGCTGTTGGTCCCTCCGCAGTGGAAGGAGGTGAGCAGCTTGGAGTACATAGTTTCACTAGCAGTTTCTGTCGTGGCAGACGTAATCGCCTATTTCGTCTGCAAATGGCTGGACAGGAACCCGTAAGACCAACAGCCTAAAAGAACCCCCCGGGAGTCGCCTCTCCCGGGGGGTTCGCTGTTGGCAAGCAGTGGAGCACATAGTTTCCCTCTTATCGCCTGTATTTAGTATACGCCCCGGGAGGAGCAAAGTCAATATCAAATTGTCAAGCACTCCGCCGGTGTCCAAGTTGGACACATTTTTCTTCAATCGATATTGCGGTTCTCTCCGTAGAAAATCCGCCCGCTTTTTAAAATCTTGCGGTAGCCGCACAGCATGGAAAATGCGGGGTCAGGGTGAACACATACCTTTGCGTTGCTGCATTCCATATAGCGGGAGCAGCAGTCAAATTCCTTGGGGACCAGCTCAATGGCCAGAAGCGTGGCCTTCTCCATGAGGGAGAGGACGCCGCCTTCGGTTAGCAGGTCAAACGCGATTCTGAAAAACTGCTTTTCAGACGCGATTTGAGTTGTTTCCGTGCCTTCAGGAATAACCTCGTGCAGACGGTCAGGGATAGAGATGTACCACTTTTTCCCGCGCAGTTTCAGCTTGCAGATAAGGGAGGAACGGAATTTAAGGGAGCTGTATGTAGACAAAACTTCATAAGTAATATCGTCTGGGTTGGCGTTCCTGGACTTCGCCGCCTCTTGCAGAAGCGGAAAGGCCTGTTTAAAGAATGCTTCTTCCCGTTCCATCCCAAGCTCTTTCTCGGTTTTGGGAAAGAGGGAAGTCTGATTAAAATCGTCCATCGTAAGCCTCCCATTGTATAATCGATAAAAATTGACTTTCACAGAGGATTTCAATATGGGCAAATCCAATTTCATTCAACCCGATGGCTTTTCGCTCTTTAGTGCTCATACCATCTTCGCCAACTAGATTTAGGTCTTGCTTCCCCACTACAAGATAATCGGTTTTCCTGGACACGGAAGTTCTCACACGCGCTCCTAGATTTACAGCCGCTTGAATCGCTTCCGCCCGGCTCATGCGCAGATCGCCGGTGAAGACAACGGTCTTTCCGAAGAATGGATTTCCCGGGTCAATAGAGGAAAGGTCCGTGGTTCTTTCAATATCGCAGGGGCGGACT
>CAJTSM010000001.1:0-182027 GCA_910578935.1 uncultured Oscillibacter sp. | reverse complement strand
GCCCATATCGGGAAGGGTACAGCTCACCGCTTTTGACAGCATGAAATTCCTTGTTCCAATTATCCAAATCTGCTCCAATCTTTTGGAGAACAGCGGCCACGGCCTCGCAATCCGTAAAGGAATCATGGAAGGATGAAGTGGGCTGAAACCCTATGCAGGAAGCCACGGTTTCGAGTTTATAATCCGACGCCCATAAGGAGGTCCGCGCTATTGACAAAGCGTCAACGTATCCCCACCCGTCGAAGACATCGCCGAACGTGTTGTATAAGAACCTTAAATCGAAATTCACATTATATCCGACAATCAGTAATTCACCCAGGAAAGACAAAAACGTCTGGCGCACCTCCTCGGCCTTTGGCGCGTTGGAAACCATGTCGTCCGTGATACCGTTTACCCTGGAAGCCCCAGCGGGAATAGGACGGCCTGGGTTCAGATATGTATTATAAAAATCAACAGGAGCCCCGTTGGGATCGTATTTTATGGCGGAAAGCTGAATGATTTTGTCTGACGATGGATTCAACCCGGTGGTTTCTGTGTCAAGGATTACATAGGGGGCGCTATGGGGACAGGACATGATTGAAGAGCTGCGTGATGCAGGGGTTGAGGACTTAAAAAGAGAGGAGAAAATACCCATAATCACCCATCCTTTTTTTACCCTGACCTTCTAATTTTGAAGGCTAGGGTTTATTTATTGACCTCGGGCCTGTCAGTTCGGCCCAGTAGGTAGTCTACGGAACAATCAAGGTAGTCAGCGATGCGAGTTATTTTGTCACACGAAGGAGACTGGTCACGTTTTTCCATGTCATATATTAAACTCTTTGTTAAATCACACTCTGAAATTAGCGTGGAAACACTAATTCCTCTCGATTTACAAAGAGATTTAATAGTAGCAGCAATAAGAGCGTTTTGCACAGAAAAAACCTCTTTCATTTGTTAAACTTTACAAATTACGGGAAAAACCGCAAATCATCGTTGGCTTACGGGAAATCCCGTATTATAGTAACCTCACGGACAGAAAATAAATCCATCGGACAACCGAATAACCAGACAGGATACCTGCTGGATCGGGAAGCCTCGCCTTTGCGGGCCAAGTCCAGTATAGCGTCGTCAAGGCCGCCCGGGGTACAAGGATGGGATTCCTGACAACTGGAAACAATATTGCGTTTTGCTGAGAGATGTGATATTCTCGAACGCAGGAAAGAATCATCTTTCAGCGCTGCCAGTAACGGCGGACGGTTGGCCCTCTTGACAGGGGGCGCCTTCTTGCCCCCTGATCTCACGAAAGGGGGGCTGCCCAATGGTTACATACAGTGAACTGTTTCAGTACACGCTTGTTATCATCGGCATGATCGGCCTCTTCATTGGGGTCAATAAAAAGAAGTAACCGCCCGGCTCCTCAACCAGCGATTACTTCTTTGTAACTCATGAAGGGGGCCAACCGTCTACCGGCAGCGCCCTTTCTATGTTCAGTATAACCGCTCATCATGAAATTGTCAAGGGTTCCCCATAGCTGGAAAGACTTACCTGGAGACATTTGCCCACAATTCCCCTAAAATGAGCAATAGGGGGTGGGTGATATGAACTACCAGAGGTACAAAAACGCCCGAAACCTGGCGTGGCAGATCATCTTAGATGAGGGTATCTGTTCTCTGCCGGTCAATGTGGGCAAGCTGTGCCGATCCCTGGGAATCAGTGTCCGGCAGTACGCCGGCGAAGACGGCAGCGACGGGAGGAGCCTGATTGTAGACGGCCGGCCGCTGATCCTGGTGAGCCAAAATAAGCCCGTTCCCCGGCAGCGCTTCACCGCCGCCCACGAGCTGGGGCATGTCCTGTTGGGCCATGTGGAGGAGGGGAGCCGCCTGGTGAACCGAGAGCCGTCGCCGGGGGACAACCCCCTGGAGCGGGAGGCCAACGTGTTCGCGTCCCGTCTGCTGGCCCCGGCCTGTGTGCTCTGGGGCTGCGGCGTCCGATCCCCGGAGGATATCGCGGAGCTGTGCGGTATCAGCCGCCAAGCTGCGGAGTTCCGCTGGCAACGTGTCCAGCTGCTGTTGGAGCGGGACAAGTTCCTTTCCTCGCCGGTAGAGCGGAAGGTCTACGAACAGTTTGCGGATTACATAGCATCCCACAAACTATAGGTCGTCGACCTCGGGGAGCTGGGCGAGCATCAGCTTGAGAGCGGTGACTTGCTCGTCTGTCAGCCGCCTCTCGATGAAGGACCCGTCGCGCCCAGCGATCTTGATAATGTTCCGTCCTTGCCCATCTCCGTCAACGGGGATGGGTTCTTTTTGTTCGCCGGAGAGGCGGCTCTTGACATCCTGGGCAAGGTGTTCCGTGAGGGCAGCATGGGCCCGCTCTTCCGGAGGAGCTTCTCCCAGGAGCTCGCTGACAGTGACGCCCAGGTACTGGGCCAGGAGCTGGACGCTGTCAATTGACGGGACCCGCCCACGCTTCACATTGTCCATAAGCGTCTTTCCAGCCCCGCTTTCAATGCAGGCTCTTGACGGAGAAACACCCTTTGCCCGGCAGTGAAACTTGACATTTTCTACAAAAAACTCGACGTTCATACGAAACTATACCTTAAAACAAAGAGTTTGTAAGAAATTACAGAAATCTGTCTATTAACAGAAATATATTGACATCTGGCAATAACCAGATTATGCTGTAACTATACCGACACGGAAAATAAATCTGATGGGAGGTGAGTGAGATGACCGAAACGACTGTTGCGCTGAAGGAAATCAAAAAAGAATTGGCGGAGATCCATTCTCTGCTCCAGCGCCTCCCGGAGACACAAACGGCGGTGTTCCTCCAGATGTGGGAGGAGGCCCAGGCCGCAAAGCTCCACGGAAAGACGCTCCGGGATATATGGACTACTGCTCCTCCTGACCAGCGCTGAACCCGATACGGCGGTTGACCTCCGGCACATCGGTCCGGCCCAGCAGGTAGTCCACGGAGCAGTCCAGGTGGTCGGCGATCTTGGCGAGGCTGATGCAGGAGAGTTGTTTGCCTTTGGAAAACTCTGATATGGCATTGATATTCATGCCGCAGTCAGAGAGAAGGGTGCGCACAGTGACCTTTTTTCCCCTGGCGCGTAGCTTTATACGCTCGGCGATTTCTTGTGTAACGTACATAAAGCAATACCCCTTGATTTTGTACAAAGCCACAAAATCAAGCAATAACTTGATTTTTGCTTGACAATCAAGCTATAGCTTGATACGATGTAACCAAGCCGACAGTAACCACAAGGACAATATACCATGTTTATCCCGAAGTTTCAAGAAAAACGAAAGGAGGCACGCAATGAATAATATCCGGCTCCTGCGGGAGCAGAACGACATGACCATGGAAGAACTGGCGATACGCGTCGGCGTGAAGCACCCGGCGGTATTCAAGTGGGAACATGGCAGGAACAATCCTTCTTTGGAGAACGCACGGAAATTAGCCGATGTCTTCGGCGTTTCCATAGACTATCTTATGGGCCGCGACAGCGCCTGATCCTACAGCCCTATTCTACCCCGGAAAGGAGGCCGATACCATGCCTGAAGATGGCCGGAATATCTACAAAATACGCCGCGAACAGGCAGGTTTTACCCAGGAACATGCCGCGGAGCTGCTGGGCTGCTCCGTCCGGGCCCTGGCCCGCTATGAGAGTGGGGAGGTGTTCCCCCCGGACGACCTTGCCCTCCGTATGGATGATCTCTACAACAACCATTTCCTGCTGTATGACCACGTGTGCCAGACCTCCCAAGTGGCGGCGGCTCTGCTGCCAACTGTGGAGGACTGCAGCTTGCAGACGGCGGTAATGCGGTGCTTTAACCGTATGGAGCGGTTTTTGGAGAAGCGTCCAGACCATCGACTTATGGAGATTTCGGAGGACAATGTCATCGACGAGAGTGAGAGGCCGGACTTGGATTTAATCCTTGCAGACCTTGAGGAACTGACCAAAGCATTTACCGAGGTCCGCTTGGCGGCGGGCCGCAGCACATAGGACGAGCCCCCGTCGGCGTAGAGTGAAGGGAGGTGATACATATGCCGAAACTGGGCCCGTTCCCCTTTGTCCCCAACATGGAGGACTGCCGCAAAATCGTGAAGACCGAAAGCTGTACCTGTTACATCATGGACACCTGCTGCCGGAATATGACCGCCGCGGACAAAGCTGCCGCGGATGAGCAAATCCTCCAGGTCTATGTGAACCATGCGCTGAAGAAGGGGATCTCTGGGTCCGCATGAACGACGGGAGCCCGTCGGCGGGCTCTGAGGGACAAGCCTCATGCAGAAAGGAGCAGCTATGAAGCGCGAAAAAAAAGACCGCCCGAAGGTTGCCGCCTTCGAGCAGTCGCGTCCAGGGCTTTCGCCGAGAACTATCAGCAAAAACATTATATCACTTTTCGGCGAAAAATCAAGCCTGTATTTGGGGCCCCCGCACGGCTTGCCGTGTGGGGAGAGGAGGAAGGAATGGAGCTGAGAGGATGGATGAACTAAAAAGCTACTGGGGCGTGATTCCCGGCGAGGTATTCCACGACAAGGAGCTGACGTCGGCGGCAAAGCTGCTGTACCTGGTGCTGTCCACCATGGCGCACAGAAACGGGTACTGCTGGCCCTCCAACGAGACGCTGGCGGAGGAGATGGGCCTGTCCAAGCGACGGGTCCGAGAACTGCTTTCTCTGCTCCAGGATCGGGGTTACATTCGTATGGCCATTCAGCGCGCCGGAGGGACCAACGAGGTGGAGCGGCGCTATATTTACTGCGGTATGTTTGTGGGCCAGGAACCGCCTCCCCCCTCCGGCGAAATCTCGCCCCCCTCCGGCGAAGAATTGCCGGACCCTCCGGCGAAATCTCGTAGTTGTTTAATAGGAGGAAAAGATATACCTGGAAATATACCCCCCTTACCCCCCAAGGGGGGAAGCCGTGGAGGCCGAAAAAAGGACAAGTCCGTCCCATCCTGGAACCCGGAGCGGTTTGAGGCATTCTGGGAGTATTACCGAGCCCACGCCCGGGGGGAGGACCGGCAGGGGGCGGTGAAGGCCTGGGACAAGCTCCAGCCGGACGACGCCCTGATCGACACCATGGCCCGGGCCCTCCAGGCACAGGTCCAGTCTGAGCTGTGGCGGCAGGGCAGGGGCATCCCCTACGCCAAGACCTGGCTGAACAACGCCCGCTGGACGGACACGCCGAAGGCGGCCCATGAACCGAACAAGCCCCAGGGCCCGGCCCGGGAACCGGGGGTGCGGTACATATGAGCGCCATTTTGACGGAGCTGGCCCTGGAGTCCCAGATCGGCGTCCTGGGCTCTATGCTGATCGACCCGGAGGTCGTGGGGTCCATGCTCCACCAGCTCACGGCGGAGGACTTCATCGAGGGCCGGTACCGGAATATCTTCCAGGCCTTTAAGCGGCTGCAAGCCCAAGGGAAGACCCCGGACCCCTTCATGGTGAACGACGCCCTGGGCGGGAATTACAAGGGGATACTGGCGGAGCTTATGGAGCTTACGCCCACCTCCGCCAACGCGGAGGAGTACGCCGGAAATCTCCGGCGCCGCGCCCGGCAGTACCATCTGGCGGAGCTGGGGGAACAGCTGGCGGAGGCCGCCGCCCAGGACCTGGACGAGGCCCAGTTGGTGGTGGACAAAATCAGCGCCCTCAGCTGTGAAAAGCCCGGCGTGCGGATCGCGGGCCTCCGACAGTGCTACGAAGCGTTTTTGGACCGCCACGCGGAGGGGAAGCAGCCCCCCTATTTCACCTGGGGCATCCCGGCCCTGGACGACCTGATCTACGTGGAGCCGGGGGACTTCATCGTCCTGGGCGGATATCCCAGCGCGGGCAAGACAGCCCTGGCTTTGCAGATGTGCCTCCACATCGCGGAGAAAAAGCGGGTAGGCTATTTTTACTACGAGAACAACGACAGAAAGCTCTTTGACCGACTGGTAGCCCTCAAGGCCAAGGTGCCCTTCGGGAAGATCAAGCGCTTTGACCTCCAGGAGGAGGACTTCGAGCAGATCGTCGCCGTGCAGAATTCGCTGACGTCCCCGGACCTGGAGTTTGTGGACGCTTCCGGCATGACGGCGGGGGACGTGCGGGCCCTGGCCCTGAGCCGCCACTATGAGCTGGTGGTGGTGGACTACCTCCAGAAGATTCCCGGAAGCCGGGAGCGGCGTGGAAGCAGCGATTTCGAGCGGGTCAGCGAGGTTTCCGGGGATCTTCAAAACCTGGGGCGTCAAACCGGCACGGCGGTGCTGGCCCTGAGCCAGCTCAGCCGGCCGGAGAAAGGGACGAAGTCTTTTCCCGGCATGCACGCTTTCCGCCAGTCCGGGCAGATTGAGCAGGACGCGGACGTGGCGCTGCTGCTGTTCCGGGAAGACGAGAATGACCCGGCCAATCAGGTGAGGACGTTTAAAATTGGGAAGAACAAAGAAGGCGAGGCGGGCGTGTCTTTGAGTATGGACTTTGACGGGAAAACCCAGACCTTCAGCCGTGTTTTCCCGAAAGGGAACGCTGCCAAAGGAACTGCCGCCCATTTCGCGGCAGAGGGCCGGAAAGCCCAGGCCAGGAACCGGAGCAGCCGGGACCCGGGGCAGATGGAGATCGCGGAGCTCAAGGAAGAACACAAGGATTTGCCGTTTTGAAAGTTTGAAAGGATTGAAAACCATGAAAACCATTGCGATACTGAACCTGAAGGGCGGGACGGCGAAGACCGTCACGGCGGCTACCATGGCCCGGTGCCTTTCGGCGGAGCATGACAAACAGGTCCTGCTGATCGATGCCGACCAGCAGGGGAACCTGTCCCAATACTTTGGCATAACAGATACCAGCGGGTTCGGCAACACCTGGACCTTGCTGACGGAGGGGGCCGGGTACTGGCCGGACTTCGTGACCTTGGTGGAAACGAGGCTGAATCTTATCCCCTCCGGGATGGAGCTGGCCAGGGCGGACCTGCCGGGCAGCGGCGCCAGGGTGACGGAAATCGACAGCCTGCGGATGGTCCTGGCGGAGGACAGCGTGGACTTCCTCATCATCGACCTGCCGCCGTCCCTGGGCCTTGCGTCCCAGGCGTCGCTGCTGGCAGCGGATGAGGTCATCATTCCGATCCGGCTAGACGTGTTCTCTACCGCCGGCATGGCGGAGCTGGCGCGGCAGGTGGACTCCATGAGGAGCGTCAACCCCCGGCTGCGGGTGGCGGGCGTTTTAGGGACCCAGTTCCAGCGGACCGACGGGGAGCGGGAGATTCACCGGTTGCTGGCGGAGGAATCCGGCCTGCCGGTGTTCCGAACCCGGATCCGCATGAGCCCGCCGGTGCCCAGGAGCATTGCCGCCCGGGAGAGCATTTTGACATTCAGCCCCCATTGCGGGGCGTCTAAGGACTACCGGGCCTTTGTGCAGGAGTATCTGGAATTGTTTTGAAGGGAGGCGAGAGTATGGGTTACAGCCTGGGAGACGTTTTGAAAGAGCAACTGAAAGGGCCCGGCGGAGATGTGTCCAACTTGGACACATCTGGCAGGGAGCAGATCGAGTACATATCCCTGGACAAGATCAGCGGGGACCTGAGGAATTTTTACAGTCTCAGCGGTCTGGAGGAACTGGCGGCCAGCATCGAGCTGGTAGGGCTCCAGCAGCCCCTCCGGGTGCGGGAGAACCCGGAGACGGAGGGCCGGTTCATCATCGTCTCCGGTCACCGGCGGCGGGCGGCGCTTCAAAAGCTGGTGGACGAGGGCCGGACGGACCTCCGAGAGGTCCCCTGCATTCGGGAGGCCCCGGCGGCGTCCGCTGCCCTCCAAGAGCTGCGGCTTATTTATGCCAACAGCGGCACCCGGGTTCTCTCCTCCGCAGAGCTGTCCCTTCAGGCGGAGCGGGTGGAGGAGCTGCTGTACCGGCTGAAGGAGGAGGGTATGGAGTTTCCCGGCCGGATGCGGGACCATGTGGCGGAGGCGTGCCGGGTCAGCAAGTCCAAGCTGGCTCGGCTGAAGGTCATCCGGGAGAAGCTCATCCCGGAGGCGGCCCGGCAGTACAGGGACGGCCGCCTCAAGGAGGCCCCCGCTTACGAGCTGGCCCGGCAGCCCGCCGGTGTGCAGCGGCTGGTGTGGAAGTATTCAGACGCCGGGCGGCGGGGCGCGCTTACGGAGTGGCAGATTGCCAATATACTTGAAAAGATTAAGCCGGTTCTGGAGCGCAGCTGCCGCCTCAGGGCGGGCGGGCCTCCCTGCGGCCACCAGCCTGTTCTGTTGGAAAAGATGTTCAACAGGGAAAATGCCTATAGCCCCTGCGGCCGGGTCTGCTGTGATCAGTGCGAAAAGCTGGCGTCCTGCAAAAGCGCGTGCCCTTTATTGGAGAAAAAGGTAAAAAAACTCCGAGCGGACAGGACGGCTCAGAACCGGCAGGAAAAGCTGGCCAGGCAGGAGCGGGACCGGCCGGAGGTGGAGGCCATTTCCGCTTTCTGGGAGCGGGAAGCCGCCGCCAGGACCGCGGCTGGGAAATCGGTTAGGGAACTTTTTAAGGCGACGGAAACTTATTACTCCGATGAGAATGAAAAAGAGTGGCTGGAGCGAGAATCCCTTCAAAATATTAAACGCGGAGGCATACTTCCCTTCGGCATGTATGGATTCTCCCTTAGTGAAGCCAGGAAGCTGGTGGCAACGGCGGACTTTTTGGGCGTCACCACAGATTATTTGCTGGGCCGGACAGAGGCTCCCGGCGGCGCGGACGGGGAAGCCCCTGCCTGGCGGCGTACGGCCCCGCCGGAAGAGGCCGCGGGACAGCTGGTAATCTGCGGCTGGATGCCCGGCGGGACATTCCCCCGGGAGCCTTGCGATGTGGTGGCGGATTTCCAGGCAGGCGGAAGGGTTTTCCGTAAGGCCTGCTGTTTCGATGGGAAAGTATTTTTGATGGGAAAGAGCGGAGCTAAAATTGACGCGGAGTGCGTCCGCTGGATGGCACTGCCGCCGGTGGACGGCGATGTGTCCAAGTTGGACACAAATGGAGGGGACAAGGAGGGGAGTGGAGGAGGTTGGAGCGCATGAAACGGGCGGATTCAAATAGCATCTTCAAGATGAGCAAACCGAAACTGCGGGAGCGGCTGAAGCTCTACGAGGACATTTGCTTTGCAACGGACGGAACGAAGCTACTCCAAGTGGCGAAAAACGACCCGCTGACCATGGAGCAACTCTGGGAGATGGATGCGCTTCCAGGCCACGGATACCGGGGTTAAGGCGGTGGTATGAAAGTAAGCGAGAAGAATCGAGGATTGTGCGTAGTGAGCTGTAAAGGCTGCGCCTACGCCGTCCTGCTCTCCGGGGTGTGGTGCTGCGATTATCTCCAGATCGCCGGTCACCGCCGCCCCTGTCCGCCCGGAGAAGGCTGTACCGTGCGGAAAGCGGCGAATCTGACGAAGAAAGGAAGCGCTTTTATGAAACGAAGGGAGTGGGACACGGACAAAGCCAAGGCCCTGTACGACCAGAAGCTGTCCGACGCCGGGATCGCGGGGAAAGTCGGTACTACGGCGTCGGCGGTGGCTAATTGGCGGCGGAGCCTGGGACTTCCAGCAAATCGGGAGATGTGCTCTCCTCATCTGGAAACCCCTGAACTAAAAGCGGCACCCCCCCCCCCCCGCCCGTCTCCCCTCCGCCCGGTCTCTGGCATTCCCGGCCATGAAGGGACCCGTGGAGCTGTCGGTGGAGCTGGACGGCCACGCCTTCGCTCTGCGGGCCCCGGACCTGGAGGGTGCGGAGCGAATCTACGAATACGCCGGAGAGCTGCTGAAGGATATGGGACAGGCCGCCAAGCTGAAGGAGGAAATTGACCATGGCTAAGAAGAAAGCGCTCCGGATGTGTTCCCGTTTCCACTGCGACAAGCGCGGCGACCGCTACTGCTGTGCCGACTGCATGGAGCGGAAGCGGAACCGCTGCCGGAATCCCTGTCTCAACGACCCGGCCCGGTGCGGGCTGGAAGATCGGAGGCCGAAGCCATGAAGGGTAACAGACGGCCGCCGCCCCGCCGCCCGGCGAGTTACGCGGACCTGCTGAAGCTCAAGGCGGAGGCGAAAAGTCAGGGAATTATAGAGGCGTTTGTCATCTTCTTCAGCGCCCTGCGGGACAAAGAGGGCTTCGGCCCTACCCGGCTGCGCCGGGTCCTGAACGCGATGAACGAGTATGCCGACAGTATCCGGAACGGGTACATCACCATCCAGGACCTCCAGGCCGCGCTGAGGGAAGAGGCCGGGATCGATCTGGTTTATCATAACGATACGACGGGCGGACCTGAGGATAAGGGCCCGTAATAGAAAGGAAGATGTCAGGCAATGAATAAGACCCATGAGGGCCGGCACCGTTTCCGGTTCCGCCGCGCCGAGCTGAAGGAAGACCTTTGCTGTGCGGACTGCCCGCGCCGCCCCCCGTATCTTGCGGCCTGCCGGAATGACCCGGACCGGTGCGGCCAGGAGGGCAGGAGGCAGAAGACGTGAGCGGGCCTCTGTGGTATTGCACTAGGCAGAGGGCGGGGCCTTTGGTGAAAGAGTGCCGGGCGCTGCGGCCCAGGTTCAGCGCCAATGACAGCCTCTATGAGCGGGCGGAGAAAAACAAAATCCTCCGCCCGCCCAGGGACTCCTCCGTCTGCCGGACCCGGGTGGACCGGCTGGAGTTCCGGCTGGCCCTGTTCCGCTTCGAAGGTACCCGGTACGACCTGAGCTTCGACCAGGAACACCTGCCGGAAAAGTTCCAGGACGTGCGCAAGGTCTGGCGGGCCTTCCTCGCCCGGCTCCGGCGGTGGAAGGGAGGGCCCTTTGATTACATCTACCTGGTGGAGGGACGCCACGGGGACCACCGCTATCACCTCCACATCGTCCTCCGCTACGGGGATTTCCCCCCGGCATTGATCCGTCATCTCTGGAAGTACGGCAATGTAGACGACGAGCCCCTGCTCCGTGGTCCTCATGACAGCTACCGGCGGACGGCCAAGTACTTCAACAAGGAGGCCACGGACGGCCTGATCCTGCCCATCGGGGCGAAGCTGTGGAACTGCAGCCGGACCCTGAACGCCCAGCTGCCGCCGCCGGAACGGTGGAAGGATGAATCCGGCGTGATCGAGATTCCAGACAATGTGTCAATATCTGGAAGAAACGACATAAGGAACGAATTTGGAGCCTATTATTACGCCTGGTACATCGAGCAGAAAACGGGACTTTTATTTTAAATCAATGATTCTATCTTGGAATGTAGTTGAACATCTGACACGTTTTACAAAAACAGGAGGCGAGCCCATTGCAAAGCGCAGCGAAACCTGCTAAACTAGCTGTAAAGAACGGATATGTCGTGTGTCCGATCTGCCGACACCGCACCAACCAGCACATCAGCCCGGAAACAGAAGCCCGGCGGCTGGAGCTTTGGTGCCACCGGTGCAAGGCGACGCATGTCGTGAATATCACAAATGGCCAGTGCTGCTTGGATTGCCCGCGCCGATAGTCCCCCTCTGCGGAGGTGGCTGTCGGCGTGGGCTTTTGTTTTGCGTGGAGGTGATAGCCCATGGCAATGAAACCGCTCCGGCCCTGCCGCCATCCCGGGTGCGGCGTCCTGGTTTCCGGCGGCTACTGCGCCGCCCACCAGCCGCCAAAGCAGGACCGGCGGAGCGCGGAGGCCCAGGCGTGGCGCTGGATGTACGGGACGGAGGACTGGAAGCGCCTGCGGGGGGACCAACTGTTGGCGGAGCCCTTCTGCCGGGAGTGCGCCCGGCGGGGCGCACGGCGGCGGGCCACGGACGTGGACCACATCCGGGACCACAAGGGGGACTGGGCCCTGTTCACGGACCCTGGGAACCTGGAAAGCCTCTGCCACTCGTGCCACAGCCGCAAAACGGCGCGGGAACTGTGGCAAAACCGAAGGGAAAAACGGCGCCGCTGAAGCCGGAACCCGGCCCAGCTTTGGGCGCATGGGCATCCCGCGTGCCTGTGCGCCGGGATTCCCTGCACCCCTCCCCCCCCCCGGTCAAGAAAGTTTTGGCCGGGCGGCGCAATACCGCGGGGCCTCCTCCGTGTGGGGTTTTCTCCCCACGGCGGGATTTCAGGGAGGTCAAAGCCGCCTGAGCGGCGGAAAGGACGACGAATGAGCGCGAAAAAATCGGCCGGCGGGACAGCCGGCAAGGGCGGCGTAAGCGCAGCCCCCACCCAGGATGACCAGACGGTACGGGTGGCGGCGGAGCAGCTGCTGACGCTGCCCATCGAAGAACTGATCCCCTACCCGAACAACGCCAGGGTCCACAGCAAGAAGCAGATCGCCCAGATACGGGCCAGCCTGCGGGAGTTCGGCTTCGTGACGCCGGTGCTGATCGACTTTGACAACAACATCATCGCCGGGCACGGCCGGGTGGAGGCGGCGCGGGCGGAGGGAATGACGGAGGTCCCCTGCGTCCTGATCAGCAGCCTCACCGAAGCCCAGCGCAAGGCGTATATCCTGGTGGACAACCGGCTCAGTGAGACCGGGGCCTGGGACCCGGAGACGCTGAAGATGGAAATGGCAGGCCTGGAGGCGCTGCACTTCGATACCAGCGTCATCGGCTTTGACAAAAGAGCCCTCCGGGAGATCCACGTGGACTCCTACACCCGCGCTGCGCCGGGCCAGGGAGCCGCCGGAGAGACCGAAGCGCCGGACGGGGAGCCCCCGCCGGCAAAGCGTACCGTGTGCTGCCCGCATTGCGGCCACACGTTCGAGCCGTAAAAAACGGGCTTTCCTGAGAGGAGTGAGAAATATGCCGGGACCGAGACAGCCAACGGACCTGCTGAAAGCCACGGGCCGCAAGCACCTGAGCCGCGCCGAGGAGGCGGAGCGCCGGAGCCGGGAGGCCCGCGTGGAGCCCGCCAGGACGGCCAAGCCCCCCAAGTGGTTCCCGGAGGAGATGAAGAAGGACTTCCGGGCCCTGGGCAAGCGGCTGATCGCCGCCGGGCTTTACACGGCCCTGGACGCGGACACCTTGGGCCGGTACCTGGTGGCGCAGCATCAGTGGGTGACCGCTACCGCCGAAGCGGAAAAGGCCCTGGCGCAGCGGGACCAAGAACAGGCGGAGGCGTGGGGCCGTATCCAGGAGCGCTACTTCAAGCAGGCCCGGAGCTGCGCCAACGACATGGGCCTCACCGTCACCAGCCGCTGCCGGTTGGTGGCGCCGGAAAGCGCCCGGCAGAAAACGGAGGACGATAACCCCTTCCTCCAGCTGATCCAGGCGGGGGACCGCTATGCCTGAAGCCGTCTGGCTGACGCCGTTCATCCATGTGCCCGTCCCGGACGACGGGGCGGAGCTCCGGTACAGCCAGGAATCTGCGGACCGGGTGTTCCGCTTCTTCGGTCTGCTGGTGTTCGGCCAGAACGAGTGGGCAGGCCGCCCCTTTGAACTCCTCCCTTGGCAAGAACAGATTGTCCGGGAGTTCTACGGCGTCCAGGTCCGGGACGATGACGGAAGCTGGGTCCGGTACCGGCGGTTCTTGTACAACGAGATTCCGAAGAAGAACGGCAAGAGCGAATTTGCCGCCGGCCTGGGCCTGTACCATCTTCTGGCGGACGGCGAGGCCCTCCCCAATGTGGGCATCTTCGCCGTGGACAAGGAAAACGCGGATATTATCTACAAGTGCGCCAAGTACATGGTGGAGAACACCGCCCTGTCGGAGCCCGCCCACAAGCCCCTGGCGTGGTGCCGGGACAGCGTGCGGGAGATCCGCACCCGCTTCGGCGGCGTGATGAAGGTCTACTCCGGGGACGTGGAGAACAAGCACGGTCCCTCCTTCTCCGCCATCCTCTGCGACGAGCTCCACGCCTGGAAGGGCAAGAAGGGCCGGGCCCGCTGGGAGGTGCTGACCACCGGCTCCGACGCCGCCAGGCGGCAGCAGACGGTCCTGGTGCTGACCACGGCCGGAGACGATCCGGACCGGGCCTCCGTCGGCTGGGAGGTTCACGAGAAATGCCGGAGGATTCTGGCCTGGCGCCAGGGGAAGCCGGAACGGCCCCAGGACGCCGACGATCCGGAATGGCTGCCGGTGATGTACGGCGTGTCCGTCCTCACCGGGGACGACCCGGATAAAATCAAGGACCTGGACATCTACGACGAAGAACTCTGGAAAGCCTGCAACCCCTCCTACGGCGTGACGCTGAAGGCCCGGAAGTTCCGGGCGGCGGCCAGGGCGGCGATGCAGAGCGAGGCGGCGGAGCGGGCGTTCCGCTGGCTGCGGCTGAACCAATGGATCTCCACCAAGGACGTGGGCTGGCTCCCCCTGACGCTGTACGACAAGACCCAGGCCGGGCCCTCCGCCAAGGCGGAACGGGAGGCGTGGATCAAGGAACACCTGACGGGCAAGCGGTGCTTCGGCGGACTGGACCTGTCCAAGACCACGGACCTGACGGCCTTTGTACTGGTATTCCCGCCCCAGCCGGGCCTGGAGACGGCGGTGGCGCTGTTCCGGGCCTGGAAGCCCCGGCAGACGGTGCTGGAGGCGGAGAAGGCGGACGGTATGCCCTTCCGGGACTGGGAGCGGGCCGGGTTCCTGAGCCTGTGCGCCGGAGACATGGTGGACTTCCGGGATATGGTGGAGGCGGTGCTGGAGGCAAAGGAGCAATACGAGCTTTTGTATCTCGGCGTCGACGCCCATCTGGCGGACACCCTGACGCCCCAGCTCCAGGACGCGGGCGTCCGGGTCATTTCCATCCCCCAGACCATGGTGGGCATGAGCCCGGCCATGAAGGAGATCGAGCGGATGCTGCGGGGACGGGAGATGCTCCATGTTCACAACACCTGCGCCCGGTGGTGCTTCGGGAATGTTCGCTGCGCGGTAGACGGGAACGAGAATATGAAGCCCATGAAGGACCGGAGCGTCGGACGCATCGACGTCACGGTGGCCTGGGTCATCGCCGTGGCGGCCTGGCTGGCCTACAGGGCGCAGCACCCATTCGATACATCAAAGCTGGAGGAGGATTGGAGCCTTTGAACCTATGGAAACGGAAAGACCCGGAAGGGCGGGCGGAACGGCGGCGGAAAGCCCTGTCGTTTCTGGGCCTGTACCTGGATGACCTGCTGATGGTTTCCGGCGGCGTCTGCTTTGTCGCGGCGGCGGCGCTGCGCTGGGGCGCGGCGGCGGGGCTGGCCACGGCCGGCGGGTGCCTGGTCCTGTTCTCTGTCCTGGTAGCCAGGGCGGGAAGGAGGTAGCGCGATGCTGCTGAGAAATTCCCTGGGGCGGCCCAGGGCGGCGGAGTGGACCCGTCTGAGCTGGGAGGAGACCGCCCAGAGATTTCGGGACATCTTCCTCTCCGGCGGAGAATACGACACCGGCATCCGGGGCGCGGAACAGCTGAGCCCGGTGGCGGCGGCCCACCGTATCCTCTGCAACGACTTCGGCATGATCCCCTTCTCCCTCTACCGCAAGGACGGGGACGCCCGGGTCCCGGAGCATGACCCAGGACTGGACCAGGTCTTCAAGGTCCGGCCCAACGACAACATGACCCCCTACATGCTGGGGCGGACGGTGATGTCCAACGCCTTCTGGCACGGCTTCGGCGCGGTGTGGAACCGGCGGGACGGCGGCGGGCGCATCGTGGAACGGGTCCCCCTGCCTACGGAGTGCTGCCATATCCGACGGGACCCTGAAACAGGGCAGTATTTCTACGATTACAGCGTGGACGGCGTGTCCCGGACCTTCACCGGCTATGAGTTGAGTTTCCTGTTCTTCGAAAGCTATGACGGCATCCGGGGCCGGGGCCTGCTGGACCTGGCCAGGGAAACCATCGGGGCGGAGGGCGCGGCCCAGCAGTACGGGCGGAAGTTCTACCAGAACGGCGCCATGATCTCCGGCATCGTGGAGGTGGACACGGACCTGAACCGGGAGGACCGGGAACGGGTTCGGAAGCAGTTCGCCAGCTATAACCCCTATGGAGACGACGCCTTCAAGGTGGCGGTGCTGACCAGGGGGTACAAGTACACGCCCATCGGGCTGAAGCAGTCCGACGCCCAGTACATTGAGAGCCGGGCCTTCAGCGTGGAGGAGATCAGCCGCTTCACCGGTATCCCCAAGCACATGCTCCAAAGCGGGAAGGAATCTTTTGAGAGCAACCAGCAGCAACGGGTAACATTTGTCCAGGACACATTGGGGCCATATGTGATCCAGTGGGAACAGGAAAACTCCTTCAAGTGCCTGCTGAGTTTCCAACGGCGGGAGGGGCTGTATTTCAAAGGGAATCTCTCCGTACTTATGCGGGGGGACGATGCAAGCCGGGCGGAATATTTGACGAAGATGGTTTCCTATGGCTTGATGAACCCGGACGAGGCCCGCGCCCTGGACGAGCGCAACCCCATTCCCGGCGGCTTAGGCGGACAGTTCCTGGCAACAAAGAATTTGGGCTCGCTGGAATCTATTTTGAGAGGAGAGAAGGACAATGGCTGATATTGCCCTGCGGGGGGAACTGTGGGACAACGACAGCGCCGACGTGCTGCGCTGGTGGGGCTGGCGGGACGTCACCGCCCCCATGGACATCCAGACGGCTCTGGAGGCCGCCGGCGGCGAGGAGGTGACGCTGCTGATCAACTCCCCCGGCGGCGACATGGGGGTGGGCGGCGAGATCCGCTCCATGCTGCGGCGGTACTCCGGGAAGACCGTGGCGCTGTTCCAGGGCTTCGGGGCCTCCGCCGCCACGCTGGCCGCCTCCGGCTGCGACGTGATCCAGAGCGAGCCGGGCGCCCTGCTGTGCTACCACAATCCCAGCGGCATAACGGAGGGGGACCATCGGGAGATGGAGCGTTTTTCCGAAGCCCTGCGGAACGCCAGGGACTGCATCCTGGAGATGTACGAGGCCAGAGGGAGCGCACGGCCCAGGGAAGAACTGATTGCCCTGATGGACCGGGATATCTGGATTACGCCCTCCCGCGCCCTGGAATACGGGCTGATCGATGAAGTGGTGGGCCTGCCGGAGCCGGAGGGAGATCCCGCCGCCTTCGTGGCGGCGTCGGGAGGCCGTATCCGTCTTACGGAGGCCATGCGGCGGAAGTATCGGGACCACGTGGCGGCAGAGCGGGAGACGGTCGCTCAAAAGGAACAGGCAAGACGCGCCCTGGCGAAAATCCGGGCGCTTGCAAGCTACTAAATTTTGAAAGGCAGGTAACAGCATGGACTTCATGGAAAAAATCACGGAGCTGCGGGCAAAAAAGAGAATCCTGTCGGACCAGGCGAGCGCCCTGGTGGCCGGAGACAATCTCGACGAGCTGGACGACATCACCAACCAGATGGAGGAGATCAACAAAAACATCCAGTCCCTGGAGCGGAGCCTGGAGGCCAGCCGGGCGGGAGCGGAGCCGGTGGGCGGCTACGACGGCCTTCTGCATGACGGAAAGAACGGCGCCGGGCCCAAGGACAGCGCCCGGCCCTTCGCCAGCCTTGGCGAGCAACTGCAGGCCATCGTGGCGGTGGCCAAGAGCCACACGGCAGACAAGCGCCTGATCCAGGTGAACAACGCGGTCCTGGGCGCCAACGAGGGTACCGGGGCGGACGGCGGCTTTGCCCTCCAGGAGGATTTCGCCGGGACCATCATCGAAAGCGCGGTGCAGCACAGTGAGCTCCTGAACCGTCTGGACCGCTACACCTGCTCCAGCCCCGCCAACTCCATGCGCTGGGTCAGCGCGGACGAGACGGATATCTCCGCCTCCGTGTTCGGCGGCGTGCAGATGTACTGGGCGGCGGAGGGGGCCACGGTGGCTGCCAGCAAGCCCCAGCTCAAGGAAATGAAGATGGACCTGGAGAAGATGATGGGCATTGCCTACGCCACCGACGAAATGCTGACGGACGCCGCTTTCATGACCGGCTTCTTTGGCACGGCCTTCGCCCTGGCGGCGGAGCGGCTGCTGGTTTCCGGCGTGATCGCCGGAGACGGTGAGGGCAAGCCCAAGGGCTTCCTCAAGTCCAAGGCCCTGATCACCGTGGACACGGAACCCGGCCAGGCCGCCGGGAGTTTCCTGGGCGCCAACGCCATCAAGATGCAGGCCAGGGCCATGCCCCGGAACCGGGAGCGGCTGGTGTGGCTGATGCACCCTGACGCGGAGGAGCTTCTGCCCTACCTCTCCA
This sequence comes from uncultured Oscillibacter sp., assembly GCA_910578935.1. Lineage (GTDB taxonomy): Bacteria > Bacillota > Clostridia > Oscillospirales > Oscillospiraceae > Oscillibacter. The sequence goes on along the minus strand of CAJTSM010000001.1, from coordinate 163,960 downwards.
TCCAGAACGGCGAGGCCGCCAAGTTCCTGTGGAACCCGGAGGGCGGCCTTGGCAACTTCGACACCCAGCGGGTGCTGAATAAGCCGGTGCTGTTCGATGACAGCTGCTCCGCCCTGGGCGCGGCGGGTGACATCAACCTGATCGACCCCTTCCAGTACATCCTGCTGACCAAGGGCACCGCCCGGCAGGATTGGTCCGTTCACGTGGAGTTCCTGACGGACCAGAACTGTTTCCGCATGGTATACCGCTGCAACGGCGCGCCCAAAACGGATTCCACCCTGACCATCAAGAACAGCACCAAGGCGCGCAGCCCCTTCATTACGCTGGCGGCCCGCGGCGGCACCGGCGCCGAAGGCTGAGGAAGGAGGACATGATGCCGAGAAAGAAAGCTGCCCCCAAGGAGGAACAGCCCAAGGCCGTGACCCCCGCGCCGGAAGCGGAGGCCCTTGAGGCTGCTCCCGCGCCTCCCGCAGTCCCGGAAGCGCCCCCTGCGCCTTCTGAACTGCCCCAGAAACCGGAGACCTTCCCTGCACCGTCTGACCCTCCCCCGGCCCCGGAGGCGCTCCCCGAGTCTTCTGACCCTCTCCCGGCCCCGGAGGTGTCCCCTGCGCCTTCTGACCTCCCCCAAGAGCCGGAGCCGTCCCCCGAGCTTTCTGACCCTCCCCAGACAGGCTCCGATCTCGTGGCTCCCCGCGACGGCCAGACGCCGGTTGAACAGGAGACGCCGCCGGGCCCCGATGGCGTCCCAGCCATTGTGACCGCCTCCAAGGGCCTGAACCTCCGGGCGGGTCCCGGCTTCGGCTTTGACGTTCTGTCGGTCCTGGAAAGCGGAACTCTGCTCCTGATCCTGAACCTGCCCATGGGCGTGAAGGTCCCCGGCTGGGCGCTGGTCTGGCTCGATGAAACGGCCGGCTGGGTTTCCGACAAGCACCTCCGGCTCCTGACGGAGTGAGTCATGCAGCTGGATGCAATTAGGAAAGTCACCCTGAAAGCCTTCTGCCGGCTGGATGACATCTCCGCTGAGGAGGAAGAGCTGCTCTACCACCTCTACGACGCCGCCGTGGGCTATATGTCTGGGGCGGGGGTCCAGGAGCCGCCGGAGAACACGCCCCGACGGGCCCAATACGACCTGTGCGTCAATTACCTGGTCCTGGACAGCTGGGACCGGCGGGACGCCTCCTTCGTGGGCGCCGCCTCGTCGGAGAATCCCGCCTTCCGGCGGCTGCTGAACCAGTTGAAGCTGACGGAACCGGATGTGTCCAACTTGGACACGACTGAAACGGAGGAGGACTCCCAATCATGAGTATCACGGGAAACGATCTGAAGGAGCGAATCCAGGTCCAGCACCTGCGCCACTACCCGGAGGCGAATGCCTTCGCTTGGGAGGTCAAGCGCAATACCTGGGCGAAGGCGGAGCAGGATACTCGAAAGAACCTCTTTTCCTCCGTCGGCATCGGTGCCAGGGGCGTCACCTTCACCCTCCGGCGAAATCCAGAGCTGACGATTGTCAACTCCTTCCTCTGGCGGGGACGGTTCTGTTTTCTCACCTCCATTGTGGACGGGGATCCCGGCTTCCAGGTGGTGAAGGCGGCGCTGTGCGACCCGGTGGACTGTATCCAGGACGCGGACCTGGAAACCCAGGGGTGCCGGTTCCCCGGCATCCTGACGGAGAAGTACGTGGGCCACGAGCAGCTGGACCCCCACGCCGAGGTGACGGGGGACCTGGTGCTGGTGACGCCGAAGGTGGTATCCTTGGCGCCGGACAGCTGGGTACTCGTGGGGGACCGCCATTTCCTGGTGCGGATTCCCCATGAGCTGGACCCTTATAAGAACGAATATGAGATTCGCCGGAAGGAGGACTGTTGATGAATAAGGCGGCCTTTGATACAAAGCAGTGGGATACCTTCTGGAAGGTGTGGAACCGGCGGCTGGAAACGCTGCCGGGTGCGAAGAAGGCAGCGCTCTTCCAGGCCGGGCAGGCCGTGGACGTTCTTTTGGAGCGGCAGATTTCCACCCAGCTCAACGACCCCAGGGGCCGCGTGAAGCGGTGGCAGGAGCTGCGGCTTGGAGCCGGCGGCGGCTACGCGGCCATTTCCCCTGAGGGCGATACCGTCCGGGTCAGCAGGAGCACCTCCAATAAATACACCGCGAAGGACATCACGCGGTACCTGGAACGGGGGCATAAAATCCGCCCGCCCTCCGGCCGGTGGAAGCGATACCGACCCAGGGTCAAAAGCCGGGCTGATGCCAACGGGAAACACCGCCTCGTCGGCGTCGTCCCCGGCAGAATGTTCTACAGCTGGACGAAAATGGAGGCCACCGCCGCCGCTGTCCGGGCGGCGCGGGAAGAAATCCTTGAGTGGATTGAGGGCTTTGCGGAGGGGGACGAATGATTCAGATTTCCGATATTACCGCCGCCATCGCGGCCCAGGTGGCAAAGGCGTTCCCCGGCGAGAAGGTCTACACGGACCTGGCGCCCCGGGACTTTGAGCGGCCCAGCAGCATGGTGGAGCTGGCGGGCGTGAGCATGGACCCGCTGTCCTATGGGCCCGGCGGCGTGGACTTCCTCTTCAAGTATAAGATATCCACCTTCTCCAAGGTGGATGAGGTACACGCCTCTCACCTGCCTGTCCTGGATCTGCGGGCCATGCTGGTGCTGGGGGCCTTCGGAGGCGGGTTCATCCGGGTGAAGGACCGGGCCCCCAAGGTGCGCGGCGCCGAGGCAGACACCTCTTTCTTCGACTGCGCCGTGGTAACGCTGACTCTGGCGCTGACCATAAACCGGGCCGAGTTCACGGAGCCGGCGCTGTACGAGCTGATGAAAGAATTTGAGCTGAGGATCAACACGAAGGAGTGAAGCACATGAGCGAGACATTGACCATGCCCACCCTGACCATCGCGTTCCAGCAGCGGGCCCAGAACACCGTCGCCCGGAGCCAGAAAGGGACGGTGGCCCTTTTGCTGCGGGACGCCGGTACGGCGGGCCAGAGCTGGGCCCTGGCCTCCCCCGGCCAGATTCCTGAGAAACTGGGCGTGGAGAACCAAAACGCCGTCCGGCGGGTTTTCAAGGGCGGGGTAAATCCGCCGAAGAAAGTCCTGATCTATTGCCTGGGCGCGGAGGACACGCTGGAGGCGGAACCGGAGGCCCAGGCGGAGGGCAGCGGGGATTCCCTCTCCCCCGTCCAGCCCGGCAGCGGCGGCGCCGCCCTCAAATGGCTGGCGACGCAGAAGTTTGACTATCTGGCGGGCCCAGCGGACCTGAACGAAGCGGAGGCCGCCGTCCTCAAGGACTGGATCATCCGCCAGCGGGAGGACAACCGCGCCATCTACAAGGCCGTTCTGCCGGACTGCGCCGCGGACAATGAGGGTGTAGTGAACTTCACCGCCTCGGGCATTCAGGCGGCGGGAGACGTCTTTGACGCCGCCGCTTACTGCGGCCGCGTTGCCGGCCTGATCGCCGGTACGCCCATGACCCAGTCCGTCACCTACTCGGTACTGGCGGAGGTGGAGGACGTCGGCCGGCTGGGCGGCGCCGGAGAGGATGCCGCCGTGGGCCGGGGCGAGCTGATCCTGATCCACGACGGAGAAAAGGTGAAGCTGGGCCGGGGCGTCAACTCGCTGACCTCCCTGGGCGAATGGCCCGGCATCTGGCGGAAAATCAAGATCGTGGAGGTGCTGGACATGATCCGGCAGGACCTCCGTCTGTCCATCCAAGATAACTACATGGGCAAGTTCCAGAACAGCTACGACAATAAGCTGCTGCTCATCACCGCTATCAAGCTCTACCTCCAGACCCTGGCGAAGGACCAGCTGATTGAGCAGGACTTCACCTGCGGCATCGACGTGGACGAACAGGACCGCTGGCTTCAAAGCCAGGGCGTGGCCACGGCGGACATGACGGAGCGGCAGATCCGGGAGGCCAACACCGGCACTCACGTTTTCCTGGACCTGGACCTCACGCCCATCGACGCTATTGAGGACGTGCATGTGAAAATCTATCTGTAAGGAGGGATTCCTGTGGCATTTGATGATGGCTCCAAGGTAATGAGCGGGACCTGGGGGACCGTGTGGGCCGAAGGCAAGGAGATCGCCGAAATCAGCGGCTTCCAGTGCAAGGTCGTAAAGAACTGGGACCCCATCAGCATCTGCGGCCAGATGGCGGAGGACCGGAAGCTGGTCAGCATCAAGATTACCGGCTCCATGACGCTGCACAAGGTCTACAGCCGGGGCGCGGAGGACGTCAACGCCGCCGCCAGGGGACACGACGTCCGCGGGACGCTGGTGGCCAAGCTGGATGACCCGGACGCCTACGGCGCCGAGCGGATCGCCGTCTACGGCATGAACTACGATGAACAGACCCTCATGGACTTCGCCGCCGGCAAGGCGGGAAACATGACGGTCCCCTTTCAGGCTACCAGATTTGAGTACCTGGACCAGATCGAGCCGCCCCGGTGAGGGCATAAAAAAGCCGGGGGACCTCCCCCTGGCGGCGCGGTTTGACAAAACGCGGCACGAATGGTATCATAAGGACCAGAAGGACGCTGCTGCATAAATAGGCGGTTGGCCACCGTTTGTACCCCTGGACGAGTTCTAATAGGGGGAGGTGGTGCTGATGTGGAAGAGACGGCTTTTTGCCGCGCTGCGTTTCCTGGCGCTTTGCGCCGTGTGGGCGTGGATACATCCCACAAAAGCGTGTTAGCCGCCCGGTCCCTACCCGAGCGGCTAACGGTTTTCGTTGGCTAGAAAGGTGAGCTGACCGTCTTGCAGCAGCGTCCTTCTATGTTTTATTATACCGGAACCGGCCGCTTTGTCAAGTACCTGACAGAGCGGCCGATTTATTTTTGATTTTGAAGGGAGTATTGCAACGATGGAAAACGAGAAGAACACAAGCGCGCTGGACCTGCTGCTCCGGCCGGATATGCCGGACGTGCGCAAGGCTCTGCCGGAGAAGCGGATGGAGGTGAAGCGGCTGACGGAGCTGGCCGGAGAGCCGGTGGTATTCACCCTGCGGGGCCTCACCTATCAGGAGATCCGGGACATCCAGGACAAGCGCCGGGAGGACCAGGCCGTGTCCGCCGTACTCTACGCCTGCAAGGACCCGGACTGGCGGGACCAGCGCCTCCTGAACGCCGCCGCCGGCGCCGTGACGCCCCTGGACGTCATCAAGGCCCGGCTCAACCCCGGAGAGATCGACGAGCTGTATGTCGAGATCCAGAAGCTCTCCGGCTACATCAACCGGACTCTGCGTGAGGTAAAAAACGCCTGATGGCGGCGAGCGACCCGGAGATATCCCTGCTCTACCGCCTGTTCTGCCTCCACCATTGGGCTCTGGCGGACCTGAAGGCCCTCTATGAGAGCCGGGACGGGTGGCAGGTGCTGATCCGGGCGTTCGCCGCCCACGAGGCGGAGCGCCGGGCCGCCGGCTTCCGGTTTTGAAAAAAGCCGCCCTCCCTTACCGGGAGGGCGGGGAGGACTATTCTTTCAATGGGCAACTGCTCCAAACGGCCCACACGAGGGTCAGTAGGAGTGTAATGAACCATATGGGAAATATCCAAGGAAAATCATGATTCAGCATGGGGACCATCGGAAAAGAAATCAAGGTAAGGACAACTGTCAGCCATATTTGAACACGGAACATGTGGGAGCACTGGCGGAAACTGCCCCTAAAAGTATGGGGGCGGACCGTCGAATCCCGGGGAACGGCGGTATACTCCCGAAGGAGGCCGTTCAAGCGGTCGTACAGCTCAATCCGCCTGGAGGATCCAGCGGGACAATCCGCCAATTCCGTTTCGACGGACTGAATTTCGCGACAGATCTGCTCTTGCTGTTCAAACCGCGTCATGCCGGTCCCTCCTTCCTGTTTCTTTAATATCACTATAGCAGTTCCCATAAAAATTGTCAACAGGAGGTGAAAACGTGGCGGATAACAATGTCTCCATTGTCATGACGATGAAAACGGACATCGACGCCAAGCTGAGGACGATTGCCAGCACCTCGCAGGGCTGCTCAAAGGCCTTTGAGGAGTTCCAGCGCCGGGCCACGGAGCTGGGCAGCAAATTCGCTGCCCTGAACACGCGGTACGACGACTTCAGCAAGAAATCGGCCTCAGCCAAAGCGGAGGCCGAGAAACTGAAGTTGGAAATGTCCGTTATGACCAAAGCAGCCAGAGCCAGCGGCCAGGAGCTGGACGCCGTTAAATTTGAAAGCCTTCAGGAGGAGTACCGCAAGCTCACCGATTCCGCCAAGGGCTACGCCGACGCGGCGAAAGACACTCTCAAGGAAATGCGGCTCATTGAAGAAGAAGTCAGAATCATGGAGTCTTCTGAGTCCGGGACCGGCGGTTTCTTGTCCAAGCTCTTCGGCAAGGACATCGGCGGGAAGCTGGCCCAATCCGGCCTGTATCAGATGATCGGAGATTCCGCCTCTAATGTGATCGGCACTTTGGCGGAAAGCGCTTTGGGCCAGCCACTGGCGACCTGGGGGAGCAGTATTGCTTCCGGCGCGGCCAGCGGCGCGGCGGCGGGCGCTCTGCTGGGCCCATGGGGAGCGTTGGGCGGCGCGGGTGTTGGTGCGCTAACCGGGCTTATCAATGGCGGCACGCAGATCTACGCCGAGCGGGACGAATCTTTCAAGGACTACTACCGGGGCCTGTACGAGGATACCAACGCCGCCACGGCGGAGCGGGTTTCCTCCGGTTCTTCCCTGGCGGCGGGCCGGGAGACGACGAAACTCTCCTTTCATACCCTGCTGGGGGACGATAAGAAAGCCGGAACTTTTCTGGAACAAGTCCAGGACACCGCCAACACCACCCCCTTCCTCTACGATGACCTTGTGGGCATCTCCAAGACCATGCTCAGCTTCGGCACGGCGATGGAGGACATCATCCCGACGCTTACCAAGGTGGGCGACGCCGGGGCGGCCCTGGGCCTCTCCACCGGGGATATCGGCACCGTGGCCACGTATCTGGGCCGGATGCAGTCCAGCGACAAGGCGTCCCTGGAGTACTTGAACCCCCTGAACGAGCGGGGCCTTTCCGTGTTCCAATGGCTGGCGGACGATCTGGGCGTAAGCATCGCGGAGGTCTATGAGAAAATCTCCAAGAGCGAGCTGTCCGGGAACTATGTCAGCGACGTCATCCTGAGCCAGTTTGAAAAGCTGTACTCCGGGATGATGGAGGTCCAGTCCAAGTCCACCGAGGGCCTGGACAGCACGCTCCAGGGGCTGAAGGAGAACGTGGACGCCGCCGGAGGCGACGCCTACAACGAGGCCCGGAAGGACTCCAAGGAAGCGGACATCGCCGCCTACAGCGGAGCCCTGGGTGACAAGCTGGCGGAGCTTTCCGCCGTCACGGGCCAGGTCCAGGCTTACGGCGAGAACCTGAAAGAGCAGTTCCAGCGGGAGGCCCTGGAGGCCGTGCTGACGGGGACGCTGGATAAGGAGAACACCGTCTTTTCCGAGGAGGACGCGGAAAAGCTGGAGGCCCTCTCCCAGGAGTTTTCCGAGGCGGAGGAAGCCTACAAGGACGGCAGCCTGGAAGCCGGGAAGAAAATGACGGATCTCCGGGAGGAGGCGGAGGCCCTGGCGGCCGCGGCCTATGAGTCCAGCGAATGGGCCCAGGCTATGCACGACGCGGAGCTGGACCAGATCAACGCCACCCGGGAACTGACCACCGCCATGGAGGCCGCCACCAACGCCTGGCGGGAGAACAACGCCTTTTCCAAGGGCGGCGCGGACGGCAACGCTCTGCTGAAATTCTTCGGCATCGGCAGGACCCAGGAGGAGCAGCAGGCCCGGACCGCCGGCATGGAGGCCCAGGGGGACGCCATGCTGGTGGATATCGGCGGCGCCAGTGGTTTCGCCAGCGGCAGAAGGACCACGGCCAAGGGCTACGCCGTGGGCCTGGACTATGTGCCCTACGATGAATTTCCCGCCCTGCTCCACCAGGGCGAGCGGGTCAAGACGGCGGCGGAGGCCCGGATGGAGGACCGGAGCGGCGGCGCCGTCAGCGTCACCATCACCGGGAACGAGTTCAATGTCCGGGGGGAATCCGACGTGGACGATATTGCCGAGAAGATCGTCAGAAAGCTCCAGGACGCCCTTTTGAGAGGGGGTTAATATGCAGATCATTTTCCGCAACGTAAAAACCAACCAGGAACTTATCATGCCCGTCACGCCCTCCGACTTCTACGTGGAGGACGGGCGGCAGGTGGAGAGCCTGGACATGACCGACACCGGCCAGGTGAATCTGCCCGGACTCAAAAGCCTTTTCAATGAGCAGAAGGAGTTCCTCCTCCCCTCCTCCGACCGGAACTACACCTCCAGCGGCTGGACCGGGGAGCCCTACGCCGTGGTGGATCAGCTGGTGGAATGGTCCAACAATGGCGATGTGCTGCGCCTGATCGTCACGGATGCCCCGGTCAATTTCCCGGTGCTGCTGGGCCCCGTCCGTCACGGCCAGAAGGACGGCACCGGAGACGTCTATGTGACGCTGGAACTCCGGCGCTACCGGGAGCTGCAGGAGGAGGCCACGGAGACCAATCAGAATACCGGCAACAAGACCCGGGCCGAGCCCCAGGGGAAGAAGGAGGAGACTTCCTACACCGTCGTCAAGGGAGACACTCTCTGGGGCATCGCCCGGCGGACCTACGGGGACCCGAATCTGGCGTGGAAGCTGGCGGAGTTCAACGGCGTCAAGAACGCCAACCTGATCTATCCCGGCCAAGTGGTGAAGCTGCCGGACAAGGGAAGCCTGTAGGGCGGATGTGTCCAACTTGGACACAGGAGGTACATCATGGCATACGACGATTTGCTTAAAATCCGCACCTGGTCCCTGGACGGCTCGAAAACGGAGCATGTCACCTCCAGAGTCCGGTCCAAGACCTGGAGCGGAAGCTATAAGGACTGCGCCCGGCAGCTCACCTTCTCCGTCCTCCCGGACGCCCTGGCGGAGACGGGCGGCATGGCGCGGCTGTACAAGGACGCGGATATCCTCTTTTCCGGGCATATCGTCTCCCGGGGCCGGGACAGCCTGGGCCACGAAATTGACTGCACCGCCCTGGACAACGGCCTCTATCTCAAGCGCAACAGCACCTTCATCGCCGTGCGCAAGCAGACCCCCGAGGCCATCGCCGCCCAGCTTTGCGGGGAGTTCGGCATCCCCTGCGGGGACCTTGCCGCCACCGGCGTGCCCTTGAGCCGGAACTTCCTGGGCGTCAGCCTCTATCAGATCATCCAGACCATGTACACCCTGGCGGCGGAGCAGACGGGAAAGCGGTATCAGATCCGTTTCCGCTCCAATCACCTGCAGGTGGTGGAGAAGGCTATCGGGCCGGAGAGCATCCGCCTGGTCCCGGGGAGCAATCTTCTCTGGTGCCGCTCCACGGAGAGCATTGAGAAGATGGTGAACCGGGTAACGGTCTACGATGACGAATGCCGCAAGGTGGCCTCCTACGACAGCCCGGAAAATTACATCGACCTTTACGGCCTCATGCAGCAGGCCATCCGGGCCAGCGACAAGGAGAGCCCGGAGGCCTCTGCTCGTGACATCTTGGAGCAGAACGGGATCTCCACCACCATCACGGCACAATGCCTGGGGAATGTGAAGCTGATCACCGGCAACGCCGTGGCCGTCCATGAGCCGGTGACCGGAACGGACGGCCTGTTCTGGATCACGGCGGACAGCCACACCGTCACCCACGGCGTCTACCAGACAAAGGTGACGCTGGATTTCCGGAACCTGATGGACGAGCAGACCGCCGGGAGCGTACCGAAGGAGTAATCGGGGGACCCTACAAAATCCGCAGATTTTGTGGGGAGAGGAGAAACAAGCGAAGTGGAACGGATGCCCAGCGAAAGCTGGGCGCAGTGGAATGGAGATTGTTGCGACGATATGAAAGAAAACCCATACAGCGCCATGCTCGGCGTCATGCGGCAGGCGGCGGAGCCCTCCGGCCCCGCCGGGCCCGTCCATCCGCTCCTGGGGAAGGTCCTTTCCGCTGACCCGCTGAAGGTGGATGTGGCGGGGACACCCCAGGAAGCGGATCGGTTCTATGTCTCCGCGCGGCTTTTGAAGGGCTGGAAGGAAACGCTGGACCTGGAGTGCTCCGACATCTCCGGCCGGTTCGCTCTGACGGCCTCCTGCCCCTGCCCCGACGGCGGCGGGCACAGCGGCAGTGCCGCCACGATGGCAGACGGGACCATGACGGCCCGCTGCGCCGCCACCCTGGCGGAGACGGTGCTGAAGCAGGGGGACCTGGTCCTCCTGCTGTCTGAGGACGACCAGGTGTTTTATCTCATTGACAAGGTGGTGCGTATGACATGAGCGGCATTTTCCCCATTGTACAGCCGGAGGCGGAGAGTATCGCGCCCAAGCGCCTTCCCCTTTGCCGGGAAGTGGCCTGGGACTTCCAGGCCGGGCGGCCCCGCTTTTCCGGCGGCAAGCCCCTGACCGTCACCGGGGCCGAGGCGGTGAAGGTCTGGATCTGGAAGACCCTCATGACCGCCAGAGCCCGCTTCGACGTGTACAGCTGGGACTACGGCAGCGAGGTAGAGAGCCTGATCGGCCAGGCGTTCACCCCGGCGGTCAAGCGGAGCGAGGGCGTGCGCTATGTCCGGGAGGCCCTTCAGATCAACCCATATATCCTGGCCGTGCGGCAGGCCGACGTGAGCTTTGATCACGATGACCTCACCATCAGCTGTGAGGCGGAAACCATTTATGGGGAGGTGCGTGTCAGTGTATGAAGATATGACTCCGGAGCGCATCCGAAACCGTATTCTGGGACGGTTGAAAACCGATTTACAGACTCGGGAAGGCAGCTTTACCAATGATGTCATCGCCGCCGCTTCGGTGGAGATCAGCGAGCTGTACCATAGCCTGGACGCACTGCTTCCTTCATTCTACGTGGACGAAACCAGCGGGCAGTACATCGACCGGCAGGCCGGCATTGTGGGTATTGTCCGCAAGATTGGCACACGGGCCTCCTGCGCTATCACCTTCACGGGGACCAGCGGCGCGTCCATCCCCGCCGGGGCCGTCTATTACACAGCCTCAGGGCTGGCGTTCTCCCTGAAGGAAGCCGTTACCCTCCGAGAGGGAAGGGGAGAGGGAAGGTTGACTGCGTCGGAGGTGGGTGACGTCTATAACATCGCCGCCGGGGAGATCGTCTCCGCTTTACGCAACTACTCCGGCGTCACCGGCTTCACCAACGCTGTTGCGGACGGCGGTGCGGACCCGGAGACGGACACGGCCCTGCTGGCCCGGTACCTGGAGCGGATGCAAAAGCCCGCCACCTCCGGCAACCCCTACCACTACCAGCGGTGGGCTAAGGAGGTGGAGGGCGTGGGCGCAGCCCGGATCGTCAGCAAGTGGAACGGGGCCGGCACTGTGAAGGTCATCGTGGCCGACCAGGACCTTCAGCCCGCAACGGCCGCCGCCGTGGCCGCCTGCGCCGCCCATATCGAGGCGGAGCGGCCCTGTGGACCGGAGGTGACCGTGGAGGCTGCCAAGACCCTGGAGGTCTGTGTGGAGGCCGCTGTGACCTTAGAGAGCGGCTTCAGCCGCGCCGCCGTTCAGGCGGCTTTGCGGGAGGCCCTGGAGGACCATCTCCGTCAGCTGGCAACCGCCGCCTTCGACGGCGCCGTGGATTTGCAGTTTGAGCGGATGGACGCTGGGAGCTATGAGGTTCTTTTTAATAGAGTCGCCTTCCTGCTCCTCTCCATCCCCGGCGTGGTGGATTACACCTTCCTGCGGCTGAACGGCGGATCGGAGAATCTCGCCGTCCCGGCGGACGCTCTGCCGGTTTTAAAGGAGGTGACGGTGACATGAGATCCTTTCTTTCCCGCTACCCCGCTTTCCTGGCGTCCTCCCCGGAGTTCTGCGATATCCAGCAGGCCCTGGAACCGGAGCTCCTGGACCTCTGGACCGCCTGGGAGAGCGCTCTGGAGCAGCTCTGTGTGGAGACGGCCACCTGGGGCCTCCCCTACTGGGAGCGGACCCTGGGCATCCCGGTGGATGAGGGAAGGGATCTCGCCACACGCCGCAGCCGCGTCCGGGTGAAGCTGCTGGGTGTGGACGTCACCACCGTCGCCCTAGTTCGCAGCTCGGCGGAGATCTATTCCGGTCAGAAGGCGCAGGTTATGGAGTACCCGGACCAGTTTCGCCTGGAAATCAGTTTCGTAGACTTCCCCGGCATCCCGCCCAATATGCGGGATCTGACGACCTCCCTTCGGGAGATCATGCCCGCGCACCTCCACTGGAGCTATCTCTTTTCTTACGATACCGACAATACCCTGAAGGCGTCCATGAATGCCGCGGCGGAGTTTAGGCCCCAACTGGAGGTCTGGCCCCGGGCCCTGCGCTCATTGGAGGCCAACAAGCCCGTGACTGCGGTGGCGGCCACGGAGCATTGCGGCCGCCTGGAAATCAGCCCGGCGGAATGAGGAGGAAGATCGATCATGCCGACGCAAAATGAAGTCACCGTCAACGGAGGCGGACGGCAGTACGGGACCAAGCTTACCGCCAAGGGGGCGGCAGCTCTGGCCGACTGTATCCTGGAGGGAACCAAGCTGGAGATCACGGAGATTGCTGTGGGCGACGGCGGCGGGGCCTACTACGAACCAATGACTGGTCAGACGGCTCTGGTCCATGAAGTCTGGCGGGCCAAGGTCCTGACCTGCGAGAAAAGCGTCCTGAACCCCAACACTATGGACATCAAGGGGGTAATTCCCTCCGATGCCGGGGGCTTTGTGATCCGAGAAATGGGCGTCTTTGACGCCGCCGGCACGCTGATCGGTGTTTGCAACACCCCAGATATGGAAAAGACAGACGCCGCTTCCGGGGCTGGGGGCAAACTGGATCTCATTATGCATCTGATTGTTACCGACGCCGACGCGGTGCAGGTGGTGATCAAGTCCTCCCTGGATTCCGTCAGCCTAGAGGACGTGCGGGAGCTGCTGAAGGAGAAACAGGACACGCTCGCCGGTCGAGAGGGACAGGTCCCCGTGTTCAACGAGAACGGCGCTCTGGAGGCCCAGCCACTGGAGGAACTGCTGAAGGACAAGCAGGACAAGCTCACCGGTCAGGAGGGTCAGGTCCCCGTGTTCAATGCGGATGGGACTCTGGAGGCGCGGGACTTCTCCAGCTCCACCGTGTTCCCTTTCACGGCGGAGGACTGGGGGCCGCCCCCGGACTGGGCCCCGGCGGAGGGGGCGGAATCGTCCGAGTATGACGGTTCCCAAGGTTATGTAATCGTCATCCCCGCCGCCACGCACAAGCGCAAATCCGGCGATTTCGGGTTCCAGGTATTTCATCAGGTGGAGGGGAAATACATCACCAACACCTGGGCGGCCCTTGGTACCTGCGCAGACTATGACGGGGAGGCCAAGACCGTCACCCTGTCCTGCAGCTCCCCCTACCCCGGGAAGATCCTCTTTGTCGGCTGAGTGGCCGGGGCGGCGCTTGAAAAGGGGGTGGCGTGATGAAGAAGTTTTTGAGCTGAGCGAAGGAGGGAGCCGGTATGCTGCTGAGTGAAATGTCGCTGGAATACAAAAGGGCCCAGCTCACCTTTCACGCCCGCATCAAGGAGCTGCGGGCGGAGGCCAGGACCGAACCGAATCCCAGGAGGGTGGCCGCGCTCCAGGCCCGCGTCAAGGACCTGGAGCCACTTTGCAGGGAGGCCAGGGAGCTGGCGGAGCTGACGGGCAGGTATTACGAAAGGGGCTACTACAAGAATGAAAAGTACTCGTTATGAGGGCACCTTTGACACCAGGGCCAGCGAGTGGATCGGCGACATGACGGTGTGGCTCCGGGAGAACGCCTCGGACAACTGTGAACAGCGTGAACGTCTGCTTCGCAATCTCCGCAAGGTCATAAAGAATGAGCTGACGCCGCGCCAGCAGCAGATGGTGGAAATGTATTTCTTCCAGCAAAAGAATATCCCGATGATTGCAAAAGAGCTGGGCGTCAACCGCTCTACCGTCAACCGCACACTCCACAGGGGAAAGAACCGGATTCGCCGGTACCTCAAGTATTCGTTTTAACCATGAGTAAAGGAGACGTGATATTATGAGCGGTGCTGGTGGCGCTCACTTGGGGGTCCGTGCTGGGCATCCCGGTGATATCTAAGCTGACGCAGTACCAGCAGGAGCAGCTGGAGAAAAAGATATTGTTTTACTAGGACAGCCAAGGCCTCTAATAATTTTGGAAATTGAAAATCACGGTTTGAGGAGGAACAGTGTTTATTCTATACGCAGATAAGACCAAACTGACTGTTCGGCAGCAAGAACCCATTACCAGCGGAAGTGTCAACGTGTATAAAGTCCGGTTTGAATTTTCGGAAGATTGGGAAGGGCTGGACCGAGTGGCAATTTTTCGGACGGATCGAGCATCTAAAGATGTGTTGATAAGGACAGGGGAAACATGCGTTCTTCCGTGGGAGGTACTAAGGGTTCCTGGAATGAGGTTAAAAGTAGGGGTTTCTGGTAAAAAGGACAATGAAACCGTTTTGCCTACGGTATGGGCTAGCTTAGGTATGATTCTGGAGGGTGTGGCGTCAGAAAGTACTGCTTTGCCTTCGCCAGAATACGAGATTGGCCACGGTTTAAAGGTGGAAGATGGGAAGCTAGTGGTGAACAGCGTAAATGATTTTGCTGGAGATAACACCCTGCCCATGACAGCAGCGGGGGTACAAACCGTCGTTGGAAATATCGAAGCCCTGTTGGGTACAATTTAGGAGGAGATTTTGTGAGCATCGCAACAGAAATCAGCCGGCTGCAAACAGCACGGAATAAGATTCGGGTGAAACTGGTGGAATTGGGCCTCTCTCAGGCATCGGACAATTTGGACGCCCTTGCTTTAGCCGCCGAAGGCATTGAAAATCGCGGGGCTGTATCCGCTACAGTTCAAGAAGGGGCCACCTATACAATTCCCAAGGGCTTTCATAACGGTAGTGGGACGGTTTCCGGAGTAGCGGGGGTGGGAAGCTATACTCTCCAATCCAAAACCGTCTTACCTACAAAGGCTCAGCAAAATGTTACGCCGGACAGCGGTTACTACGGGCTCTCCGATGTGACCGTGGGCGCCATTCCGGAAAACTATCAGGATGTGGGGGCTGTCACCGCCGGGGCGGAGAATGTGCTTACCGGCAAGATCATCGTGGATGCCGCTGGTAAAACGGTGGCGGGGACGATGGCCAATAACGGGGAAATCACCAAAACCATGGATGGTCTGACGGTGACATCTGTAGAAATTCCGGCCGGGTATGCATCCGGAGGCAGTGTTCGTCTCGGTGGTGACATTGAGGCTGCACTGGCAGCAATTTAAGGAGGCTGTCATGAGTGTACGGAGCGAGATTTCCCGGATCAAGGGTAATGTAGCGGCCGCCTTTTCTGCTGTGGTGGCCAAGGGAGGAATTCCACCGGAGGAACGGACTTCCGCAAATTTAGCGGAGGCGGTACGGAGCATTCCCTCCGGCGGCGGGAACCCCCTGGGAACGGTGATCAGCTTCATGGGCCTGACGGCCCCGGCGGGGTATCTGGTCTGCGACGGGGCGGAGCACCGTATCGCCGATTATCCACGGCTGGCGGCGTTCTTCGCGGAGCAGTTCGGAACCGCCAATCACTTTGGCGGCGATGGGGAAAGCACTTTTGCCGTGCCGGACCTGCGGAACCTGTTTCTCCGGGGATATCACGGCGATGGGGAAGAGGCGCCGCAGATCAGCGGCGACATCGGCGCAAAACAAAATGGAAGCCGCCTGCTTAACATTTCTTCAGCATCTTCCAACAGTCTTTATATCCGAGCTAATAATGCATATCGCGAGCAAAATGAGCTGGATGAGTACATTGCGACCGACTCTGCCGGGGAAGACGGGTTTAAATCCCAGGTGGAGATCAGGAAGTCCTACACGGACCCGTCGGACGCGCCTGGATTCCCCTTTGTTGTCCCCCGTCCCATGAACATGGCGGTACTTTACTGCATAAAAGCAATTTGACAGAAAGGAGGAGACGGCATGTCTGAAAACTGTCCGGATTCCGCCAAAACATGCCCCTTCCGGGCCCGCATTGAGGCCCTGGAGCAGGAAATTGTCCATAACAAAGACGCGCACAAGGAATTTTATAACCGCCTTGACGCGTCCCATACCTCCGTCGCCGTTATTGAGGAGCGGCTGAACCAAATTAAA
The DNA here is from genome assembly GCA_910578935.1 of uncultured Oscillibacter sp. Taxonomy (GTDB): domain Bacteria; phylum Bacillota; class Clostridia; order Oscillospirales; family Oscillospiraceae; genus Oscillibacter. The sequence continues at coordinate 147,785 of CAJTSM010000001.1, read as the reverse complement.
GAGGACACCGAAGAGATTAAAGCCTCCCTTCAGGCGGAAAAGTCCGCCGTTCAGGAGCTGCGGGACAAACCGGGAAAGCGGTGGGAGGGCATCGTGGACAAGGCCATCTGGGCTGTGGCGGCGGCGGTGATCGCCTGGATGCTGAGGGGGGTGGGGCTGTGATGAAATGGGCAGCGGTCCTGGCGGTGACCGGGATCTCCCTGCTGACCGGCTTTATATCTGGAACGGCTATGCGGAGTGCGGATCTCCGTGGAAAGCGTCTGCCGGATTCTGGAGCTTCGCCGCCAGCCCGCCGGAGAAAAACTTCCAACGTGGTCTTGCTGGTTCTAGGCGTGTCTACTGCGCTTTTCATCGTGGCCATGACTGTGATTTTCTGCGTCAAGGGCTCCGTGCCGGATACCCTCATTCAATGCACCCTGGGAGCCGGTGGCGTGGAGGCCCTGATGCTGGCGAGAATTAAAATTTCAAAGGTGAGAGCCGGGGAAGGAGGTGGAGACGATGAAGATGTTCCTTAGTTGAAGGCACGCGATATGGAAATCTACAGTTTAAACGGAGGTTGCATGAACATGGAGAATTTTTATGAGATCATCGGCAATCTGCTGGCGGCCTTCGCCGTCGGCTTGCTGGCCTACCTGACGCCGAAAGCTAAGGCATGGTTCACCGCCCACACGGACGCCGCCACGCGGGAGGATATCTGGAAGCTGGTCCAGTCCTTCGCCCGGGCGGCGGAGCAGCTGTATCACGACCAGGATCCGGCGGGGACGCAGCGGAAACAGTTTGTCCAGGACCAGCTCCGGGCGCTGGGTGTGGAGGTTACCGAGGCGGTGATTAACATGATTGAGGGGGCTGTCTGGGAGATCAACACTGAGAACCGGAAGGCTCTGGTCCAGGCAAAGGAAATTGCTTCCGGGTGCGCGGAATGACGGCTGAGCGGGTGCTGAGCATCGCCCGGGCGGAGCTGGGGGTGAAGGAATCCCCGGCGAATTCAAACAAGGTCAAGTACAACACCTGGTACTATGGCCGGGAGGTTTCCGGGGCGGCTTATCCCTGGTGCATGGCCTTTGTGCAGTGGGTATTTCACCAGGCGGAAATACCCCTGCCTGTCAAAACCGCCTCCTGCGGGGCGCTGATGGCCGCCGCCAAGAAGACCGGACAGTGGGCGGTCAAAGACTACCGCCCCGGGGACGTGGTTATTTACGATTTCCCCGGCGGCGCGGCAACGGACCACGTCGGCATCGTTGAAAAGGTGACCCGCACCGGGGTAGTAGCCATTGAGGGAAACACCTCTCAGGCCGGAAGCCAGTCCAACGGCGGCATGGTCTGCCGGAAAACCCGGCCCTACAGCCAGATTGTTGGCGCTATGCGCCCAAAATATAGAGAAGGTGATGACTTGAAAGTCGAAGATTTGACCGATGCGGAAATCCTTCAGCTTGGCAAACGGCTCCAAGCGGTGATGGGTAAGCAGACCGTCAGCTCCGCTCTAGCCCCGGAGCTGACGGAGGCTAAAGCCAAGGGCATTACTGACGGGACAAGCCCCGGCGCGTTTTGTACCAGGGCTCAAGCGGCGGTGATGACGCTGCGGGCCGTAAAAATAAAAGAGGAGGGTAATGCCTAATATGTGAAACTGCGGTATGATTGTAACTATAAAGTAACATTGCAGCATTACTTATAACTACATGGTTTATATACCTACGGCCCCCCCATGGCGGTTGCACCCCTCCCAAATGTCCGGGCGGTACTGGACTACGCCGTCACGGAAATCCCTGCGGGGAAGATATTCCTAGGTGTACCCAACTACGGCTACGATTGGCCCCTCCCCTTCCTCCAAGGAGAAACCCGGGCACAGTCTATCTCAAACCAGCGTGCCATTGAGCTGGCCGTCCAGTACGGCGTGTCGATCCAATACGATGAAACAGCCCAATCTCCCTACTTCCATTACACCGACGCTGGAGGAACCGCTCACGAAGTCTGGTTTGAGGATGCCCGAAGCATGGACGCGAAGCTCCGCCTCATTGCTGAATACGGCTTCCGTGGGGCGGGATTCTGGAACCTTATGCGGCCGTTTTCCCAGACTTGGCTGGTGCTGGATTCTCTGTACGATATTGAATAGCAAACAGGAGGACCCGGCGCAAAGCCGGGTCCTCCTTAAAGTCAGAAGAAAAAATCTCAGACGTTGATTTCGGGAGTATCCCCATCTCCCGCCTCCGCCAGCAGAGGGGCGATTCCCTTTAGAAATGCTTCCACCTGGACGGCGCAGCGGCCGGTGTACCGCTTTGGGTCCAGAATGGCTTTCATCTCCGTCTCCGTCATGGCGAAGGCGGGTTCCGCTGCCAGACGGGCCAACAGGTCGCAGGATTCCCCCTCTTTCATCCGGGCCGTAGCCGCCATGGAGCAGGTTCGAATGATCTCGTGAAGGTCCTGCCGGTTCCCGCCCCGTTTGACCCCTTCCATCATCAGGTTTTCCGTGGCGATAAAAGGCAGGTATTCCCGGCAGGTGCGGTCCACGATTTTCTCGTTGACGTGGAGCCCGTCGGTGACATTCCGGGCTAGGCGCAGAATCGCGTCGGCGCAGAGAAATCCCTCCGGCATGGAGATCCGCCGGTTGGCGGAGTCGTCCAAAGTCCGCTCCAACCACTGAACGGAGGCCGTCATAGGCGCGTTCATAGCGTCCGCTATCAGGTAGCGGGACAAGGAGCAGATGCGCTCACAGCGCATGGGATTGCGTTTATAGGCCATGGCAGAGGACCCGATCTGGTTTTTTTCAAAGGGCTCCTCCACCTGCCGGTCGTGCTGGAGGAGGCGAATGTCGTTCGCCATCCGATAGGCGCTCTGGGCGATGGCGCTGAGGCAGTTCAGGATCCGGCTGTCCACCTTCCGGGGATAGGTCTGGCCGCAGACGGCAAAGGCCTTCTCAAAGCCGAATTCCCCGGCAATTTGACGGTTCATCTCGTCAATCTTCGCTCCGTCCCCCTCAAAGAGGTCCAGGAAGCTGGCCTCCGTGCCGGTGGTGCCCCGGCAGCCCAGAAATCTCAGGTTCTCCAACACGAAGTCCAGTTCCTCCAGGTCCGACAGGAAGTCCTGCATCCAGAGAGTTGCGCGCTTGCCCACAGTGACCAGCTGGGCAGGCTGATAGTGGGTATAGCCCAGAGTGGGGGTGTCCGCATACTGCCGGGCAAATTTCGCCAGGTTCTTTAGAAGGGCAGTCAGCCCTTTTCGGAGATAGCGCAGGCCCTCCCGATAGAGGATTAAGTCGGCGTTGTCGGTGACGTAGCAGCTGGTGGCTCCCAGGTGGATGATGCCGGCGGCGGAGGGGGCGGCCTGACCATAGGCATAAACATGGGCCATGACATCGTGGCGGACTTCTTTTTCCCGCGCCGCGGCGAGATCGAAGTCAATGTCGGTGAGATGGTTTTCCAGCTCGGCCACCTGTTCCGCTGTCACGGGGAGGCCCAGATTGTGCTCCGCCCGGGCCAGGGCCACCCACAAGCGCCGCCAGGTTTGGATGCGGGTTTCGGCGGAAAAGAGGTTCAGCATAAATTCCGAAGCGTAGCGGGAGGAGAGGGGGGATTCGTAGCGGTCTTTACTCATGAAATCCTCCTTCAGCGGATGATAATGGCGTCGCGCTCCGGACCTACGGAGACATATCCGATCCGGCAGCCGATCTCCCGTTCAATATACTCCACATACTTCCTGGCGGCCTCCGGCAGGTCTTCCCAGGCCCGCACGCCGGAGATATCACTCTTCCAGCCGTCCATATACTCCACTACCGGCTTAGCCTCGGGAAGCAGCGCCGGGAAGGGGAAACGGTCCGTCTGCTGGCTGCCCAGCTCATAGCGGACGCAGACGGGAATCTTGTCCATATAGCTCAGCACATCCAGCTTGGTCAGGGCGATGTTGGTGGCCGCCTGGCACTGGACGCCGTAGCGGGTGGCCACGATGTCAATAGGGCCCACCCGGCGGGGGCGGCCCGTCTTGGCGCCGTACTCGTTACCGGCCTGGCGGAGCTTCTCCGCCTCCTCGCCGAACCACTCGCAGGTGAAGGGGCCCTCGCCCACGCAGGAGGAGTAAGCCTTCACCACGCCGATAACCTCGTCGATGCGGGCGGAAGGCAGACCGGAACCCACCGGGGCGTAAGCCGCCACAGCGTTGGAGGAGGTGGTGTAGGGATAGATGCCGTAGTCTAGGTCCCGGAGGGCCCCCAGCTGGGCCTCAAACAGAACCCGCTTATTCTCGGACTGGGCCTGGCGCAGGAACGCGCCGGTATCCCGGATAAAGGGGCGGATTTTCTCGCCGTAGTCCGCCACCCAGTCCATCAGCTGTTCGATGGTGTAAGGCTGAGCGTTATATACCTTGGTAAGGGTCAGGTTTTTCCACTCCAGCAGGTCTTCCAAGTGGGAGCGGAGCTGCCCCGGGTAGAGGAGTTCCCCGGCCATGACCGTTTTTTTCTGGAACTTGTCGGAGTAGAAAGGAGCGATGCCCTGCTTGGTAGAGCCGTATTTCTTGTCCTTCAGCCGGGCTTCCTCCAGGCCGTCTAAATCCCGGTGCCAAGGCAGCAGCAGAGAGGCCCGGTCGCTGATCATCAGATTGTCCGGTGTGAGAGCCACGCCCTGGGCGGTAACATCCTGCATCTCCTTCCACAAACTCTCGCAGTCCAGGGCGACGCCATTGCCCAGAATGTTGACGACGCCGTCCCGGAAGATCCCGGAGGGCAGCAGATGGAGAGCGAACTTGCCCTTTTCGTTGACGACGGTGTGCCCGGCGTTGCCGCCGCCCTGGTAGCGGACCACCACGTCGTAATCCTGGGTGATCAGGTCTACCATACGGCCTTTGCCCTCGTCGCCCCAGTTGATGCCCACAATGGCGCAATTTGACATAATGAAACCTCCCCGCGCCGCCGCCCGTCTGCCGGGCGGCGTTCCGCTTGCTCACGGCCAGCGGCCAGCCGGTGATGGGGGCCTGTCCGGCCCCAGGGGCGCAGGCGGCGGATGAATGCCTCCAACCCGCAAAAAGAAGGGCTCCGCGGTCTGCGGGGCCCCAAAGTTTCCCTTTCTCATTATAACGGCAGTTTTCCCATAAGTAAAGGGAAAAGCGAAAGTTCCTCAAATTTTTACAGTTTCGTCCGAAAAAGGTATGACCCCCGGCGGAAGCCGGGGGCCTTCGCACCTGGTTTCAGGTGATGGTGAAGCGCTTTGTGGCGCTGGTGACGGCGTAACGGTCATAAATCTCCGGCCGTTCGGCCTTCAGGGCCTTGGTATCCAGCCGGATGGTGGAAACCGGTTTCCAGGAAACTTTATAATGGGCCGTCTCCAACTGATCCACACCCCGGGTTTCCAATTCTGCCTTGACTTCTGCTTCCACGGCCTCCGCCTCTTTTTTCAGTGTGTCAATCTCCCGGCGGCAGCGCCGGAGCTGGGCCAGCTTCTCGTCCATCTGTAAGTTGTCCATAGCGTCCTCCCCTATGTTGACATGATAAACCCTATGCGGGGAGGGAGGAATCTATGACAGGACGATTACAGGCGGTGGTCCCTAAGGAGCCTTTTCGCCTGCTCCCACAACTCGTCGCTGACGGTCTGAATGACCGCCACTTTCCGCACTAACTCCGGCAGGGCGGCGGTGAGTTCCGCTTCTACAATGGTTTCGCTGGTCAGGTCGGCCGAAGGACACCCGGCGCACTGGCCCAGCAGTTTCACATACAGCACGCCGTCTTCCAGATGGTCTACGGCTATTTCCCCGCCGTGGGCCCGAAGGGCGGGGCGGACCTTTTCGTCCAGCACAGTTTCGATACGCTTTAAATCTTCGCTCATGAGGTTCCTCCTTTTTAAAATGAAGCTCCGTTCCTTGAGTCCCCGCCGTGAGCCGGCGCAGCGTTTGCGGTGGAGAGAGGGAGTAAGGGAGCGTTATGAATCCTGCCCGCCAGAGAGGGGGGGATGGGGCGGAGTTTGCGGCAGTGCGGCGGCCATGATTTCCTCCCGAATCCGGTGCTGGGTGCCGTCAAAGAGCAGCTCCCGGTTATGGCGGAAATAGGCGTCGCAGCCAAAAATTTCAATGAACCAGCTGGTGTCGGGGCCGGCGGTGAGCTCCGTGACGAAAAGCACCAGTTCCTGTCCCTGACCAAAAGTTTCCTCCAGGAAGGCAAAGGCGTGATCCAGCTCCGCCTTGGCTGCCTGGGCCAGGGAAACCCGTTTATCTACCTCTTGTCCGAACCAGCTTCGGACTGCCTCCATGGCCGCTTCCGGGGCGGTGGGGCCGTCCGCTGTGAGGCGGCGGTGGTAGCCCTCTAGAATATGGATCTCCAGCTGGATCAGGGTTTGGCTTCGTTTTTCCAATTGGCCGGCGTCCCGGGTCCGTCTCAGGTCTTCCCGCCGGCGGCGGGACAGGGATTCCAGAATTTCCGAAGGGGAGTCTCCGGCGGTCAGGGCCTCTTTGAACTCCGTCAGGGCGGTGTGGAGATTTTCGCACAGGGCGTCCTGCCGGCGGGTTTCCCGGGCGGCGCCGGAGAGGCGAGAGAGGAGCAAACCCATGACAGACAGCTTTTCGTCAAAGGGTGCGGCCCGGAGCTCCCGGACGGTGATGGGTTTCCAAGTCCCGTTCAGAATTTCATCTACATGGTAGATGTTCTGATATTTATGGTACAGTTCCAAATAGTTGGCAAAGTCCCGGGCGATGCGGGGGAGCTGGATATACTGCCCCACGACTTCCCGGTCCGCCTTGAGGCCCAGGGTTTCGTAAGCCGCCAGCAGTTCGCTCAAGTCCTCCCAGCCTCGGGCAGTGGCAAACTGAATACCCTCCGCCGTAGTTTCCACTCGGTAGAAATTCTCTTTTTTGATGTCCAAATAGGATACAACCGCTCCGTGAAGGCCCTTTTGCCGGGCGTACTCCTTCCAGACGGAAAAATCTTCCTGAACGTCAATGCGCTTTACCCGGTCCAGAGTTACCACGTCGAAGTCCCGGACAGAGCGGTTATACTCCGGTGGATTCCCGGCGGCGGCAATCAGCCAGCCCTCCGGCAACCGCTGGTTGCCGAAGGTTTTGCACTGGAGGAATTGCAGCATCATGGGAGCCAGAGTTTCCGAAACGCAGTTGATCTCGTCCAGAAAAAGGATGCCCTCCCGGAGGCCGGTTTTCTCCATCAGGCCGTAGACGGAGGCCAGAATTTCACTCATGGTGTACTCGGTGACGGAGTACTCCACTCCGCCGTAAGTCCGCTTTTCAATGAAGGGAAGCCCCACGGCGCTTTGCCGGGTGTGGTGAGTAATGGTGTAGGACACCAGGCCCACGCCGGTTTCGGCGGCAACCTGCTCCATAATTTGAGTTTTGCCCACGCCGGGAGGGCCCATCAGAAGGATGGGCCGCTGGCGGATGGGAGGAATCAAGTAATTTCCCCATTCGTCCTTGGCCAGGTAAGCTTTTAAGGTGTTTGCAATCTCTTGCTTGGCTTGTTTGATGTTCATAGGTTGTCCTTCCTGGTCCCCTGGAAGGGGAGATGGTATTCGCCCTTGCGGGCGGGGGGGATTTCAGCCATGATGATGGCTGGTGCAAGGCACTCCCCATGTCGTCGGAAGAAACTCCGCCCACTCCGTTTCCGCCTGACGGCGAAAGCTCCGCTCTGCTCCGTTCCTTCCTCCTCTCCCCACCGGACCCGCTTCGCTGGGCTCCGGCGGGGGCCCCTGTTTTGCGAAAAGAGACTGCGTCCTAAGACGCGTGTCGGAGGCCAACCGCCGCAAAGCGGCGGCTCTTAGGCCGGAAGAAAATACGCTGTGCACGGTGGAAGAGAGAAAACGGGGGCGCGGCACGGGGGCGCGGCTAGGGGCTGTTTGAAAAATGCCAAAACACCCAATCGGCGGATATTTTTCCGCTGACGCTTCGTTGATTTCCCTTGAAATCCGCCAGGATTCCTGCGGAAAATCGCCTTGCCCAGCGAAAAAATCTCTCGTCGTTGGGCATTCCTCTATTTTTCAAACAGCCCCTAGGTACAGACGGTTTGATACGCAAGTCTTCCGTCCGAAGCGTAGTTTGAGCGGGGGGGGTGGAGGTTGAAGCAAGGTCTGTCCGGCCCTCCTCGCTGCCGCTAAGCTGGCGGTTGGAGGAGGAAACTTACCTGTGGGGCCCGCACCCTTTGCGGGCCATTCCCTCAGGAACTGCCTTTCTATCGGTAGAACACCCTGTAGAGGAGGGGCTTTGCCCCCGCCCGCCCCCGGGACTGGCCTTCTCCCGGCGGAATCCTTACTCCCTCCACTCTACCAGCTGCTCCAGAGGCTTCCGGGGACGGGGCGGCGGGGCTTCGGAGGCGTAGCCCAGAGCCATGGCGGCTGCCAGGGCGCCCTGTCCGCCGATCCATTCCCGCAGCGCGTCATAGGCAAAATAGATATCGCAGATCCAAAGACTGCCCAGACCCAGCGCCGTGGCTTGGAGCACCATGTTTTCCAAACAGGCTCCTAAGGACTGGGCGTTGCAGAGCTCGGAAATCCGTTCATCCGCATTGAGCGCCTGTCTCGGGTCCCGGTCCATTGGATTTGTGACGAAGATAAGCGCCGGGGCTTGTTTCATGACGGCCAGTGTCTGGATTGCCCCGCCGAGATGCCGGGCGCTCTCCGGCAGAAGGGGACGGCGGGCCTCCTCCTCCAGTCCCCGGGCCATGGCGGCCAGCGATTCCTCTTTTTTCGCGCCAAGAGTTACGGTGAAGCGCCAGGGCTGGCGGTTTTTGGATGAGGGGGCCAGGGCCCCTGCCCGCAGCACGGTTTCAATATCCGCTCTGGAAACCAGCCTGGGCAGATAGGCGCGAATGCTCCTTCGGTTCACGATTTCAGACAGCATAAACGCCTCCTTTACAGTTCCGGCAGCTCGCTCAAATCAAGTTCCTCCGGCAGTTCCTCCGCCGCCCGTTCCAGGTCCGGGGCCTCCAGCACCAGCCGGATGGCCCAGGGCGGCGTCTTCACCGAAAGGGGAGGCTCCCCCAGAAGAATGAACGCCGTTTCGTAGGGCGTGCGCTTTTCCGGGTAGATCCCCATGCCGTCGGTGAAGTAGACGAGTCCCCGGAGGCTGGTAAAGGCCCCCGACTCCTGGAGCTTCGCCACATGTTCAAACACCGGGCGGAAATCCGTGGCGCTGCCGCCGGTGAGCTGGAAATCCTCCATGTAGGCCCGCAAATCCTCCAGGTCACAAATCACGTCGTCGGAGCGAATTTGGTCGTCACATTGGATGATCCGGATATTGACCTTTCGGGTAAAAGTCCCGGCGCTGCGCAGGATGGCATAGGTACAGGCCAAAAACTGCCGGACCCGTTCCCCGGAGGTGGACATGGAAGTGTCCACGGCAATAACAAAATCCTCAATACGTTTTTCTTCCCGGGTTTCCGGCGGTTCCACCAGAGGCATGTTCCCGTAGAGCCGGAGGCCGTAGGAATAAAAACCGTAATCAAAGGCGTCCCCGTCTACCGCGGCCACTTCCCTTGGGGCGGCGAAACGGCGGAGAAAGGCCCGGTAGTCCACATCGTCCCGGACCGCAACCCGAACTTGCTCCAGAACGGTTTCCCCGCCGGTTCCCTTGTCTGAGAGAACCGTCTCCAGGCCCGTCTGGGTCTTGCCGGAGAGGTCCTGCCACTTCTGGTCCTGGCGGCGGCTCCGCTCCTCATTGTCCTGCCGCTCCGGGTCCCAGAGGCCGTGGTCGTCCACCAGGAAAGCCCGCTGGAGCTGGGCAATCTCATATTCCGGCAGACTCAGGCGCAGAAGGCGGCGGTAGATGCCTTCTGCCGTCAGCACCGGCATGTCCCTTCTGCACTCGCCATAGAATTTCTGCTTTTGGGGGACCGGGCCGGTATTCAGGCAGGGGTAATCCAATTCATCCAGAATGCTCTCCACCGCTGCGTCACAGCTGAGGTCCCACAGCTCCGAAACCTTGCCCCGTTTCTTTGCCAGGTGCCGGAGCATACAGTGAAAAATGGTATGAAGATAGGCCCGGCAGGTCCAGACCCGGCTCCGAAGATAGCGGTCTGCCAGCCATGCCCCGTCGTAGTACAGTGTTTCCCCATCGGTGGCCAAGGACAGCGTCACTTCTCCGCCGGGGGCGAAGGCCAGGGCGCAGAGGACCGCGTCCAGATAAGGCAGGTTCATATACAGCTCATTCCGGGAGGCGAAGAGGATGTCCTGACCTATTTCAGAAACGTCTTTCTGTTCCATAAATCCATTGGTCCTTCTACAGTGTAAAGGATTTCTCCAGTCCGGCGGGAAAACGGCGGTGCTGCTCCTCCAGCAGGATCGCCAAGGCCGCCGTGGCCCCTGTTTCGCGGGCCAGACCACAAGCGTCAGAGAGGGTTTCCCGGTCCGGCTCCGTCAGCTCCAGAAGGAAGGGAAGGGCTTCTCCATCTTCTTCCTCCAGCAGGAGGCGTAGGGTTTCCCCAGCGTGGTTCTTCAAATAGGCGCGGTAGCCCGCCGCCGCGGTTTCCCCCAGCTCCACAGGCCAGCGAAGGCGGTACCAGGCTAGCCGGAGAGCGGCGGATTCTTCATGTTCCATGCCCAGGAAGTCCCGCCAGAGGGCGTCGTATTCCTTGAGGGACAGGCGTTTTTGCCGGAAGCAGTGGTGATAGGGATAGCCTGCGCCGGAGATAAAATAATCGAAATGGTGGGCAGGGCAATTCTCCTCATAGAGCTCCGTATATTCCGGAAACAGCAGCCGGGTGTTTTTTTCACCGGGGCCATAAACGGTTACGTCCAGTTCTCGGGACAGCTCTCCGGCAAACCAGGCCAGGGCCTCTCCCTGGGTTTGGCCGGTCCGGGTCAAGTGAAGGGTGTTCAGGCTGCGGCAGTTCATCAGTGTCCCTCCGCCCCAGCGGGTCACGCCGTCATAAATACGAAGGGTCTTCAAAGAGGAGCAGTTCAACAGGGCGTAGTCTCCCACTGCTCCTATGGATTCCGGCAGGGTCAGGTCCCGAAGGGCACGGTTATTCCACACCGCCCCTTCTTCCGGGGGAACGCAGGAAACCAGAACGGTTTCCGCTCCGGAAGGCAGACCGTCCGCCTGCCGCTCCGGGGCCAGGGCCCGGCTGCCCAAGGCGGTTACCGGTAAATCGAAAAGCCGGTCCGGGAGAACGGCCCGCACATCGGGGGTCCCGGCCCGAAGAATGGTAATTCCATCCGCTTCCCGGCGAAGGATCAGTTTCCAGTTGCTGACGCCGCTGACGGTTTTCATGGCTTTGCCCCCTTTAGCCGGTTTTCCAGGGGTAGTATACCACAACCGGAAGAGATTTCCCAGGAAAATTTTTTGTAGGAGACTCTTGACAAACTGTTTATTCTGTGTATACTGTATATGAACAGTAAAATGGAGGGGGGCTTCCATGGAAATTATCATCCGCAACACCGCCAACCAGCCCATTTATGAGCAGATCTACACCCAGCTGAAAGCCCAGATCATCGCCGGGGCCTTGCTGCCGGGAGAGGCCCTGCCCTCCATCCGGGCACTGGCCAAGGATTTGAAAATCTCCGTTATTACCACCAAGCGGGCCTATGATGAGCTGGAGGCCGAGGGTTTTTTGTTTACCGTGGCTGGGAAAGGCTGCTTTGTGGCGGAGAAAAACCTGGATCTGATCCGGGAACAGCAGCTCAAGGAGCTGGAGGACCACCTGACCGCCGCCGCCGGATTGGCAAAGGGCTGCGGACTGACGGTGGAGGAACTAATTGACATGCTGCGTGTCCTATTGGAGGAGGAGAATCGATGAATGCCATTGAACTGACCCATATCCATAAGCGGTTTTCCGGCTTTGCTATCCAAGACCTGAACCTCACGGTGCCCAGCGGCACGATCTGCGGCCTGGTGGGGGAGAACGGCGCGGGCAAGTCCACCACCATCCGCCTTTTGATGAACGTACTTCGTCCTGACAGCGGCACGGCCAGAGTCCTGGGCGTAGATGTGACCTCTCCGGAGTTCCAGGCCGCTAAAGAGGAGGTGGGCGTCGTCCTGGATGAGGCGTATTATCCCGAGACGCTCACCGCCCTCCAGGTGGGGAAGGTCATGGCGGGAACCTACCGGCGCTGGGAACAGAAACGGTACGATGATTTCCTCCGCCGTTTCGACCTCCCGGAAAAGAAACCTTTTAAGGACTTCTCCCGGGGTATGAAGATGAAGCTGGCCATCGCCGTGGCCCTGAGCCACCAGCCGAAGCTCCTGATTCTGGATGAGGCAACCTCCGGCCTGGACCCCATTGTCCGGGACGAGGTACTGGAGATTTTCAACGAGTTTACCCGGGAGGAAGACCACTCCATTTTGATCTCCTCTCATATTTTAAGCGACCTGGAAAAGCTCTGCGACTACATCGCCTTCCTGCACCAGGGGCGGCTGCTGTTCTGCGAGGAGAAAGACCGGCTTTTGGAAATGTACGGTGTCTTCTCCGGGACGGCGGAACAGCTGGACAGCCTCCGGGAGGAAGCCGTCGTGGGCCGGGAGGCCAGCGGATACGGCGGCGTCCGGGCCCTGGTCCGGCGGGAGGAGGTTCCGGCGGGCCTGGAGTTGGAGCGGGCGGCGGTGGAGGACATTATCCTCTTTATGGTGAAAGGAGCAAAGAAATGAAGGCTTTGGTTTTGAAGGACTTCTATGTACTGTGGAAGCAGATGCGGGTGGTGATTTTAATCCTGGTGCTGATGTCCGTAGTGGGCGGCATTTTCAACAGCGTTTTTGTGGTGGTCTGGTGCGCCCTGCTGCCCTTTACGGCCATGGCCTACGACGAGCGGAGCCACTGGGACCAGCTGGCGGCGATGATGCCCTACTCCAAGCGGGACATCGTGCTGAGCAAATACGTGCTGGGCTGGCTGTGCATGGCGGCGGCTACGCTGATAAGCGCCGTGCTCCAAGTGGCGGCGTTCAAGTTCACCCATGAGGCTCCTACCCTGTCCGCCCTGGCGATGAGCTTTCTGGGCGGGCTCATCGCTCTGGATCTCACCTTGCCCACAGTGTTCCGCTTCGGCGTAGAGAGGGGACGCTGGGGTTTCATGATCATCGTCTTCGGCGTGGCGATTCTCGGCGGAGCGGTCGCGGGGATTGCGGATGAGCTGCCCAGCGTTCCTATGCCCGCCTTGGCCCTGCTGCCCTTGGCGGCGGTGGCTGCCACGGCAGTTTCCATCCCGCTGTCCATGAAACTCTATCGGGTGAACTGACCTTGCGGGGGCGGGCCTCTGCGCCCGCCTGGAGGAACGTTTTTTGTGGAAACGGGCCGGGACAGAGCCCGGCCCCTACAGAGGTCTATACGGTCTATACGGAGGATATATGAAAAACACGAGACGCTGTCCCGTCTGCGGTTCCACGGATGTGATCCGGGTACCGGACGACGCCCACCGCTATCTCGCCAACAGCATCTGCATCACGGGAGCGCTGACCGTGAAGCGGATTCCGGTGGCCCGCTATGTCTGCTACGACTGCGGGTATCTGGAAAACTGGGTGGAAAACCGGTATGAGCGAGACGAAATCAAGCGGGTCTGGGGATAAAGGGAAAGGCCCTCCGCTTTGTGACGGAGGGTCCTTATCTTATGTGCTTTGCAGGCTCCGCTGGAGCAGCCCCATCAGATCCTCCGCGTGGCGGTAGGACTCCCGGCTCATCTCCTCAAACAGTTTGGCAAGGCAGGGGTCTATAGTGTCTTCAGAGGAACGGGCGTAATTGAAGCCGCTGCAAGCCGCCGCGTGGTAGCGTTCCCGGAGGGCGGGGCACCAACGGCCTACGTAAACGCGCTCCGTATGGACGCTGGGGCGGTAACGCCGTCCGGTGATGAGGTAGTGGGCCGCCATCAGCCGCCGGGCCTGGTCCTGGAGGTCCGCCGCCATGTCCCGCAGGGGTTTCCGGGCCCAGGAGGGCGCCTGCCGGGCCAGGGCCAGGAGATCACGGCGGTCTGACAGCGCCGCTTCCACGTAGCCGGTGATAACATTCAGCATCTCCGCCGCCTCGGTGCCCATGCAGCAGGGATTTTGCTCCGCGCCGGGAAGTTGGCTCTCCTGCTGGACGGTCAGTCCGGGACCGGCAGGGACGGGGACGGCAGGCGTCTCCGGCGCGGCGGGGAGGATGGGTGCGGAAGTCGCCGGCGCGGCCGGAGCCGCGGGAATGGCGGCGGCCTCAGAGCGGGCGGAGGCCATTTGCTGAATTGCCATGCCGGGGTAAGGTTCCAGATTCGGGGCTACCCGCTGCCAAATGCGGTCGTACTGTCGAAAATCATAGACTTCCGGGGTTTGGGTCGTATGTTCCATAAAGGCTCCCTCCTTTTCCTCCCAGTTTATGCAAGGGGCAAAAAAATGGACACTGTTGCGGCTGCAACAGATAAGAACGGCGCTTTTGGATAAAATGTAGAGGAAATCCCAAGGCATTCGTTGCATTCTCCCGTTATATCTGGTAGAATGCTGTCTGAAACAGCACGCAAAGGAGGAGCCCTTATGCTGGAATTAAAACACCTCAGCTACGCCGTTCATGAGGACGGGGGAGAGCTGGGCATTTTGAACGATATCTCCCTTGCCGTCGGTGACGGGCGGCTGGTGGTATTCACAGGCCCAAACGGCGGCGGAAAGACCACCCTGGCGAAAAGCATCATGGGACTGGTGAAACCCACCGCCGGGCAGATTTTCTGGAATGGACAGGATATTACGTCCATGGGCATTACGGAGCGGGCCAGGCTTGGGATCAGTTACGGTTTCCAGCAGCCTCCCCGGTTCAAAGGGCTGACGGTCCGAGATCTGCTGACCCTGGCCAGCGGGGACCAAAAGCTGTCCAAAGACCGCTGCTGCCAGTATCTTACCCGGGTGGGCCTGTGTGCCAACGACTATCTGGACCGGGAAGTGGACGCCTCCCTTTCCGGCGGCGAGGTGAAGCGTATTGAGATTGCCTCCATCCTGGCCCGAAACGCAGCACTGATGATCTTCGACGAGCCGGAAGCAGGCATCGACCTGTGGTCCTTTGCCCGGCTGACGGAGACTTTCGAGCAGCTCCACGCCGCCGGAGGGGCCACCATGATTATTATCTCCCACCAGGAGCGGATCATCTCCCTGGCGGATGAAGTCATTGTGGTGGGCGACGGGCGGCTCCGCCACCGGGGGACCCCGGCGGAGATCCTGCCCCAGATTTTGGCGGATACCCTGGGCGGATGTCCGGTATTGACAAAGGAGGCGATGGCGTAATGATGGATACCGAGATTGACCGCGGCTTATTGGAAAAAATTGCGGACCTCATCGGCAAACCCGTGGGGGCCTTTAATATCCGCAAGGATTCCGGCTGTGACGGCCGCCGGTCTACGGAGCATATTGAGATCACTTCCAAGGAGGACAAGCCCGGAATTGACATCCGGATTCAATCCGGCACCGTGGGGGAAACCTGCTATATTCCTGTAATCATCACGAAATCCGGCCTCCGGGAGATGGTTTACAATGATTTCTTCATTGGCGAGGGCTGTGACGTGGACATTGTGGCAGGCTGCGGAATCCACAACTGCGGCGGAGAGGAGTCCCGTCATGACGGCGTTCATACCTTCTACGTGGGCAAGGGCTCTAAGGTCAAATATACGGAAAAGCATTACGGCGAGGGAGACGGCGCCGGCGACCGGGTTATGAATCCCCAAACCGTGGTCTACCTGGAAGAAGGCGCCTCCATTCAGATGGAAACCGTTCAAATCCGGGGGATCGACTCCACCAAGCGGAGCACGAAAATTGTCTGCGGCAAGGGAGCTGAGGCCGTCGTCACCGAGCGCCTGCTGACCCACGGGGACCAGACGGCGGAGAGCGACATGGAAATTATTTTGGACGGCGAAGATTCCAAGGGCCGGGTGATCTCCCGCTCCGTGGCCCAGGACCGGTCGGAACAGGTATTCTACCCCAGGATGGTGGGCAATGCCCAGTGCTTTGGCCATGTTCAGTGCGACTCTATTATTATGGGGGAAGCGAAAATCAAGTCCATTCCCGCCATTACCGCCAACTGCACGGAGGCGCAGCTGGTCCACGAAGCGGCTATCGGTAAGATTGCCGGGGATCAGCTGCTGAAGCTGGAAACCCTGGGACTCACCGAGGAGGAGGCTGAAGACTGCATCCTCAAGGGTTTTCTGGCTTGATAAATACGGGCGCTGAAAGCACAGCGAAAGCCCCGCCTTCCGGCGGGGCTTTTTTGCGGGTTACTTCTTGCTTTTTCCCAGGAAACGCAGCAGGTACAGAAACAGGTTAATGAAGTCCAGGTATAGTTCCAGGGCAGAATAGATAGACGCCCGCTCCAGCATGGCCTGGTCGCCTTGATAAGCCTCATAAAAGGCCCGTATTTTCTGAGTGTCGTAGGCGGTGAAGCCCAGGAAGATGGCCACGCCGATGAGACAGATGATCCGGTCCATCACGCCCAAGGGGATGAACAAAGACAGCAGGCCGCAGACAATCAGGAAAATCAGCCCGCCCAACAGGATGGGCTTCAGGCGGGTGAGGTCCGTCTGGGTGCGGTAGCCGTAGAGCGCCATAGCCCCGAAGTAGACTGCGGTCATGGCAAAGACCAGGATCAAGCTCAGCATACTGAAGACCAAAAAATACGCGGAAAAGACCACGCCGGTTACTGCCGCGTAGAGAAAGAACAGGGCCCTGGCCGTTCCAACCCGGAGTTTGTGAAGCCGGGCAGAGAGGAAGAATACCAGGCCCAGCTGCACCACAAGCAGGACAATGTGAAAATAGGGAATGGCGAAGACATAGAGGATCGTTCCCGTGGCATAGCCGAAAAAGGCCACGGCGAAGGTAACCAGCAGACCCAGGAACATCCAGAAAAAGGCCTTGGCGGTGTAAACACCGATGGGTTCGCCGGTATAGCTTTCCAAGCTCTGATCGTTATAG
Organism: uncultured Oscillibacter sp.; assembly: GCA_910578935.1. Taxonomy (GTDB): domain Bacteria; phylum Bacillota; class Clostridia; order Oscillospirales; family Oscillospiraceae; genus Oscillibacter. Next base: position 130,967 of record CAJTSM010000001.1, on the reverse strand, counting down.
TCGTTATATTCGACTCCATTCAACTGCACAAATAGTCCCTCCCTTTTTATTTTTCTCATCATAACACAGCGCCGCTTAAATGTCCAGAGGGAGGAGGAGAGGAAGCTTTTGGAAAAGCCGGAGGACGCTTGTCCTCCGGCTTGGGATTATACCGGCCGGCTTACCACTCCGGCAAAACTGAACCAGCCCCTGGGGTCCCGGAAAGCTCCGCTGAGGGTTTCCCGCAGTTCCCAGGCGGTTCCCTTGGTATAGAGAGGGGCCATGGCGTGGTCCATCAGCAGCAGGGCCTCCGCATCGTGAAGGCATCCCATCCGGGCGGTGCCGTCGGCGGCGCCGGCAACAATTTTCATCAGCGTGTCATAAGCGCTGCTTTCGTAGCGGACTAAATTTTCCCGGCTTTCGCTGGTCCAGGACATCAGAAAACACTCAGCGTCGTTGGCGGAGGCGGTGAGCGTCCGGCCCGCCAAAGTGTACTCTCCGGCCCGCAAAGCGGTCATAAGTCCCCGCTCCGTCAGGCCCTTTGGAACCACCTGCACGCCCAAGACTTCCAGCCACTGTTGGCAAAGGGCTTGGACTACAGCGTCGTTTACGTCGTTTTTCAGGTACAGGAATTCCAATTCACCCAGGTCTGAGCCGCTGTTATAGCCGGCCTCTCCCAGGAGAGCCTGAGCTTGCCGGCAGCGCTCCTCATAGCCCTCTGGGTCGTTGTTCAGCAGGGGGGAACTGAGAGCGCGGAAATCCCCCTCTTCGTTTTCCGGCACGCCGGGGGGCACAAAGCCTTCCGCCGGGAGGGCCGTAGCCCCCGCCGCCCGAGAAAGGGCGTTCCGGTCAATGGCCATACTCAGCGCCTCCCGGAGGACCGGATCACTAAAGGGCTCTGCGGCGCAGTTAAAAAGGGCGGCATAAGAAGCCAGTTCCGGCAAAGGCGTCCACTCCGAGTCCGCCGCCAGTTCGGTCAGCCGCCCGTCCGGCAGAGGCCAAACAGCATCCACGGTACGCTCCTCGTAGAGGGACCAAGCTTCCTCCGCAGAGCCGGCAAAGTGGAAGGAAACGCTCTGAGGGCCGGGCTGAGCGGCATAGTAGTGATTGTTGGCCTCCAGCCGGAGAAGGCGGCCCTCTTCCTGGGCGGCGACTGTGTAGGGGCCGTTGGTTACCAGTTGCGTGGGGTCCCCCTCCCACCAGGATTTATCGCCGGAAGCGGCTTTCAGCTTTTGCACCACATCCTGCCGCAGGGGCATGGTGGCGGGAGAAGTACAGACCTCTTTGATGAACCAGTCGTAGTGTCCGTTTAATACGACCACTAGGGTGTTGTCATTTTTCGCCGTCACTTGGAGCAGACTCATATCCCTAGTAGCCCGGGCCTCTTGGAAACCCTTGACCACGGAGAGCAGGTCCGCGTACCGGGAACCGGTGGCGGGGCTGGCCAGCCGCTGCCAGGCGTAGACAAAGTCCCCGGCGGTGACCGGCTGGCCGTCGGACCAGCGGGCGCTGCGAAGACGGAACGTATAAGTAACGGTGACGGTTCCGTCCTTGGTTTCCTCCTCCTGATCTACGCTCTTGGCCATACCGGGAAGGACGCTGGTTTTCCCCGCGCTGTCCGCCGTGACCCGCATCAGGTTTTCATAAAGATGAGCCAGAACAGTCTGTCCGCTCACGTCTTCGGCATAAATTGGGTCCAGGGAATCTGGGGAAGTGCCTGTGCAGACGCTCAGAGCCATTCCCTCTCCATCCTTGGCGCAGCCGGACAACAGCGCGGCGCACAGCGCCGCCGGCAGCAACAGGGCCGTCAGGCGCTTGACAAATCGTTTCATAAGACCTCCAAAGGCGGCCCGGGATCGGGCCGTCTTCCGTTTTTTAGGCCTTGTTTGAACATTGGCGGAATGCCCAACGGCGAAAGGTGTTTCCGCCAATCAAGGCAAATTTTCGCAGGCGGGCTGCCGCCCGGCAAGAACATTTAACGCAGAGAGACGGAAACATATCCATCGTTGGGGCGTTTTGACATTTCTCAAACAAGACCTGGTTGGGCCGGCCCAGGGCGGGCTTGGCAAATATCTATTATAAAGAATTTTGCCCGCCTTGTAAAGGCGGGCAGGAGAAAAAAGTAACAAAAGTGACAAAATTAAGGAACCGTTCAAAATTTGGGCGAAGCTGTTTTGCTGTCACAGGGTTTCCAGGACTTCCGCCACATTCCGGCAGCGGGTTGGGAAACGGGTACGGAGTTCCGGAGCGGCGTTTTCCATCAGATAGGGATGTCCCACCCGGTCCAGCATGGAGACGTCATTGTAATTGTCGCCGAAAGCCATGACGCTTTCCAGGCCGAAACCCAGGGCTTCACAAAGACGCTGAACGCCCAGGCCTTTGTCCGCCAGGGTAAAGTCCAGCCAGACTTCCCCGGCCACGGCGCAGCGGAAGTGCTTTTCCCATTTGGGAAAAAGGGCGGTTTGAATTTTCTCCAGGTTCCTGGGACAGTATGCGGACACCTTAATAATATCCTCCGGCACGTCCGCCGGAGTGGGGCAGACAGTGGTGCGGTTCCCCAGAAACCAGCGGATCTGGTTTTCCAGGTCTGGAGATTTGGGACAGAGATAGGAAGTATCGGCTCCGGAGATCAAGATTTCCGCCTCCGGCAGGGCCAGAATGTCTTCGCACAATTTCTCGGAGAGCGCGCGGTCCATGACGGTTTTGCTGAGAATGGGACCAGGATTGCCGGGACCGTAGACCACCGCGCCATTTTCGCAGAGAAAGGGCACTTGATCCGCCACAGGGGCAAAGAGCCGCCGGAGGCTGGTGTACTGCCGTCCGCTGGCAGGGCAGAAAAGGATACCCTTTTTCTCCAGACGGTGAATATGGTCGAAAATTACCGGAGGGATCTCCGCGGCTCCGTTTTGGAGCAGAGTCCCGTCAATATCGCTGGCGATGAGGCGGATCATGGTGGGTTCCTTCCTTTCAAAGGGGATTTCGTCTCAAAGGGGATTTCGTCAAATCGAACAGGCTACAGTATAAACCAGGATTTCCTGCAAAGCAAGTCTAAACCGGACCTTTTTTCCTGAAAAAGCCGCCTAAAAATGCGATTTTTTATTTTTGAGAAACTTTTCACAAATAAATTTTGGGTATTTACACAAAAAGATTGACTAAATAATAACTTTTATTGACATCTGCGCCCGTTGCGGCCATAATAATATTTAGGAAACCAAAAAAATATTTAGGAAAGAAGTGACGTCATGAGCAGACTGGAAGTGAAAACCCCCGGCCAGGCCCAGGCGGTGGTGGAACAGCTTTACCGGAACATGGAACGCCGGATTGCGGCCAGCCCGCCGGGACTTTGTCCGGTAGATATGGCCCTGAATTTTCTGGATCTTTGCCGGGCCCAGACCTGCGGCAAGTGCGTGCCTTGCCGGATTGGCCTGACACAGCTCAGCAACATGATCCGGGAGGTTCTGGACGGGGAGCCGGATTTGGGCATTCTCCGCCGGATTGAGAAGACTGCCCAGGTCATTGTGGATACTGCGGACTGTGCCATCGGTACTGACGCGGCCCAGCTGGTCCTCATGGGTTTGAAGGGCTTCCGGGATGATTATGAGGAGCATATACTTCACCATCGCTGCCTGGGAAGTCTAAAAAACCCCGTGCCCTGCGTGGCGCTGTGCCCCGCCGGAGTGGATATTCCCGGGTATATCGCTCTTATCAGCGAGGGCCGCTGCGACGACGCCGTGCGGCTGATCCGCAAGGACAATCCCTTCCCCACGGCCTGCGCCTATATCTGCGAGCACCCCTGCGAGGCCCGCTGCCGGAGGAACATGGTGGACGACGCTCTCAACATTCGGGGGCTCAAGCGTTACGCGGTGGACCATGCCGGAGACGTGCCCCAGCCAAAGCCGGCGAAAGCTACCGGAAAATCTGTCGCGATTGTGGGCGGGGGCCCCGGCGGGCTGTCGGCGGCCTACTACCTGGCCCTCATGGGCCACAAGGTCACGGTTTACGAAAAGCAGAAGGCCCTGGGCGGCATGATGCGCTACGGAATCCCCAGCTACCGTTTCCCCCGGGAGAAGTTGGACGCGGAAATCGCCTCTATCCTGTCCCTGGGCATTGAGGTACATATCGGAGTTGACGTGGGTACGGACGTTTCCTTTGATGAGCTGAAGCAGCAGTATGACTGTCTCTATCTCTCCATTGGAGCCCATACCGACAAAAAGACGGGAATTGAGGGGGAGGACAGCCTGGGAGTTGTCTCCGCCGTGGAGTTGCTGCGGCACATTGGGGACAACGAGATGCCGGACTTCACCGGGCAGAACGTGGTGGTGATCGGCGGCGGAAACGTGGCCATGGACGTAACTCGTTCCGCGATCCGTCTGGGGGCGGAAAAGGTGACCTGCGTCTACCGCCGCCGTCAGGAGGACATGACCGCCCAGGCGGAGGAAGTCGAAGGCGCCATTGCGGAAGGCGCAGAGGTCCTGACCCTCCAAGCGCCCCTCCGCATTGAGGCGGATGAAAACGGCCATGTGGCCGCCCTCTGGACCCAGCCCCAGATGATCGGTGAGATGGACAAGGCGGGCCGTCCCCGGCCCAATACCGCGAAAGTGGAACCCTTGCGGATTCCTGCAAACACCATCATTGTGGCCATTGGTCAGGGGATTGAAACCCGCGGCCTGGAGCAGACAGGCATTAAGATTCAGCGGGGCGGGGCGCTGCTGGCGGATTCCAGCACCCAGCTTCCGGACATGGTGGGCGTCTTCGCCGGAGGCGACTGTGTGACCGGCCCGGCCACGGTCATCCGGGCCATTGCCGCGGGCAAGGCCGCCGCAGCCAACATCGACGAGTACCTGGGCTTCAACCACGAAATTGAGTCCGAGGTCAAGGTCCCCACGCCGAAGTGCACGGACCTCCGGCCCCGGGGGCGGGTCAACGCCACCGAGCGGGAGGCCTGTGAGCGGAAAGGGGACTTCCAGTGTATTGAGTGCGGCATGACGGATCAGGAGGCTGGGCAGGAGTCCTCCCGGTGCCTGCGGTGCGACCACTTCGGCTATGGAATCTTCAAGGGAGGACGTGTGGAGAAATGGTAAACTTTACAATTAACGGCCGGGAACTGTCCGCCGCCAAGGGCACCACCATCCTGAACGCCGCAGAGAAGGTGGGTATTCCCATTCCCCACCTGTGCTATTTGAAAGACCTGAATGAAATTGCCGCCTGCCGCATGTGCATGGTGGAGGTGGAGGGTACGGAGCGGCTGGTTCCGGCCTGCAACACGGAAATCCTGGAGGGCATGATCATCCACACCAATTCCCCCCGGGTGCGGGACGCACGGAAGACGAACCTCCGCCTGATTCTCTCTCAGCACAATTCCAACTGCACGGTGTGCGTCCGGAGCGGTTACTGCGAGCTGCAAAAGCTTTCCCACGACCTGAATATCCACTATCAGCCTTACGAGGTCCAGCCGGAGCGCTCCAACGTGGACCTGAGCGTCCCCATCGTCCGGGAGGCCAGCAAGTGTATCAAGTGTATGCGCTGTGTTCAGGTCTGTGACAAGATTCAGGGGATGAACATCTGGGATGTGGCGGGCACCGGCTCCCGGACTACTGTGGATGTGAGCTACAACCGCTACCTTAAGAACACGGACTGCGTGTTCTGCGGCCAGTGCGTCACCCACTGCCCCACTGGCGCCCTGACGGTTCGGGACGACACCACAAAGGTCCTCCGGGCCCTGGCGGACCCAGAAATCACCACCATCATTCAGGTAGCTCCGGCGGTGCGGGTAGCCTGGGCGGAGGTCTTCAACCTCCCGGCGAAACAGGCCACCACAGGCCGCATGGTGGCGGCGCTGAAGCGCATCGGCTTCGACTATGTCTTCGACACCAACTTCGCCGCGGACCTGACCATCATGGAGGAAGGCAGCGAGTTTGTGGACCGCTTTACTCACCGGGGGAAGTATCGATGGCCTATGTTCACCAGCTGCTGCCCCGGCTGGGTGCGCTTCCTGAAAACCCAGTACCCGGCCTACACGGACCATCTTTCCACGGCCAAGTCCCCCCAGCAGATGTTCGGCGCGGTGGCCAAGAGCTACTTTGCTGAGAAGCTGGGCCTGGACCCCCACAAGATCTTTGTGGCGTCCATCATGCCCTGCTCCGCCAAGAAGGCGGAGAGCGGGCTGCCCACCATGAAAGACGCTTGCGGCGATCCGGATGTGGACGTGGTCCTGACGACCCGGGAAATGTGCCGCCTGTTCCGCAGCGACTGCATCGTCCCGGCGGATCTGGAGGAAGCGGAGTTTGACAGCCCCCTGGGCACGGGTACCGGGGCGGCGGTGATTTTTGGAGCCACCGGCGGCGTCATGGATGCGGCGCTGCGAAGCGCCTACTATCTGGTCACCGGAAGAAATCCCGACGCAGACGCGTTCAAGGCTGTCCGGGGAGAAAAACCCTGGAAAGAAGCGGCCTTCAATATCCCCGGCGCGGGGGACATCCGGGTCGCCGTAGTCAGCGGTCTGGGGAACACCCGGAAGCTGATGGAGGCTATTGAGGAGGGAACCGTGGACTACGATTTCGTGGAGGTCATGGCCTGTCCCGGCGGCTGCGCCGGCGGCGGAGGCCAGCCGATCCACGGAGGAGCGGAGTATGCCGGACAGCGGGGAAGCCAGCTCTGGAAGCTGGACGCAGGCTCGGAAATTCGGTTTTCCCACGAAAACCCAGACGTGCAGGCTCTGTACCGGACCTACCTTAAAAAGCCCTTGGGGGAGCGGTCCCATCATCTGTTGCATACGGACCATAACGGCTGGTCCGCCGGGGGAGAGGCCCGTCAGACGGCGGAACGGGACAGGTGACGCGAAAACGATATTCTGACAACAAGAAAAAGAGGCTGTCAAAAGACGGCCTCTTTTTCTTATTGTTTTTTATAGCTCGCAGAGTTTGAGAAGGTTCTCCCAGTTCTTGTCGACTTCCTTCTGGGCCTCCTCAATCATCCATTCGCTGCCGGGCTTGAACATGTGGGCGAAGCGGCCCTGGACTTTCAGGTATTCCTCTACGGGCAGCTTGTTCTTCGGTTTGTAGCTGAGAATGTATTTGCCTTCAATGACCTCATACAGCGGCCACACGCAGGTTTCCACTGCCAGCTTCGTAATCTCCATCATCTTCTCGCTGGGATACCGCCAGCCTCTCGGGCAGGGGGCCATCACGTTCAGAAAGGCCGCGCCGGGGGTGTAGATGGCCTTGTGAGACTTCTCGGTGATATCCTTGAAGTTCCCGATGAAGGTTGTCTGGGCAACATACGGAATTCCATGGGCTACCATGATCTTTGTCAGGTTCTTCTTCTGCTGGGGCTTGCCGGGGACGACCTTGCCCACCGGGGTGGTAGTCGTATCCGCAAAATGGGGCGTGGAGCTGGAGCGCTGGATGCCCGTGTTCATATACGCCTCGTTGTCATAGCAGACGTAAACCATGTCGTGACCCCGCTCCATGGCCCCGGACAGGCTCTGGAACCCGATGTCGTAAGTGCCGCCGTCGCCGCCGAAGGCAATAAATTTGTAGTTGGCGTCGATTTTGCCCCGTTTTTTCATGGCGCGGTAAGCCGTCTCCACACCGGACAGGGTCGCCGCCGCGTTCTCAAAAGCGTTGTGGATGAAGCTGTCTTTGTAGGATGTATAGGGATACATAAAAGAGGAAACTTCCAGGCAGCTGGTGGCGGAACAGACCACGGCGTGGTCTTCCGGCTCCAAGGCCCGCAGTACGGTCCGCACGGCAATGGGGCAGCCGCAGCCCGCGCACATTCTGTGACCGCCGGCAAGGCGGTCCTCCTTCATGACGTTTTCTTTCAGATTATAGGCCATATTGACTCTTCCCTCCTTATTCCCGCACGTCCAGATAGCGGTAGGTTTCGCCCGCGTCGCCGGTTTCGGCGATCTTCTCCAGGTCCGCGAAGACACGCTGGATGCTCTCCACCCGCACGTCCCGGCCGCCCAGGCCGTAGATATAGCTGATCCCCCTGGGCCCGCTGACTCCGCCCGCATAGAGGCCCGCGCAGGTTTCGGCAAAGATAGGGCCGCAGTGGGCGTTGAAGCTGTCGTCTTTGTCCATGGCGGCGAAGGCCTTCACGTTTTTCAGCGCCCCGGCGATTTCCTCGGCGGGGAAGGGGCGGAAGCTCCGGATCTTAATCATGCCGGCTTTCTTGCCCTCCGCCCGGAGCTGCTTGATGGCCTCCCGGGCCGTTCCGGCGGAGGAACCGATGATGAGGATGGCCTCTTCCGCGTCGTCCATCTCGTATTTCTCAATGAGCCCGTACTGCCGGCCTGTCCAAGAGGCGAATTCGTCCGCCACCTTTTTGATGACGTCCTTCGCGTCCAGCATGGCCTGGGCCTGCTGCCGCTTGGTTTCCATGTAGTAGACCGGGGTGGAGTAGGGGCCCACGGCGATGGGCTCGTCCTTGTTCAGAAGGAAATGTGCGGGTTTGTACTCGCCCACGAATTTCCGCACCGCCTCGGTGTCCTCCAGCTCGATGTTCTCGATGGCGTGGGAGGTGATGAAGCCGTCCTGGCAGATCATGATGGGGAGACTCACCGCCTCGCCAATCCGCATGGCCTGGAGGTAGTTGTCATAGGCCTCCTGGTTCGTCTCGGCAAACAGCATCAGCCAGCCCGCGTCCCGGACCGCCATGGCGTCGGAGTGGTCGTTGTTGATGTTGATGGGGCCGGACAGGGCGCGGCAGGAAACCGCCAGGGTGATGGGCAGGCGGTCGGAGGCCGCCACGTACAGCATCTCGGCCATGTAGATGAGGCCGCAGGAGCTGGTGGCGGAAATAGCCCGGCAGCCCGCCGCCTCCGCGCCGATGCAGGTAGACATGGCGCTGTGCTCGGATTCCACGGCGATGAATTCCGTGTCCACTTCGCCGTTGTCCACGTAGGCGGAGAAATACTGGGGAATTTCCGTGGACGGCGTAATGGGATACGCGCCCATCACGTCGGGGTTGATCTGCTTCATGGCATAGGCCACAGCCTCATTGCCGGACAGCCTCTCTCGGATACTCATATCACTTCTCCTCCTTTACCATGGTGATGGCCCCAAAGGGGCAGACATTGGCGCAGATGCCGCAGCCCTTGCAGAAGAAGTAGTTGAAATCGCCGCGCTTGCCGTCCTTGCCCACGGGAATGGACATGTCCGGGCACACCGGAGCGCACAGCAGGCACTGTTTGCACTTGTCCGTGTCCAGCACCGGCTTCATCGTCCGCCAGTCGCCGGTTTCTACGACTTCAGAGGTGCCGCCCTCAAAGATCGCACCGCCGGGGGTGATGTCCCTCCAAGTAACCTGAGGGGTCATATCTTTTGCGAAATGGCTCATCCTTCCTTGACCTCCTCTACCGTCTCGGCCTGCGGGCCTCCCGGTATTTCCGGCCCGCACACGCGGACCTCCTTCATAGAGCGTTTCAGGGCCCGCATGTTGCCCTCGATGACCTGGGGCTTGGCGGCAAACTTATGCTTGAAGGAGGCCTCCATGTCCTGGATAAACTCCTCCGCGTTGACCACGCCGGAAACTTTGACGATGGCGGCCAGCATGGGGGTGTTGGGGAAGTTCTTCCCCAGCTCTTCCTCACTGATCTTCCCGGCGTCGATGGTGCACACCCGGCCTTCGTAGCCCTTGAGCAAAGGCCGCAGTTCCTCCGGGGATTTGCCGGAGTTGATGACGATGGCCCCTTCCTTTTTGAGGCCCGCGGTGACATCCACAGAGGAGATCAGAGTCTCGTCCACGACTACCACGTAATCCGGCTCATAGATGTTGGAATGTACCGTGCTCCGCTCCGAGCTGATGCGGTTATATGCCGTGATGGGCGCGCCCATCCGCTCCGGACCGTACTCCGGGAAGCCCTGGACGTATTTGCCCGTGTTGAACGCCGCGTCCGCCAGCAGCAGGGAAGCGGTCTTTGCCCCCTGGCCTCCCCGGCCGTGCCAGCGGATCTCTACGATGTCTTTCATGCGCTGTTGTCCCCTTTCAAATTAGTTTCCTTATAGTGCCAAAGAATCCAATACAAATTTGAAATCGGCGATGATGTCCTCAGCGTCCTCCAGGCCCACGCTGACGCGGACCAGGCCCTCGGAAATGCCGGCGGCCTTTAACTCCCCGGCGGAGTAAGCGGAGTGGGTCATGGTGGCGGGATGTTCCACCAGGGTTTCGGCGTCGCCCAGGGAGACGGCCACGGTGCATAGCTCCAGCTTGTTCAGGGCGGCGGCGGTGGCGGCCCTCCCGGCCTTCAGCTCCAGGGAGATCATGCCGCCGGGCAGTTTCATCTGCTTCGCGGCTGTCTCGTGGCCCTCAAAGCTGGCCAGGCCGGGATAATAGACCTTGGAAACGGCGGGGTGAGATTCAAAGAATTCGGCCACTTTTTGGGCGTTGGCGCAGTGGCGTTCCATGCGGATGTCCAGAGTCTTCAAACCTCGGGCCAGCAGGAAGGCGTCGAAAGGGCTGAGGACCGCGCCGGTCAAGTCTTTCAGTCCAAAGGCCCGGCACCGGTCGACAAACTCCCGGCTGCCGGCAATGGCTCCGGCGATGACGTCTCCATGGCCGTTGAGGTATTTTGTGGCGCTGTGGACCACCACGTCGGCCCCCAGCTCCAGCGGGCGCTGGAGGTAAGGCGTGCAGAAGGTGTTGTCCACCATTACCCGGACATGGGGGTTGATCTTATGCGCGGTTTCGGCGATGCGGGCAATGTCCAGGATTTTCATGGTAGGGTTGCAGGGAGTTTCAAAATAGACCACCTTGGTCTGGCCGGTCATAACTTTTTTCAAATTTTCCGGATCGGTCAGGTCGGTAAAAGCGGCTTTGACGCCGAACTGGGCCAGGCCATGCTCCAGCAGGGAATAGGTGCAGCCGTAAAGCGTCTCATCCGCCACGATCTCATCTCCCGCGGTAACGGAACTCCATAGAGCGGTAGAGATGGCGCCCATGCCGGAGGCAGTGGCCAACGCGGCTTCACCGCCCTCCAGGTCCGCCAGTTTGGCCTCTACCAGGGCGGTGGTAGGGTTGCTCAAACGCGTGTAGATGTAACCCTCTTCCGTTCCGGCGAAGCGGGCGCCGCCCTGTTCTACAGACGCAAAGGCGAACGTGGAGGTCTGATAGATTGGGGCGCAAAGGGCCCCGGCGGTGTTTTCGGCCTTGCCGGCGTGAATCTGACGGGTGGCAAATCCTTGGTGTTTGTGATGAATCATAGTGAGAGCCTTCCTTTCTTTTTCACGCCGCCTTATGCGCCGTGCTCCTTTTCAGCTGCCGCCTCAGTTTCCAACAGGGCCTTTTTGGCGGCCACGCCGGACTCGGCCACATCATATTCCCAGTTCCAGGGGTCCTTTTTGCAGGTTCCGTCGGCAAAGGGGATGAAGATGGAGGCGATGCCCACAATAGCCAGAATCCAGCAGTACCACAGGTTTGGGATGATGTCCATGGGATTCATGGGGCAGCCGTTGGCGACAGACAGGGCGGCGGCGGACAGCAGCTGCGCGCCGTAGGGAATGATCCCCTGAAACACGCAGGAGAACACGTCCAGCAGGGATGCGGTCCGTCGGGGGTCCACTTTGTACTTCTGGCTGATTTCCTTGGCCATACTGCCGCTGACCACAATGGCCACGGTGTTGTTGGCGGTGGCAAAATCGGACAGGGATACCAGGGCGGCGATTCCCACCTGGGCGGACCGGTTGCCCCGCATCATGCCCCGGAGTTTGAAAATCAGCCAGTTGATTCCGCCGTTGTGGGCGATCATCTCGCTCATGCCGCCGCAGAACAGGGTTAGGAAAAACACCTCGTTCATGCCGGTAAAGCCGCCCCAAACCGCCTGGGCAAATCCGAAGAGGTCCATAGAGGCGGTCGCGATGCCGATGATGCCGGCTACAAAGATACCGATGGTCAACACCAGGAACACGTTCATACCGATCAGCGCCAGGATCAGAACCAACAGATAGGGAACCACTTTGATGACGCTGAAGCTCAAATCGTCCATCACCGGCATGACTTCGGGGCGGCCTGCCACCAGCAGTACGGCGACCGTAATCAGGGCGGCGGGCAAGGCGATGAAGAAGTTTACCCGGAATTTGTCCCGCATTTCACAGCCCTGAGAGCGGGTGGCGGCGATGGTGGTGTCGGAAATCATGGACAGGTTGTCGCCGAACATGGCGCCGCCTACGCAGGCGCCCACCATCAGGGGGATGGACAGCCCGCTTTTGTCCGCCACGCCCACAGCAATGGGGACAATGGCGCTGATGGTTCCCATAGAGGTGCCGGTGGCGGTGCCCATGAAAGCGGAAATGATGAACACGCCGGCGGCCAGGAACTGCACGGGGACCAGGGAGAGTCCCAAATTGACGGTAGCGTCCCGCCCGCCCATAGAGGTTGCCACGCTGGAAAAGGCCCCTGCCAGCAGGTAGATCATCAGCATGGTGAGCACGTCGATGTTGGACGCGCCCTTGGCAAAGATGGCGAAGCGCTGGTCCAGGGGGCCTTTGGTGATGGCAAAGGCCGCCAGAAGGGCGATAAACATGGCGGTGACGGAGGGGAACTGGTAAAACGCCATCTCTACGCCCTGGGCCTGTAAGATCAGACCCGCGCCCAGGTAAATTGCCACGAAGATCAAAAAGGGGACCAGTGCCAGGCCGCTGCTTTTCTCGTTCAGATTCTGTTCCATTGTAATTTCTCCTTCCTCCTTCTTGTCCAAAATTATAGCAGACGGCGGGGCTGTTCGGCAATAGGTTTTTGCTCCCTCCGGCGGGAAAGCGCGAAAAAAAGGGGCGCCCGGCGGGACGCTCCTTCTACGTTCTTCTCTTTTTTCACCAGTCCGGGGCGGGCCTGCTCAGAGTTGGTCCGTCACGGCGGGGGAAGAGACGTCAGGTGACACTTTCTTCATGATCCAGAGACAAAACCTCAAACCCGGCAGCGTCAGTGCCAAGACGATTGTCAGCCGCTGAAAAAACTCCGCGATATCCATACCGCCTTTACCGGGGCCGGGCGGCGAAGACCTTCACGCTCCGGGGACCGATGGAGAACCGGCCGTCCGGGATGTCCATAGCGGACTGAGCCGCATCCCAGGTGTCCACCAGCTGTTCCCAGCACAGATGGGAGGGCAGCTCCGGCAGTTCCACATCCAGGGATTTCCAATAGGCGTTGGAGGCGGCATAGAGAATCTGGGGCGCCTCTCCCTCCCCCTGTCCGGCAAAAAGTACGCCCACATACCGTTCATGGTCCTCAAACTGGCTGTGCCAGGGAGTTACACCGTGGAAGCTGACGTCGGGAAAGCCGTAATATCCGTCGGAGAGATTGGTCCGGAGAATGCGGAAGCGCTTCCGCAAGGCGATCATGAACTGGAAGAAGCGGAACATGTCGCGATTGTCCTCCAGCATCCGCCAGTCCAGCCAGGAGGTCAAATTGTCCTGGCAGTAGGCGTTGTTATTTCCAAATTGGGTGTTGCAGAACTCGTCTCCCGCCAGAAACATGGGAATACCCCTGCTGCACATCAGCAGGGCGAAGGCGTTGCGGACCATACGGCGGCGGAGGGTGTTGATTTCCGGGTCGTCCGTTTTCCCCTCAATGCCGCAGTTCCAGCTGTTGTTGTCATTGGCGCCGTCGGTGCCTCCCCAGCCGTTTTTTTCGTTGTGCTTGACGTTGTAAGAGTACAGGTCCCACAGGGTGAAGCCGTCATGGCAGGTGATGAAATTTACCGAGGCGTTTTTTCGCTCCCCGGACTGATAAATGTCCCGGGAACCGATCATCCGCAGAGCGGCGGCCTGGGCGCAGCCGGCGTCGCCCTTGAGGTAGCGGCGCATGTCGTCCCGGTAGCGGCCGTTCCACTCCGCCCAGCGGTTCCAGGCGGGGAAGCTGCCCACCTGGTACAGCCCGCCGGCGTCCCAGGCCTCCGCGATGAGCTTCACATCCCCTAGAATGGGATCAAAAGCCATGGCCTGGAGCAGGGGGGGCTTGTTCATGGGGCTGCCGTCCTCATTCCGCCCCAGGATGGAGGCCAGGTCAAAGCGAAAGCCGCTGATGTGGTAAGTAGTCACCCAGTACCGGAGGCAGTCGATGATCATCTGGTGCACAATGGGGTGGTTGCAGTTCAGCGTGTTTCCGCAGCCGCTGAAGTTATAATACTGCCCGCCGGGGGTAAGTAAATAGTAGATGTTGTTGTCAAACCCCTTGAAGGAGAAGAAGGGGCCGTCCTCATTGCCCTCTGCCGTGTGGTTGAAGACCACGTCCAGGTATACCTCAATGCCGTTTTCATTGCAGTCCTGAATGAGGCGCTTCAGCTCGTTGCCCTCCCGGTTGTATTCCAAGCCGGAGGCATAGCTGGTATTGGGGGCAAAGAAGCTGACGGTGTTGTAGCCCCAGTAGTTGTAGAGCTGCTCCCCGTCCACCTGCCGGGCGTCCTGCATTTCATCGAACTCGAAAATGGGCATCAGCTCCACGGCGTTGACGCCCAGTTCCTTTAAATAGGGTATCTTTTCCCGGAGCCCTTCAAAGGTTCCCGGCGCGGCAACGGCGGAGGATTCGTGGATGGTAAAGCCCCGAACATGGAGCTCGTAAATCACCAGGTCTTCCATGGGGATCAGCGGCCTAGTCATGTTGCCCCAGTCGAAATCGTCTTTCACGACCCGGGCTTTGTAATGCTGGCCGGAGCCATCCTTCACACCCCACCGGCTCTGGCCCGTTACAGCCCGGGCATAGGGGTCCAGTAAATACTTTGTCTTGTCAAAGATCAGGCCCTTTTCCAGGTCCCGGGGGCCGTCTACCCGGAAGGCGTACTCAAACTCCTCTATGTTCAGCTTGAATACGATCATGGAATATACGTTCCCGATGCGGTATCGCTCCGGGAAAGGCAGGACGGCATAGGGCTCCGCCTCTTCCCGCCGGAAGAGCAGCAGTTCAATGGCTGTGGCCCCATGGGAATGGACCGTAAAGTTTACGCCGCCGGGGATGGCTGTGGCGCCGTTGATCTCATAAAAGCCGGGCCGCACATCAAATCCGTTTAAATGGTCCATGGGGACCAGGTGAATGGTGCGGGGCAGCGCCACCGCGGGGGCGGCCTCTGAAACGAGCTTGTGGGCTGTGGTTATGTCCTGATTTTCCACCGGAAACTCCTTCCTCGCCGGTCCGGCGACTGTAGAATACGGCTTTATTATACAGCACCCCCTCAAATTTGTCATAGTATTTTTTCGTTTTTGTCAGAATCCACAAAGTATTTGTGGGAAAGCACCATTTATAGTCCACACAGTTGAAGAGAATCTAAGGGATTTTTTCGGCGCGGCTCGGCGCGGCGCTGAAGGACAGTACCGCGAGACGCATAAGCGGCATTCTGTGCCAGACTTCATAGGAAACATATGGGCGCTTTGCACCCCGGTAAGCCTTTGGCTCACCGGCTGAAAAGGAGTAAATACTTTTTTTCAACTGCGTTGACGATGATATAATAGGGCCGGAAGAGTTTTTCGGACGAGTGAAAAATTTCCGGGTTCCCAGCCGTGTTAAGAGTGAAGGGAGTGAGGAACGTGGTTCCATTTGGTACCGATGAAACCATCTGCCGGATTGTGACGGCATACAGCGATATGCTGCTGCGGCTGGCCTGTACCCGCCTGGGCTCTGCGGCCGACGCGGAAGATGCCGTGCAGGAGGCGTTCCTTCGCCTGCTCACCGCCCGGCCTGTTTTCCGGGATACGGAGCACGAGAAAGCCTGGCTGATCCGCACCACCCTTCAGCGCGCCAGCGACATCCGCCGGAAGGCGGAGCAGCGGAATATTCCCCTGGAGGAGGCGGCGGAGCCCATGACCCCGGACAGCCCTGGCGAAGAGCTCCGCTCCGCAGTCCGGGCCCTGCCGGAGAAATACGGAGCCGTTATTCACCTCCACTATTATGAGGGGTATTCCATCAGAGAAATTGCCAAACTGCTGGGCCTGCCCGCCGCCACGGTGGGCACCCGCCTGGCCCGCGGCCGGGAGCGGCTGCGGCAGATGCTGAGGGAGGACGTTGTATGAACCGGGAAGACTACCGCAAGGCCTTTGACGAGCTCTCCTTTTCCGCGGATTTCCAGAGGCGGACGGCGAACCTGCTGCGAGATCGTG
Source organism: uncultured Oscillibacter sp. (assembly GCA_910578935.1). Lineage (GTDB taxonomy): Bacteria > Bacillota > Clostridia > Oscillospirales > Oscillospiraceae > Oscillibacter. The sequence goes on along the minus strand of CAJTSM010000001.1, from coordinate 114,903 downwards.
CCCGTGAATTGGAAAAGGAGCGTACCCAAATGACTTTCAGCAAAACAAAAAAGATGGCGGTGCTGATCGCCGCCTGCATCGCCCTGCTGGCGGTGTCCGTGTCCGCCGCCTATCTTTGGCTCACCCCCGCCCAGGTGGCGGAGGAGCACAATCAGCCCCTGCTGGCGGAGGCGTTCCAGGGGCCCGGCACCATTACCATCAACGAAACCGTGGAGAGCGGGGATTTTTCCATCACCCTGCTGGGCCTTGTCTCCGGGAGAAACCTGGATGTGCTGAATCAGGATCTGGAGAAGGACCACACCTATTCCGTGCTGGCTCTGCGGCGGCTGGACGGGGAGCCGCTAACGAACCAGAACCACAGCCTGACCCAATATACCATGACCCCCCTGGCGGCGGGCTGCTCTCCGGCGGCGGTGAACTCCTGGACCCTGGAGGGTGGAGGCACCGGCATGGCCAAAGACGGCGTGTACTACTACCTGCTGGACACCCGGAGTATTGAGATGTTCGCGGATCACACGGTATATATGGCCTTCTACGAGGGCGGTGTGCCCAACAACTCTATCTTCACCGTGGCGGAGGACGGCTCCATCGCCTTCGCGGAGGACTTCACCGGGGTCCAGGCCCTGTTTACCCTGCCCTTGGACCCGTCTAAGGCGGACCCCGCGGCGGCGGAGGCGTTCTTGTCGGAGTACGACATGGGCTGGACCAACGAACGGTCGGACCCGGAAGAAGAATGGGACATTGAGCACCGGGAGACGGAGGACGGAGAGGAGATCACCCTCCGGCCCAAGGACATACGGAACGCTTGGCTGGAGCCCTGGGACGATGAGAAGGACGGAGGCCATCACGTTGCCACCCCCGAAGAGCGGGCGGCGGGCAGACTTTACACGGCGGAGGAGTTCGAGGCGGACCTGTCCCTGCGGCGGGAGAACTTTCAGGAAATGGTGTCCATCGGGAATATGACTCAGGAGGAATATGACGAGTGGGACCAGAGGCAAGAGGAAATCCTGGAAGGACTTCAAAGCGGCGCCTTTGAGGGCAGGGTAGTAGACGGCACCGTCTATTTTGATCCTATCGCCAGCGAATAAAAAAAGAGGACCGGCGGGGATTTCCCCGCCGGTCCTCTCTATACATAATTCTTCAGAGCAGTGTGATTCCCGCCTTCTCGCAGCCCTCCAGGGTTTCTCGGTCCCAAAGGCTGGCTTGGACTTCGCCGATATGGCAGGTCCCCAACAGGAGCATGCACACCCTAGACTGCCCGATGCCGCCGCCGATGGATTGGGGCAGCTCCCCGTTCAGCAGCATCTGGTGGAAGGGCAGCTTCCGCCGCTCATCGCACCCCGCGGCGGTGAGCTGGCGGTCCAAGGCTTCCGCATCCACCCGGATGCCCATGGAAGACACCTCAAAGGCCCGCTGGAGCGTGGGATTCCACATGAGGATATCCCCGTTCAGCTCCCAGTCGTCGTAGTCCGGGGCCCGGCCGTCGTGGCGGTTTCCGGATTTCAGGGTTTTGCCGATCTGCATCAGGAACACGGTCCGGTGTTCCCGGCAGATTTCTGTTTCCCGCTCCGTGGGTTCCAGGCTGGGGTAGCGGTCCTCCAGCTCCTGGGTGGTGATAAAGTACACGTCCCGGTCAGGCCGGAAGTCCAGGGCGGGGAAGTGGTTCCGCAGTACGGAGGCGGTGTCGCACAGGGCCCCCACAATGTCCCGGACGGTGTCCTTGAGGTATTGAAGATTCCGGTCTTTGGCGCCGATGTGCTTCTCCCAGTCCCACTGGTCTACGTAGATGGAGTGAAGATTGTCCACGATCTCATCCCGGCGGATGGCGTTCATGTCGGTAAAAAGACCCATCCCCTGGGGAAACTCGTAGCGCTTTAGAGCCAGGCGTTTCCACTTGGCCAGGGAGTGGACTACCTGCCCTTCGGTGCCCACATCGGGAATGTCGAAGCCGACGGGGCGCTCCACGCCGTTCAGGTCGTCGTTCAGGCCGGTGCGTCCGTCCACAAAGAGAGGGGCGGAAACCCGGTGGAGGTTCAGCCGGAGGGTGAGGTTGCGCTGAAAGTCCTCATGGATGAGTTCAATGGCCCGCTGGAGCTCATTGTTGCTCAGGGGCATCTTGTAGCCGTGGGGAATGGTGAGCTTGCTCATGTGATAAAACCAGTCCTTTATCAAAAATATAGGGGAGGGATTTACAGTTTCTCAAGACCCAGACGAAGCCGCCGGAGGGTTTCCTCTTTGCCTAGAATGTGGCAGATTTCCACCGCGCCGCCGGGGGTGACTTGTTTGCCCGCCGCAGCGATGCGGACGGGCCACATCAGCGTGGCGTTCTTTACGCCAAGGGACTCCGCCAGGGCAATTAGGCAGTCGTGGACAGTATCCTGGGTCCAGTCCGTCAGGGATTCCAGGGCGGGGACAGCCGCTTCCAGCATTCGTTTGGAAACTTCTGCGTCGGTTTTGGATTTCTTATTGGTGAAGAGGGCGGCGTCGTAGTCGGGAAGCCGGTCGAAGAAGTCCACCTTCTCCGGAATGTCCGTCAGCTTTTCACACCGGGCCTGGAGCAGGGCGGCCACCGCCGCCGTGTCGACAGCGGGGTTCTTCACAGCCTGCCGGATATAGGGTTCCGCAGTCTTGGCGAAGTCTTCCGGGGACATGGCGCGAAGGTACAGGGCGTTGAAATACGTCAGCTTTTCGATGTCGAAGATAGCGGGGGACTTGGAAATGCCCGCGATGTCGAAGGCGTCCACCAGCTCCTCCAGGGAGAAGACCTCCTGCTCGCTGCGCTCCCCCTTGGGGGCCCAGCCCAGGAGCGCCACGTAGTTCAGCACGGCGGGGGTCAGGTAGCCCTGCTGGATCAGGTCCTCGTAAGAGGGGTCCCCGTGGCGCTTGGACATCTTGTTGTGCTGGTCCCGCATGACGGGGGAGCAGTGGACGTAAGTGGGGATGTCCCAGCCAAAGGCCTCATACAGGAGATTGTATTTCGGGGCGGAGGAGAGATATTCGCTGCCCCGGACCACGTGAGTGATGCCCATCAGGTGGTCGTCGACGACATTGGCGAAGTTGTAGGTGGGCAGGCCGTCCCGCTTCAGCAGGACTTGGTCGTCCAGGGTTTTGTTTTCCACCGTAATGTCCCCAAAGGAGACATCGTGGAAGGTGGTGGTCCCCTCCCGGGGGATGCGCTGGCGAATGACGTAAGGCATGCCCGCCATCAGGTTGGCGTCAATTTCCTCCTGAGAGAGACTGCGGCAGGGGTCCGCCGCCCGGTCAAAGTTTCCGCTGTCCTCCTCGGACTCGGTCTTCTCGCAGAAACAGTAGTAAGCCGCGCCCTTCTCTACCAGGAGCTTGGCGTACTTCCCGTAGAGACTGCGGCGCTCCGACTGGATGTAGGGCCCGGTGGGGCCGCCCACGTCGGGGCCCTCGTCGTGGGTGAGGCCGCACTCGGCCATGGTACGGTAAATGACGTCGGTGGCGCCTTCCACTAGGCGGCCTTGGTCCGTGTCCTCAATGCGGAGGATGAAGGTGCCGCGGTGGTGCCGGGCGATCAGCCAGGTGTACAGGGCGGTGCGGAGATTGCCCACGTGCATATAGCCCGTGGGGGAAGGGGCGAAACGGGTGCGGACCGCCCCCTTGGGGATGCGGGCCTCCATATCTTCAAAAAATCGGCTGTCGGTAGCCATAGGGTGACCTCCATATCAAGCCGGGAAATCCCGGCGGGTTTGGTAAACAGACATTGTCATTATCCACGCTTTGGGAGAAAAAGTCAAGGCCCGCTCACCCGGTTTCCCGTCTCTTTTTGCCATATACTCTAAAAAAGCTGCGGCGGCGGGCCCCGGCTTTCAGTCCCTTCGTCACTTGCAAAGGGAAGGGGGGCTTGCTAGAATATTTGTGGCTCAGTAATTTTCAAAGCACGAGCCCTTTTCACTATTCCGATGACTGAATTATGAGGTGCGTATGTATCATACCGTGATTTTCGACCTGGACGGGACCTTGCTGGACACGATTGAGGACCTGGCTGCCGCCGGGAACTGGGTCTGCCGCCGCAACGGCTGGCCGGAACACTCGCTGGAGGCGTTTAAGGCTATGGTGGGCCACGGCATTCCCAATCTGGTTTCCAAATTTTCTCCCGAAGGCTGCCAGAGCCCCCTGATTTTGATGAACACACTCTCCCAGTTCAGCGAGTACTACGGGCAGCACAATATGGACGCTACCGTTCCCTATCCCGGCGTTGCGGACCTGCTGGCGCGCCTGAGGGACGCCGGAGTCCAAACGGCAGTTTACTCCAATAAGGCGGACAGCTTCAGCCGGGAGATCGTGGACCATTACCTGCCGGGCTTTTTCCGGCTGGTTCGGGGGAAGGTGGAGGGAGTGCCCGTGAAGCCGGACCCGGCGGGCCTTTTCAAGATCATGGAAGAGCTGGATGCCAAACCAGAGACGACCCTTTTTGTGGGGGACAGCGCCACGGACATCCAGACCGGCCATAATGCGGGACTGAAGACCTGCGGCGTCACCTGGGGCTTCCGGCCCCGTTCCTCCCTGGCGAAAGCCGGGGCGGACCGCCTGGCGGACACCATGGAGGAGCTGGAAGCCGCGATTATGGAGGGCCCATGGTCCTGAGTTTTGAACAAGCGGGGGATCTGCTGGATGAACTGGCGGAACCCTTTCCGGAAGCCCTGTTCGACGGGTTGAACGGCGGCGTGAATCTGCTGGAGGATTCGGTGCCGGACCGGTCGTTTCCTGAGGGGGAAATGTATATTCTGGGGGAGTACTGCGACGATCTTCTGGGGCGGTATATCAACCTGTATTACGGCTCTTTTGCCGCCCTGGCGGAGAAGGAGCATTGGACGGAAGAGGTTTGGTCCGCCGAGCTGAAACAGACCCTTTCCCATGAGCTGACCCATCACATGGAGACGCGGGGCGGGCTCCATGCCCTGGACGACAAGGATGCGGAGGAGCTGGCCGCCTGGCGGGCGGAGTACGAAGAGACGGAAGAACCCGGGGAATGAAAAACCGGAAGGGGAGGCCCTTCCGGTTTTTTTACGCTATTTTGTTGGAAAGCCAAACTGCTTCCGCATGTCGAAAAGGAACCGCAGAAAGCTTTCCGGATAGGGAATAAAGGCTCCCTGCTCCCGCATCTCCAGGACTTCTTTTAAAGAGGCCCAGCGGACGGACCGGACTTCCTCTTTTTGAAGAGTCAGGCTTTCCAGGGAGAGATCCTTTGTAAGGATGTAAAAATCGTCAAAGCCGCCGTCAAAATTCACAGTCACCGAAGGCCGGAGGCCGCTCAGGTCCAGGGGAATTCCCAGCTCCTCCCGGAACTCCCGTTCCGCCCCCTGGCGGCTGGTTTCCCCGGCGTCTACCCCGCCGCCTACGGACACGTCCCAGAGGCCCGGCCAGATAAATTTTTCCGGAGCCCGCTGCTGGACCAGCAGCCGTCCCCGGTGGTCGAATACGCAGACGTGGACTACCATGCGGTATTCGCCGGGGCTCATCGGACCGCCCCGCTCCGCCGTCCGCCTCAGGGAAGCGCGGTTTTCGTCGTACAGGTCTACTAATTCCATAGCGTTCTCCCTCACTGCTTCGCCGCCGTCTTGTAGTCTCCGCCGGGACGGTAGAAGGGACAGGCGGTATTGGTCCCTTTCAAAAAGCGTTCCATCTCGTCTTCATCCAGGTCCATGGTGCAGACAAAGGATTCCAGCTCTTCGTCGTAGTCATAGCAGACGCAGTCCTCGCAGATGTTGGACATACAGCATCACCTCTTAGAGAATGATAGCATAAATGCCGTCCACATCCAAGTGTTTTTTGATGACCAGCTCCTCCAGAGCGTCCCGGACTGGCGGCGGCGCGGCCCAGCAGAGGCCGCATCCGGCGGTGACGCTTCTGGGCACGGGAATCAGCCGCCCCGGCAGGCCCGACTCTTTGCAGGCCGCCTCCATGGCCATGGCTCCCGCCGTAGTGCGGAAAGTCACTACGCATTGCTCCGACCGCGGTTTCATTCTTCCGCCGCCTCCCGCACCAGGATGGCTACGGCTTCCGCCGCCGCATCGGTTTCCGCTTCCGTATTGAAATAGGACCAGGAGAACCGGACGGCGCCCTGTTCCTCCGTCCCCAAAGAGCGGTGAAGTCTGGGGGCGCAGTGAGCCCCTGGGCGGGTGGCAATGCCGAATCGTTCCGCCAGCTCGTCGGAGACTTCGGCGGAGTCCCAGTCCCCAATGTTCAGTGTTACGATGGGGGCCCGGACCGGAGCGTCGGGGTCCCCATAAACCGCCACTCCCGGCAAGTCCTTTACCGACTGGTAAAAGCGCCGGGCCAGAGTGTCTTCATGGGTGTGTATGGCCTCAATTCCGGTTTCGTTCAGAAAATCCAAAGCGGCGCTGAGGCCTGCCAGGCCGTGGCCATTGAGGGTCCCAGCCTCCAGCCGGGTGGGGTACTCGGCGGGCTGTGTTTCGGAATAGCTTTGTACCCCGGTGCCCCCTACGGCAAAGGGCCGGATCTCCAGTCCCTCCCGAAGGCACAGCCCCCCGGTGCCCTGGGGACCCATCAGGCTTTTGTGACCGGTGAAGCAGGCCACGTCAATGCCCAGAGCCGCCATGTTGATGGGCAGGACCCCTGCCGTTTGGGAGGCGTCCAGGATCAGGAGAAGGCCGTGCTCCTTGGCGAAGAGGCCCACCCGCCTGATGTCCACTACATCTCCCGTCAGGTTGGAAGCGTGGGTGCAGACCACCGCCTTTGTCTCGGGCCGCAGGAGGCGTTCAAATGCGCTGTAGTCGAGCCGCCCGCGTTTATCCGCAGGGACAAAATCCACAGCCGCTCCCTGACCCCGAAGGCGATAGAGTGGACGGAGCACGGAGTTGTGCTCCAAGTCTGTGGAGAGAATGTGGTCCCCCGGTCCCAGCAGGCCGTTGATTGCGATATTCAGCGCCTGGGTGGAGTTCTGGGTGAAGCACACATGATCTGCCCGGGAACAGCCCAGCAGGGCGGCAATTTTCTCCCGAGTTCCGTAGATGGTCCGGGCCGCCGACAGGGCCCCTTCGTGGCCCCCGCGGCCGCAGTTGCCGTAAGAGGACAGGGCCTCCAGCACGGCTGCTGCTACGGCGGGGGGTTTGGTTTGGGTAGTGGCGGCATTGTCCAAATAGATCACGGCTTGACCACCTTGCCTGCTCCCGCCAGCTTCTCCACAATGGAGTACATGTTGGTGACGCCGCCCACCGCCAGCTCTTCTGTCAGGCCGTAGTGATTCAGGCAGGTGCCGCAGGTGAGAATTTCCACCCCCTGGGCCTCCAGGTTTTTCAGGTCCTCCAGGGAGTCGGAGCCCCGGCAGGTGAGGCGGGCTCCGCCGTTGTAAAAGAGCATGGCGCGGGGCGGCTCCGGCAGCTGGCCCACGGCGAAGAGGAAGCCCTTCATCAGTGCCGCACCGAGTTCGTCGCTGCCCCGGCCCATGACGGCGCTGTCCACCGCCACCACCAGATTTCCCCGCTGGTCCGGAGCGCAGGTCAGGGGCGGCTCCTCCATGGGGGCCTCCCCGGCAGGGTCCGTCACCTCCATGGTGACCACGAACTCCTTTTCGCCCACCTTCTCGGACCTGGCCGCCAGCTTGTGCCCGGCGGCCATCCGGGTCAGGTTTTGTACGGCGATCTCATTGTCCACATGGACCTCCAGAATTCCCGGTTCGCGCATCTCCCGCAGGGCCCGGGTGGCCTTCACCACCGGGATGGGGCACTGCTCGCCTATGGCGTTCACAACGATTGTTCCCATGGTCATACCTCCGTCTTCCGCCCAAGGGCGGGTGTAATCTTCTCTATTGTACCGCCGGGAACGTTGGAAGGCAAGGGCTATTTTTTATAAAGAATATCGCGGCGATTTTCGGGAAATGCCTTGACAGTGCGGTCAGGCGGCGGATACAATGGAAAAATCAGATTCTAAAAATTGCGAGGTCGTTTTATGAAAACACCCTTTGTCACAAAAGATCAGCTGGAGGCCATTGCCGCTAAATATCCCACGCCTTTCCACATCTACGACGAGAAAGGCGTCCGGGAGAACGCCCGGCGGCTGAAGGCCGCCTTTGCCTGGAACCCCGGCTTCCGGGAGTACTTCGCCGTGAAGGCCACTCCCACCCCCGCCATTTTGAAGATCCTTCATGAGGAGGGCTGCGGCTGTGACTGCTCTTCCCTGGCAGAGCTGGCTTTGGCGGAGCGCTGCGGCGTCACCGGGGAGGCGGGAATTATGTTCTCCTCCAACAACACCACGGAAGCGGAGTTCCAGGCCGCCTACCGTTTGGGGGGCGTTATCAATCTGGACGATATCACCCTCATCGACACCCTGGTGAACGCCCTTGGGAAGGTCCCTGAAAAGATTTGCTGCCGTTACAATCCCGGCGGGGTCTTCACCCTGGGGGAGAGCCGGGACGGCGTCCAGGTGATGGACACCCCCGGCGACGCGAAGTACGGCATGACCCGGCCTCAGCTGGCGGAGGCGTTCCGGCGGCTGAAAGACTTGGGGGCCAAAGAGTTCGGCATTCACGCCTTCCTTGCTTCCAACACGCTGTCCAACGACTATTACCCCGCCCTGGCCCGCATCCTTTTCCAGTTGGCGGCGGAGCTCCAGGAGGAGACGGGCTGCAAGGTCGCCTTCATCAACCTCTCCGGCGGCGTGGGCGTGCCCTACCGCCCGGAGGAGCCGGAGAACGACATCGCCGTCATCGGCGAAGGAGTCCGGAAGGCCTATGAGGAGATCCTGATCCCCGCCGGGATGGACGGCGTGGCCCTGTATACGGAGCTGGGACGCTATATGTTGGCCCCTTACGGCCACCTGGTCACCCGGGCCATCCACGAAAAGCATATTTACAAGGAGTATATCGGCGTGGACGCCTGCGCCTGCAACCTGATGCGTCCGGCCATGTACGGGGCCTACCACCACATCACGGTGATGGGAAAGGAGGACGCCCCCTGCGACCACAAGTACGACGTGGCGGGGAGCCTTTGCGAAAACAACGACAAATTTGCCGTGGACAGGATGCTGCCCAAGGTGGACATGGGGGATCTGCTGGTGATTCACGACGCCGGGGCCCACGGATTCTCCATGGGCTACAACTACAACGGCAAGCTCCGCTCGGCGGAGCTGCTCCTCCGGGAGGACGGAAGCGTAGAACTGATCCGCCGGGCGGAGACGCTGGAGGATTATTTCGCGACGCTGGTGTGGTGAGCCGCGCCGGCTCCGCCGCGCTCGGGTCAGCTTGACAGATTGGAATGTGAGGGGAATATTCCGATGGATCATGACAGCGGGAATTTTGAAAAAATGAAAGCGCAATTATGTGAAAACGGTTATCGGGAAAAGGATGTTACGACCACTTCTGGAAGGGCAATGGCTTATGGTGTTCTTTACGCGCTTCCGTTTGTCCTGGTTTTTGGCCTGATGTACCGCCTTTTGCTGGTGGAAAGAGCACATTTATTAGAGGTGAGCGGCCTTTCATTTTACTGTGTTTTCATTGCGGTCATTGTAATTTCCGTTGTCATACATGAATTATTGCACGGCGTTGGCTGGGCAGCTGCAAGTGGTAAGGGCTGGAATGTGGTTCGCTTCAATATAAACGCGATGATGCCAAGCTGCGCTAGTAAAGCGGCGTTGGAAAAAAGAGCATATTTAACCGGTGTTTTAATGCCGTTTATAGTATTGGGCTTTGGCAGCGTGGTTTTCATTTTTATGTATCCGGGCACGGTGTCCTTACTGACGATGATGGTGAATTTCATTTCCGCGGGCGCCGATTTAATGATTGCGTTCCATGTGCTGAAAGAGGGGGATGCTCTCATTGTGGACCACCCGACAAAAGCTGGTTATATTGCGTTTTATAAGTAAATGGAAAACCGCCTGGGAGTTCAAATCCCAGGCGGTTTCTTTCAGCTTAAAGTTTACGGAGCGCGTCCACCAGAGCGGTCTTGCCCTCCGTTTTCTCGTCCTTCATTTTGATGATTTTCGCGGGGCTTCCCGCCACCACTGCGTTTTCCGGTACGTCCTCAATGACGATGGCTCCGGCGGCTACTACGGCATTTTTGCCGATGTGGACCCCTTCGATCACCACGGCGTTGGCCCCCACCAACACTCCGTCTTCCACGATGACGGGCGTGGCGGAGGCGGGCTCCACCACGCCGGCCAGCACGGCCCCCGCGCCGATGTGGCAGCGGGCTCCCACGGTGGCCCGACCGCCCAGCACAGCACCCATGTCGATCATGGTGCCCGGTCCGATCACCGCTCCGATATTGATGACAGCCCCCATCATGATGACGGCCCCGGCGCCGATTTCCACCTTCTCCCGAATGATTGCGCCGGGTTCAATCCGGGCCTGGATACCCTTCAGATCCAGCAGGGGCACGCCGGAATTCCGGCGGTCGTTCTCAATCACCAGGTCCGTGATCTTGTCCCGGCTGGCCTCCAGAATGGGGCCCAGCTCCGCCCAGTCGCCGAAGACGGTGAAGCTGTTCCGGCCGCCGAAGACCTTGGCGGAGCCAAAATCCACAGGGCCGGTGGTGTTGACGTAGAGCTTGACCGGGGTCTTCTTTTCCGAGTTCGCGATATAGTCAATGATTTCCTGTGCGTTCATAAAATCCTCCATAAAAGACGCTGGCTGTGTTGCCGCCGCGGGGACCGGTTCACCCGCCGTATGGCGCAGTGCGTTAAAGATTTAGGTCCCATTTTCCCTCCAGAGAGATATTCCGCTAAGATTTTGCCGCGCAAAGTCAAATGCCGTTACGGCTTTTCAAAAAAGGGAACTCACTCTCCAAATAAAATTTTCTGCAAATCGTAAACCCCGTTGGGTTTCCCCGGCAGGAGGCGTGCCATATGCAGCGCGCCGCCTGCGAAGATCTGGCGGCTGGCCGCCCGGTGAGTAAACTCCAGCTCTTCGCCAGGGCCTAAAAAGTGAACGGTATGTGTCCCTGCCACGGTGCCGCCACGGAGGGCGTGAACACCAACCTCGTCCTTCCGGCGCCTTCCGGCGTTTCCCTCCCGGCCATAGACTGGGGTGAGGGCGTGGGCAGGGTCAATGGCCTCCAGCAGCAGCTTGGCGGTGCCGCTGGGGGCGTCGGCCTTCTGGTTGTGGTGAGTTTCTGTCAGCTCAATGTCGAAATCCGGCTTCAACACCTCAGAAACCGCCGCCAGGGCCCGGTACAATACGGCCACGCCCAGGGAGAAGTTGGCGCTCCACAGCACCGGAGCGAAAGATCCCAGAGCCTCCAGCTGCCTCATTTGGTCCGAAGAGAAGCCGGTGGTGCCGGAGAGGAGGGGGGTCCCGGTCCGGCGGACATAAGAGCAAATCTCAGGCAGAGCCTCTGGCCGGGAAAAGTCGATGACCACATCGGCGGCCTTGCCCAGCTTACCCAACTGGTCCAGATCCTTCCGCCCGAAGGCGGCTTCGATTTCATCCCCGGCGGCCTGAGCGGTTTCCTGAATGAGGCGGCCCATTTTTCCCCGGCCAATCAGGATATATCTCACAGCAGTCCCGCCTCCTCCAGTGTGGCCCGGAGGGTTTCCTGGTGTTCCGGACTCATTTCGCACAGGGGCAGGCGCATGGGGCCGGCGTTCAGACCCATCATGTTCATGGCGGACTTGACGGGGATGGGGTTCACCTCCATGAACAGGCCGTTCATCAGCTTCAAGTATTTCAGGTGGTTCTCCAGGGCCCGGGCCTGATTGCCGCTTGCGTAGTCCGCTACAATCTGGCGGCACATGCCGGGCATCACATTGGCGAAGACGGAGATCACTCCGCTGCCCCCGATGCTCATCAGGGGGAGGGTGATATCGTCGTTGCCGGAGTAAAGAGCGAAATCCGGACCCACGCAGTGGGCGATCTTCATGGCGTAGGACATGTCGCCGCTGGCTTCCTTAATGCCGGAGATATTGGGGTGTTTTGCCAGCGTCTCCACTGCGGAAACTGGGATCGAGCAGCCGGTGCGGCCCGGCACGTTATAGAGCAGGCAGGGGATGTGAACCCGGTCCGCCGTCTCGGCAAAGTGGCGGACCATGCCTTCGGGGTTGGCTTTGTTATAGTAAGGAGCGATGAGCAGCAGGGCGTCGGCCCCCATATCCTGATACTGGATGCTTTTTTCCACTTGAGTGGCGGTGCAGTTGGAGCCGCTGCCCACGATGACGGGCACCCGGCCGTTTACTACCTTGATGGTGTGGGCTACTACGGAGGCGTCCTCCTCATGGCTCATGGTGGGGTATTCGCCGGTGGTGCCCAGGGTGAGGATGCCGTCGGTTCCGGCGGCAATCTGCCGCTCCAGGAGGCTGGTAAGCACGTCGAAGTTGACGCTGCCGTCCTGGTGGAAGGGGGTAATCATGGCGACGATGGAGCCGGTGGGGTTGTTAAATTTCATGTGAGTGACCTCCAAATTATTGTAAAATTATAAAATTGAACGGAGGGGTTTGAATAAAAAAAGCCGGTAGAGACTGCGCTCCTACCGACAGGGTGCACACCGGGATGGTGTGACGGTTCTGTAAGCGGATAGCGCCCCCGCGGCCCAAAACCGCGGACAGTCCCGGAGGTCTTTCCACCGGGCCCATCTCCCATCCATGCCTGAACGAAAGATTCGGCGGAGCTGCCTCCGCCGCGTTCTCAGCCTGCCGGCTCCCGCGACTTCATCGTCTCCGCGCCTCTATCTCATTTTTTTGTTATCATATCATCTTACAAACCCCGTTGCAAGAGGGGAGAAGAAAAAAGTTCTTGTGGAAACCGACAAAAACGCCGCCGCCTCTTGCCTCTCTCCGATGAGGCGTGCTATATTGAAAGATGTTGAATACAAAGCAAAAAAGGAGGCAACACCATGCTGTCCGTTGTTGAATACCGCCGTGCCCTGCACCGGATTCCCGAGCTGGACGACCGTCTGCCGGAAACCTGCGCCTATGTCCATTCTGCCTTGGCCAGTTTTGAACTGGAGGCGTTTTCCCCCATCCCCTCCAGTATCTGTGCCTATCTGGATGTGGGGAAGCCTGAAACCGTGGCTTTCCGGGCGGATATGGACGCGTTGCCTATTGAGGAGGCCACCGGTTTGGCCTTTTCCTCCGGCAACGCCGGGGCTATGCATGCCTGTGGTCACGATGGGAATACCGCCATGGCTCTGGCGCTGGCGGAATACGCCGCCGCTCACCGGGAGAAGCTGCCCCGGAATGTGCTTTTCCTCTTCCAGCCCTCCGAGGAAACCACCGGCGGGGCGGAAAGGCTCTGCGGCACAGGGGTTCTGGAGCGGTACCATGCCGAACGGGTTTTCGCCATGCACCTGTGGCCCAAGCTGGAGCTGGGAAAGGTCCACTGCCGTCCCGGCCCTATTATGGCAAGGTCCAATGAAGTGACGGTCACACTTACCGGCAAGAGCGTCCACATCGGCAAGGCGTCGGAGGGGATTGACGCCCTGGCGGCTGGGGCGGAATATCTTCTCCGGGCCTACTCCATGGTGAAGGCTCTGCCGGGGGAGGAGCCGGTTGTGCTGCGCTTTGGAAAGATGGTTTCCGGCAGGGTGCGAAACGCCGTCAGCGGGGAAACTCGTCTGGAGGGAAGCCTCCGCACGTTCCGGGACGAAACCCAGGCCCTCTGCCGCCAAGGGCTGGAGAGAATTGGCCGGGAAATTGAGGCGGAAAGCGGCTGCGGTGTAGAGGTTCATTTAAGTGAGGGATATCCGGCGGTCTGGAACCACGAGGGGCTTTATGAGAAGATCCGGGCCGAACTGGGAGAGTACGCCCCCCTGCCTTTGACGGCCCCTACGCTGACGGCGGAGGATTTTTCTTTTTATCAGCAGCGGGTTCCGGGCTTGTTTTTCCTGCTGGGTGTGGGAGATACGCCGGAGCTCCACTCCCCGGAGTTCTGCTTTGATGACGAAGCCGTGCTGCCCCAGGGTGTGGAATTCCTGAAGCGGCTGCTTTTGCTGGAGTAAGCCGCTCCGCTTGCAAATGGAAAAAAACGGGGTATAATAAAAGAAAATTTCCGTTCCCCCGTCTCTCTTCCCCCAGCGGGGGTAAGGGTTCTTCAAGGGGGAGTTTGCCCTCCTTGAAGAAGGCGGGGCAAACGGAATGGCCGCCCGGCAAAGCCGGGCGGCTGAATGACCGCTGGCGGCTTTGCCGTTTACGGGCATCACATACCCTTTGGGTGAATGGAGTGCAGTTTGTAATGCCGAAAAAGCGCCGTCCAAGTGCCGTACAGACCCTTGCTATGGGTTTTGCCCTGCTGATTTTGGCGGGGGCCTGCCTGTTGTCCCTGCCCATCGCCTCCCGCAGCGGAGAGGGGATTCCCTGGACCAACGCCGTGTTCACAGCCGCGTCGGCCTCCTGCGTCACGGGGCTGACGGTTTATGATACCGCCACCCAGTTCAGCGCCTTTGGCCAGGTGGTCCTGCTGCTGCTGATTCAGATCGGAGGGTTGGGTTTTGTGACGGCATCTTTGCCGGCGGCACTGCTGGCCCGGCGGCGGGTGGGACTGCGGCAGCGGGCACTGCTCCAAGACAGCGTGGGAGCTTTGCAGCTGGGGGGCGTTGTCCGCCTGGCCCGGCGGGCTTTGCTGGTGACGGTTTTGTGCGAGGGTTTGGGGGCGGCGCTGCTGACGTTTTGGTTCTGCCCCCGGTACGGCATGGGAAGGGGACTTTGGATGGCGGCGTTCCATGCTGTCTCCGCCTTCTGCAACGCGGGCTTTGACTTACTAGGCACCGGTACGTCCATCACCGCCGAGGCGGGGGAGCCCCTTTTGAACATCGTGCTGATGGCGCTGATTATCTGCGGAGGCCTGGGCTTCTTGGTATGGGACGACGTGCTGACCCATGGGCGGCATTTTCGCCGCTGGAGGCTCCACTCCAAAATGGCGTTTACGGTGACGCTGACTCTTTTTGCCGGGGGCGCCGCCGCTTTCTGGTTTCTGGAGGCGGATCACGCCTTTGCCGGAACGGACGCCCCCACTCAAGCGCTGATGGCAGCTTTCCAATCGGTGACGGCCCGGACGGCGGGGTTTGCGTCAGTGGACCAAAGCTCCTTAAGCCAGGGAGGCGTGCTGCTGATGCTGCTTTTGATGTTTGTGGGAGCGGCTTCCGGTTCCACGGGAGGCGGCGTAAAGGTAAACACGTTTGCGGTCCTGGTTTTGGGCGTCCGGGCCCGTATCTGGCGGCAGGATGACGTAAACGCTTTTCGCCGCCGTCTGGACGAGGGAGATATTCACAAGGCCTACTCCACCGCCGGCATTTACCTCTTTGGGGCTCTTTGCGGCTGTATGGTGCTGTGCGTTCAGGGCGCGGGGTTGACGGATGCACTGTATGAGACGTTTTCCGCCATGAGTACCGTGGGCCTCAGCCGGAACTTGACGGGATCCCTGCCCTTTCTTTCCAAATGGACGGTGATTTTGATGATGTTTGCCGGACGGGTGGGCAGCATGTCCGTGGCCATGGCGGTGACCCGGGGACGGGATGCCCGGAACAACCTGCGCTATGTGCCGGAAAAAATTCTGATTGGTTAAAACGGGGGGATCGGGAATGAAATCTTTTTTAGTCATCGGCCTGGGCCGCTTTGGGCGGCACTTAACCCGGTATCTGCTGGAGCTGGGCAATGAGGTCATGGTGTTGGACAAGGACGAGGAGAAGGTGGCGAAGGTGGCCTCCATGGCCACCGCCGCCTGCGTGGGGGACTGCCAGGACGAGCAGGTGCTGGAGGCCCTGGGCGTGCGGAATTTTGATATTTGCTTTGTCTGCGTCCGGGACGACTTCCAGTGTTCCCTGGAGGCCACGGCAGCCCTGAAGGACCTGGGAGCCCGGTTCGTGGTGGCCCGGGCGGACCAGGAGAGGCAGATTAAGTTTCTGCGGAAGATCGGAGCGGACCATGTGGTCCACACGGAGATGGACATGGCCCGCCGGGCCGCCATCCGCTTTTCCGCCGAGAATGTTTTCGACTACTTCGAGCTGACGCCGAAATTTGCCGTCTTTGAGCTGGAAATTCCCGAGGAGTGGGAGGGCCGCACCGTGGTGGAGCTGGAAGTCCGCCGAAAGTACAATGTCAACATTCTGGGCGTGAAGAGCGGCGACGTGGTAGTCCCTCTGGTGGACCCCAACTACCGCTTCCGGGACGACGCTCACATCATTGTGGCCGGAGACAAGGAGGCGGGCATCCGTCTGATGAATTTACACTAAAGTCTGTTTTAAAACCGACAGAACGCCGTCTTGAGGGCCTTATCCCGCCAGGGCTGCGTTGCTTTAACTTGAAATCCGTCAGGATTCCTGCGCCAAATCGCCTTGCCTGACAGAAAAATCCGACCAATCCGGCATTTTGCCAGTTTTAAAACAGGCTCTAAATTCCGACATAGAATTTGGTTTTTTGCACATGCTTCTTCTGAGGTGATGTTTCATGTCAGAGGACCGGCGTGCGGTCAACAACCTGGATGATGAAAAACCGTTTCTCCGTTTAGAGCCGGAGAAACGGATCTGTCCGATTGTAGATCCGGTTTCCATTTATAAGTACCCGCTGGCGACTTCGGAGGAAATGGGCTTCCGGGTGCTGGATGATTTTCCCGAAGAGCATATTCAATAAGTGAGCGGAAGGCCCCCTCCGGTCAAGCCGGAGGGGGCGGCAAAAGCCGGAAATTTTATTTGCAGGAAGCCAGGTCCCGGAGGAAGTCCTCCACGGCCTGCTCCGGCGTTGCCCAGCTGGCCACCAGGCGAATCATGGTGTGCCCGCCGTCCACCGCATGATCGATCTCGAACTCATAGCCCATGTCCTGGAGCTTTGAGACTGCTTCGTTGGGGAGCACCGGGAACTGCTGGTTGGAGGGAGACGCCACCGGCAGGGGATAGCCCAGGGCGGCCACCCCGTCCCGGAGGCGGAGGGCCAGTTCGTTGGCGTGGCGGGCGGCATCCACATAGGTTTCGTCCTCCAGCAGCGCCTGGAACTGGACTCCCAGCAAACGGCCCTTGGCCAGCATGGCTCCCCGGCGCTTCATGTGCCAGCGGAAGTCCGGCCGGGCTTTGGCGAAGACCAGGGCTTCACCGAAGAGTGCGCCGTTTTTGGTGCCGCCGATGTAAAAGACGTCGGCCAGAGCCGCGTAATCCCGGAGGGTCATATCCCCGCAGGCCAGGGCGGAACCCAGCCGCGCTCCATCTAGGAACAGGAGGAGGCCGTGTTTGTCGCAGCACGCCCGGAGGGCCGTCAGCTCCGCTTTGGAATAGACGGTGCCGATCTCTGTGGTGTTGGAGACGTAGGCCATAGCGGGCTTCACCTGGTGCTCGTCGCTGTGGAGCTCCGGCACGGACTCGATCATGGCGGGGGTGAGCTTTCCATCGGGGCTGGGGACGGCAATGACCTTGTGGCCCGTGCCCTCAATGGCCCCGGTTTCGTGGACATTGACATGGCCGGTGTGGGCGGAGATCACCGCCTCATAGGGTTTTAGCATGGACTCGATTACGAGCAGGTTTGTCTGGGTGCCCCCCACCAGGAAGTGGACATCCGCGTCCGGGGCTGCGCAAAGAGAGCGGATCAGTTCCGCCGCCTTTTGGCAGCGGGGGTCCAGGCCGTAGCCTCTGGCCTGCTCAAAATTGGTTTCGGTGAGGGCCTTCAGCACTTTGGGGTGGGCGCCTTCACTGTAGTCGTTTCGGAAACTGTACATGGTTGACCTCCAGAAAGTAACAACCGGAGCAGAGAACTGTTACGGAATGTTACAGATTTGATGTTGAAATTATAGCGCGAATCTAGTATAAAAACAAGGAACAGAAACAGAAAATTTTCCCGGCGGAGCCGGGACGCGGGAGGAGATTCGCTTGAAAAAGAGAGCGGTATGGATTTTGGCGGCATTGCTGGCGCTGGCCTCTGGCTGCGGTGGGCAGAGAGAGGATGGCGGGACGGAGGAGGCAGAGGTGTCCCTCAGCGCTCTGTATGCCGGAATGGAGGAGGCTTGCGGCTGGGAAGAGGGCTATATGACCGGCATTGAGGGGGAGTTGCTGGAGGAGTATTACCCTGAGTTGTGCGAGATTCCGGTTGCTCATCTCATTGTCCAGGTGCCCGCCATGAGTTCCGATGTGAACGAGATTGCCCTGGTCCAGTGCGGGACGGAAGAGGATGCGGAGAGGGCCGAGGAGGCTCTCCAGGCTCGGATCGACCGCCAGTTGGACGGTGGGGCCTGGTACCCCGAGACTCAGGCCGCCTGGGAGAAGGCCAAGGTGCTCCGGGAGGGGACTTACGCGGCGCTGATTGCCTCCGGGGCGTATCAGGAAACGCTGGAGGAGCAGTTCCGCCTCCAATTCTAATGAGGGGGATTCCATGGTTTTCAGCAGCCTGACGTTTTTATTCGGCTACCTGCCGCTGACCCTGGCGCTGTACTTTCTTACGCCGCTTCGGCGGCGTAATTTTGTGCTGCTCATCGTCAGCCTCTTTTTCTACGGCTGGGGAGAGCCCGTGTATGTAGGAGTCATGTTCCTCTCCATCTTCATCGACTACAGCCACGGCCTCCTGGTGGAGAAATTCCGGGAGCGGGACCGGCTGGCCCGGTGGTTCGTGGGGCAGTCGGTGGTGTTCAACCTGCTGCTCTTAGGTTTTTTCAAGTATTGGGACTTTTTGGCGGCGAACCTGTCCCTGATTCCGGGGGTGGACCTGCCCCAACTGGGGCTGCCCCTGCCGTTGGGCATTTCCTTCTTCACCTTCCAGACCATGAGCTACACCATCGACGTGTACCGCAGGGACGCGCCGGTCCAGCGGAACGTGATTGATTTTGGTGCCTATGTCACCCTGTTTCCCCAGCTGATCGCCGGGCCCATCGTGAAGTACAAAACTGTGGCGGCGGAGCTGGTGAAGCGGACCGTCACATCCCAAGACTTCGCAGAGGGGGTCTGCCGGTTCACGGTGGGTCTTGCCAAGAAGGTGCTGCTGGCCAACGCCGCCGGGGCGCTGTGGGAGAGCTGTTTGGCCTCCCAGAGTTCCGGGGCGCTGACGGTTGCCGGGGGATGGACGGGACTGTTTGCCTTTGGCTTCCAGATCTATTTCGACTTCTCCGGCTACTCCGACATGGCCATCGGTCTGGGGCGCGTCCTGGGCTTTCGGTTTGGCGAGAACTTCGACCATCCTTATCTCTCCACCTCTGTGGGGGAGTTTTGGCGGCGGTGGCACATGTCTCTGACTTCCTGGTTCCGGGAGTATTTGTACTTTCCTCTGGGGGGCAGCCGGGCAGGCAAGGCCCGGACGCTGCGAAACCTTCTGATTGTCTGGTTCTGCACCGGTTTCTGGCACGGGGCCAGCTGGAATTTCATCCTCTGGGGATTGTACTTCGGCCTGTGGCTCATCCTGGAGCGGTTCGTTTTCAAGGACCTTCTCACCCGGACGCCATTGTGCATCAAGCGGGCCTATACGTTGCTGGTGGTCTTCGTGGGCTGGGGAATTTTCGCCATGGAGGACCTGGGGGTCTGCGGGAAGTATCTGTCCGTGTGCTTTGGCGGCGGGCCGGCCTGGTCCTCCCCGGACGGCTACCGTCTCCGAAGCTGGGCTGTAGTCCTGCTCTTGCTGGCCCTGGGTTCTACCACTCTGGCGGCGGACCTGTGGAGAAAAATCCCGGAACGGGGGCGGAAGGTGTTGACCCCGGTGCTGCTGGCCCTGGGGCTGGTCCTCTCCACCGCCTATCTGGTGGACGGCAGCTATAATCCCTTTTTGTATTTCCGGTTTTAAGGGGGACGGCGGAATGACAACGAGATACAGCCGTTTTCTTGCGGCCTTCTTTTGCGTATTTCTTGGGGGACTGCTGGCATGGCACGTCCTCCTGCCGGACCGGGAGCGCTCTGATGTGGAGAACCGGACCCTGGCCCAGTTCCCGGAATTCTCCTGGGGGAACTTAAAGGACGGCAGCTTCACCAAAGGAGTGGAGGACTACTTTGCCGACCAGTTCCCCCTCCGGGATCAGTGGACGGGCCTCAAGGCCCGTACGGAGCAGCTTCTGGGCAAGCGGGAGTTCAACGGGGTTTACCTCTGCGGCGACGCGCTGATTGCCAAAGTGGAGCCCCCCAGGGACGGCCTGGAGGAGAAGAATTTGAGCTATATTTCCCGCCTGGCGGAGCGGACGGAGCTCCCTGTGTACCTGGGGCTTATCCCCTCTGCGGCGGAGATTCGCAGGGATGATCTGCCTAAGGGGGCGGAGAGCTGGGACCAGGCGGCGTTCATCGCCCGGGCGGCGGAGCTGGAAAACATAAAGCCGATAGATTTCCTCTCGGCCCTGCGGCCTTTCCGGGCGGAGCAGTTCTACCGCACGGACCACCACTGGACCAGCCGGGGGGCGTACTCCGGTTACCGCGCCGTCATGGAGGCCATGGGCCGGAGGGAGGAAACCGAGCATAAGCTTCAGGTCAACTTCTGGCCCCGGGTCTACAGCAAGGAGTTCCAGGGGACGCTGTACTCCCAGTCCGGCGTCCACTGGCTGGAGCCGGATGCCATTGAGCTCTGGGCGCCGGAGGCCGGATTGTCCGTCACCTCCTGGCGGGACGGGTCCCCCAAGGAGGTTCCCTTATACGACCTGGACAAGCTGGATACCAAGGACAAATATGCCGTGTTTTTGGGAGGCAACCAGCCTCTCTGCGTCATCAAAAATCCAGAGGGGACGGGGAAGCTGCTGCTCATCCGGGACTCCTACGCGGATTCCATGGCTCCCTTTCTGGCCCTGCACTTTGAGGAGGTCCACCTGCTGGACCCCCGGTACTACCGCTACTCAGCCGCCAAGTATGCGGAAGACAACGGACTGGACGCCATCGCCGTGGTGTACAGCGTGCCAAATTTTATCACTGACCGAAATCTGGTCCTGCTGGCCCAGTGATGAAAAGCCCGCCGAACGGGATTTCGGCGGGCTTGCTTTTGGGACGATTCGCCGCTATAATAAACGCCATAAAAAATGAAAAGGGGAGATTGCCATGAACACCACCCGCATGGAACATGATACCATGGGAGAGATCGCCGTTCCGGCGGACTGCCGTTGGGGAGCCCAGACCCAGCGGAGCTTGGAAAACTTTAAAATCGGCGGACAGCGCCAGCCCAAGGAGATCATCACCGCCTTCGCCTACTTAAAGGAAGCCTGTGCCAAGGCCAACGCCAATTTGGGCAAGCTGACGGAGGAGCAGGCCGGGGTTATCGCCGCCGCCTGCGAGGAAATCCGTGCCGGAAAGTGGGACGAGGAGTTTCCCCTGGTGGTCTGGCAGACGGGCAGCGGCACCCAGACGAATATGAATGTCAACGAGGTCATTGCCCATTTGGCGGCGGACCGGGGCGTGGCCCTTCACCCCAATGACCATGTCAACGCCTCCCAGTCCTCCAACGATACCTACCCCTCCGCCCTCCATATTGCGGCGGCGCTGTCGGTTGTGAACCGGGTCCTTCCGGCGGCAGAGCGGCTGGCAGAGGCCTTCCGGAAGCTGGAAGCCGCCTACCCGGACCTGATCCGCATCGGGCGGACGCACCTCCAGGATGCCACGCCCCTGCGCTTTGCCCAGGAAGTTTCCGGCTGGCGGGTGCTGGTGGAGGCTCCCTGCCGGATGCTCCGGGCGGCGCTGGAGGAGCTGTGCCGCTTGGCCATCGGCGGTACAGCCGTGGGCACCGGACTCAATGCCCCAAAAGGCTATGACGAAATGGTTTGCCGGGAACTGCGGACCCTGACGGGTTTGCCTTTCCGGCCGGACGAAAACAAGTTCCATGCTCTCACCAGCAAGGACGCCCTGGTCTTCGCCCATGGAGCCCTTAAGGCCCTGGCGGCGAACCTGATGAAAATCGCCAACGACATCCGCTGGCAGGCCAGCGGCCCCCGCTGCGGCATGGGGGAGCTCCACATCCCGGAGAACGAGCCCGGCAGCTCCATCATGCCGGGGAAGGTGAACCCCACCCAGTGCGAGGCCGTCACCATGGCGGCTGTGCAGGTGATGGGGAACGACGCTGCCATCGGCTTCGCCGCCAGCCAGGGAAACTTCCAGCTCAACGTCTTTCTGCCGGTGTCGGCTTATAATTTCCAGCTCTCCGCCCGGCTGCTGGCGGACGCCATGGAATCCTTCCGGGTCCACTGTGTGGAGGGCATGGTTCCCAACGAAGGGCGGATGGCGGAGAACCTGAACAATTCCCTGATGCTGGTGACCTGCCTGACGCCGAAGATTGGTTATGAGAAAGCGGCGGAATGCGCTAAAAAGGCCCTCCACGACGGCACGACGCTGAAAGAGGCCGTCCTGTCCCTGGGCCTCCTGACGGCGGAGGAGTTCGACGAAACCGTCCGGCCGGAAAAGATGGTATAAGCTGACTGCCTTCGCAGGACCAGTCAGCGGCAGCGGAAAGAGAAGCTGGTCCATACGTCGAATTCCAA
The DNA here is from genome assembly GCA_910578935.1 of uncultured Oscillibacter sp. Classification (GTDB taxonomy): domain Bacteria; phylum Bacillota; class Clostridia; order Oscillospirales; family Oscillospiraceae; genus Oscillibacter. Next base: position 92,588 of record CAJTSM010000001.1, on the reverse strand, counting down.
AACCCCCGCTCAATCTACGCCGCGAGATGGGGACATTTGTGATAAACTGCCAGTATGTCTTGCGCGCCCCTTGTTTTCTCTTTTCCACCGTGCACGGCGCACTTGCCTCCGGCCTAAGAGCCGCCGCTTTGCGGCGGTTGGCCTCCGACACGCGTCTTAGGACGCAGTCTCTTTTCGCAAAACGAAGGCCCCCGCCGGAGCCCAGCGAAGCAGGTCCGGTGGGGAGAGGAGGAAGGAACGGAGCAGAGCGGAGCTTTCGCCGTTAGGCGGAAGCGGAGTGGGCGGAGTTTCTTCCGACGACATGGGGGGTGCAAATGGACCAGCCATCAACATGGCTGAATCCCCCCTCCCGAACGGGAGCCCAGTTGTACAAATAGGAGATTTTATTATACTACCGAATTAGCGCTTTACTATGATAAAAAATTGGAGTATACTGTGATCCATCACCGGGGCGCGGCCCCGCAAGGAGGAACCCCATGGAATTGGATTTAAACATTCTGCGGCCCCAGGAGCGGCTGGCCCTCCGTCTCCGGCTGCTCTATGAGCAGGCGGGCTTCCGGCAGTACCGCATGGGCCGCTTTGAGGAGTACGGGCTTTACCAGCAAAACCGCCGTTTTCTGGCGAGTGACCAGGTGATTACCTTTACGGATCTGGATGGGCGGCTGCTGGCGCTGAAGCCGGACGTAACGCTCTCCATTGCGAAAAACGCCCAGTTTGAGGAAGGCGGATGCGGACAGTTCTACTACTCTGAAAATGTCTACCGCCCCAGCCGGGAGTGCCATACCTTTCAGGAGATCAGCCAGATGGGTCTGGAGTGCGTGGGCAGGGTGGACGACGGCGTCACTGCCCAGGCGGTGTCCCTGGCAGGGAGGAGCTTGGCCCTGACGGGCCGGGACTTCGTGTTGGAGGCCAGCCATATGGGCTTTGTGGCGGGGCTGCTGGACGCAGTGGGCGCGCCGGAGGCTGCCCGTCCCCGGCTGCTCAGCGGAATCCGGGACCGGAATCTCCACGAGCTGCGGGCCGCAGCGGAAGATGCGGGTCTGTCCCGGCAGGGGGCAGACGCCCTTTGCCGTCTGGATGCCTTGGCTGGAGACTGGGAGGCGGTGCTGGCTCAGGCAGAGCCCATTGCCCTGAACTCCGCCATGGGAGCGGCTTTGGAGGAGCTGAGGACACTGTGCGCCGCTCTGGAGGCTCAGGGGCAGCGTCTGCGCTTGGACTTGTCCTTGGTAAACGACATGGAGTATTATAACGGCCTGGTTTTGCAGGGCTATGTGGAGGGGCTTCCACGAGCGGTACTCAAGGGCGGACGGTATGACCCCCTGGCGGAACAGTTTCGCCCCGGAGCGAAGGCCATTGGTTTTGCCTTGTATCTGAATGAGCTGGACCGGCTGAGCGAATCCGCTCCGGGGGAGGGGGAGCGGGCCATGCTGAATGTGGCCTTGCCCAAAGGCCGTCTAGGAGATAAGGTTTACAGCCTTCTTGACGGCGCAGGTTACGGCTGCCCGGAGGACTACAACGAAAGCCGGAAGCTGGTGGTGGAGAACCCGGAGGCGGGCATTCGTTACTTCCTGGTAAAACCCAGCGACGTGGCCATTTACGTGGAGCATGGCGCGGCGGACATTGGCATCGTGGGTAAGGATATTTTGGCCGAGTCCGGAGCCGATGTCTACGAGCTGCTGGACACGGGCCTGGGAAAATGCCGTATGTGCGTGGCGGGGCCCGCGGATTTTACCGATGACCCGAGCCGGACCCTCCGGGTGGCGACGAAGTTCGTAAACATCGCGAAGGCCTACTACGCGGCCCAAGGCCGGGACATTGATATCATCAAGTTGAACGGTTCCATCGAGCTGGCTCCGCTTTTGGGCCTCAGTGACGTGATTGTAGACATTGTGGAAACCGGGACCACCCTGCGGGAGAACCGCTTGAAGGTGCTGGCGGAGTTTATGCCCATTTCCGCCCGGTTTGTGGCGAACCGGGCCAGCTTTCAGTTTAAGCGGCGGGAGATTGAAACCCTGCTGGGCAAGCTGACGGAGGTGACAGGGACATGATGAAGATTTTGGATTTTGACTGTCTGACTCCGGAGGAATTTTTAAACCGGGATATTCGGGCGGAGGAGGACGTAAGCGGCGCTGTGGACGCGGTGATTCGCAATGTCCGGAACTGTGGTGACGCGGCTCTTCGGGACTATACGCGCCGCTTTGACGGAGCAGAGCTGAAGGACCTGCGGGTGAGCGACGAAGAGTTTGACGCCGCCAGGAGGGCGGTAGACCCGTATTTTCTGGAGACGTTGGAAGAGGCTGCGGAGAAGATCCGGGGCTTTCATGAGCGCCAGCGGCACAATGGTTTCGTCCTCACGGACTGTCCCGGCGTGGTGATGGGGCAGCGGTGGACGCCCATTGAACGGGTGGGCGTCTGTGTTCCCCGGAGCCCGGAGGCGTTTCCCTCCACGATTCTGATGAGCGTCATTCCAGCGAAAATCGCCGGAGTGGAGAGCATCGTTCTGGTAACGCCTCCCAGACCGGACGGGTCCGTCAGTCCGGAGGCTCTGACGGCGGCGGAACTGGCGGGGGCAGATACTGTGTTCAAGCTCGGCGGGGCCCAGGCGGTAGCCGCTTTGGCCTATGGGACGGAGAGCGTCCCCCGAGTGGACAAGATTGTGGGCCCTGGGGGAGTCTTTGTGGCTACCGCTAAGCGGAAGGTCTTCGGTCAGGTAGCCATCGATATGATTGCGGGGCCCAGTGAAATTCTGGTGCTGGCAGACGGAAAGACAAACCCCAAATGGGCGGCGGCGGATTTGCTCAGTCAGGCAGAGCATGACCCTCTGTCCTCCGCCGTGTTGGTGACGGACAGCTGGGAATTGGCGGAAGCTGTTCAGGCGGAAGTGGAAGCCCAGTTAAAGGTTCTGCCCCGGAGGGGGATCGCCGCCCGGTCCATCGAAGACAACGGGAAAATTATCGTTGCGGGCAGTCTGGACAAGGCTGTGGAAGCGGTCAACCGCATCGCCCCGGAGCATCTGGAGCTCTGTGTGGACGACCCCTTCTTGCTGCTGCCCCGCATCAAAAATGCTGGGAGCGTGTTTCTGGGCCGTTCCACGCCGGAGGCTCTGGGAGATTATTTTGCCGGGCCCAACCACACCCTCCCGACCTCCGGCACCGCCCGGTTTTCCAGTCCCCTGGGGGTGGATGATTTTATGAAGCGCTCCAGCTTTCTCTGCTATGACCAGGCGGCGCTGAACGCCTGTGCGGATAGAATTGCGGACTTTGCCAGGCGGGAAGGGTTGGAGGGCCATGCCCGCTCGGCTTTGAGCCGAAGGGCTCCTTAAGCGAAGAAGCCGGTACTTGTGCCGGTGCTGGAAAAGCGCCAATCCTTGACTGAAAGGTGGATATTATGAGCAGATTCCTCTCCCCTGAGGCCCAGCGTCTGGACCCTTATACCCCCGGAGAGCAGCCCCGGGATCAGCAGTATATTAAGTTAAATACCAACGAAAGCCCCTTCCCGCCCTCACCAAAGGTTTTAGAGGCTCTCAGCCGGGCGGAGGCGGAAAAGCTCTATCTCTACTCCGACCCTACCTGCGCCGCCTTAAACGGCGCCATCGCCCGGCGGTATGGGCTGAGTCCGGAGAACGTCATCTCCGGCAATGGCTCCGATGAGATTCTGGCCTTTGCCTTCCGGGCCTTCTGCGGGGAGGGGAGGGGCGTGGCCTTCGCCGATCTTACTTACGGTTTCTATGAGGCTCAGGCGGCCCTCTTCGGCCTGGAGGCCCGGCGAGTCCCCCTGAGAGAGGATTTTTCTTTGAATGTGGGGGACTATCTGGATTTTCCCGGTACGGTGGTCATCGCCAATCCCAACGCCCCCACAGGTATGACGGTCCCGGTGGCAGACATCCGGCAGCTGCTGGAGCGGGATCCAGACCGGGTAATCGTCGTGGATGAGGCCTATGTGGACTTCGGAGCGGAGAGCTGCGTCCCCTTGATCCGAGAGCATGCGAACCTCCTGGTGACCCAGACCATGTCCAAAAGCCGCTCCTTGGCCGGAGGGCGGATCGGTTTTGCCCTGGGTTCTGCGGAATTAATCGCCGGTTTGAACCGGGTGAAGTACAGTTTCAATCCCTACAACGTGAACCGCCTGTCCCTGTTGGCGGGAGCGGCCGCCATAGGGGACGAGGATTATTTCCAGGCCTGCTGCCGGACTGTCCGGGATAATCGGACTTGGACCGCAGAGACGCTGAAAAAGCGGGGATTTACCGTTTTGCCCTCCTATGCCAACTTCATTTTTGCGAAATCAGACCGCCTTCCAGGCGGGGAGCTCTACCGGAAACTGAAGGAGAACGGTATTCTGGTCCGCTGGTTTGACAAGGACCGGATCCGGGATTTCTGCCGGATCACCATCGGCTCGAAAGAGCAGATGGAAACGCTGGCAGAACGGATTGACCGGCTGTTGGCCGGAAGATAAGGAGGGCCGCGTTATGCGCACCGCGAGTATTCAACGGGATACACAGGAAACCAGGATTAAACTCTCTTTGAATCTGGACGGGACCGGGAAAGCGGATGTTTCCACCGGATGCGGCTTCCTGAATCACATGCTGGAGCTTTTTGCCCGGCATGGGGACTTTGATCTCTCTGTCGTTTGCCGGGGAGATGTCCAGGTGGACTGCCATCATTCCGTGGAGGACACCGGGATCTGCCTGGGCAAGGCGTTTCAAGAGGCCCTGGGAGACAAGCGGGGGATTGTCCGGTATGGACAGTTTCTGCTGCCTATGGACGAGACGCTGGTTCTCTGCGCCGTGGATCTGTCGGGCCGGGATTATCTGGGCTGGGCACTGGAACTGTCCGCCGCCAAGGTGGGGGATTTCGACACGGAACTGGCAAAAGAATTCTGGCTGGGCTTTGTGCGGAACTGCCCCGGCTCGCTCCATATCCGCCAAATGGCGGGGGAGAACACCCACCATATATTAGAGGCCGTTTTCAAGGGCGCGGGCCGGGCGCTGAAGGAGGCCGTGTCCATCGACCCAAAGCACAGCGGCGAGATTCCCAGCACGAAAGGGGTGCTGTGAGTGGTTGCCATTGTGGACTACGGCGTGGGAAACCTGTTTTCCCTGCAATCCAGCCTCCGCTCCCTGGGCCTGGAGACAGAAGTCACCGGTGAAGCGGATCACCTCCGGGCGGCGGACCGGATCATTCTTCCCGGCGTGGGTGCATTCGGTGATGCCCGGGGCAAACTGGATGCCACAGGTCTGGTTCCCGTCCTTCTGGAGGAGGCGGGGCGGAAGCCTCTCCTGGGCATTTGCCTGGGGATGCAGCTGCTGTTTGACCGCAGCTTTGAGTACGGTGAACACCCTGGTCTGGGTCTGGTTCCCGGGGATGTGGTGTTTTTGGGAGAGAACCTGACGGACAAAAGGCTGAAGGTGCCCCATATGGGCTGGAACAGCCTGGAAATTCTGAGGGACGATCCGCTGTTCCGGTATTTTGAGAACGGCGAATATGTTTATTATGTCCACAGCTTCTACGCCCGGAATTGCCGGGACAGCACCCTGGGGATTTCCCGGTATGGAGACGCCGCCGTTACCGGTGCGGTCCGCCGGGGAAACGTCTGGGGCGTTCAGTTCCACCCGGAGAAATCCGGGGCTGCGGGGCTGCGGCTGCTGCGGGCCTTTGCGGAATTGTGAGAGGGGACGGAACTATGAGGAGAACCGACCGGGAAGTAACCGATCCTGTAAAAATCCGGGAAATCATAACAGGTTGTAGCTGCTGCCGCTTAGGACTGTGCGATGGGGGACGAGCCTACGTGGTCCCTCTGGATTTTGGTTTTACAGAAAAAGACGGGCGCTATACGTTTTACTTTCATAGCGCGGCGGAGGGCCGGAAAATCAGCCTGATTCGCAAAGCCGGCTGGGCCGCTTTTGAGATGGATGCCGGCCATGAGCTGGTGAAAGGAGAGCGGGCCTGCGCCTATACCGCCCGGTATCAGTGCGTCATGGGCGGAGGTCCGGTGACTCTGGCGGAGACGCCGGAGGAAAAGCGGACGGGACTGACCGCCATTATGGCCCATCTCACCGGGAGGGAACAGTGGGACTTTGACGGGGATGTCCTGGAAAAGACTCAGGTTTTTCGCCTGGAAGCGGAAGAACTGACCTGCAAGGTCCATGAATGAGAAGAGGAGTGATTCCATGCAGATTTTTCCCGCCATTGACCTGCGGGGCGGACAGGTGGTGCGTCTTTATCAGGGGGACTATAACCAGGAAACGGTTTACGGTGCGGACCCTTGCGCTCAGGCGAGAGCGTTTGCCGGCGCAGGGGCTCATTATCTGCACGTGGTGGACCTGGACGGGGCTCGGGACGGAACAATGGCGAACTTTGACAGCATTGCCGCCATTGCAAAGCAGGGCGGGCTCTATCTGGAGGTAGGCGGCGGAATCCGCACGGAGGAGCGTATTCAGCAATACCTGGACCTGGGAGTGAGCCGGTGCATTTTGGGTACCATAGCCGTAAAGGATTTTGCCTTCACTACCCGTATGGCTCAAAAGTACGCAGATCAGATTGCCGTAGGCGTGGACGCCAGGGAGGGATATGTGGCTGTCAACGGCTGGAAGGAGCTTTCCCGGGAAAAAGGAGTGGATTTTTGCCGCCGCCTCCGAGATGCAGGAGTGAAGGCCGTCATCTATACCGATATCAGCCGGGACGGCGCGGGCCGGGGGACGAATCTGGAGATCTATCAGGAGCTGGTCCAAATTGAGGGCCTGGATATCACGGCCTCCGGCGGCGTCAGTTCCCTGGAGGAACTGCGGCGGCTGAAGGATATGGGCGTCCGGGCCGTTATTCTGGGCAAAGCCCTGTACGCCGGGCAGCTGGACCTGGGAACCGTTATTCAGGAGGTGGAGATGTGTTAGCCAAGCGCATTATTCCCTGTCTGGACGTGCGGGACGGCCGGGTGGTAAAGGGGACCAATTTCAAGGGACTCCGGGATTTGGCGGACCCGGTGGACATGGCCCGGTTCTATAACGCCGCCGGGGCGGACGAGCTGGTGTTCTACGATATTACCGCTTCAGCCGAGGATCGGGGTCTGTTTACGGACATTCTCCGCAGGGTAGCCTCCGAGATTTTCATTCCCCTCACGGTAGGGGGCGGCATCCGGAAACTGGAGGACTTTGACCGGGTGCTGAAATGCGGCGCGGATAAGGTCAGCGTTAACTCCGGAGCCATTGCGGACCCCTCCATCATCGCCGCGGCGGCAAAGCGCTATGGGGACCAGTGTGTGGTCCTCAGCATGGACGTGAAACGGGTGGATGGGAAATTCCGCCTCTTTGCTAAGGGAGGACGTGAGGACACCGGCATTGACGCCATGGAGTGGGCGGTCCGGGGTGTGGGAGACGGCGCGGGGGAAATCGTACTGAACTCTATCGATACCGACGGAGTGAAGAGCGGCTTCGACCTGGAGATGCTGGACGCCTTAGCGCGTCGTGTGAACGTGCCCATCATTGCCAGCGGAGGGGCGGGGAAAATGGAGCATTTTGCGGAGCTCTTTACCCATCCCGGTGTGGACGCGGGGCTGGCGGCCTCCATCTTCCACACGAAACAGGTGGACATCAAGGACTTGAAGCGCTTTCTCCGCGGCAAGGGCGTGGAGATGAGACTGTGAGAAAAGGAGAGTCTCTATGGATTTGAAATTTGACGAGAGGGGCCTGATCCCCGCCATTGTTCAGGACCATTACACCAAGCAGGTTTTGACCTTAGCTTATATGAACGAGGAGAGCCTGGCCATTACGATCGATGAGCGGCGGACTTGTTTCTGGAGCCGAAGCCGCCGGGAGCTTTGGCGGAAGGGAGAGAGCAGCGGAAACCGCCAGCATGTGGTTTCCATCACTGCCGACTGCGACCAAGACGCGCTGGTGGTGGAGGTGGTGAAGGAGGGCCCCGCCTGCCATACCGGGGCGGAGAGCTGCTTCTTTCATGAACTGTACCTCTCCAACGAGCTGAAACAATTCAGCTATGAGGGGCTGTACCGGCTTATCTCCGGGCGGAAGACCAGCCCCAAAGAGGGGAGCTATACGACCTACCTCTTTGACAAAGGGCTGGACAAGATCCTCAAGAAAGTGGGAGAGGAGTGCACCGAGGTTATTATTGCCGGGCGGAAGGAGGACCGGGAGGAGACAGTCTACGAGATTGCCGACCTGTGTTACCACGTAATGGTACTGATGGTTCAAATGGGCATTTCTGTGGAGGATGTCACCCGGGAGCTGGAAAAGCGCCATGTAGTGGATCATAAGGTAAAGCAGGAGCGGATGCAATGAGGAACATCAGCTCCGTCCATACCCACTCTACGATGTGCGATGGAGAGAACACTCTGGCGGAAATGGTTCGGGCAGCCTTTGAAGCCGGAGCTGTCTCTTTTGGCGCGTCCGGACATAGCCACACCCCTCTGCCGGAAGACGAGGGGGAGGTTCTTCCTTCCGATATGACAGCTTACCGAACGGAGGTTCTGCGGCTGCGGGAAGCGTATGCCGGACAGATCGACGTGCTGCTGGGCATAGAGCTGGATAACTGCGCCGACGTGACGGCGGAGGGCTTCGACTATTGGATTGGAAGCGTTCACCATATGCGGGATTTGGAGGGCGGCTGGCATGCCGTGGATTGGGATTCGGAAAGCTTGAAGCGGTGCCTCCGGAAGCAGTTTCGGGGTAATTCCCTGATAATGGTGGGGCAATATTATGATGAAGTCCGGCAAATGGCGGAACGAAAGCCTACGATCCTGGGGCACTTTGATCTGATTGCCAAGTTCAACAAGGACGGGTATTTTTTTGAGGAGACGGACCTTCGCTATCAAGCCATGGCTCTAGAATCCCTTCACGCTGCGGACCCGCGGGAAACGCTGCTGGAAATCAACACCGGAGCAATGTCCCGGGGATACCGCAGTGTTCCCTATCCGGCGCTCTTTCTCCTGCGGGAATGGCGGTCTATGGGCGGAAAGATCATCCTCACCGCCGACGCGCACAGCGCCGGAGCCGTCGTCTATGGGTATGCCCAGGCGGCGGAGCTGGCCCGGGCGGCGGGGTTCGAGCGATCTACATTGCTATTGTCCTCAGGCCCTGAGGAGCGGCCTCTTGAAAATTAAAAAAGACGCGAAAACTGCTGTTTTAGCAGCTTTCGCGTCTTTTTTTCGGGAAGATCAACGGGGACTCCCCCCCGCCGACTTCCACCACGGCGGGGAGCAAGTCCCTGTTGCTTTTACACGTTAGGTTTGTCAGCCTTCCCTAGCGCATTCCCGATGGGGATGCCGGAACTGTCGTTCCAGCATGCTTCCGCTTCATAAAGGGACGGCCTCAAGATGCGTTCATGCGGGATAGTTCTCTCATGCATTTTGGACACACACTCTTGCCTTTGAAGAGTGCAATGTCCTTGGTGGCATCGCAGAAAATACAGCTCGGCTTATACTTTTTGAGTATAACGGACGAGCCTTCCACATAGATTTCTAATGCGTCGCGCTCGGCAATGTCCAGGGTGCGCCGCATCTCAATGGGAAGCACAATCCTGCCCAACTCATCCACCTTTCTTACGATTCCAGTCGATTTCATAGCTCTCCTCCTTTCCCTATGTCCGCGGGGACCTCCAACAGGTGGTGTAACCTTATCACAAAGAGTCGGAGTTTGTCAATTCTTTCCTAGGAAAAATTAAGAAGATATTCACATTTAAAGGAAAAAAGCTTCCAAAGGAGGAATATTATGGAAATGGCCTGGGTCTGGACGGGGATGGTGACGCTGTCGCTGCTCTTCGGTCTTCTGTCGGGAAACCTGGACGCGGTGGCAAGCGCCGCTTTGGATGGAGCGCGCTCCGCAATTGAACTGAGTCTTTCTATGGCAGGAATTCTCTGCCTCTGGAGCGGCGTGATGGAGATTATGAATGCCTGCGGTATTTCGGCGGGACTGGCAAAAATGTTCCGGCCCCTGCTGCGGTTTTTACTGCCGGACGCCTGCCGGGATGCGGAGACACTGGCGGCAGTCTCCGCTAATGTTTCGGCCAATCTGCTGGGCCTGGGAAATGCGGCCACTCCCCTTGGCATCCGGGCTGCCAGGAGAATGGCCCGGGGATGCGGCGGAGTTGCCAGCGACGAACTATGCCGGCTGGTGGTTTTGAACACCGCTTCTATTCAGTTGATTCCGGCCACCATTGCCTCTGTCCGAGCAGCAGCGGGATGTAAGACGCCCTTTGACATCCTGCCTGCGGTGTGGCTGGCTTCCGTGCTGTCGGTAGCGGCGGGGCTGCTGGCGGCGGGACTGTTGTCCCGGTGGAGGAGACGCCCATGAATCTGAGTTCTTTGGTAATCCCGGTGTTGTTGTCGGCAGTGGCGGTGTACGGCCTGGGGAAACGGGTGGATGTGTACGCCGCGCTAACACATGGAGCGGAGGAGGGACTGTCCGTGCTGCTGCGGATCATCCCGGCCCTGGTGGGACTGCTGACGGCGGTGAGTATGTTCCGGGCTTCCGGGGCTATGGAGTGGCTGTCCAGCTTGTGCGCCCCAGCGCTGGAATGGTTGGGGATCCCTCCGGAAACTGCACCGCTGATGTTGGTCCGGCCGGTGTCCGGAAACGGCGCCTTGGCGGTGGCCAGCGATTTGATGGCCTCTCATGGGCCGGACAGTTACATAGGGCGGGTGGCGGCGGTAATGCTGGGGAGCACGGAGACTACATTCTATACCATCGCCGTCTACTTTGGTTCCGCCGGGATTACGAAGACCAGACACACAGTTCCCGCCGCCCTGGCAGCGGATTTGACGGGCTTTGCCGCGGCAGCCCTGGCGGTACGGCTATTTTTTGGAACGGCAGGATAGGTAGGAAGGGAATAGAGAAGGGAGCGTGGGAGCGTCCAATGGGGAGATTTGATCCTGTAGGGGCCGCCCCCTTGGGCGGCCTGATGCGTGGCCCAATCCTTGTGCCGGTGGGCCGCCGGGGGCGGCGGCCCCTACACGATGGCCCTGTCATAAAATGCGCAATTGGACACTCCCGGGGAGCGTCTCCCTCTTGACAAGAGTTCATTCTGGTGATATAGTGACCCTGTTAAATTGGCCGTGACGGAGACGGAGCCGCCGGAAACGCACAGAGAGGGACGCGTAATGCTGAGAACGTCCCGCGCGGAACGCGGAACCTCCACCACTCCCGAGCCGCCCGGGATGACCGGGCCGGGCCCTCCCGTTACAGGGGACGCGAGCGGCGGTCCGTCTTTGGGCCGCAAGCAGGGTGGAACCGTGGAATGCGTTTTTCGTATCCCACCCCTGATTCTTCATCAGGGGTGGGACTTTTTTATCCCCGCCCCTCAATACAAGGAGGAATTACCATGAGTGAAGAAAGCAGCCTGTATACCTTTGAGAACGAAACTTACCGCAAGACGTATTGGCACACCTGCTCCCATATCCTGGCTCAGGCCGTCAAACGCCTGTACCCGGAGGTGAAGCTGGCGATTGGCCCCTCCATCGACGAGGGTTTTTACTATGACATGGATTCGCCTTTTCCCTTCACCCCCGAGATCATGGAAAAGATTGAGGGCGAGATGCGGAAGATCTGCAAGGAAAAACTGAAGCTGGAGCGATTTGAGCTTCCCCGGGCGGAGGCGGTCAAATTCATGGAGGAGAAGGGCGAGCCTTTCAAGGTGGAGCTTATCAACGACTTGCCGGAAGACGCCGCCATCAGCTTTTACAAACAGGGAGAGTTCACCGACCTCTGCGCCGGCCCCCATCTGGATTCCACCGGCCGGGTAAAGGGCAATGCCATCAAGCTCACCGCCTGCAACGCCGCCTACTGGCGGGGAGACTCCAATCGGGAGACTCTCCAACGGATCTACGGCATTGCCTTCCCCAAAAAGGATGAACTGGACGCATATCTCCAGCGCATTGAGGAGGCCAAGAAGCGGGACCACCGGAAGCTGGGCAAGGAGTTGGGCCTGTTCATGCTTCGGGACGAGGGGCCCGGCTTCCCCTTCTTCCTGCCAAAGGGCATGACGCTGAAAAATACCCTCCTGGACTATTGGCGGCAGGTCCACAAGAAATACGGCTATGTGGAAATCTCCACTCCCATCATGCTGAACCGCCAGCTGTGGGAGCGCTCCGGCCACTGGGACCATTATAAGAACAACATGTACACCACCGTCATCGACGATGTGGACTTTGCGGTCAAGCCCATGAACTGCCCGGGCGGTATGCTGGTGTACGCCAGCGAGCCCCACTCTTATAAGGAGCTGCCCCTGCGGGTGGGGGAGATCGGCCTGGTCCACCGCCATGAGCTGTCCGGTGCCCTCCACGGATTGTTCCGGGTCCGCTGCTTCAGCCAGGATGACGCTCACGTTTTCATGACCCGGGAGCAGATGCAGGACGTGATTCAGGAAACCGTGCGTCTCTTTGACGAAGTTTACTCTGTTTTTGGCCTGAGCTATACCATCGAGCTCTCCACCATGCCGGAAGACCACATCGGCACCGTGGAGGAGTGGGAACGAAATCAGGATATTCTAAAAGCCGCCATTACCGATATGGGTAAGGATTTTGTCATCAACGAGGGGGACGGGGCTTTCTATGGTCCCAAACTGGATTTCCATCTGTCCGACTCTCTGGGCCGGACCTGGCAGTGTGGCACGATCCAGCTGGACAGCCAGTTGCCCGAGCGCTTCGAGCTGGAATACACCGGAGAAGACGGTGCAAAGCATCGGCCCATCATGATTCACCGGGTGGTGCTGGGCTCCATCGAGCGTTTCATTGGCGTCATCACGGAGCACTTTGCCGGGGCTTTTCCCCTGTGGCTGAGCCCTGTCCAGGTAAAGATTCTCACCGTCACCGACCGGGCGGACGCCTATGCCGCCGAGTTGGCCAAAGCCCTGGATGAGAAAGGTTTCCGGGTGGAAACTGACGTCCGCAATGAGAAGATCGGCAAGAAAATTCGGGAGGCGACCTTGGAGAAGGTGCCCTACATGCTGGTGGTGGGCGACCGGGATGTGGAGAACAAAACCGTCTCTGTCCGCACCCGCGGCGGTGAGGATCTGGGAGCTATGAGCCTGGAGGATTTTGCCGGAAAAATGAAAAAAGAGATTGATGCAAAAGCAATTATGTAAACCGATCGTATAAAAGGAAGGGACGTATCCAATTTGGATACGTCCCTTCTTCGCGCCGGTCCATTATTTGTGAGGCACGTGCCAGATGTTGTCCGCATACTGAGCAATGGCCCGGTCAGCGGCGAAGATACCGCTGCGGGCGATATTGTGAAGGCTCATACGGTTCCACTTGACGGGGTCGGCGTAGGTTTCAACCATGCGTTTTTCCGCTTCGCAGTAAGCGGCGAAATCCGCAAGGAGGAAATACTCGTCGGCGGGGCTGCCGCCCATACCCAGCAGGAGGCGCTGATAGAGATCGTCATAGCAGACGCCGTCCCGGAAGCCGGTGCGCAGAGCATCCATAGCTTTGCGGAGGCGCTCATCTTTATTATACCAGCGCTGGGGTACATAGACTTCCCGCTTCATGGCTTCCACTTCGTCGGCGTGGAGGCCGAAGAGGAACATGTTCTCATCTCCCAGAACCTCGTGCATTTCTACATTTGCGCCGTCCAGAGTACCCACCGTCAAGGCGCCGTTCATCATGAACTTCATATTTCCGGTGCCGCTGGCTTCTTTGCCGGCGGTGGAGATCTGCTGGCTTACCTCGCTGGCGGGCATCAGCACTTCCGCCAGGGAAACCCGATAGTTCTCCAGGAAGACCACTTGCAGTTTATCCTTACAGGCGGGATCATGCTCGATCTGGTCCGCAAGGGAGTTGATGAGGCGGATAATCCGCTTGGCAACCACGTAGCCCGGAGCCGCCTTCGCGCCAAAGAGGAAGGTGTGGGGCTGGGTGATGGCGTTGGGGTCGTCCCTAAGTTTCTGGTACAGGGCGATGATGTGCAGTACGTTCAAAAGCTGCCGCTTGTACTCGTGAAGCCGCTTCGCCTGCACATCGAAAATGGCGTCGGGATTCAAAATGACTTTCCGGCTCCGCTTGGCGTGGACGGCTAAAAGCTCTTTGTTCTTTCGCTTGATTTCGGCCAAACGGTCCAGCACGGTTTTGTCATCTGCATAGGCGTCCAGCTTTTGAAGGACAGAGGCATCGGACAGATAAGCATCCCCGCCGGTCAGTTCCTTGATAAGGCTATCCAGACCGGGATTGATTTCGCTGAGCCAGCGGCGGTGGTCAATGCCATTGGTGACATTTTGGAATTTTTTGGGTTCCATAGCGCAGGCGTCCTTGAAGACGTCGTTGCGCAGAATGTCGGAGTGGAGGGCAGATACGCCGTTGACGGCCATGCCGCCGGCAATGCACAGGTTTGCCATGCGGACCTCGCCGTCCCAGACGATGGCCATTTTCTTCGTCTTAGCGGGATCGTGATAGAAGTCCTCTACCTTTCGCTGCCAGCGGTTGGAAATCTCCTGGATGATTTGCCAAATGCGGGGCAGGCGGCGCTCCATCAGGGTCTGAGGCCAGCGCTCCAACGCCTCAGCCAGGACGGTGTGATTCGTGTAGGCCACGGCATGGGTGGTGATATACCAGGCGTCGTCCCAGTTCATTCCTGTGTCGTCAATAAGGACCCGCATCAGCTCCGGGATCACCAGGGTGGGGTGGGTGTCGTTGATCTGAATAACGTTTTTCTCATGGAAGTTTTTTAACGTCCCATAAGTATCCAAATGCTTGGCGGTAATGGATTGGATGGTGGCGGAGACGAAGAAATACTGCTGTTTGAGGCGGAGGGATTTTCCTTCAATGTGATTGTCGTCCGGATAAAGGACCTTAGCGATGGTTTCGGCCATAGTCTCCTCTTCAGAGGCTTTCAGATATTCGCCTTGGCCGAAAAGACTCATGTCAATGGCCTTAGTGGGGCGGGGGTCCCACAGGCGGAGGACGTTGACATGTTCGGTGCCGTATCCGGCAATTTCCATATCGTAGGGAATTGCCTGGATCGTGGTGGCGTTTTCATTGACGGTGTGAAGGTGCCCGTCGGCCCAGAACTCCCGCAGGGTGCCGCCAAAGGAAACCATTTGCGCTTCGGCGGGCTTAGGCAGCAGCCAAGCCGCGCCCAGGTCCTTCCAGTGATCGGGGAGCTCCACCTGCTGGCCCTCTACAACCTTCTGCTTGAAGAGGCCAAGTTCGTAACAGATGGAGTAACCGGTGGCGGGAATCTCCAAAGTGGTCATGGAATCCAGATAGCAGGCGGCGAGACGCCCCAGTCCCCCGTTGCCCAGGGCGGCGTCGGGCTCCATCTCGAATATATCCCCGGCTTTGAAGCCCAAGTGCTCTAGAGCTTCCTTCAGCTGGGGCAGCAGCCCCAGGTTGTAGGCGTTCTTCATTAGGCTCCGGCCCATGAGAAACTCCATGGACAGGTAATGGACCTGCTTTTTCTTGTTCTGACGGGTTTTCTTCCGGGTTTCCACCTCCCGGAGGGCCATCATGTCCCGGAGGACCAGGGCGCTGGCCCGCATCATCTCGCCTTCGGTGGCTTCATCGGCAGCTTTGCCGAAGTTGGTCATCAGTTTGGCGGACAGGGCTTCTTCCAGTGCTGTTGTTGTAATCGGCGTCATAAGCGTTCTCACTCCGCGGACTTCTTCTTTCCGGCGGTTCCTTTCTTAACGGTTGTAGCCTTCTCAGCTTTCTTGGCAGCTTTTTTCTCAGCTTTCTCAGTTTTTCCGGTGGTTTTGCTCCCGGCTTTCCGAGTCTTCTTAACCGGTTTCTCTTCAGCTGAGGCGGGTTCTTCCGCAGGCGCGGCCTCTGCGGCGGGAGCGGGTTCCTCAGCAGGGACGGACTCCTCAGCGGGCGCGGCCTCTGCGGCGGGTGCGGGTTCCTCAGCAGGGACGGGCTCCTCAGCGGGCGCGGCCTCTGCGGCGGGCGCGGGTTCCTCAGCAGGGACGGGCTCCTCAACAGGCGCGGCCTCTGCGGCGGGAGCGGATTCCTCCGCGGGAACAGGGGCTTCCGCGGCCCGGTGCGTGTCGGAGGGAAGGGGCCAGGTCTGGCCGGTAATGGTAGCGTAAATACGCAGATACTCTCTGGCGCTGCGGGCCCAGCTGAAATCGCAGGCCATAGCCCGCTGACGCAGGTTGCCGAAGAGGTCGGGGAAATCCTTGTAGAGATACACGGCTTCCCGGATTACATGGAGCATATCGCCGCTGGAGTAATTGGTAAAGCTGAAGCCGTTGCCGACGCCATTATAATCGTCATGGGGCTGGACGGTGTCTTTCAGGCCGCCGGTTTCCCGGACTATGGGCAACGTGCCGTAGCGCATGGCAATCATCTGGCTCAGACCGCAGGGTTCGCTCTTAGAGGGCATCAGGAACAGATCCGCTCCGGCGTAAATTGCCATAGACAGGTCCTCGTTATAATCCAGGCGGACAGTCATCCGGCCGGGATACTGCTGAGCGGCCCAGTGGAAAAACTCCTCATACCGCCTGTCTCCGGTACCAAGAACCACCAGCTGCATCGGAAGTTCCATCATGTCGTGGAGCACTTCGCAGATCAGGTCCAGGCCCTTATGGGAAACCAGGCGGCTGACCATGGCCACAATGGGGGTGTGGGGCTCTTCCCGGAGGCCTACCATCCGCTGAAGTTCGGCTTTGCAGGCGTCCTTGCCGGTCATGTCCTCAGCAGAGAAGTTTTTCAGGATACGCCCGTCGGTCCTGGGGTCGTAGAGCTTCATGTCGATGCCGTTCAGCACGCCGGAGAGTTTGTCGGAGCACCGGCGCATGATGCCCTCCATCCGGTGGGCGAAATAGGGCATTTTCAGCTCGTTGGCATAGGTGGGGGAGACGGCGTTGACCGCGTCGGCGCAGAGAATGGCGCCCTTGAGAAGGTTGACGTCGCCGTCCATCAGCATAGTGCCGTCTTTGACCCAGCCGGCGTCCAGGCCGAAGAGTTCGCCCAGGACATAGGGATTGTACCGGCCCTGGTACTCAATATTGTGGATGGTGACTACCGTTTTAATGGAGCGGTAGCGATCTTCCCGAACGCCGTCATCTTTCAGATAGATAGGGACCAAGGCGGACTGCCAGTCGTTGCAGTGGACTACCTCGGGCCAGAATTTGAAATGATCCAGCATCCGCACTACGGCCCGGGAGAAAAAGGCGAACCGCTCGCCGTCGTCGGCCTGGCCATAGAGCGTGCCCCGGTTGAAGTATTGCTCGTTGTCCAAGAAGTACCAGGTCACGCCGTCTTTCTCCAAGGAGAACAATCCGCAGTAGCTGTGCCGCCACGCAAGGTCCACATAGTCGTAGCACTCAAATTTCAGCTGGCTTCCGAAGCGGTCCCGTACCCGCGCATAAAGGGGCAGGACCACAGCCACTTCGGCGCCCTGTTCCGCCAGGGCTGGGGGCAGAGAGCCGGCTACGTCGGCAAGGCCGCCGGTTTTACAAAAGGGGACCGCCTCGCTGGTCACATACAAAATTTTCATACACTTAACTCCTTTTCATATCACCCCCGGCACATGGACAAAGGCCTTAAGCCCCGGGGATCAAAGACATTCCTTACATTATACCAAATGGAGAGGCCCGGGTCAATCCGGCCTTTCCATCATAAAAGGGGGACGCAGGCGCCCCCCTTTTATGAAATTTTATACTTTGCTCCCTTTAGCCAGGACAATGGGATAGGTAGCATGGCCCATCAGCGTCCGGCCCGAAAGGACTTCTACATCCTTGTCGGCGATGATGTAGCTCAGCTGTGCGTCCTTGCGAACGATGGAATCCTTGAAGATCACGCAGTTGCGCACCACTGCGCCGGCCTCTACGGTGACGCCGGGGAAAAGAATGGAGTTTTCTACCACACCCTCAATGGAGCAGCCGTCGCCGAACAGGGAGTTGACGCATTTGCCGCCAGGACCGATATAGGTGGAACTGAGGTCCGCGTTTTTAGCCCGGACAGGGCGCAGGGCGCAGAACAGGTCCGCCCGGATCACGGGGTCCAGCAGCTGCATGCTGCGGTCGTAATACTCTTGGACAGAGCGAATCTGAGCGGCATAGCCCTTCCAAATGTAGCTCTGAATGTTCAGCTTGTCCTTCCTGGCCTGGAGAACGTCGCCCCGCCAGCTGAGCTGGTCCTTGGCGGCGCAGTCATCCACCAGTTCCAGCAGGAGCTTTTTGGAGACAATATAGGCGCCCAGTCCCCGGAGGCCCCGGGGGGTATGGGGGCTGATGAAGACCTCGGTGATCCGGCCGCCCTCGCCCACCTGGAAATAGGTTCCGTCTTCCGTCATGAAGCTGTCGTTGGCGCAGACCACCGTAATGTCCGCGCCGGACTTCATGTGGTTTTCATAGACGTCGCTCAAGGGCAGGTTGGCCACCAGGTCACCGTCCATCATGACCACGTAATCCTGTCGGATTTCCTCCAGATAGGTCCGCACGGCGGTCAGGGCCTCGATATGACCCCGGTAGGGCATAGCGCCCCAGTCGCCCTTGTAGTTAAAGGGAGGCAGCAGCCGCAGACCGCCCCGCTTGCGGCTCAGGTCCCAGTCCTTGCCGGTTCCAAGGTGATCCAGCAGACTCTGGTAATGTCCGTGGAGGATGATGCCCACGTCAGTGGCTCCGGCGTTGACCAGGCTGCTAAGGGCAAAGTCCACCGCCCGGAACCTTCCGCCGAAGGGAATGGAGGCGGAGGAGCGGATCGAGCCCAGCTCCTGGAGGTTGCCGCGGCGTTCATAGGTGAAAATAATTCCGTGCAGTCCGTTCATTTGGACACCTCCTCACCGTTGCGGTTCAGCATGATACCCGCTTTGGCGTCTTTGCCCTCAGGCAGCTGGCAGCCCGGGGCCAGCACCGTCAGGCCCCAGCCCTCCGGCGTATTTTCCGGCGTGCCGCCCACGCGGCAGCCCGGGCCGATCTTGCAGCCCTCGCCCAGGATGGCGTACTCCACCACCGCGCCGGGGGCCACTTCCACGTTGGGGAAGAGAACGGAATAGCGGACCGCCGCGCCCTCGCCCACGGTGACGTTCTGGGAGAGGACGGAGTTCTCCACCACGCCCTCCAGCACGCTGCCCCGGTTCACGGCGCTGTGGGCCACCGCGGAGTTCTCGCCCAGGAAGGCGGGGGGAGCGCTGACGGAGCGGGCGTAGATGGGCCAGGAACGGTCCCGCAGGTCCAGGCCGGACTCGGGGGCCAGCATGTCCATATTGGCGTCCCAGAGGGATTCCAGGGTACCAACGTCTTTCCAGTAACCGGCGAAACGATAGGCGGCCATGCGCTGCCCGTCACCCAGCATATTGGGGATGATGTTCTTGCCAAAGTCATTTTCGGAGTTGGGATTGGCCTCATCGTTAATCAGATACTCCCGCAGGGCTTTCCAGGAGAATACGTAAATGCCCATGGAAGCCAGGTTGCTCTTGGGTTCCTTGGGTTTTTCGGCGAACTCGGTGATCATGTCGTCCCCGTCCACGCTCATGATGCCGAGGCGGGGAGCCTCCGCCCAGGGCACCTCCATGACGGAGATCGTGCAGGCGGCGTTTGCCGCCTTGTGGCGGGCCAGCATGTCGGAATAGTCCATCTTGTAGATGTGGTCGCCGGAGAGGATGACCAGGTACTCGGGGTCGTGCATATCGATGAAGCCCAGGTTCTGATAGATGGCGTTGGCGGTGCCCTTGTACCAGGTGCCGCCCTTGGCGCCCTGGTAGGGGGGCAGGATATGGACGCCGCCGGTGGAGCCGTCCAGGTCCCAAGGCTGTCCGCTGCCGATATAGCTGTTCAGCTCCAGGGGGCGGTACTGGGTCAGCACGCCCACGGTGTCGATGCCGGAATTGGTGCAGTTGGAGAGGGGGAAGTCGATGATGCGGTACTTGCCGCCGAAGGGGACGGCGGGCTTTGCCATGTCTCCGGTGAGGACATAAAGGCGGCTGCCCTGTCCTCCGGCCAGCAGCATGGCAATGCATTCTTTCTTCATGTCTCTTTCAGCTCCTTTGCCTGTTTTTTTGCTCTGGGCTTTTTCACGGGTTTTTCATCTTTGCCCTCTTTGGGGGCTTTTTCCGCCTTGGTGGAAGCCTTAACGGCCTTGACCAGAGTTTTGGCGGAGGCTTTGACCGTTTTTCCCGCGGCCTTGGCGGTCTTCTCCACCGCCTTTACGGCTTTGGGGGGTTTGGACTCCTTTGCGGACCTGGGCTTGGGGAAGGTTCCCTCGCCCCGGAGGAATACTGCGCCGAAGGCGGGAATGCGGATAGCGGCGGAGTGCTCCTTGCCATGGGACGGGGTGGCCTCTACAGGGACGGGTTCCTTGTCCCCGAAGCCGTCGCCGCCGTATTCCACGGCGTCGGTGTTGAATACGGGGGCGTACTGCTTGTGGGCGGGGACGCCCATACGGTAACCCTCGTAAGTATTGGGGGAGAAGTTGATGGCACAGAGGAGGTCCCGGCCCTTTTTGTCCTTTCGGAGGAAGACCACCACGTTGTTGTGGTTGTCGTCCACCACCAGCCACTCGAAGCCCTCCCAGCTGAAGTCCACCTCCCACAGGGCGGGTTCTTTCTTGTAGAAAGCGTTGGCCTCCTTGAAGAAACGGTGGACTTTCCGGTTTTCTTCATTCTCCAGCAAATACCAGTCCAGGGACTCCTTGTCGTTCCACTCGTGCCACTGGCCCAGTTCCGCGCCCATGAAAAGAAGCTTTTTCCCCGGATGGGCCAGAAGGTAGGCGTAGAAGCCCCGGGTGCAGCGAAGCTGGTTCGTGTAGTCGCCGGGCATTTTTCCCACCACAGAACCCTTCATGTGGACTACCTCGTCGTGGGAGATGGGCAGCACGAAGTTCTCGGAGAAGGCGTACATCATGGAGAAGGTGATGTCTTTGTGGTGGTCCTGGCGGAACCAGGGGTCCAGCTTCAGATAGTGGCACATGTCGTTCATCCAGCCCATGTTCCACTTGAGGTTAAAGCCCAGGCCGCCGATGTCGGCAGGGCGGCTGACCATGGGCCAAGCGGTGGACTCCTCGGCGATCATCATGACGCCGGGCTTCACGGAAAAGGCCATGGCGTTCAGTTCCCGGAGGAAGTCGATGGCCTCCAGGTTCTCGTGTCCGCCGTACTTGTTGGGGGTCCAGGCCCCGCCCTGGCGGCTGTAGTCCAGGTAGAGCATGGAGGCCACGGCGTCCACCCGCAGGCCGTCGATGTGGCACTCCTCCAGCCAGAAGCGGGCGGAGGAGAAGAGGAAGCTCTTCACCTCGGGCCGGCCGTAGTCAAAGACCCGGGTGCCCCAGGAGGCGTGCTCCCACTTGTTGGGGTCGCTGTACTCGTAGCAGCAGCCGCCGTCGAACTCATAGAGCCCGTGGGAATCCTTGCAGAAGTGGGCGGGGACCCAGTCCAGAATGACGGCGATGCCGTTTTTGTGCATGTGGTTCACGAACCAGAGGAAGTCCTTAGGCGTGCCGTACCGGGAGGTGGGGGCGAAGTAGCCGGTGCACTGATAGCCCCAGGAGCCGTCGAAGGGGTGCTCCAGCACGGGCAGCAGCTCAATGGCGGTGTAGCCCATTTCCTTGACGTAGGCGGCCAGCTCTTTGGCCATGTCCTTATAATCATAAAAGTCGCCGTTGGGCCGCTTTTTCCAGGAGCCCAGGTGCACCTCGTAAATGTTCAGGGGGGAATCGTAGACCTGGTGCTTTTCCTGCCTTGCCAGGAAGGCGGCGTCGGTCCACTTGAAATCCGTCATGTCGTAAAGTTTGCCGGCGGTGGCGGGACGGGTTTCGCAGTGAAAAGCGTAAGGGTCCGTTTTCAGCCGCACCTCCCCATCGGGACCGGTAATCGCATATTTATAGGACGTGTACTCCGGCAGGCCGGGGATAAAGCCCTCCCAGACTTCACCGTCCCGAGCAAGGGGATGAACGCCGTTGGTCCAATTATTGAAGTCTCCCACGACGGAAATGCTCTGGGCATGAGGGGCCCAGACCCGGAAGGTCCAACCCTCCACGCCCTTTTTTTGATCAGGGTGGGAGCCGAACCAGCGCCAGCCGTCCGTCAGGGTTCCGGCATGGAAACGTTCGGCGTGATTATGTTTTGCCATAGTCAACCTCCGTGCATAGCCGCAGATATTCACCGGAACTGCGGCTGCCGCCTTTCGGCGAGCGGCCCGCCAATTTCCCGGGCGTTCTTTTCAGAGCGCCCCGCCCGCCGTCCGAAAGGCGGACTGTAGTTTCTTAAAAAACAGCGCTTGGCTATTCTGGAATATTATACTTCTTTTGAAAAATAGCGTCAAGGACGGTCCTGTCGAAAAAACCGCCCTGCTTTTAGCATGTTCTCCCAAATCTCCTTCAAGATTCACAATATTTTTTGGTGACCTTCGGCAAAATAGTCAAAAGATAGACGGAAAACTGGAAATGTATGCTAAGAAAAATATGTTGAACCGTTGATTTTGCCGCCGGGTTGCGGTATGATAACAGCTCAGTTCTACAATGCAGGAGGTCCTTTTCATGCTCCAGTTTCTGACAGCCCCGCGGATTGACGGCTTTCCCCTCTGGGTGGTGCTGCTGATTTGTGTGGGCGTATTTCTGGCATCTTTCATGGACGCCATCGCCGGCGGAGGCGGCATCATCTCCGTTCCCACCCACCTTATCGCTTTTGGAAATCTCCCCGCGCCCTATGCCCTGGGGACCAACAAGGTTTCCGCCGCCATCGGCACCGTGTTTTCCACCGCCCGGTTTATCAAGAACGGCTATGTCAATTGGCGGCTCTTCGGCCCGGCTATCGTCTTCGCCCTGGTGGGTTCCACCGCCGGAACCTGGCTCCAGCACCTGACGCCGGACGCGGTGCTGAAATACCTGCTGCTGTTTGTCCTTCCGGTGGTGGCCTTCATCACCCTCCGGGGCCGGGAGTGGCCCGACGAGCCGGGGGAGATCGAGCTGAAAAAGCAGCTGGCTGTCATTTGGGCGGCGTCCTTTATCATCGGGGGCTACGACGGATATTACGGCCCCGGCACGGGGACCTTTCTGATGATTGTCTTCATCCGGGCGGCGAAGCTGGACACCCGCCACGCGGCGGGGGGAGTGAAGGTGATTAACCTCTCTTCCAACATCGGCAGCCTGGTGACCCAGATGGCCTCGGGCTATGTGTTCTGGGAAGTGGGACTCATGGCCGCTGTGGCCTCCATCGCGGGACACTACATCGGTTCCGGCCTGGCCATTAAAAACGGCAGCAAAATTGTTCGCCCCACGGTCATTGCCGTGCTGATTTTGCTGACGGTGAAGGTGGGCAGCGAACTTTTGTTCCCTGATTTTTGGGGGTGAAAAGATGAAAAAGACCATTGGCATTTTAGGAGGCATGGGCCCCATGGCTACGGCGGACCTATTCCAGAAAATCACGGCTCTCACCGATGCCAACCGGGACAATGACCATATTCGGATCTACATAGACAGCAACGCCTCCATTCCCGACCGAACCGCCGCCATCCTGGAGGGTGGGGCGGACCCGGTTCCCGCCATGGCGGATTCCTTGCGGAAGCTGGAGTCCTGTGGGGCGGACTGTGTGATTATGCCCTGCAACACCGCCCACTATTTCCTCCCCCGGCTGGAGGTTCTGACGAAGCTGCCCTTTCTCAGCATGATCCAAGCGGCGGCCGGGGCCTGCCGGAGGCGGTTTCCAGGGAAGACGGCGGCCATACTTGCCACCAAGGGCACCCTTTCAGCGGGGCTGTATCAGGAAGCCTTGGCGGCGGAGGGCGTGGCTTTTCTGGTTCCGGAGGCGCGGGAACAGGCGGCGCTGATGGAGGTTATTTATCAAGGTGTCAAAGCCGGGGCTTCGCCGGAACGCTACCGGGAGGCGTTCTGCTCCGTCACGGATGGGTTGACGCGCCGGGGAGCGGACTGCTTCGTCCTGGCCTGCACAGAGCTGCCCTTGGCGGTCCGCTCCCTAGGACTGGACCTGCCTTGCGTAGATCCTACCGGGGAGCTGGCAAAGGCTGCCATCCATTTCTGCGGCTATTCTGTAAAAGAGAAGTAAGCGCATATAAGGCCCGATGTCTTACATAATTATCAGACATCGGGCCTCTGTTCACGTTTTTTTCATAATTTTTTCACAAAATTTCCATTTCCTCTTTACATTTTCTGACTGCTTTGGTATAATGTAACTAATTTGGAGGAGGGTTCCAGGTGGAGCATTTGTCCAAAATTGCAGGTGCGCTTCCGGAGGGCCCCAAAGATTTTATTTTATGAGGTGAGTGTATGAAGAAGAAAAACAGCCTGCCCGTACGGATCCTGATTGCGCTCTTTGCCGGTATTGCTGTGGGCCTGATCTGCTATTTCGCCGGATGGGCGGACTTCACTGCGGCGTATCTGAAGCCCTTCGGCGACATCTTCGTGAACCTGCTGAAGTTCATTGTAGTACCCGTAGTGCTGCTGAGCATGATTGACGGCATCCTCTCCATGGGCGACATGAAGCAGGTTGGCTCCGTGGGAGTCAAGACCGTAGCTTACTTCTTGGTCACCACCGCGATCGCCTGTGTGATCGGTCTGGTGTTTGCCAACATCTTCATGGGCGCGGGCCTGTTCCCCGACCTCTCCGCGGAGCTGGGCGCGGCGGAGTACGAGCCCAAGGCGTTTAACGGCTTCATGTCCGTGCTGGTGGACATTTTCCCCAGCAACATGTGGGGCGCCTTTGTCAATGCCAACATGCTCCAGGTCATTGTAGTTTCCCTGTTCTTCGGCGGAGCCATTATGATGGCTGGGGAGAAAGGCAAGCTCTGCCGGGACATGGTCAGTTCGTTCTACGCGGTTATTGAGCGGCTGATGGAGTTCGTGATCTCCCTGTCGCCTGTGGGCGTGTTCACCTACATGGCGTGGGTGACCGCTACCCAAGGCGCGGCTATTTTGGGTTCTCTCTTCCTGGTGATTCTCTGCGCATACATCGGCTATATTGTCCACGCGGTGCTGGTCTATTCCATGTCCGCTCAGATCTTTGTGGGCATGAGTCCCGTCAAGTTTTTCAAGGGCGCCTTCGCCGCCATGATTTTTGCCTTTACCTCCACGTCTTCTGCGGCGACTTTGCCGGTTTCCAAAGAGTGCGCCCATGAGCTGGGCGCCAAGGATGATATCGCCGCTTTCGTCCTGCCCCTGGGCTCTACAATCAATATGGACGGCACGGCCATCTACCAGTGCGTAGCGACGGTGTTTATCGCCTCCTGCGCAGGCATCCATCTGACTTTGGGACAGATGGTGATCGTGGTGGTTACCGCTACTCTGGCCTCCATCGGCACCGCTGGCGTCTCCGGCGCGGGCATGATCATGCTGGCCATGGTGCTGGAAACCCTGGGCATTCCTGTGGCCTATATCGGCCTCATCGTGGCGGTGGACCGGCTCTTCGACATGGGCCGTACCTGCCTGAACGTCACCGGGGACATCGCCTGCTCCCTCTGCGTCTCCAAGTGGCAGATGAAAAAATAAACAAGCAAGCTGATTAGAAAAACCGGGGGCCCTCTTTGGGGCCTCCGGTTTTTTTGAGGAAATTTTCAGTTTTGCGGGATATTATGCCTCCCTGAGGGATATCCCTTACAGAAGGGCCCTTCCAAACCAAGCCGAAGGAGGTGAGACGCGTTGACGGACCAGCGGTTCCGGGAGGCCGTGGAGCGTTACGGCGACATGGTGTTCCGGCTGGCATACAGCTATTTGAAAAATCGGGCGGACGCGGAGGATGTGATGCAGGAATCCCTGCTGAAGTTCTATATGGAGCGGAACGATTTTGTGTCGGAGGACCACGAGAAACGGTGGCTGCTTCGGGTGGCGGCCAATGAGTGTAAAAAGCTGCTTCGCTCCCCCTGGCGGCGGCGAACGGATTCCCTGAACGGGGTGGAAGAAACTGCGGCGTTCGACCAACCTGCCCAGACGGAATTGTTTCGTCAGGTGATGGCTCTGCCTCCCAAGTACCGGGCGGCGGTGTACCTTCACTATTACGAAGGCTATTCCGTGAAAGAGATCGCCGGGCTGCTGGAGGCCAAGACGTCCACCGTCCAGACCTGGCTCATGCGGGCCAGGGGGCAGCTGAAAGTAAAATTGAAGGAGGCAGAAGCCTATGATTGATGAGAAATTGTACCGTGAGGCGTTCTCCCGGCTCCGGGCCTCCGACGAGGCGAAGAAGGAGGTCTTTGTAAAAATGAGCGAGATGAACGAAAAGAAGATCATGAAGCGGCCGTTGAAGGCCCTGCGGACGGTGGCTCTAGCGGCGATGTTGACCCTGGCTCTGGCCGTGACGGCCAACGCGGCCAGCAACGGCGCGCTGTTTGAGGATCTGCGGATCATCTTCCAGGACGATTCCCACATCGTGCTGGAGAACGAAGCGGGAGAGCGGGTGGAGGTCACCGGCGTCTTCGCCGACGCGGAGCTGCGGGACGGGAAGCTGATACTGACCGTGGGTGACGCGGAGTTTGACATCACCGAGGAAATCGCGGTAAGCGGGGTCTACACCGGAACGGTGAAGACCTCCGGAGGCGAGGATGTGGACGTGACGGTCACCGGCACCCTGGAGGACTGTGAGATTCTGCTGTCCTCCCAGGGCGGGGACACAGACTATAATGTTGCCACGGAGAGCTCCGCCGCTGTGGAAACCTATACCAGTGTGGTCACCACCACCGTTACGAATTAAACGAAAAACCGCCGGAAGGTTCGTCCTTCCGGCGGTTTTTTCATTTCTTAAAGCTGTCCTTCAAGCTGACGCTCCGGTTGAACACCAGGTGTCCCGGCGCGCTGTCCCTGCTGTCCAGGCAGAAGTAGCCCTGCCGCAGGAATTGGAAATTTGCCGGGGCCTTCGCCTCCGCCAGAGAAGCCTCTACCTTGCAGCCCGTCAGTACCTCCAGGGAATTTGGGTTCAGGCAGTCGATGAAGTCCTTGTCGGCGGCGTCGGGGTTCTCGTCGGAGAAGAGGTTGTCGTACAGCCGGACCTCCGCATCCACGGCGGTGGCGGCGTCCACCCAATGAATCGTCGCGCCTTTGACCTTCCGTCCGTCAGCGGGGTTACCCCCGCGGCTCTCGGGGTCGTACTCGCAGAGAATCTCCGTCACGCTCCCCGCTTCATCCTTTATACAGCCGGTGCAGCGGATGAGATAGGCCCCCTTGAGGCGGCACTCCGGACCGCCGGGGTAGAGCCGCTTGTACTTAGGCACGGGGACTTCCAGGAAATCCTCCGCCTCCACCCACAGGGTGCGGGAGAAGGGAACCTCCCGGGTTCCGGCGGCGGAGTCCACGGGATTATTTTCCACGGTGACGGTTTCTGTTTTCCCCTCAGGGTAGTTGGTGACCGTCAGTTTCACAGGCCGGAGGACGGCCATAACCCGCTCCGCCGCGGCGTTCAGATCCTCCCGGAGGCAGTGTTCCAAAAAGCCATACTCGACGACATTGGCGGACTTGGCCACACCGATGCGCTCGCAGAAATTCCGGATGGACCGGGGGGTGTAGCCCCGGCGGCGGAGGCCGCAGAGGGTGGGCATCCGGGGGTCGTCCCAGCCGGAAACCCGGCCCTCTTCCACCAGGCGGCGGAGCTTCCGCTTGCTCATGACGGTGTGGTCGATGCCAAGGCGGGCAAACTCGATCTGCCGGGGTTTGGCGGGCAGGTCGCAGTGCTCCACCACCCAGTTGTAAAGGGGACGGTGAGCTTCAAATTCCAGCGAGCAGAGGGAGTGGGTGATACCCTCCAGCGCGTCCTGGATGGGGTGGGCGAAGTCGTACATGGGGTAGATACACCACTTGTTTCCGTGGCGGTGGTGAGGCAGGTGGTTGATCCGGTAGAGCACCGGGTCCCGCATGTTGAAATTGCCGCTGGCAAGGTCGATCTTGGCCCGGAGGGTCATGGCCCCGTCGGGGAACTCCCCGGCCCGCATCCGGCGGAAGAGGTCCAGGCTCTCCTCTATGGGGCGGTCCCGGTAAGGGCTCCGGGCGGGAACGCCCACGCCCCCCCGGTACTCCTTAAACTCCTCCGGGGTCAGCTGGCAGACATAGGCCAGACCCTTTTTGATGAGGCCTTCCGCCTGGCGGTAGTCCTCCTCAAAGTAGTCGGAGCCGAAGAAGAAGCGGTCCCCCCAGTCGAAGCCCAGCCAGTGGATGTCCTCCTGGATGGCCTCCACGAATTCTTCGTCCTCCTTGGTGGGGTTTGTGTCGTCCATGCGCAGGTTGCAGAGCCCTCCGTATTTTTCGGCGGTGCCGAAGTCGATCGTCAGAGCCTTGCAGTGGCCAATATGCAGGTAGCCGTTGGGCTCCGGGGGAAAGCGGGTGTGGACCGTCATGCCCTCAAACTGCCCGCCGGGGGCGACATCCTCCTCAATAAACGCGTGAATGAAATTCCGGCTTTCCAGCTCCGGCACTTTGATTTCGTCCGCCATAACGAAGTCCTCCCAATGTAAAATAAAGCGGCAACGGATTATTTCCACATTATTAAAAACGCGGAAATAATGGTGCCATGTTTTGCGGGCGCCGCCGGAAGCGGCGGCGGGCAAAACGGCGTGTATCAAATAGATTACTTCCGAAATTTGCTTCGGAAATAATATTATACAGGAGAGTTTGAGGGATTGCAAGGGGGATTTTTGAGCCTTTACCCGGCGAAAACTCCATCTTGTCAAGCCTTCCGGAACTTGCTATAATTTTTCCATAACGACAGTTTCCGGGGCGGTATCCCCGCTCCGGAGGCGGAAAAGAGAGGATTCCCCCTATGCGCATCAGACAACGCGTAGCATCCCTGCTGTTGGCCGGGGCACTGCTGATCCCTGCTCTTCCAGCTGCGGAAGCCGTCTGGGATGAGGCGGTCAGCGGCGCCGTTTCCGCCACGGTCCGGGTGGACTGGCCCCAGACGCTGGAGGCTCTCCGGGACCGGAGGGTCCGGGCGGAGCTGTTCCAGGAAGGCCGCTCGCTGGGAATTTTGGACCTGACGGAGGAAACCAGCCGGCAGGACCTTGGAGGTTATCCCGCATCCGTGGCCCTGCGGAATCAGGACGGCGGATCCTTAGGCGGGGGACGGTGGCCAGGATACCTGGATCTGACGGTTTCCGGCCTGCCGCAGGGAAATTATGCCCTGGAATTCGCTGGGGATGGTTACGCAAACTGCCGCCAAGAGCTGATGATTGGTAAATATTCTCAGCACGTCACCTTAGGCACGGCGGACGGCACTTTCACCTTGGGAGACGTGAACGGCGACGGCCGGGTCAACGCCCGGGACCGGGAGGAGCTGTCCGAAGCCCTGGGTTCCGGCCGGCGACGGGATTTGGAGCGTTACGACCTCAACGGCGACGGATCGGTGGATGTGTGTGACTTGGCCATTGTCAGCCGGAACCGGAACGCCGGAGGGAGTCCCGAAGTCCAGGATACAGCCATGCTGGCCCCGCCGGTGGAGGAGGTCCGCCTGGGAAGCGGGACCAGCTTGATTTCCGGCGTTTTGGAAAATCTGTTCCGAGATAACGGCCAAATCGTGTCTTTGAGATCCGGCGGCGGCCCACTGGAGTTTACTGTCTCCCTGGCGGAACCGGTGGAGATGGAGGAAATTCAGATCATCTCCCCGGAAGGCCCCGGGGCCATGCGGACAGGTACCGTGGCTGTGGCATATGCCGACGGAAGCGGGGAAACGATTCCCTTTGACCTCTCTTTGCCGGAAGGAGTCCGTGGGATCGGTCCGGTGGAAGGCAGCAGCGTGGTTAAGATTTCTCTGGGCCGCCGGGTGGCGGTGAAGGAGATTACAATCACCGTGACCCGCACCGGAGGCGGCGATTACACTACAGTGGAATCCATTCAGTTCCTCCGGGAGATCGTTCCGGAGCGCCCCTCCGCCGCCAGCGGAATTGTGCGAAACCTTACCGCGCTGGCCGGAAACGAACGGGTGAGCCTCCGCTGGAGCGACGTGCCCAACGTTTCCGGCTACCGAGTGGATTACTGGCCCCAGGACAGCAGCGGCAGCCGCCGCTCCCTGCGGGTGGATGTGCCCCGGGCAGAGATCACGGGATTGGAGAACTTGAGGACCTACCAATTCACCGTCACACCCGTGGACGGAATTTGGGAGGGAACTGCCAGCGACCCTGTGTCCGCCACGCCTCAGCCCGCCAGGGCCCCCAGCGCCCCGGATATGGTGAGCGTGAGCGCTCTGGACAGCGCCCTTTCAGTGAGTTGGAAGGCGGCGGAGAACGCCACGTTTTATGAAGTCTACTACAAGGCGGAAAATGAGTCTGCTTACCGGCAATGGGGCAGCCGTATCAACAGCACCAGTACGGTTATCACAGACTTGACCAACGGCGTCAGTTACTCCATCTATATCCAGGCGGGAAACAGCGTGGGGGTCAGCGGTCCTTCCCGCACCGCCCTGGGGACCCCGGCCGCTGTGGACTACTCCCGCCCGGAGGGCATCCCCGCCGAGGGGGTTCTGGACTGGCGGAATATCGAGCGGGTGTGGCTGGCGAATCCCAATAATGTCTCTCCCACCGCCTACCCCGCCGGGAAGCCCTTCCGGCCGGAGTTCATGGCCGACGGCGATTTCAGCACCCACTGGACCTCCCATTCCTACAACGACGGCAATTGGTGGGACAGCAAGCAAGTCTTTGCCTCCTTCAAGCAGCCCGTGGACCTCAGCGCCGTTATCTGGGCGCCCCGGCTGGATGGGAGTTATGCCAACAACCTCCGGCTTTACACCGTCACCGTCTGGCGGCAGGGAGACGATTTGAACGGCCCCGGCACCCTGGTATCCCCGAATCCCCTTCAGGGGGGCAAGGCCTCCGACTACAACACCTGGCTGGCGGTGGGGAACAATCCCGCCGTGACCAAGTTCGCTGTGCTGCCCTTTGAGCCGGTGACAGACGTGGTAAAAATCGCCGTTACCATCGAGCAGGTGGCCTACACGGCGGTGAGCCTGTCGGAGTTGATGTTTATGGAGTACGACCCGGCCCGGTGCCTGCCGGACAACATCGCAGGCCTGTTTGCGGACGAGCTGCGGACCGCTCTGCGCCCCGGCGTCGCTCAAGCGGATGTCGACGCCCTCCGGCAGCGGTTGGAGAGCGGTGAGCGGAACTACTACATGAATCTGGATACCCTGGCGGACGAGCTGTCTCTGGCGGAGGAACTGCTGCGAAGCGGAGTTTCCTCCGGCGTGGTGCGAAACGGCGTTGAGTCCCGCAGCGGCGGAGAGGACAGCCGGAAGTACCAGCAAGGCGGCAGCGACCTCCAGCCCCTGGGAGTGGCCGCCGGGGCGAAGCAGGAGCTGACCATCTACGCTTCCGGCATCCCGGCGGGGCAAAAGCTGACGGTGTACGCCAGCCAGTTCCACGCCGAGGCCTCCGCCTGGAAAGCGGAAATCGGGAAAATTTCCAACGGGCGGAATGTGCTGACGGTTCCCCAGATCGGCAGCCAGAACACCTCCCGGGGGGGCAGCCTCTACCTGACCTACGGCGGGACAAATCCGGAGGGAATCCGCCTCCACATCCGCCGGGGGACGGATATTCCGGTACTGGAGCTGGCAGACTGGTATACCATGAACGACAGCCAGCGGCGGACCGAGCTGGGGCGTTATGTAGATGAATTGGAGAGCTATGCCGCCGGACTGACCGGCGACACGCAGTCGAATATCCGCAACGTCACGGAGCTCTCCACCCCGACGATGCTGCTGTCTTTGCCAGCGGCGGCGGTGCTGAACGGCGCGGGCCGGGGCCGGGAAGAGCGAATCGAGACGCTGTACCAAACCGTCCTGGCCTGGGAGGACGTAATGCACATCTGCAAAACTACCCAGGGTATTGATAAGACGTATGCCCAAAACGACATGCAGACCCGCCAGAACATCCGCTGCATGCAGATGTTCGCAGGGGCTTTCATGTACGCGGCGGGGAACCACATCGGCATTGGCTACGGCTCCTGCGCCGGCATGGTCTGCGGGAAGCCCATTCAAACCATGGGGGCTTCCGACGCGGCAAACCGCCTTTTCGGCTGGGGCATTGCCCACGAAATCGGCCACAACATGGACAAGCTGGGCAAGGCTGAGATTACCAACAACCTCTACTCCCTGATGGTTCAGACCTACGACGGGAAGCAAAACATCCTGGCCTCCCGCCTGGAAAAGAGCAATAAATATGCGGCCATCTTCAACAAGACCGCCCAGGGATTCCCTGGCGACTCCAGCGACGTCTTCGTCCAGCTGGGGCTCTACTGGCAGCTCCACTTGGCCTATGACGGCGGAGCGAAGCCCATGGACTTTTACAACCGTTTCTTCAAGGCGTGGAAGGCCGGGACCTATTTCGGCGGCGAGAGCAATTATCAGGACCGGGTAGCCCGCACTGCCTCTGCCGTGGCGGAGCGGAATCTGACGGAGTTCTTTATCCGCTGGGGTATGACTCTCAGCGAAGGTACCAAGGCGGCGCTGGCGAAGTTCCCGGCGGAGGACCGCGCCCTTTGGTATCTGAACGACCAGAGCCGCCGGGACCGGCTGGCGAACGTTCCGGCGGGACAGGGGACGGTTTCCCTGACGGCGGTCCTGGAAGGGGAGAAGACGGTTAAGCTGACAATTACCTCTGCCCTCAACACGGGGACGCTCCAGGGCTATGAGATTCTCCGCAACGGTAAGCCCGTCGCCTTTACCACCGAGGGGACCTACTCGGATATCATCGGTTCTGCGAACCACCGGACCTATACTTACAGCGTCCGGGCCTATGATACCTTGGGAAATCTTGTTGCTGGGGCATCGGCCGCGGAATTGCGGATTGCCTATGACAAAACTGTCCCGGCGGACGCCTACACGGCGAACCGGAATGGAACCACAGTTACCTTCACCCTGAAGGAGGAAACCCCGGTTTCCGGACTGAAAATCATCGGGGCTCCCGCCTCCGGCGCGTTTACTGTTTGCATCACGGACGGCGGCGGCAAAGCCACTGTCGCCCGCTCCGGCGATTTCAGCCGGGGAAACCAAGCGGTGGACGACAAGAGCAGCTACCTGACGTATTTCCAGAAGCCGGATACGCCGGCGGAAGACACCCGCATTTGGACCTACGACGCGAAAACCGTGACGGTCACCGGCGTCCCGGAGAATATCCCGCTGGAGAGCCTCCGTCTCATCAGCTACGCCGGAGACGACGTGGCGTTCCTGGAGAAGGGGGCTGTGGGTGTGCTGTCCAAGACATATCAATACGGTGCGGAGGCCAATCAGATCATCCCCGCCGGGACATTGATCATCACCGGCACCTACCGGGGCGACCCGGCTTATCAGACCGTAAAAATCCAAGGTGAATTTACCCGGACCGTGCTGACAGACGGGGCCGATGGGGTGGAAACGACCACCGAATCCCGCTGGCTGGACGGAACGGCCCTGCTCTTCGCAGAAGTACCCGAGGACAAAAAGGTCTGTGACATCAGCGACGGCCTGTTTATCTTCATTCCCAATGTCCAGCGGGAGGCGGAGCTCCAGGGAGAGGCCAGCGCGTGCAATGCCGCCGGACTCCTGCCTGCCCGGATGCGGGCGGTGCTCTCCCGGACGGACCAGCCCGCCCTGCCGGACAGCCAGCGGGTAACGGCGGAAACCCTTTGGATCAACACCCCCGGCGGGGCGGACCTGCCGGTAATCGTATTGGAGGAAGGCGAATGAAACGTATAGTATCCGGCCTTCTGGCCTTGTGCCTGCTCTGCGCCCTGCCGGTGTCGGCGGCCTCCGGGGACAGGCTGACCCTTTCCTGCCAAGAGCGAAGCGGCGAAGTCCTCCTCACGCTGGAGGGATTGGAACGTCAGGCCTACGCTCTTCAGCTGGAGCTGGTTTGGGGAGGTGAATACCCCGATGTTCGTTTTAGTCCGTCGCTCCGGGACGTCTATAGCCCGGACTGTCATGTGGAAACGGACCGGGGGGAAACCTTTGTCACCATCTACCTGGTGGCGGAAGAGGAACCCCTCACGGGGAAGACTCTGACACTGGGTTCGCTGACACCGGGAGGGGGGGTCCGCCTCCCCGACCGGGCGGAATTGCTGCTGTTAGACCGGGAGCTGAGGCCCATTTTTGAGGATCGGATTCCTCTGGCGGAAGACAGCTCCGGGGCGGAGGATTTGAGCCGGGTTCACATTGCCCAGCTGGAACACGGTACGGTCACGGTCCGTCCTGCGGGCGCGAAAGAAGGAGAAACCGTACTTCTCAACATAGTCCCGGATGCCGGATATGTCCTGGAGACTATCACCGCCCGGGACAGCCGGGGCGGCGCGGTTTTCCTAGCTCGGGACGGATTGAACCGCTATACCTTCCCCATGCCCGGCTTGGACGTAGAAGTGACAGCTTCCTTTATCCCCGGAGGAGAGCTGGCGTTCCAGGATGTGCTGCCGGGAGACTGGTGCTATGACGCGGTGCGCTGGGCTTTTGAGACGGGACTGATGAACGGCACCTCTGCCACGGCTTTCACTCCGAATACTCCTACCACACGGGGACAGATTGTAGCAATCCTCTACCGTCTGGAGGGGTCCCCCGTTGTGGGGGCGAACCATTTCAGCGACGTGGTCCCGGGGGCCTATTATGCCTCCGCCGTCTCCTGGGCCTCCGCCAACGGCATCGTCAACGGTTACAATGACGGGACATTCCGTCCAGGCAATCGGATCACCCGGGAACAGATGGCGGCTTTTTTGTATCGCTATGCCGCCCAAAAGGGCCGGGACGTGTCCGACCGGGCGGAGCTGGGTGTTTTCACCGACGCGGGGCAGATCGCGGCTTACGCTGTGGAACCCTTGCGCTGGGCTGTGTCGGCGGGGATGATCAACGGTGTCACCGCCGATACCCTGTCCCCGGAAGGGAATGCCTCCCGGGCCCAAGTGGCGGTGATCCTCAGCCGCTTTGTCCAAAATGTGCTCTGAGAAACCGAATAGGAAAAGCAAAAACCGGCGGACTTTTTTGGTCCGCCGGTTTTTTGGTGATAGTTTGTTGGTAAATCCCAGGAGCCCCTCACCGCATAAGGTATCCTTTGGATAACAGCTCTAACTGCAACGCTTCCGCGTGGCGGTTATCCCGGGTTTCCAATACCATAGTGACGATACAGGCCCCTACGTCGGAGTCCTTGTCCTCCCGGTTGTGGTTGACACTGATGATGTTGGCCCCGCTGTCTGCCACTACCTGGAGCATTCGCAGCAAGCTCCCCGGTTTATCCTCTACTTTGGTAGTCAGCTCCACTAAACGGCCTGCTTTGGACAGGCCCTTGGTGATGATGCGGGAGAGGGTGGTGACATCTACATTGCCGCCGGAAACCAGACAGACGGTCTTCCGCCCCTCTGTGGGGACTTTGCCGAACATGCAGGCGGCTACCGGAGTGGCTCCGGCCCCTTCGGCTACGGTTTTCTGCTCCTCCATCAGGGCCAGAATGGCAGAGGCAATTTCATCCTCTGTGACGGTAACCACTTCGTCTACATACTCGCGGCACAGCGCGAATGTCAGATTCCCCGGACGCTTTACAGCGATGCCGTCGGCGATGGTGGAGACGCCGGACAGTTCCGTAGGTTCTCCGGCGTGGAGAGAGAGGTACATGGAGGGCGCTCCTGCCGCCTGGACTCCTACCACCCGGCAGGAGGGATTTCGCTGTTTGATGGCAAAGGCTACGCCGCTGATGAGGCCGCCGCCGCCAATGGGGACCACCACCTGCTCTACCTCCGGGAGCTGCTCTAAGATTTCCAGGCCGATGGTGCCTTGCCCGGCGATGACCTGGGGGTCGTCGAAGGGGTGGGCAAAGGTATAGCCCGCCTCCCGGCAGAGGCGATGGGCTTCCTGGGCGGCGTCGTCATATACGCCAGGGACCAAAACTACCTGGGCGCCGTAACTTTTGGTGGCCTCAACCTTGCTGATGGGGGCGCCGGCAGGCATGCAGATCACCGCTGGGATCCCCAGGCGCGCGGAGGAAAGAGCGATTCCTTGGGCATGATTTCCGGCGGAACAGGCGATAACGCCCTTTTCCGCCTCCTCACTTGACAGGGAGCGGATTTTATTATAGGCACCCCGGAGTTTAAAGGAGCCGGTGAGCTGCAAATTTTCCGCCTTGATGTAAAGCTCCCGGCCCAATTTAGGGGCAGGGTACAGAGGAGTCCGGCGGGCAACATCCGCCAGGGCGTTCTGCGCGTCCAGGATCATATCCAAGGTCAACATACGATTACCTCTTTCCGCAGGGTCCATCCCCCGCAGCAAAATGCGTTCGGCCGGGCTTTGTTTGAACATTGGCGGAATGCCTCCAGACGGCGTTTTGTCATTTTTCAAACAGGGCTCAGACTTTCCCCGCTTCCAGGAAGAGGGAAGGACGGCTTTTATACGTGGCCAGGCTCACCGCCACCAGGGCAATACCGCAGGCGATGGTGCCCGGAACGGCGGAACCCAGGCCGAAGGGCTCTCCCAGCAGTTTCCAGCCGATACAGACCGTGAAACCGGCGGCCATGCCGGCGATAACGCCGGCGCTGGTGGCTTTCCGCCAGAAAAGAGCGGCAAAGGCCGGAATGCCTGCCGCCGCCGCGTAAAAACTCCAGGCGAACATGAGAATATTATAAGCGTTTTTAATATAAAGCGCAATGACCAAAGCGCCCAGGGGCAAGATAATGGAGAAGACGCGGGAGAGAAGGATTTCCGTCTTGTCCTTCATCTCCGGGAAGAACGTCTTGCCAATGTCATGGACGCAGGTCTGGACGGAAACCAATAAATAGCTGTCCGCCGTGGACATGATGACGGACAGGATACCCGCCAGGGCAAATCCTGTCAAGCCGATCGGCAGCACGTGGATGGCCAGGGCCGGAACTACGGCGTCGGTGTTGCCGTAGACCGCCAGGGCGTCATCCCCGATGACCTGGTGGGCAACCACGCCCATAAAATAGACCAGGGCGATGGTAATTCCATAGACGGCGGTGCCCAGGAACATGCCCTTTTTAGCGGACCCCCGGTCCTTGGCGGCGAAAGCCCGCTGCCACATCTCTGCTCCAGCCATCGTAAATACCAGGTAGGTAACGATGTCGCCCAGAATGTTGCCGTTGATATAGGGCTTTGCCAGAGCCGGGTCCAGATTTGCCAGGAAGTTGGAGAAGCCGCCGATGCTCCGGAGGGATGCGGCGGGAATCAAGATGTACACAAAGAGAATCAGCATGTAGAATTGCAGCACGTCGGTGTAGACAACGCCGAAGAGGCCGCTGGAGGCGGTATAGACCATGAAAATAATACAGGCGATGAGGGCTCCGGCTTCAAAGGAAAGACCCACTTGGCCCCCAAGCATGTTGATAATTGTAGCGGTGGCCGTTACTTGAGAGGCCACGGTGCCCATCATGGTGAAGGCTACCATGGCGGCAAGCAGGATCTTTGCCGTCTTACCGAACCGGCGGTGAAACAAGTCCGGGATAGAGGTCACGTCGTATTTCATGCCAATGTCGGAGATTTTTCCGGCGAAGCCGGAAAAAATAAACATACCCAATAAATAAGGAATGGCGGTGAGCACCGCTTTAAAGCCGCTGGAATAGGCAACCCCCGCCCGCCCCATGAGGCCGCTGCCGCCGATGATGGTGGCGCAGACGGTGGCCATCATGACCAGGGGCCCCAGGGACCGGCCCGCCACATAGTAGTCCCCGGTGTTCTTGATGCGCCGGACAAAGTAGATGCCCACTGCCACCATCGTGATCAAATAGACTGCGATAATAGCCAGATCCAAAACGCTGAGCTGAGTGTGATCCATTTGTACCTTTACCCTTTCCGTTTCCATTACCTGCCCTTACGTCGAAGTCCTCTGCTCGTCAGCGCAGTTGAAAAAATCCAAAGAATTCTGCTCGGCGCAGCGCTGTAGAACAGCGCCGCAAGCCGCATAAGCGGCTTTCTGCGTTGACTATAACAATCGAAGTCTTTCCGTTTGCCGCGCCGGAGGAGAAACGCCATCTCCATTGCGGGAGCCTGCCTTATCAACATCAGTATAACAGAAAAAGGAAATTTCGGCAAGTGTATTCAAGGAACTTTTGTCTTCCAAGTAAAGATATTTTGCTAAAATACCTGTAAATTTCACGTAAAAAATCCTGAAAATTAAAAGTAGGAAAAGAATGGAAGCCTCCGGTTTAACTGAAGGCTCCATTGTTCAGCAGGGAAGTTTTGCTTTACCGTCCATAAAATCCAATACCTGCCGGCGCAGAGATTCATCGGAAATCGGGGCGGGGCAGTAGTTGTTGACACCGGCGCCGGTGTGGACATAGCAAGGAATTATCTCTGAGTCTGAGCTCGCCAGCTCCCCGTTTTCAATGTGGAGGATCAGCTGATAGATGATGGTCCGGTTTTCCGGACGGCGGCTGCCGCCGAAACAGAAATTCCCCAGGGAGTAGACAATTTCTGTGCCTTGGTAGATTTCCCGGGGCTGTAGCACGTGGGGGTGGTTTCCCAGCACCAGGTCCGCGCCGTTGTCGGCCAGGCGGCGGGAGGCCCGGACCCGCCACGCCTCCGGCGCATGGACGCCCTCTTTGCCGCCGTGATAGAAGACAACCTGAAAATCAGAGTTTTTTTCCGCTGCCTTGAGCCGTTGGACGATGGCGCCGGCCTGTGCTTCGTTCCAGAGCCCGTGACAGATGACAGCAATCCGATAACCATTTTTCTCCAGATAAAAAGTCCGGTCATTGCCGCCGTATTCCAGCCCGGCGGCGGAGACGGCTTTGACAGTGTCCTTATAGCCTGCGGAACGGTAGTCTCCTGTGTGGTTGTTGGCCAGGGAGACGGCCTCTACGCCTGAGGAGGTGAGGATTTCTGTGTTAGCGGTGGGCGCTCGATACCAGTAAGCGGGGTCTGAATTCTTCTCCTTGGGAGTTAGATTCCGGTCCGTCAATACATTTTCCAGGTTCACCACGGTGAAGTCGTCGGCCTCAAAGATGGGGCGGACGTACTGGAGGAAATACTCCGGCTCCTGCTTCGCGGCGTAGTCTAGAAAATTTCCCGCCGCCTGCTTGCCATAGAGGGAGGCTAGCAGCATGTCGCCAGTGAAGCTGACAACTATGCTGAATGCATCTTCCGTCTCCCCGGCTCGGGGTATGGGCCCGTCAAACTCCGGAAGGTCCGGCTCCCAGAGAAGGGGATCGTTAGGGTCTGTAGGGTCCCATTCCGCAGCGGCGGCAGAAACGGCGCACAGCAGCAGCTGCAAAACCGCCAGAAGTATAGCCAGACGGCGCTTCATAGGCTTTCCTCTCTTTCCTGGAAAATGCGGAATTTTCTTTCTGCATTTATTCTAACAGAATCTGCCTGAAAAGGAAAGGGAATGGGAGAGATTTCCAAGAGAATCAAATAGGACGGAGGAAGCATCCCCCGTCCTATTTTGGAAATCCATTATTTTTTTGCAACAGCCAGAGCCCGGTAGATGTCCAGAATCCGTCCGAACAGGATATTTTCCGGTTTCAGGCCAGAGTAAGCTTCCAGGGCGGCGGCGGGACCCTCCGCCCGAATTTTCGCCTGAAGCTCTGCGCTCTGGGGATCCTCCGGGCAGTCAAACCGCAAGGCGGCGGCAGCGCCGAAGATCAGGTGGTCCACCGGCAGGCCATAGGCGGCCGTGGTGGTCAAGGGTTTGATGAGCCGGTCCCCAGCCTCCAGCTTCCGGATGGGTTCCCGGCCTACCCGAAGTACCTCGTCTTCCAGGAAGGGGTTCTGATAGCGGGCGAAGATCTTTTCAACATACGCATGGTGCACATCCGGGTCAAAACCGAACTCCTTAATCAGGCCCTCGCCGCTCTCGGAGATGGCGGCGTGGACGATTTCCCCGATGGCGGGATCCGCGATGCTGTCCTTGATGGTTGCATAACCCCGCAGATAGCCCAGGTACGCGCAGATGGCGTGGCCGCTGTTCAAGGTGAAGAGCTTCCGCTCCAGATAGGCCATGAGGTTGTCCGCGAAGGTCAGGCCCGGGATATCCGGCAGCTCGCCCTTCCAGGCGGATTTCTCCACGTCCCACTCGCAGTACCGCTCCACGGCGGCGTCCAGGATGTTGTCAAAGCTGGGCTTGGGGCAGATGCGGTCCACGGCGCAGTCGGCAAAGCCGATGTGCTCCTCCAGGAAAGAAATCTCCTCGGCGCTCAGGTGCTTCACCACTTCGTTCTTGAGCCGGGTGGTGGTCCGCAGGCCGTTCTCGCAGCAGACCACGTTCATGGGCGCGGTGTTCCCCGCCTGGATACGGGCCTGGACGCCCCCGGCGATGGACTTGGCGATGATGGGCAGCACGTTGGGGCCCACGGCGGTGGTGATGAGGTCGCACTGGGCAACCTTTTCCGCAAACGCCGGGGAGTTGGAAAGCACGCCGTCCACATTGCTGATGGCGATTTCCCCGGGCTCCTTGTCCAGGATGTGAACCGTGTAGGCGTGGTCTTTGTTCAGCGCCTCAATGATGGGCTCCACCACGTCGGCGAAGGTGACGTGCCAGCCTGCCTGGCTGAGCAGGGCCCCGATAAAGCCCCGGCCGATGTTGCCCGCGCCGATTTGAATTGCCTGTTTCATAAACTCCTCCTTAAAATGATGGTTTTTGATTGAGCAATCGATTTCGCGATCACTTGAATTGAGGCCGCCTCGCCCTTGAGACGGGGCGGCCTCTGCTTGAAAAGTCTGCGCCGCCGCTTCGGCCCGGTCATCTGCCGGATCACCGGAGCGGATTGAATACCTCTTTAGGGAGCGGTTTCCCCCATGAGGCGTTACTTGCCCAGCTTTGCCTCCAGCTCGGCCTTCTGCGCCTCATAGCCGGGCTTGCCCAGCAGGGCGAACATGTTCTTCTTATAGGCCTCCACGCCGGGCTGGTCGAAGGGATTGACTTCCAGCAGGTAGCCGGACAGGCCGCAGGCGTACTCGAAGAAATAGATCAACTGGCCCAGGGAATCGGCGCTTTTACCGTCGGTTTCCACAATGACGTTGGGCACGCCGCCCTCAGTGTGGGCAAGCAAAGTGCCCTCCATAGCCTTATCCCGGATATAGTCCATAGACTCCCCGGCCAGGAAGTTCAGACCGTCGCCATTGACTTCATCCTTGGGGACCAGCAGCTGATGCTCGGAGGCCCCCAGGCGGACTACGGTTTCGAACATGATGCGCCGTCCGGCTTGGATATACTGGCCCATAGAGTGGAGGTCGGCGGTGAACTCCACGCTGGCCGGGAAGAGGCCCTTGCCGTCCTTACCCTCACTCTCACCGTAAAGCTGCTTCCACCATTCCAGCATAAAGCGGAAAGCGGGGTCATAGCAGGCCAGCACCTCAATGCTCCACCCTTTCTGATACAGGGCGTCCCGGAGGGCGGCGTAAGTCCAGGCGGGGTTTTCATAGGAGGCGGTTTCACAGACCTTCATCATCTTGGCCGCGCCGCCCATGAGCTCGGTAATGTCGATGCCCGCCACGGCGATGGGCAGCAGACCCACAGCGGTGAGGACGGAGTAACGGCCGCCCACACCGTCGGGCACCACGAAGCTCTCCCAGCCCTCTTCGTTGGCCAGGGATTTCAGGGCGCCCCGGACCTTATCGGTGGTGGCGTAGATGCGTCCTTTGGCTCCGGCTTTCCCGTACTTCTTTTCCAAGGCGTCCCGGAAGAAACGGAAGGCCACGGCGGGCTCGGTAGTTGTGCCGGATTTGGAGATGACATTGACGGAGAAGTCGTCGTCCCCGATCAGGTCAAAAACCTCCTGCATGGCGTCGGAGGACAGGCCGTTGCCCACGAAATAGATATTCGGGGTCTTCTTGCCTTTTTTCTGGTTGTAATTGGGGGAGCAGAGGTACTCTACCACGCCGCGAGCCCCCAGGTAGCTGCCGCCGATGCCGATGACTACCAGGGCTTTAGAGTCGCCCTGAATCTTCTTGGCCGCAGCCTGGATGCGGGCAAACTCCTCTTTATCGTAGTCCACGGGGAGACGGACCCAGTCGGTAAACTCGCGGCCGAGGCCGGTGTGCTTTTGGAGTTTTTCCTGAGCGTCTGCCAGGCGGGGAGCGGCGGCGTCCTGATAATTGGCGGGGATGAAGTGTTCGATCTGGAAGGATTTGACGTTGAGCATGATGCAGCTTCCTTTCCGTAAGGTTTCATGAATTTTGTGATTTCCCGCTAAAAGCGGAGCTGAAACCAGTATAGCATTTCGGCAGGTTGACGGCAAGACACAGAGGGGAAAAAGTTGGTAAAAATTTGAGGGTGAAGCTGCTCTTACCTCCGGACCAGGAGCGCGCCCATGTGAAGGGTCCGGCGGTGGAATGGGAGGACGGCGGCTTTTTCCGCCTCTGTGCAGCCCAGTAAGAGTTTGATCTCCACTTTCCGCTTCAGCGGGTCCACGGTGCAGACGAGAGCGTCGAGGGACTTCCCCCTGGTCCCGGCCCACAGGTCAATGCCCCCACCGTCCATAGAGACGGTGCGTTTTAAGTATCCGTAGTCAAGGGGGTAGATGATATTGGGATATTTGGAATGAGGGGTTTCCTTGGGCCGGTCGATGAGAATTTCCGACTCTAGGAGCAACTTGTCCAGGGGTTTCCCAAAATCCACTGTCAAAGTTGTCCAAAAATACCGCCCCTTTCTAAGGCAGGTTGACAATTGGAACCTGTTTCCGTATAATGCAGTAAGGCCGAAAGGCTGTACAAACCGCAGAGGTGAAAGGAGGCCATGGGTCAAAACCCATCAAAGCGCCAGGAGCCGGCTTCGGCCGGATAACGAGGTGAGGGGAGCGTCAGAGACTCCAGGGACGTACGGGAGACTCTGCAATCGAAGGATTCGGCGGATGCCCCTCCGTGCTTTGGACGGGCGCGTGACGCGGCTTACAAATACACGGGCAACCGTGGAACAGAAGGGCCGTGACCGTTCTGAGGAGACAAGTGACTGCGCATTTGTCCTCTTAATTTGCCTGATTAGGAGGAACATATTCCCATGTGTGGAATTGTAGGCTTTGTAGGCCGCGAACAGGCGGCCCCCGTGCTGTTGGAGGGCCTCCGGCAGATGGAGTACCGGGGCTATGACTCGGCGGGCATCGCCGTCCGGTCGGAAACCAGGGGACTCCAGGTCCGCAAGTCCAAGGGCCGTTTACAGGTCCTGGCGGACGTGACCCATGAGGGCGCGGATCTGGAGGGGAGTCTGGGCATTGGACACACCCGCTGGGCCACCCACGGGGAGCCCAACGACGTGAACGCCCACCCCCACGTCAGCGGGGACGGAAAAATCGCCCTGGTACATAACGGCATTATTGAAAATTACCTGGAACTCAAGGAGCTCCTCACCCGGCGGGGGGTGGCCTTCACCTCCGAGACGGACACCGAGGTGGTGGCT
This sequence comes from uncultured Oscillibacter sp., assembly GCA_910578935.1. GTDB lineage: Bacteria > Bacillota > Clostridia > Oscillospirales > Oscillospiraceae > Oscillibacter. The sequence goes on along the minus strand of CAJTSM010000001.1, from coordinate 49,440 downwards.
CACCTCCTGGAGTTCCACTACCGGGAGTGCGGAAACATGCTGGAGGCCGTGGGCCGGTGCCTGCGGCGCATTGAGGGTTCCTACGCCTTTGGCATCATCTGTTCCGACTACCCCAACGCTCTGATCGCGGCCCGGAAGGACAGCCCCCTCATCATCGGTTTCGGGGAGGGAGAGAATTTCATTGCCTCCGACGCCACGGCCATCATCCGGCACACCCGGGACGTGGCTTACATGAACGACGGGGAAATCGCCGTGCTGACGGCTCAGAGCGTGGACGTGTTTGACGACGAACTGAACCCCCTGGAGAAGGAACACAGCCGCATCGATTGGGACGCCGCCTCTGCCGAAAAGGGAGGCTATCCCCACTTTATGTTCAAGGAGATCCTGGAGCAGCCGGAGGCTCTGCAAAAGACCATTTCACCCCGCATCCGGGAGGACCGGGTGGTGCTGGATGACATCCGCCTGACGGTGGAGGATGCGAAAAGCATTTCCCATATTTACATGATTGCCTGCGGTTCCGCCTATCATGCGGGCGTGGTGGGAAAATACACCTGGGAGCGGCTGCTCCGCCGCCCGGTGGAGGTGGTGCTGGCTTCGGAATTCCGGTACAGCCAGCCCCTGGTGGATGCCCATACCTTGGTCATTGCCATCAGCCAGTCCGGAGAAACCCTGGACACCATGGCCGCCCTTCGGGAAGCCAAGCGGCTGGGGGGCCGGACCCTGGCCATCTGCAACGTGGTGGGCAGTTCCATTGCCCGGGAGGCGGACGACGTGTTCTACACCTGGGCGGGGCCGGAGATCGCTGTGGCCACTAGCAAGGGCTATTCCACTCAATTGGCGGCGCTGAATCTGGTGGGACTGTATTTGGCGGACCTGCTGGGAACGGTGGAAAAGAGCGAATACGACGCTCTTCTGACGGAGCTCCAGGCTCTTCCGGAGAAGATGAAAATGTATCTCGCGGATTTCGAAGACACGAAATATTTTGCCTCCCGCTTTTTTAACCACGACAGCATTTTCTTCATCGGCCGGAATCTGGACTACGCCATGGGCCTGGAGGGGTCCTTGAAGTTGAAGGAGATCAGCTACATCCATTCGGAGGCCTACGCTTCCGGGGAGCTGAAACATGGAACCATCTCCCTCATTGAGCCGGGAACGCTGGTAGTGGCCCTTGGGACCCATGCCGCCCTCTTCGAAAAGGCTATGAGCAACGTGGTGGAGGTGAAGGCCCGGGGGGCCACGGTGCTGGCCGTCACTACGGAGAGCCTCCGGGAGCGGATGGCAAAGACCGCCGATGCGGTGATTGCGGTGCCGGAAACCCACCCTCTGCTCCAGCCGTCCCTGTCCATAGTGCCCTTGCAGCTGTTTGCCTACTACGTGGCTCTGCAAAGGGGCTGCGACATCGACAAGCCGAGAAATCTGGCCAAGTCGGTGACTGTAGAATAACTGAACTAACGGCAGCCGGACCTCACAGCCGTGAGGTCCGGCTGCCGTTTTTTGAGGGAGGATTAAACTATGCCGAAATGCGTAAAGAGGATTTTTTCAGCTTCGGAGCTCCAAAGGCTGCCGTGTGCGTCGCAGCAATCCGCCAGGCGGGCAAACAACGGGTCTTTCTTCCCCTTTTCCCGAAAGTCCTCAATAGCGGTGAGAGGCATGTCAAATTGAGTATAGGTCAGCTTTTTTCCCCCGGGGAGGTTGGGAAGATTTTTTGTGGTTTCCACAATGGAATCCATGCCGCCTATATGAGTGACCATGACGGCGGGGCGGATCTTTCCCTCTGCGGCCAGGCGGATGGACTCTTTGAGGTCGCCAGTGGTGCCTCCGGTTGTGCCGATAATATGGGTGGATGAGTAATGGCAGTTGTATAGGTTGATGTTGGCGGAAAATGCCTGGTCCGTAGGGCCGGAGAAAAAATTCATGCACCCGTCGTAACCTAAAAGCCGGTCCCCCATCTCCGCCAGGGAGCGGATGGCGTTGTAGATAAAGATGTCGTCGTATCCTTTTCCTCCGGTGAAGGACATCAATTCCGCGAATTCGTCGGTGCACTCGCCGGGGTTGACATAGACCAGCCGGATGCCGCGGGCGGCGGCCATGGACTCGGGAATCAGATGCCGGGCCCGGGCAATGCGCTCGCCGGACAAATCCGTCACCACGATCAAGGCGGGCTTTTTCTCCAGGGTCATCGAGTACTCAATGGCTCCCAGACCCATGGGTCCGCAGCCCCCCATAATGAGGAGGCTGCCTCCCTCCTTGATGCCCATGATGTGCTCATGGCTGTGGCGGCTGGTGTGGTAGCTTCCGCGGTAGCCGCCCACCACGCAGCTCATAGGTTCTCCCAGACTGGCTTCGAAATAGCTCTCCCCGTCGTAGTGGAGCAGATAACCCAGCTCCATCACCTCCGGCGGGACGATGCAGTAGGTGCATGCCCCGCCGAAGTATTCATAGGAATACCCGGGGGAAGCCAGACTTCCCTTATAATTCAGGGCGGGCTGCTGGGCGAACTTCTCTCCGGGAGCAAATTCGCCCAGCCATTTTTTCCCGACCTTGATAATATCGCCGGCGAATTCGTGACCGATCATGACGGGGTGTGTGTCCACATTTGCGGGACAGCGCTTGTGGGCCTTGCCCTGAACCAGCAGCTTGTAGGTGGACATGCAGATGCTGTCGCTCATGACTCGGACCAGAATCTCGTCGTCCCGGATGTCCGGCAGGTCGAACTCCTCCAGGCGGATGTCATAGGCGCCGTAGAGACGCACACCCTTTGACCGCATGGGATTTACTCCAAGCCGTTTAGCAGCTTGTAGAGCTGGTCCACGCTGGCGTTGTCCACCAGGGCGTCGGTATCCTCTTCGGTTTCGGCCACTTCGACGATCTTGCCCAGGATGCCCAGGTGGTCTTCGCCGGTGGAGGCGATGCCCACCACCAGGCGGACGGTTTCGTCGCCCCACTGGATACCTTCAGGATAGGTCATGACGATCAGTCCGGTTTTCTTGATGGCCTTCCGGGATTCCTCGGTACCGTGGGGGATGGCCACGTGGCTGCCGATGGCCACGGAGAAACTTTCTTCCCGGTCCAGCATGCCCTGAATATAGGCCTCTTCCACATAGCCGCTTTCCACCATCCGCTTGCCCACGGCCTTGATGGCCTCCTCAGGACTGACGGGCTTGCAATTTAGGATGATGTTCTTCTTTTCCAGCAGGATGGGACCGGAGACGGGTTTCTCCTCTTCAACAGCGGCGGGAGCGGGGGTGAAACCGCCCTTCCGGGCGTCCAGCAGCTCCTGCACCAGGGTATTGTACTCCGGCGCGCCCATGAAGTTCTTGATGGGGATGATTCGGGCCTGAGGAGCCCGCTGGGCGGCCCGGCCGGAGAGTTCGTGGTGGGTGACGACGATCTGGCAGTCGCCGGGAATTTCGCCCACGGGGTAGTGAATGACCTCAATATCGGTGATGCCCGCGTCCTTCAATTTGTTCCGGACCATGGTGGCGCCCATGGCGGAGGAGCCCATGCCCGCGTCGCAGGCGAAGACGATTTTCTTCACGTCCGCGGCGGAGACGGAGGCACCGGAGGAAGCGGCGGGGATGGCCTGACCCTTGGAGGCGGCCTTGCTGGCAGCCACTTGGGCCTGGGCCTCTTCCAGGCTTGCGTCCTTGCCGAAGAACTTCAGCAAAAAGACGGAAATGAGGAAGCTGACCACGGCGGCGATGCCGATGCCCGCGATGTTGGCGAAGTACCCGCCCTTGGGGGTCATGAGCATTTCGGCGATGATGCTGCCGGGAGAGGCCGCGGCCACCAAGCCGCCCTTCAGGACGGACAGGGTGAAGATGCCCACGATGTTGCCGACCATGGGGCCCAGGATCACAATGGGGTTCATGAGGACATAGGGGAAGTAGATCTCGTGGATGCCGCCCACGAACTGGATGACGGCGGCGGCGCCGGCGGAGGAGCGGGTTTCGCCCTTGCCCGCCACGCAGTAGGCCAGCAGGAGGCCAAGGCCCGGCCCGGGGTTGGACTCGATCATAAAGAGGATGGACTTGCCCATCTCCATGGCCTCTTGGGTGCCGATGGGAGTGAAGACGCCGTGGTTGATGGCGTTGTTCAGGAAGAGCACCTTGGCGGGTTCTACCAGGATAGCGGTGAGAGGCAGCAGGCCGTTGTTCACCAGCAGGCCCACGCCCGCGCCCAGGACGTCGGTAATTTTCACGCAGGTGGGACCGATGATGAAGATGGACAGCACCGCCAGGATGCCGCCGATGATGCCCACGGAGAAGTTGTTGACCACCATCTCGAAGCCGGCGGGAATGTGGCCTTCCATGGCTTTGTCAAACTTTTTGATGCACCAGCCGCCCAAGGGGCCGCAGATCATGGCTCCGATGAACATGGTGCTGTCCGTGGAGGCAATGGCGCCCAGAGTGGCCAGCGCGCCGGTGACGGCGCCCTTTTGTCCGCCCACGGCCTTGCCGCCGGTATAGCCGATCAGGATGGGCAGGAGATAGGAGAGCATGGGGCCCACCATGGTGTTGATGGTGGCGGCAGGGCCCCATTTGCCCAGCCAGCCGTCGGGGATGAACAGGGCGGCAATGAGGCCCCAGGCGATGAAGGCTCCGATGTTCGGCATGACCATGCCGCTGAGGAACCGTCCGAATTTTTGAACGCGTTCTTTCATGGATAAACGTCCTTTCTCTTCATTATGTTAGGGGATTAAGGAGCGGTATACCGCTCCCTGCAAAGGAAAAACGCAGAAATACAGGGTCAAAACGCCGGCAGCAGGGCCCGGATTTCCTCTCCGGTGGCCAGCCCGTCGGAAAAGGCGGTGGCGGACCCGGCAGCGGCCCCCATGCGGTGGGCGGCGGCGTAGTCCCGGCTGGACAGCCATCCGGCTATGAACCCAGCCACCATGGAGTCTCCAGCTCCTACGGTGTGGCGGGCTGTGCCTGGGGGCACCCCCAGGCGGCGGCATACGCCGGTTTCGTCTAACAGCAGGGAGCCGTCTCCAGCCATAGAAACCAGAATGTTTCTTGCGCCTTGTTCCTGGAGGCTCTTGGCGCAGGAGAGAGTTTCCTCTGCTGAAAGAGAGTTTTTCCCAAAGAGCTCTCCCAGTTCGGCGCTGTTGGGCTTGATCAAAAAGGGACGGCAGGGGAGAACGCCCCGGAGAACATCCCTGGCGGCATCCACCGCCGTCAGAACGCCCCGGCCCTTCACACGGGCTAGAATAGTTTGGTATGCGTCGCCAGGCAGCCCTGCGGGCAGGGACCCGGCCAGAACCAGCACGTCGCCCGCCTCCAGACGGTCCAGCTTTTGCAGGAGGGCCGCCATGGCCGGGGCGGGAATCACGGGGCCTTGACTGTTGATCTCGGTTTCGCCTCCGCCTCCGCCGGAGCGGATCTTGACGTTGACCCGGGTCAGACCTTCCTCCAGCCAGACGAAGTCCGTCCGGATGCCGTTTGCTTTCAGGCCGTCTTCCAGAGCTTTGCCGGTGAATCCGGCCACAAAACCCAAGGCTGTGGTTTCTACGCCCAGATGGTGCAGCACCGTGGAGACATTGACGCCCTTGCCGCCAAAGTGCATGTGCTCCCGGCTGGTGCGGTTCAGGCCTCCGGCACGGAAGCCGTCTACCAGGACCTCATAGTCCAGAGCCGGGTTCAGCGTTACCGTATAGACCATGTTTACACCTCCCTGACATCTGTGTAGTCCCGATACCGCCGGTCCGGCAGATGATCCGTGATGACACAGGCGGCATCAATGGGGAATATCACCGCTGCCGTCACCTGTCCGAATTTGCTGGAGTCTGCCAGCACGCAGACCTCCTGGGCCCGCTCTGCCGCCAGGGCCTTTACCGCCGCCTCTTCCGGGTCCGGTGTGGTAAAGCCTTGAGCGATGGTGACACCATTGGCCCCCAGGAAGGCTTTTGTGAAATTATACCGCCTTAGGGCGGCCAGGGTTTCCGCGCCGATCAGGGCCATCGTGCCCGCTTTGAGCATTCCGCCCAGCACATGGGTTTGGAGATTCCGCTCCATCAGGCGGCAGGCACATTCAATACTGTTGGTTAAGAACAAAGCCTTGGAGGCCCTCAAATGTTCCGCCATGCGCAGAACCGTGGTGCCCGCGTCCAAAAAGACCACGTCGTCGTCCCCAATCAGCCCGGCGGCGTACTGGGCGATCCGGTCCTTTTCCCCGGTATAGAGCTGCCGTTTGGTTTCCATGTCCAGCTCCTCGCTGTGAAATTCCGCGTTCATCAGCATGGCGCCGCCATGGACTTTACTCAGTTTTCCCTGCTTGGCCAGCGCGTTTAGGTCCCGCCGGATTGTGGCCTCGGAAGCGCCTGTCACTTGGCAGAGATCCGCTACCGTGGCGGCTCGCCTCTGGGCCAGTTCTTTGAGAATCCGTTCCGCGCGTTGTTCAGCCAGCATAATTCACCCCTCTCTTCTTGATTAAAAATGATCTTTTGTGAGTTGACCTATTTATAATAGCGCCAAATTCAATCAAAGTCAATGATTGTCAATCAAATTCAATCACAAAAAACAGAAGTAAAATTTGTGCAGCCCGCCAAAGACCGGACATTTGCTGAAAGAAACGTCCTGCTTAATTGGATCAAAGGGTTTTGAGGAAGCGCTCTACCCGGTCCAGACCCTCTTTCAGGTCCTGGTCGGAGTAGCAGTAGCTCAAGCGCATGTAGCCCTCGGTGCCGAAGTATACGCCGGGAATCAGGCCTACCAAGCCCTCTTTCAGCATTTTCTCGCAGAAGGACAAGGAGTCCATGCCATATTTTTTGATGTTAATAAACATGTAGAAAGCTCCCTCCGGCTTTTGGACCTCTAAGCCCATATCCGTCAGGCGCTGGTAGACGTAGTCCCGGCGCTTGCGAAACAGCTCTGTCAAGGGGGCGGTGTCGCTTTCCAAAGCGGCCACGCAGGCGGGCTGGACAAAGGCGGGGGCGGAAACCACGGCGTACTGGTGGAAAATCTGCATCCGGTCCCGGATCGGGGCATCCGCCAGGCAGTAGCCCAGCCGCCAGCCGGTCATAGCATAGGGCTTGGAGAAGCTGTTGACAACGATGATCCGGTCCCGCATGTCCTGATACTCGGCAAAGCTGTGATAGGAATCGGTATAAACCAGGGAACGGTATACTTCATCGCAGAGGACGAAGATAGGCTTGTCTTTTAAAACCGCGTGGATGCCATCCAGAGTTTCCTTGGTGTAGATGCAGCCAGAGGGGTTATTGGGGGAGGTGAGGATGATCGCTTTTGTCTTGGGGGTGATGGCGGCTTCAAGAGCGGCGGAGTTGATCTGGAACTGATGGGTTTCCGTGGGCAGGGCAACGGGTACGCCCCGGCAGAGCTGGGTGATGGATTCATAGAGACTGAAAGCCGGAGTGGGAATAATGACTTCATCTCCGGGATTCAACACCGTAGAAAGAGCGATGAAGAGGCTCTCCGTAGCTCCGATGGTGAGAATGATCTCGTCGGGAGAGTACCGAAAACCGTGGGCGCGTTCCTCAAATTGGGAAAGGGCCTCCAGCATGTAAGGATAGCCGTTGCCGGGAGGATAATGGGTGTCGTTCCGGTCCAGGGCGGCCTTAGCGGCCTCTTTGACATTGTCAGGGGTGTTTTGATCCGGCTCGCCAATCGTCAGAGCACAGGCCCCGGGAGTGTCACGCACCAGGAAGGTAAAGCGGCGGATGCCGGAGAGCTCCATGTTCAGCACGGCATTGTTTAAAGTCAAGTTCATAGGATTCACGCTCCTTATAAAAATACGCAACCAGTATATGCCTAGGGCTAAGGCTTGTCAACGCGTGAAAGCGAAAAGGGCAGCGTGAAAAAGACGGAAGAGGTGTTCAACGGGAAGGAAAAGAGCTGTGCGAGAAACCCAGGGGGGCCCTTTTGCGTTTAATCATAAGCTTTCTGCGCAGAGGAAAACTTGCACAAGCCGGCGGACAATGTGTTTTCGACAAATTGGGGACGCCGTAAAAACGGCGTCCCGGACGGATTTATCGGTCGCTGGGAAGCCAGCTGTCCTGAAAGATCAGATCATCTACGTCTCCGGCGGTGGTTTTCCATATGCCCACGGCAGGTCCTCCTTTTTGTTTTTCAGGCTATTTGACAGTCTATGCTGCGGGAGGGAAAAAGTTTCCTGGAAACAGAAAAACGCCTCCTCCGTGAAACGGGAGGAGGCGCGCCGGATTTACAGGCTCATTTGGTAAATGTTGACAATATCCTCCGCGCTGAGGGGGACAAAGGTTTTGTCGAAACTGCCGGTTCGGGCTTTCCGGGCCATTTCTTCAAAATACTCCGGGCCGATCCCCAGCTCCGCCAGAGTGGAGGGGAGTTCCAGGGAAGTGAAGAACTCCCGGGTCTTTTGAATGGCGGCTTGCGCCAGTTCACGGGTGGGAAGGGAGGCGTCCAGCCCCCAGACGGCGGTTCCATAGCGGGCGAAGCGGCCCTCCGTTTTCTCATTCAGGACATAACGCATCCAGTTAGGGGTCAGAATGGCCAGGCCCACGCCGTGGGTGATATCATAGAAAGCGGAGAGCTCATGTTCCATCCGGTGGACGCTCCAGGCCACAGGTTTGCCCTGTTTGAGGAATCCGTTGATCGCCCATGAAGCGTTCCACATCAGGTTGGCCCGGGCTTCATAGTCGTTTGGAGTCTGGATGGCCTTAGGTCCGTATTGGATGCAGGAGCGAAGGATGGCTTCCGCCAGATGGTCCGCCAGGTAGTTTGTCTCAATGGGGCTGAAATAATTTTCGAAGGTGTGGGACATGATATCGGCGGTGCCGGCGGCTGTCTGAGAGGCGGGAACAGAGTACGTATAGGTGGGGTCTAAAATGGATACGGCGGGATAACAACAGGGGCCGGAAAAGGATTCCTTTTCATTGGTTTCCGGGTTGGAAATGACGGCGATCTCATCCATCTCGGAGCCGGTAGCCGCCATGGTCAGCACGGTAAAAATGGGCAGGGCCCGCTCCGGCGTGAGCTTTTTTGCGGAAAAATCCCAGGGATCCCCTTCGTAATAGAACCCGGCGGCCACACCTTTGGCGCAGTCAATGACGCTGCCGCCTCCCAGGGCCAGCACACCGTCCAGTCCCTCTTCCCGGCAAAGGCGCACGCCTTCCCGGACTGTGGCGACCCGGGGATTGGGTTCCACGCCGGGGAGCTCGGCCCACTGGATGCCGCGGCTTTTCAACTGCGCTATGGCCGCGTCGAAAACGCCGTTGCGCTTGACGCTGCCGCCGCCGTAGACGACCAGGACCCGGCTGGCCCTGGCGGCAATTTCCCCGCCTAATTTTTTGATCTGGCCTTCGCCGAAGTGAACCACCGTAGGGATTGAATAGGTAAAATTCTTCATGGTCAAGTTCCTTCCTGCTCAGATGCTCAGGCGTACAGCCGGTTTACCACGGCTTTGGCGTCGTATAGAATTTTGTCCGCATCCATGGTCAAAAATTCGCCGTTTTCGTAGAGGATTATTCCATCCACCATAGTCATGGCCACGTCACTGCCCTGGGCGGAGTAGACCGTCAGGGCCAGAGGGTCCAGGTTGGGGTACATGTGAGGCTTTGTCAAATCCAGGGCGATGATGTCCGCTTTTTTGCCCACTTCCAGAGCGCCGGTGTCCTCTCTGCCCTGGAGCTTGGCCCCGCTGCGGGTGGCCATGGTCAGGAGCTGGGCGGGTTTCAAAATGGTAGGGTCCCGGTGATAGCCGTTGTGAAGGACGGCGGCCAAGTGCAGCTCCTCCATCATGTTCAGATTGTTGTTGCTGGCGGCGCCGTCGGTGCCCAGGGTGACGTTCAGTCCCAGGTCCAGCATTCGCTGAATGGGGGCGAAGCCGCTGCCCAGCTTCATATTGCTGGTGGGATTGTGAATGGGGCTGACGCCTTTTTCCAGCATCAGGGCCATATCCTCTTCCGTAACAAAAACGCAGTGGGCGGCGGCGGTGGGGGAGTCGAAGGTCCCCAGATCATAAAACCACTTGGCCGGGGTCTTGCCATACTTCGCCACACACTCGTCATGTTCCTTTTTCGTCTCGGAGAGGTGGATGTGCATCCGGCCCCCCAAGGCTTTGCAGTCGGCGCTGTAGGGGCCGACGATGTGCTCGAAACAGGTGTACTCCGCGTGGACGGAGAAGTCGACGCGGACCCGGCCCTCCGCCGCGCCGTGATAATTTTTAAACAGTTGGATGGATTCTTTGGCCCGGAAATTTTCACCGTAAGTTTCGTCTTTGTTGAAGCATTGAACGGGGCGGCTGATATTGGCCTTGATGCCGCAGGCCACGGCGTTTTCCACGGCGGTCTGAGGCTCGAAATACATGTCGGAATAGCTGGTGGTGCCGGTGGAGATCATCTCCAGCAAGGCCAGCTGGTTGCCCACCTTGATGTCCTCCGCCGTCAGCTTGTCCTCGATGGGCATGATCTTCCCAAACAGCCACTCTTGGAGGCTGAGGTCGCTGCCCACGCCCCGGAGGAGCACCATGGGGCTGTGGCCATGGCAGTTGATGAGGCCGGGGAGCAGCAGGCGGCCGGACATGTCCTTTTCCCGGTCATAAGCGGCCTGGGGTTTCTCTGACCCAATGTAGTCGATGGTGCCGCCGTCGATGCCAAGGTACGCGCTCTCCAGGCAGCGGAAGCCCGCCCCCTCCGGGACCAGAATGTCGCAGTGTTTCAAAAGCAGCTTCATTTCGTTTTTCCTCCTGTTTTAAATCGCGGCTACAATTGCTTTCATGTAATCGCTGAAGGGCCCGGCAATTTTTTCCGCCGTCACATCCACTTCTTCGGCGCGGAGGGGCTGATCCAGCACCCCCGCCGCCATGTTGGTGATGACGGACAGGGCCAGCAGAGGCATGCCGCAGTGGGCGGCGGTAAGGGCCTCGGTGACGGTGGACATGCCCACGGCGTCGGCAGCTAAAAAGCGGGCGGCCCGGATTTCCGCCGGAGTCTCAAACTGGGGGCCGGGGAAAAACATGTAGGTTCCCTCATGGACCCGGAGAGGGGAGTTCTTGGCACAATCCAGGGCCAGCCTGCGAAGTTCCGGGGCATACATCTGGGAGACGTCAAAGAAGCGGGGGCCGAAATCCTCCACGTTAGGTCCCCGGAGAGGGCTTTCGCCGTTCAGCTTGACGTGGTCCGCAATGATCATAACGTCCCCTGGGCGGTAGTCCGGATTGACGGCCCCGGCGGCATTGGTGAGGATTACGGACTTTACCCCCAGCAGTTTCAGGACACGGATGGGAATCACCAGCTCCTCGAAGCGGTACCCCTCGTAGGAGTGAAAACGGCCGGACATGCAGACCACCCGTTTGCCCGCCACTGTGCCGAAGATCAGTTTCCCGGCGTGGGAGGCCACGGTAGAGAGCAGAAAGTTGGGGATGCCGGCGTAGTCTACAACAACAGGATGTTCGATGGCCTGGGCAAAAGGCCCTAGGCAGGAACCAAGTACAATGCCGGTTTCCGGGGTAAAATCCACTTGGGCCCGGAGAAAATCGGCGCTTTTCTGGAAGAATTCGCAGGTGTAAGTCATGATGGAAATGTGCCTCCCTCTTTGCGCGGCGGCTGCAAAATAATGCGCTGTTATTGTATCACAGCTCCTATTTTGTGTCAATCTGACAAAGTCTCCGGCGGGACCGGTCAAATGTCTGGACAAGTAATGAATGATGTGGTATTTTGGAATGAATCAATAATGGAAACAGATTTGACCGGAGGAGAATCAGACCTATGGAACACAACCGCGCCGCTGGACATGCCCTGGCCTTTTTCACAATTGCCGTATGGGGAACAACGTTTATCTCTACGAAAATTCTGCTGAGGGGTTTTCAGCCAGTGGAGATACTTTTCATCCGCTTTACCCTGGGGCTGTTGGCTCTTTGTATAGCCTGCCCCCGGCGGATGAAGGGCGTCACGAGACGGCAGGAGCTAATTTTCGCCGGGGCGGGCCTCTGTGGGGTGTGTCTGTATTACTTATTGGAGAACATTGCGCTGACGTACACCTTGGCTTCCAATGTGGGGGTGATCCTGTCTGTCATCCCCTTCTTTACTGCGGTGCTGTCCCACCTGGTTTTAAAGGAGGAGCGGCCCGGCGGCGGGTTCTATCTTGGATTTGTAGTGGCGATGGCCGGGATTTCTCTCATCAGTTTCAGCGGTTCCCAGCTGGAACTGAACCCGGTCGGGGACTTGCTGTCCCTGCTGGCGGCGGTAATCTGGGCCTGCTATGTGATTTTGACGCGAAAAATCAGCGGCTGGGGTTGGAACACAATTTTAACCACACGGCGGACGTTTATCTGGGGGCTTTTTTGGATGCTTCCGGCACTGGCGTTCTTTGACTGCCGCCTGGGACTGGAGCGGTTCGCCAATCCGGTGTACTTGGGGAATCTGATTTTCCTGGGCTTCGGCGCGTCAGCGGTGTGCTTTGTCACCTGGAACCTGGCGGTGAAATTACTGGGTCCGGTGAAGACCAGCGTGTATACTTATTTGGCTCCTGTTGTCACGGTGGCGGCTTCGGTGATGATCCTCCACGAGCCCATCACGCCCCTGGCGGCCCTGGGAGCGGCGCTGACCTTGACGGGGTTGCTGCTCTCTCAGGGGAAAAGTCTGCTGAAAAAGAATGCGGCGGAATGAAACCCGCCCTGCATAGTCGACGCAGGAGAAAAGAAGGGAATACTTCTTTTTTACTGTGCTGGCTATATAAAAAATGCCGGGCCCCACGGGGTCCGGCATTTTTGCGCGCTTAGAAGTGTCTGGTTCAGCCGTTCTTTTTCCGGGCGGAAGTGCGGCCCTCCGGCTGAATCTCTCCGGCGGCCAGCAGAGCCCGTTTGGTCAGGGCCGGGCCAACCAGCTCGTAGACCAGGACGGAGAAGAGCACCACGCTCCGCACCACTGCGCCGTCGGCCAGAGCCTGGGCGGTAATCGCCATGCCCAGGGCCACGCCGGCCTGAGGCAGCAGGGTGATCCCCAGATATTTTTGAATTTTGGGATCGCAGCCGGTGAGGGAGCAGCTTCCATAAGAGCCGATGTATTTACCCAGGGAACGGATGATGATGTAAATAATGCCGATGAGCAGCACAGAGGGATTCCGCAGCACGGAGAGATCCAGCTCCGCACCGGAGAGGACAAAGAACAGTACAAATAAAGGAGCCGTCCAGCCGTCCACCCGGGACATCAGCTCCTCGGAAAAGTCGCAGATGTTGCAGAACAGGGTGCCGGTCATCATGCACACCAGCAGCAGGGAGAAGCCGCAGTGAACGCCCCCCACCTCAAACTCTTTCATGGACAGGCCCGCCGTCAGCAGGACGAAACCGATGGAGATGGACAGGCGTTTGCTCCGGGAGTGGAAAAACTGTTCCACCCAGTAGAGGGCCAGGCCGGCTACCGCGCCCAGCCCTAAAGAAAGGATGATTTCTATTACCGGCTCCACCAGAACGGTTATCACGCTGACCGCGCCGCTCTCCAGGGCCATGGCCACGCCGAAGGAGGCGGAGAACAGCACCAGTCCTACCGCATCATCAATGGCGACCACCATCAGAAGAAGCCGGGTCATGGGGCCGTCGGCCTTGTACTGCCGGACCACCATCAGCGTGGCGGCGGGGGCAGTGGCGGCGGCGATGGCGCCCAAAGTGATGGCGGAGGAGACGGAAATGATGCCTGGCCGGACCAGATGCAGCAGAATCAGCGCCAAATCCACCAGCACTGTGGCGGCCACCGCCTGGAGAATGCCCACGACAATGGCCTGACGGCCCATGGTCTTCAGTTGGCTGACCCGGAACTCATTGCCGATCGTGAAGGCGATGAAGCCCAGGGCCACTTGAGACAGAATGTTCAGGCGCTCCACTGCCTCCATGGAAGGGAAGCCCAAGCCGTTGATTTTGAATGCGCCCAAGCAGAAGGGCCCCAGCAGCAGCCCAGTCACCAGGTAGGCGGTGACGGCGGGCAGCTTCAGCCGCTTGGCCACCCGGGACAGCAGCAGCCCCCCGATCAGGGCGGCGGAAAGACTGATGAGAATTTCCATTGTTCATTACCTCTTTCACATATACCAATATGATGAAGTAAGATACCATTCTCACCGCCGGCCGTCAAGAACCAGAGCAGACAAAAATCAGGGAAGAAGTTCCCTGATTTTATCTGTTTTCGCCCTGTGTCCCGGAAAGCCGCCGTATTCCAAAGGCGGCTCAAATGCCGGGGAAATCGCGCAGAAGCCGGACCACCGTCTCCACATGCCGCGTCCCTGGAAACATATCTACCGCGGCCGCCCGGTCAGCCCGGTAGCCCAGGGCTGCGAACCGCTGCACATCCCGGCCCAGGGTCGCCGGGTCACAGGATACATATATGATCCGCTCCGGCCCCATAGCCGCCGCAGAGGCAATGACTTCCGGGCTGAGCCCCTTTCGGGGCGGGTCCACCGTAATCACATCCGGCCGCAGGCCCTGGGATTCCAGCATCACCGCCGTTTCCGCCGCGTCGCCGCAGAAGAACTCCACATTTTTCAAGCCGTTCCGGGCCGCGTTCTTCTCTGCGTCCCGGATGGCGGCAGAGACAATCTCCGCGCCGATGACCCGTTTGGCCTGTCCCGCCAGGCATAGGGTAATGGTCCCCGCGCCGCAGTAAAGATCCAGCGCCGTCTCGCTCCCAGTCAGGGCGGCGAACTCCAGAGCCTTGCCATAGAGAACTTCCGCCTGGTCCCGGTTCACCTGGTAAAAAGAGGGGACCGATAACCGGAACTCCAGGCCGCACAACGTGTCCATTAAAAAGTCCTGTCCCCAAAGGGTCCGGTACTGCTCACCCAGGATCACGTTGCCTTTTTTCGTGTTCACATTCAGCACTATGCCCAGGGTTTTGGGCGCGGCGGCCAGCACCAGGGCGGCCAGTTCCGCCTCTCGGGGGACCTTCCGCCCGTTGGCGACCACGCAGCAAAGGCTCTCGCCTTTCCGGTTGGTACGCACGTAGACATGACGAACCAACCCCCGGCCCGTAGACTCGTCATAGGCGGGGACTTTGTAGCGCTTCATCCAACTTCCCACGGCGTGGGCCGTCCGGTCGCAGACCTCCGGCTGAAGGAGACAGCGCTCCACCGGTACTACCTGGTGGGTCCGGGCTTGGAAAAAGCCGATTTCCCCGTGAGTCCCCACGGGGTACTGACACTTGTTGCGGTAGTGGTCTGGGTTTTTTGCCCCCAGGATTTCCTCCACTCGGACATCGGAACCGCCGATCCGGGTCAGGGCGTCCTGGACCCGCTGCCGTTTAGCCCACAGCTCCTCCGTGTAGGAGAGGTGGCGGAAGTCGCAGCCGCCGCACTTTCCGTAATAAGGGCAGTCCGGGACAGCCCGCTCCGGAGAGGGGGTGTGGACCTTCACAATCTCCCCCAGGGCGTGGGTCTTCATCACCCGGGTGATTCTCAGGTCAATTTGCTCCCCCCGGACGGCCCGGGGAACGAAGACCACGGCGCCGTCCAGACGGACGACGCCATAGCCTTCGCTGGAATAGCCCTCTACCAGGGCGGTGTGGATTTGGCCGTTTTTCAAGTATTCCATAGGTCCGGCGCTTATGCCTCCCACTTCTCAAGCAGCTGCCGCAGCTCCGCAGCGTACTTCGCCAGGGACTTGTTGTCCCGGCCTTTGCTGCGCTTGATGAACTCGGTGAGCATGTTGCCCACGGACGCCAGGCGCTCGTAAGCCGGCGCGCCCTTGGAGCCGGTGACCAGCTTGACCTTCCGCTCTGGCAGGTAGCCCCGCTCCAAAATCGTGCCTGCCGCCAGGTCGTAAACCTCCGTGTACTGAGGAGCGTGGGCGGAGAGTCCTAAATTTTCCAGAGTCTGAGCGAAGTGGGGAGCCACCTCCCGGTCGCCGTGAACCACGAAGACGTGCTGGGGCTTGGGATTCTGGAAGCCGGAGATCCACTTCAGCAGGTGGTCCCGGTCCGCGTGGGAGCTGAGGCCCGTGAAGTTCTCCAGATGGGCCCGGACGGTGATTTCCTCCCCGAAGAGCTTCACGCTCTCCGCCCCCTCCAAAAGCTGCCGGCCCAGGGTGCCCTCTCCCTGGAAGCCCACGAAGAGGACGGTGCACTCCGGACGCCAGAGGTTGTGCTTCAGGTGGTGCCGGATGCGGCCCGCGTCGCACATGCCGGAGGCAGAGATAATCACCTTGGGGGTCCGGTCCTCGTTGAGGGCCTTGGACTCCTCGCTGGACTCCGTGGCGTGGAGGTTGGGGAAGCGGAACATGTTCTTGCCCTTCCGGACCAGCCACACCGCGTCGTGGTCCATGTAGCCCCGCAGGTCCCCGTCGAAGATGGACGTGGCCTTTTTCGCCAGGGGGGAGTCGATGTACACCGGGAAGTCCGGACAGGAGTTCACCATGTGCTGCTCCTTAATCTCCCGGATGAAGTACAGGAGCTCCTGGGTCCGGCCCACGGCGAAGGAGGGGATGATGACATTGCCCCCCCGGGCCATGGTTTCGTCGATGATGCGGGCCAGCTCGTCGGTGTAGCCCCAGCTCTCCGGGTGGTTCCGGTCGCCGTAGGTGGACTCCATTACCACATAGTCCGCCCCCGCCAGCTGTACCGGGTCCCGGATGACGGGCTGATTGATGTTTCCGATGTCCCCGGAGAAGACGATGCTCTTTTTCACGCCGTTCTCCCGAAGGTCCATGGCCACGAAGGCGGAGCCCAGCAGGTGGCCCGCGTCGGTGAACTCAATATCCACGCCCTCGCAGAGGTTGATGAGCTCGCCGTACTCGCAGATGACCATGAAGTCCTTAACCCGTTCCGCGTCCTCCACGGTGTAGAGGGGCTCGGTCCGGGGAGCGCCGGAGCGCTCGCCCTTGCGGTTTTTCCACTCCGCGTCCTGCTCCTGGATATGGGCGGAGTCCAGCAGCATGATCTCCAGCAGCTGGGCGGTGAGGCGGGTGGTGAGAATGCGGCCCTTGAAACCCTGCTTGATGAGCATGGGGATCCGGCCGGAGTGATCGATGTGGGCGTGGGTGACCAGGACGTAGTCGATGGTATTGGCGGCAAAGGGAAATTCGCCGTTGGAAACCTCATCCCGGCCCTGCTGGAGGCCGCAGTCGATGAGAATGCGGGTGTCGTTGATCTCCAGACAGTGGCAGCTTCCGGTGACGCATTGGTCCGCGCCGTAAAAGCTGAGCTTCATAGTGGGGGCCCTCCTTATCTCTTAGTACAAATCATTGTAGCACGTTTTGACGGAATATACAAGGAACAATCCAATGATTTTGCCCAGTTTATAGAAAATGTCCAGCATTTATCTCCGGCTGGACAGGGAGAAGGGCAGGGAGTATAATGCGCTTATACAGTCAACGCAGCAGAAAAGAAAAAATACTTCTTTTCTACCGGTGAACAAAAGGTTCACCGGGGCGCAAAGCGCCTAAGCGTTTTTTATGAAGTCAAGCACAAAAGCCGTTTATGCGGTTTGCGGCGCTGTTCTTCGGCGCCGGGCCGAAAAGAATTCTTTGGATTCTTTTCAACTGTGCCGGCTTTAAAGGCGGCGACGCT
The DNA here is from genome assembly GCA_910578935.1 of uncultured Oscillibacter sp. Taxonomy (GTDB): domain Bacteria; phylum Bacillota; class Clostridia; order Oscillospirales; family Oscillospiraceae; genus Oscillibacter. Next base: position 31,961 of record CAJTSM010000001.1, on the reverse strand, counting down.
TTGGAAAGGAGAAAACCACCATGCCACGCACGCTGCTGATTCCAGCCCTGCTCGACGATTGGTTTCCCTTGCTGCAATACGCCTTTACCTCCCGGGAGTGGGAACCGGTCCTGCTGCGGGAGGAACGGGGATTGGCGGACCGGGGAATGCGGTATTTCCACAATGAGTTATGCTATCCCGTCTTCCTGGTGGCGGGACAGGTGCTGGCCGCCCTGGAATCCGGAGCGTATAACCCAGCGGACTGCGGCGTGCTGATGGGACAGGCCGGGGATGAGTGCCGGGGTTCCTGCGGCATCCGGTTGATGCGAAAAGCCCTGGACCAGGCGGGATACCCGGAGGTAAAATTGCTGTCTCTGAATGTCCGGGGCATCGACCGGGACACGGGACTTCCCATTACTCTGCCGATGATCCGCCGGGCGCTGGCGGCGGCAGTATGGGGAGACGCGTTGGCGATTGCCCGGAACCAGGTCCGGCCCTATGAGGTTCGGGGCGGCAGCGCGGAGACGCTGTGGCAGTGGTGGATCGGGACGCTGGGGGAGGACCTGCGCCGGGGAACGGGACTTTCCAGACGCCGGATTCTGAAGCGCTGCCGGGAAATTGCGGCTTCCTTCCGCCGGATTGAGACGGCGCCCAGGGAAATACAGAAGGCCGCAATTGTAGGAGAAATTTACACGAAATACTGCCGCCTGGGAAATTGGGATTTGGAGCGTTATCTGGCCGCGGAACCCTGTGAAATTGGAGTGGGCGGCGTCACGTGGTACGCTCTTTATTACATGGATACCCACAGCCTGAAAGGCCCTGCTTACCAGCGAAAACTCTACCGGCTTCTCTCCGGTTATTTTGGGGGAGTCCAGCGGGAGATGCTGTCGGTTTTGCAGGAGGCCGGTTTTCATACTCTGCCGCCGCTGGCGGAGCTGAAGCGCAGGGCAAAGGGAGTTGCGCCGCTGAACTGCACGGTGGCCGACGGCTGGCTCATCACGGCTGAAGCGGCGGCCTGGGCCAGTCTTGGGTATCGAAAAATCCTCTGCGTTCAGCCCTTTGGCTGTTTGCCGGGGCATATTTTTGGCAAAGGGCAGTATGCCGCCCTCCAGCGAAAACTGCCGGATGCCCTGCTGGCCAGCGTAGACTATGACGCCAGCACCGGCGAGGGAACCGTACAAAGCCGCATACGGATGCTTTTGGATACGGAACTATGAACGTTTCCACTTTGTGAATTTTTTTCGGGAATTCCTATTTTCTTTTGCATTCCAGGGGAAACTGTGGTAAGCTATACTTGTTTTTCTATGGAAATTTTTATCTTCTCTGAATCGGGAAGCCTTAAGGAACCGCTGAATCAAGCAACATGCGCGGATTGCCAGACAAATTATCTGTCTGGCAAGGCAAAAAACGCCGGAATCCTGACGGATTTCAAGGTTTTTAACGCAGCCCGGAGGGATAATTTGGCGGCAAGACGTGCGCGGGGATTGATTCAGCGGTTCCTTAAATTTAGAAAGGAAGTTTCAAACGATCATGGGTCTGATGCAGAAGATTTTTGGCGACTACAGCTCCCGGGAGCTGAAATCCATTACCCCTATTGTGGATAAGATCGAGGCCATGGCCGACGAGTACAAGGCCATGAGCGACGCCCAGCTCCAGGCGAAAACCCAGGAGTTCAAGGAGCGCCTTCAAAACGGTGAGACGCTGGACGGCATCCTGCCGGAGGCCTTTGCCACCGCTCGGGAGGCGTCGGACCGGGTGCTGGGCCTCCGGCCCTACCGGGTACAGCTGGTGGGCGGCGTGGTCCTTCACCAGGGACGCATTGCCGAAATGAAGACCGGAGAGGGCAAGACCTTGGTCGCCACCCTGCCGGCATACCTCAATGCCCTTGCGGGGAAGGGCGTTCACATTGTCACCGTCAACGACTATCTGGCCAAGCGCGACTCGGAGTGGATGGGTAAGGTTCACCGTTTCCTGGGGCTCAAGGTGGGCCTCATCATCCATGGACTCACGCCTAAGCAGCGTCAGGACGCCTACGCCGCCGATATTACCTATGGCACCAACAATGAGATGGGCTTTGATTACCTCCGGGACAACATGTGCATCTACTCCCAGGAGCTGGTCCAGCGGGGCCACTCCTTCGCCATTGTGGACGAGGTGGACTCCATCCTGATCGACGAGGCCCGGACTCCCCTGATTATCTCCGGTCAGGGGGAGAAGTCTACCCAGATGTACGATCTGACGGAGATGTTTGTCGCGAAGCTGAAAAAACAGGTCGTGGTCCAGGTGGACAACAAGGAGGAGGAAGCCGCGGACATCGACGCGGATTACGTAGTGGACGAAAAGGCCAAAACCGCTACTCTCACCGCCCGGGGCATCGCCAAGGCGGAGGAGTATTTCCACGTGGAAAACCTCTCCGATCCCTCTAACTCCACGGTGAGCCACCATATCAACCAGGCTCTGAAGGCCCACGGAACCATGAAACGAGACATCGACTATGTGGTAAAGGACGGGGAAGTTATCATCGTGGACGAGTTCACCGGCCGGTTGATGTTTGGACGGCGGTACTCCAACGGCCTTCATCAGGCTATTGAGGCCAAGGAGCACGTGAACGTCAACAGCGAAAACCGGACCTTGGCGACGATCACGTTCCAGAATTACTTCCGCCTGTATGACAAGCTCTCCGGCATGACCGGTACGGCCATGACGGAGCAGGAGGAATTCGGCACGATTTACAATTTGGATATTGTTGAGATTCCCACCAACCGTCCCAACCAGAGAGAGGACCACCACGACGTGGTCTATAAGACGGAGGCGGGGAAGTTCCGGGCTGTCATCCGGCAGATCAAAGAGTGCCACGAAAAGGGCCAGCCCGTTCTGGTGGGCACGGTATCCATTGAGAAAAACGAACTCCTCTCCAAACTCCTGGCCCGGGAAGGCATTAAGCACAACCTGCTGAACGCCAAAAATCACGAGAAAGAGGCGGAAATCGTCGCCCAGGCGGGCAAGCTGGGGGCTGTGACGGTTGCCACCAACATGGCTGGCCGCGGAACCGATATCATGCTGGGGGGCAACGCCGAATACCTTGCCAAGGCGGACCTGACAAAAGCGGGCTACTCCGAGGAGGTCATCGTGGACGCCACCGGCTACGCCGACACGGATAACCAGGAGATTCTGGACGCCCGAAAGCTGTTCGCGGAAAGATTAGCCCAGCACAGGGCGGAGATCGCCAGCGAGGCGGATCAGGTCCGGGAGGCCGGGGGATTGTTCATCATCGGCACGGAGCGCCACGAGTCCCGCCGGATCGACAACCAGCTCCGGGGCCGGGCGGGCCGCCAGGGAGACCCCGGCGAAACTCGGTTCTATATCTCCCTGGAGGACGACTTAATGCGCCTCTTCGGCGGGGACCGGATTACGAACATGATGGAACGCTTTGACCTGGATGAGGACACGCCCATAGAGAATAAGATGCTCACCAAGGCCATTGAGAATGCCCAGACCACTGTGGAGTCCCGAAATTTCCAGTCCCGGAAATCCGTGCTGGAGTATGACGACGTGATGAACAAGCAGCGGGAGCTGATTTACAGTCAGCGCCGTCAGGTTCTGGACGGCATGGATATCAAGAACACCGTACTGAACATGATGCATACCTCCATCGGCAATCACGTCAGTCTGGCCTTTGGGGAACAGCAGCATCTGGACGCCGCCGGATACCGGGAAATGCTCCGGGGACTGGAGGGCATGTACTTTGCCAAGGGCGCGGTAAACATTCCTGAGGGGGAGATTGCCCAAAAGAACCAGGAGGATTTTGATGCGGCGTTCATTGCCGCCGCCGAAGGCTTTTACAAGAATAAAGAGGCGGAGATCACCAGCCCCATTATGCGGGAGCTGGAGCGGGTCGTCATGCTTCGGGTTGTCGATGAGTATTGGATGGACCACATCGACGCCATGGACGACCTGAAGCAGGGAATCCGGCTTCAATCTTACGGCAACAACAATCCGGTGGACGTGTATAAGCGGGAGTCCCTGGACATGTTTGAGGAGATGATCGCCGCGATCCAGGACGAGACGGTCCGGCGGCTGTACTCCGTGCGTCTGAAAAAGGACGAAGAGGTCAAGCGGGAGCGGGTGGCCAAGGGCATGGTTGAAAATGTCGGCGGCGACGGTACCAAACCCAGGAAGCAGCCGATCAAGGTGATCAAGATTGGACGAAACGACCCCTGTCCCTGCGGAAGCGGGCTGAAGTGGAAGAAGTGTACTTGTAAGGAATATCATCCTGACTGATGGCAGTTGCTCGCCCTGACGGGCGGGGAGAAATGGATACCAGCGATGGCTGGTCCATTGCACCCCCCATTTTCTCCTTTTATTCCAGAATAAAAAGAGAAAACGGGCCGTGCACGGTCCAAAAGAGAAAAACAAGTAACGCCCTGCGGGGGACGTAGGACGAGGGGCGCGCCTGGAACCCGGCGGACAGGTTTGAAGGAACTGCCCGCGGCGTAGATTTAGCGGGAGTTTGGTGGTTGTCGAATCGACTTTCTTCTCTTTCCGCTGCCGCTGATGCTCTGGTAATCGAATCCGTAGGGGCCGCCGCCTTCGGCGGCCTGTTCCCCCGGAACCACCTTCTGCCAGTAGAACACCCTGTGGGGAAGGGCCTGTATGTACGGCCTTCCCGGTGGGCTTTTGATTGGAAAGGAATACCACTTATGGACAAGAATGACGACAGCGTTCTCTTCCTGCTCCAGGATATCAAAGAACTTTTATTTGGTACCGCGCTGATTCTGCTGTCAGTTGCCATAGGCATCATGGGATGGCTTTTGAGAGATGCGGATTTCAATGTTGAGGGTATCTGTTTGATTGCGAATATTTTGTTTTTTGCCTATGGAGGCTTCCACATCTGGAACGGCTGGACCGCGCACAAGCTGATTGAGGAAAACCGTGAAGCCCGAAAACAGGAAGAACAGGGAGGTCCCCATGCCCTTTGAAACCCATGAACAAAACGGCCTGGTCTGGTTCACCGCCTCCAATCTCGGCGGCGTCCGCCACGGCTTTTCCACCCGCCTGGGCGGCGTGTCCCCCGCCCCTTGGGACAGCCTGAATCTCCGCCCCGGTATGGGAGACGGGCGGGAGGCTCTGTTGGAAAACTACCGCCGCTTTTGCGCCGTGCTGGATGTGGATATGGAGCGGAGCGTTCTCTCTCGGCAGGTCCATGAAACCAATGTCCTGGTCTGCACGGAAGCCGACGCCGGGAAAGGCCTCTTCCGGGAGCGGGACTATGACAGCGCCGACGCCCTGGTTACCGATGTGCCGGGACTGACGTTGTTCGTCTTTTCCGCCGATTGCGGAACGGTACTGCTTCGCGACCCGGATACGGGGGCCGTAGGGGCGGCTCACGCCGGGTGGCGGGGCTGCGCCGGGGGCATTGTGGAGAAGACCGTCCGAGAGATGGAACGCTTTTATGGGTCCAGGCGGTCGCGTCTGCAAGCTGCCCTGGGACCTTGTATCGGGCCGTGTTGTTTCGAGAGCGACGGGGATGTCCCCGCCGCTATGCGGGAGGCTTTGGGCCGGGAGGCGGAGCCGTATCTGGAAAAGCGGGGACCCAAATGGCATGTGGATCTGGAAGGGTTAAACCGTCAATGGCTGCTGCGGGCGGGGGTTTTGCCGGAGAACATGGTGGCTTCCGGCCTGTGTACCGGCTGCCGTCCGGACCTATTTTGGTCCCACCGTAAGCTGGGAGAGGCTCGGGGCGTCCAGTGCGGGGCTATTGCCGCGGGAAAAGAAATGAATGTAACCGTATGAAACGAACAAAAATCTTGGCCATCGCGTTAGCGATGGCCTGTCTGCTCGCTGGCTGCTGGCAGGAGGAACCGCTGGAAGAGCCGGAGGATGTGCTGCCTCCCTTCGAAGAAGAGAAGCCGGAGGGGGAAAAGGAGCTTGCTTTGCCGGAGCGATTTGCCTTGCCCTATATGCCGGGGAGGACATTGGACCCGGTGGACTGCCCGGATGGGATGCAGCAGGTGGCGGGTTCTCTGCTTTACGAGGGCCTGTTCCGCCTGGACGGGAATTTTGAGCCTCAGCCCTGTCTTTGTATCAGCTACACTCACGATGAAACTGCCGTCCGCTATACCTTCGACCTGCGCCCGGGCGTTCAATTCTCGGATGGGACGCCTTTGACGGGCCGGGATATAAAGGCCGTCTTGGAACGGGCCAGGGCATCGGAGCGGTATCGGAGCCGTTTGGAAGGCATTTCTTCCATTAGTGCCGGCGGAGACAGCGTTACGATTTCCCTCAGCAGCCCGAATACCGCCCTCCCGGCCCTGCTGGATGTGCCTATCGTGAAGTCCGGAGAAGAGAACAGCGGCGTGCCTGTGGGTACCGGCCCCTACTTTTATGCCGAAGAGGAAACCGGCGCATATCTGATTTCCAATCAATCCTGGTGGAAGGGGGGCGGTCAGCCGGTAGACCGTATTGCCCTGGTGGAGGCCGCCGACTCTGCCGCTATGCTTTACCGCTTTTCCTCTCACGAGGTGCAGCTGATCACGGCGGACCTCACCGGTTTGCAGGCGGTGAGCACTACCGGCAGCGTGGGCTGCGTGGATGCAAAAACCTCCGTGCTGCAATATATAGGGTGTAACACTGCTCGTGCGCCGTTGGATCAACCGGCCCTTCGAAGAGCCCTTTCAGCGGGAATTGACCGGGCCAATGTGGCAAATGCGTTCCTTTCCGGCCATGGAAGTCCCGCTGCTTTTCCGGTGCCGCCGTCTTCCGCCCTGTACCCGGTGGAGCTGGAGGAGGGCTATTCCCTGGATCATTTTGCCGAGGCCTTGCGGCTGAGCGGCTATAGCGCCGAGAGGCCGCTAGTCCTGCTGGTGAATGAGGAGAACAGCTTTAAGCTGGCCATTGCGAATCATCTGGCGGAGCGCTGGAGCGCCGGAGGCGTGACGGTGGAAGTTCGGGCCCTCCCTTGGGAGGAATATGCCGCCGCCCTCATCGCCGGGGATTTCGATCTTTACTACGGCGAAACCCGGCTCTCTGCCGATTGGGACCTGAGAAGTCTGCTGGAGCCTTATGGATCGCTGAACTATGGGCATTGGTCGGACCCAGATACCAGCCGCCTGTTGGCTGAGTACGCTGCGGCGGAAGACCGGACAGCAGCTATGCGGGCGCTTTGCGCCCGTTTGAAGGAACAAGCGCCTATTTTGCCGGTATGCTTTAAGTCCGCCTCCGTGCTGACTCAGACGGGCACGGTAGAGGGCCTTGCCCCTACGGCGGCGGAACCTTTTTACGCATTGAGCGAGTGCATCATTCACTTGAAAGAGGAAACGGAATAATCGAAAGCCCCCGGCTGCCAAGCCGGGGGCTTTTGTGTCAGGACTCTGCCGCGTCCAGCATATTTTCAATTAAAATTCCATACCCTTTGGTGGGGTCGTTCAGAAGAACATGGGTCACCGCGCCTACAATTTTCCCATTCTGGAGAATGGGGCTTCCGCTCATGCCCTGTACAATTCCCCCGGTGGTTTCCAGCAGGGCCGGATCTGTGACGGAGAGGACCAGGTCCCGTCCATCTGTTGAATTGGAAGAAACTTTTAAAATTTCAATACAATACTCCCGGACGTCATCTCCCTGAACATTGGCCCGGATAACCGCCGGACCCGGCAAGGCTGTTCCCACCGGAACCGCCGCTTCTGTGCCGGGGGCTGTATTCAGCTTGCCGAAGATTCCGCTGCCTGTGTTGGCGTACAGAGGCCCCAGATCATTGGTCAGGTCAAAATCGCCCCGCAGTTCCCCGGCGGATCCCGCCTCGCCCTTTTTCACCGCTTTCACGGTAGAAGGCAGGATGGAACCGTTGGAAAAGGGCATTAAGAGCGCCGTATCCGTATCGGTAACACCATGGCCCAGGGCGCCGAAGACGCCGGTAGACGGGTCATAATAGGTCATAGTTCCGATGCCCGCCATGCTGTCCCGCACCCAAGCGCCGATGCAATAAACGCCCTGATCGTTTTGAGAGGGTTCTACGGACAAGGTCATGCTGTTTCCGCTCCGGCTGATTTGGAGATCTGCGGCTTCGCTTCCGTTTTTTTGCAACAGGGTTTGGAATTGTTCCGTAGAGGTTACGGCGCTGCCGCCGCATTTGACGATGACATCGCCTGTGCGCAGGCCGCACTCCCTGGCGGGCGTACCGCCGTCAGTAAGCTTCACCACTACTATGCCCCGGGAAAAGAGCTTAATGCCCACTGTGTGGCCTACTGGGACCAGCATCCTGGGTTCCGCCGCCTTTGCCGTCACTTCTCCGGCGCACAATAAAAACGCGAGCGCCAGCGCCGTCCCGGCGCCCAGCGCCCGCTTTGCGAATCGTGAAGGTCCATACAATCAAATCACCCCTTCCAGCCCGCCGGAAAGGTCGCTTTGGAGTTGATTTCCAACAGGCTGCATTCTTTATAAACGCCGTTTCCGGCCCGCTTATCATTTGCGGAAAACGCCGGTTCAGCACAAGTAAAAAGCGGCAGCGCGCCCATGGCGGCGTTTGCCGGTCATGGTGGCTCAAGGGGCAAAGAAGACCCTGGAGGCAATACCTCCAGGGTCTTCTAAATTTTTCTAAAGAATGCGTCAGTCTCTTTTATTAAAAATTTTAAAGATATCCTCAAAAGGATCGTCTTCAGGGATTTCTGGCTTGGGTACATCTTCCTCACCCAGGGGCTCGGGTCCCGCTGCGGCTTCCTCTTCCGTTTTCTCAGCCTCCTCTGCCATTTTGTTCGGCAGCTGGCCCGGGGCCTTTTCAAAGCCGGTGGCGATGACGGTGACGCGAATTTCATCGTCCAGGTTTTCATCAAAGGTGGCGCCGAAGATGACGTTGGCGTCCGGATGGACGGCAGACTGAACCAAGCCGGCGGCCTGTTCAATTTCTTCCAGGCCAATGTCCGGAGAACCGGCCACATTGATGAGGATGCCGCGGGCGCCGTTGATGCTGGTTTCCAGCAGAGGGCTGGAAACGGCCATTTTGGCAGCTTCCTCAGCTTTGCCTTTTCCGGCGGCGCGGCCCACGCCCATGTGAGCAAGGCCCGCATCCTTCATGACGGCGGTGACATCGGCGAAATCCAGGTTGATGAAGCCGGTGTCTCGGATCAGATCGGAAATGGACTGCACAGCCTGGCGGAGCACGTCGTCGGCAATTTCAAAGGCGTTGGCAAAGGTGATTTTTTGGTCCGTAGCATGCTTGAGCCGCTCGTTGGGGATGATGACCAAAGAGTCCACCTTGGTCCGCAGTTCCTCAATGCCGCCTTCGGCCTGCTGCATCCGGCGGCGTCCCTCAAAACCAAAGGGCTTTGTCACCACGCCCACAGTAAGGATGTCCAGCTCCTTGGCCAGCTCCGCCACAATGGGCGCCGCGCCAGTCCCGGTGCCGCCGCCCATACCGGCGGTGATGAAGACCATATCCGTTTCCTCCAGAGCCTTGGCAATTTGGTTCCGGCTTTCCTCAGCGGATTTGCGCCCTACCTCTGGGTCAGAACCAGCGCCCTGCCCATGGGTCAGCTTTTCACCGATCTGAATTTTGTAAGCCGCGCTGGAGATATTCAGCGCCTGCTTGTCCGTATTCACAGCCACAAAATCCACGCCCTTGGTTCCGGAACTGACCATGCGATTCACCACGTTATTTCCAGCGCCGCCGACGCCTATCACTTTGATATTGACGACGGTGTCGGGACTGCTTTCCAAACCAAATGCCATACTGCTGCCTCCTGCTATCATTTGTACGAACGCCCCGGCAGCGGCCGGAGCGGCCAAGACTCATTTATTATACTTATTGTAAGCCACTTTTTTGTTCCGGTCAAGTGCCTGTTTTGTTTTCGACGCAAATTCTCATAAAATCAGGCCGAAAACTCCCCTTCAGCGTTCACCAGGTATGATGAATACCTCTTCGCTTTTCAGGCGCAAGTCGATGGTGCCGGTCATATTGCTCTGAATTTTTTCGTCCGCCAAGGTCAGCGTCAGTTTTTTCAGTTCCCATTCATAGTCCGCGCCATAAGCAATTCGCACAGTGAAGCGGCCAATGTAGTCCATTTTCAAGTAGCTGAGTTCGTCCAGCCGGATGCCGTCCACGTTTTCCGTCAGGCCCGCGTTTTCCAATGCGTTCAGAAGGTCCAGAAGGCTGGACTGCTGGGAGGCGTATTCCGTAGCCAGGGCGAGAGTGGTCCCCACTGAGGGAGCCAGGAGCTGACAGCCGGAGATCCGTCCGTACTGTCCCGCTTCCCGTTCCGGAAGCTGATCCACGATTTTACCGCCGGCGCTGATCAGCCATGCGCTGCCATCTTGAACCAGAGCAAAGGGACGGCCGCTCTCGTGGACTTCGATGAGCAAAGTGTCCGGCAGTTTTCGGTTTACCCGGATATCCTCAATATAGGGCAACTCCCTGGTGATGCTGCGGACGATATCATACTTATTTAAAAGGTACATATTAGCTCCGGACTTCACGCCGGAAGCCGCCTGAATCTCCTCCGCTGTGTAGCGCTTTTGGCCAGTGACGACAATGTTGTCCACCCGGAAAAACAGGGTCATGGCCGTGAGAATAGCGGCACAGATCACCAAAACGGATAGCAGCTTATAGAGAAAGCCAAAGCCTCCCCGCCTTCTTCGCCGCTTTGTATGTCTCCGTCTAGCCATCGTCTTGCTCCAATTCTATCTTCCAGCAGGGACCGCTTTCACGGTCCCCGCATTTCTTCCATTTCAATGATCCGTTCGGATGATGTCCGCCCCGAGAAGGCGAAGGTCCCTTGCGAGATCTTCGTAGCCCCGGTCAATGTGGGTGATCTCCCGGACGGAAGTCTCTCCCTCCGCGGCCAGGGCCGCTACGCATAGTGCCGCCCCGCCCCGGAGGTCCGTACAGCGCACCGGCGCGCCATGAAGGGTTTCTACCCCCGTAACTACCGCCACACGGCCGGAAACTCGGATATCGGCCCCCATGCGGGCAAGTTCGTCAACATGGCGGTAACGGCTGGCAAATAGGTTTTCCTCAAATACGGTAGCGCCCCGGCTTTTTAACAGGGCCGCCATTAAAATAGCTTGGGCGTCGGTGGGGAAGCCTGGGTAGGGAGCCGTCCGTACCGGGCGTGTTGCCGCCGGGCGCTCCCGGCAGGTGCAAACGATGCCCGTTTCGTCGGAGCGGAGAGAGCAGCCCGCTTCCCGCAGCACGGCTGTAACTGTGGACAAATGCTGTTCTTTTGCGCCTCGAAGAAAAATCTTGCCCCCGGCGGAGGCGGCGGCGCAAAGGTATGTCGCCGCTACGATTCGGTCCGGCATGACCGTGTAAGTACAGCCGTGGAGAGGACTTCCACCCTCCACGGACACCGTGGAGCTTCCTGCCCCGGAAACTTTTGCGCCGCAAGCAATAAGAAAGTTTTGGAGGTCTACGATCTCCGGCTCCCGGGCGGCATTGGCGATGGTCGTGACGCCGGAGGTGCCGCAAGCCGCCAGCATCAAGTTTTCCGTCGCACCGACAGAGGGCAAGCTCAGCACGATTTCCCGTCCCCGGAGCCGGAGTGCTTTGCAATGAAGGACGCCTCCGCGGTCATCAATTTCCGCCCCCAAGTCCCGAAGTCCTGAGAGATGGAGGTCAATGGGCCGGGGACCCAATTCGCAGCCGCCTGGGTAACTCAGTTCCGCTTGGCCGCATCGGGCCAGAATAGCTCCCAAAAAGATGGCCGAAGACCGCATTTCCCGCATGAGGCGCTCTGAAACGGAGCAGCCGCTAAGACTCCGGGTGTCGATCAGGAGGATATTTTCCCCCTCCCAGCGGGCTTCACATCCCAGGTCCCGCAGAATGTGGATGGAGGCGTCCACATCCCGAAGACGGGGACAGCCCCGCAGCTCTACCTGACCCGCCGTCAGCAGTGCGGCCGCCAGAATGGGCAGGACGCTGTTCTTTGCCCCCTGAATTTCTGCCTCTCCCTGCAAGCGGCTGCCGCCTCTTATGATTAATTTGCTCATTTTCTTCCCTCCGCTCCAAGAATGGTATAACGCTCCATCCTATGGGCGAAAGAGGGGTCTGGTTACTTTTGGAGTTCCAGCAGGGTTTGATAAATGCGTTCCGCCGCGTCCCGGATGCCCAGGGCAGCCATGGATGCCGCCATTGTCTGGAGGCGGGAGGGATCGTGAAGAATGCCGCAAGCCGTTTGAAACAGGGCCTGGCCGGAGCAGTCCGGCTCCAGCAGCACTGCGGCGCCTCCGGCCTCTTCCAGGGCCCGGGCGTTTTTCTCCTGGTGGTTGTTGGTGACATAAGGGGAGGGAACCATCAGAGCCGGGGTTCCCAGGGCCGTCAGTTCGCTGATGGTGGAGGCTCCCGCCCGGCAAAGGACCAGGTCAGCCGCCCGCATAACAAGCGCCATATCGTAAATATACTCCCGCAATTGCAGGCCTGGATGAGCCTTTAGGTCCACCCCGCGTTCCCGCAGGGCTTCCTGCATCATGGGGTAACCTTGCGTTCCTGCGCTGTGGATGTGATAAAAGGGCTGTTTTGCTGCCTCCAGAGCTAGAAAGTCCACCATTTGACGGTTCATGCCGGAAGCCCCCAAGGAGCCCCAGAAGGAGACGATCAGGGGTTTTCCGCCGTCCACGCCCAGAGCTTTTTTGGCCTCCTGCTTGGTCATCAAGAAGAAGTCGCCCCGCACCGGCGTGCCGGTGACTACCACCTTTTCAGGACGGCGGTAGTGCTTCCGGCAGGACTCAAAGCCCACCATAATTTTCCCGGCGTAGTTTTCCAGCATCTGGGTGGTCAGACCGGGCACGGCGTTGGACTCGTGAACTGCCGTGGGAATCTTCATTTTGGCGGCGGCTTTCACCAGCGGATAGCTGGCGTAGCCTCCTGTGCCCACCACCGCGTCGGGCCGGAAGGCCCGGAGAATGGCCCGGGCTTCGCCGGGAGCCCGGATCAGATTTCCAACAGAGATGAGGTTGTGCTTGATTTCCGCAGGACGGAAAGAACGGTGGAAACTGGAGATATGGACAGTCTTGAACGCATAGCCCGCCTTGGGCACTAAATCTTTCTCCAGGCCCCGCTCTGCGCCGACGAACAAAATCTGCGCCTGAGGATTTTTTTCCAAGGTCAGCTGGGCCAGAGCGATGGCGGGGTTTACATGCCCTGCGGTGCCGCCGCAGGTGAAGATGACCCGCTGTAGTGGCTTTGGCATTGAAAATGCCTCCCATCCAAATCATGTTTGTGACGGCATTCCGGCACCCCTCTCTGCGGCACAGCCGCTGCGGCGTCCACTTTACGGAGGAAGGGGGGGGACTCCCCCTCTCGTTCATTTCAGCCCGCCTTTGTGGGACGCATTTGCCTGGATACCGACAGTACGACGCCCATCTCTGCCAATTGGATTGACAGCGCTGTGCCGCCATAGCTGAAAAAGGGAAGGGAGATGCCGGTGGTGGGCAGCAGCCCGGTTACCACGCCGATATTCAGGAAGGTTTGCATGGCGATCAGCGTTGTGACGCCGATGACCATTAAGCTGCCGAACCGGTCCCGGGCATGGAGGGCGATCCAGTATCCCCGGAGAATCAACGCCGCGAAAAGCAGCATGATAATGCTGGCCCCGATGAGGCCAAGCTCTTCACAGATGATGGCAAAGATAAAGTCGTTGTGTTCTTCCGGCAGGAAGAGAAATTTTTGGCGGCTTTTTCCCAGGCCCACGCCTAAAAGTCCGCCGGAGCCGATGGTAATCAAACTCTGAGAGAGCTGATAGCCTTTGCCTTGGGCGTCCGCCCAGGGGTTCAGCCAATACTGAATGCGGGAAGTGTTGTAACCCACCACGAACAGGGCGAAGTACAGCATGGCCGCCGCTCCGCCCAGGGCGCCGAAGACCCAGGCCCAGTTGATGCCGCCCACCAGCATCAGCGCCGCCCCTACGCCGAGAATCAAAATCGCGCCGGAGAGATGGGGCTCGATGGCAACCAGCCCTGCCGTGACCACCAACAGGGCGGCGTAGGGCAGGATACCGTATCGGAAGGAACGCATCAGGTCTTTTTTTCTGGAGATGCTGTCGGAGAAGTAAATGATAATGGCCATTTTGGCAATCTCTGAGGGCTGGAAGTTAAACAGCTCGCCCACACCGATCCAGCGGGTGGCGCCTTTGACGGTGACGGCCACAGGGTTCCCGGGGATCGCCACGAAGACAAGAAGAAAAATGGACATATACAGCAGTGATTTCGCGATTCCGCGGAAGCGCTGGTAGTTGATCTTTCCAATGAACAGCATAGCGGCCACGCCCATAATGGCGAAGATGCCTTGGCGGATGAAATAGTAAGCGGGATTGTTCTGCTTGGTGGTGTAATAAGCGGAGGGGAAGCTGGCGGACAGCAGCATCACCAGGCCGATGGACATCAGCAGCAGCACCAGGAGGCAGAAGGGTAGGTCGATGGGCCCTTTGGCCAGCTCCCGGCTCTGCTCCTCCATAGCCTGCTGATGTGCCCGAAACTCCTGACGGCGCTGGGCCTCTTCCCGGCTCAGGACCCGGCGGCGGGGACGCTGAGCCGGCCGCTGCTGGGGAACGGGGAAGGGGATGACAATGCTTTGCCGGGGCTGCGGCGGACGCTGCCGCACTTGAGCCTGAACCGGCTTCCGCCGCTGCTGGGCGGGCCTGCGCTGGGGCTCCCGCTTAGGCGGGTCCCGCCGGGCGGCGGAGCTGTTCCGTGGCGCCATAGTTTTTCCCCTTTCCTTGAAAGTTCAGATTCAATACCGTCCCTGGATGCCGAACCAGGCCAGAACGCAGAACAGGATGGTCACGCCGGAAAATACCGTCACCAGTTTGGCCTCACTCCAGCCGGAAAGCTCCAAATGGTGATGCAGGGGGGCCATCTTGAAAAAACGTTTGCCGTGGGTGGCTTTGAAATACGCCACCTGAATGATGTCGGACAGGGTTTCCAGAATATAAATGATGCCCACAAGAATCAGAATCAACGGCATATCCATGGCAAAGGCCAGGGCGGCTACCGCGCCGCCCATAAAGAGGCTGCCGGTATCGCCCATGAAGACCTTGGCGGGGTGGTGGTTGTAGCAGAAGAAAGCCGCCAGTCCCCCCGCCAGAGCGGCGGGGAAGAGCGCCAGGGGCAGCAGCTTCCACATCGCGGCGGCGGCCGTGAAAAAGATCATCACCACAAAGGTGACGCTGGAGGACTGGCCGTCGATACCGTCGGTGAGGTTTACCGCGTTGACACAGCCTACAATTACGAAAGCGGCAAAGATCAGGTAGAGAATCCAGTTGACCCCCACGGTGATATTGAAAAAGGGGATATACAAAGTGTTGGTGAGCAGCCCTTCATAGCGCATCAGGGAGAGAAACAGCACTGCGGCCGCCAGCTGTAGAATGAATTTTTGCTTTGCCGTCAATCCTTCATTTTGGTGCTGGCGGACCTTGCGGTAGTCGTCTACAAAGCCGATCAGGCCAAAGATCAGGGCGAACAGGTAGACGTAGAGATGGGCAAACTGGCCCCGCAGCATATTTTCCCACCCCATAACAAAGGTGACGGCGCCGGAGCCGATGATAAACATGATGCCGCCCATGGTAGGCGTGCCCGCTTTTCCGGCGTGCCAGGAGGGCCCTTCTTTTCGGATTTCCTGCCCAGCGTGAAGTTTTTTCAGTTCCGAGATGACGAATTTTCCCAGGACCAGGGTCAGCAAAAAGCTTGCGCCCATGGCCAGCAGCAGTGTAACGATCATGTTTCTCCCTCTCCCCGCCCAAAGAGTCCGGCTGGGCGGATGTTTTCACTTGCGCAGATAGTCCGCGACGATCTCCCGTTCGTCCATGTGGCGCTTTTCATGCCCGATTTCCTGATAGGTTTCGTGCCCTTTGCCGCAGAGGACGATTACATCCCCCGGCCCGGCGTGGTCCATTGCCCAATGGATCGCCTTTATTCGGTCTTCCACCACTTCAAAGGGAGTTTCAGACCCTTTCAGACCCGGCAAAATGTCGGCAATGATGTCCGACGGGCGTTCTGTCCGGGGATTGTCGGTGGTAACAATGACAAGATCTGCGATATCTGCGGCGGCCCGGCCCATTTTGGGCCGCTTGGCCTTGTCGCGGTCCCCGCCGCAGCCGAAGAGGGCGATGGTTCTCCCCTTGGCGAAGCCTTTGACGGTAGTCAGGACATTTTCAAGGCTGTCCGGGCTGTGGGCATAATCAATGAGGATGGTGTAGTCCTTTCCCGGCGTGGGGACAACCTCTACCCGGCCTTTTACATGAGGCACTCGGGCCAGGACAGAAGCGCTTTCTTCCAAGGGAATTCCCAGGGCCAGGGCCGCTCCCATCACGCCCAGGGCATTGTCGATCATAAAACGCCCTGGAATATTGACCCGCACCGGGATGCGTTTTCCCTCATAGGCCGCAGTGAAGGCCACGTGGTCCTCCGACAAAACGGCATCCTCGCTTTTGAGGGCGGCTTCACCGGCGCTGGAAACGGAAAGCACACGGCAGGACGCGTTTTTCAACAGCCGCGACGTCCAAGGATCGGCGGCGTTGACTACGCCGGTATCGCAGCTGCGGAACAAAAGGGCCTTCGCGTCGCAGTAAGCCTCCATCGTCTTGTGAAAGTCCAGGTGGTCCTGAGTCAAGTTTGTAAAAACGCCCACACGGTAATGAACACCGTATACCCGGTCCAGAAACAGGGCATGAGAGGAGACTTCCATCACCACATAGGTGCAGCCCGCGTCCCGCATTCTGGCGAAGAGCTTTTGGAGTTCAAAGGACTCGGGTGTGGTTCGTTCCGTGGGGAGGATCTCCTGTCCAATCATGTTTTGGTTGGTGCCGATCAGCCCTACCTTTTCACCTCGCGCCTCCAGGACGGCCTTAAGCAGATAGGTGGTGGTAGTTTTGCCGTTGGTGCCGGTAATTCCCACCATAGTCATGGATTTTGACGGATGGCCAAAGAAGTTGCCCGCTGTCACGGCCAGAGCCCGGCGTGAATCCGCAACCTGGACGTACGGTGTACCATCCTCCGGCGGAACCTGGCACAGCGCCGCCGCTGCTCCGGAGGCCATGGCTTGAGGAATGAACTTGTGTCCGTCCGCCGCATAGCCGCTGAGAGCCGCGAACAGCTCTCCTGGCTTTACCTGCCGGGAGTCATAGCTGATGCCGGTAATCTCTGTTTCCAGGTCTGCCGTTGCGGAGAGAATCTCCAGGCCCGACAGAAGTTCTTTAAGCTTCATACTGGTAAAACCTCCATCCCGTTTAAAACGTTCTGGAATATTGCAAACCGAATAAAACGCAATGTATACAGCATATCCTGCCGAAAAACAGGTAAAAACTGCTCTAATCTCGGACGGAACTGTCGCCGAAACGAACCGTGACCACACTGCCAGGGGGCAGGTCGGTTCCTTCCTCCCGGTCCTGAGAAATTGCCTTTACATTGCCGGATTCCGTACTGGTGGCGCCGGTTACCCGCATAATGAGGCCCGCGTTGGTGAGGGCCTGGTTGGCTTCGGCGGCGGTCATGCCCATGACATTGGGCACAGCCCGGAGGCCGTCGTTTTTCTCCTCTCCCAAATACAATACGATAGAGGCGTTATTGGGAACGATCGCGCCGCCTTCGGGGGTCTGGGCGGTGACTTCTGTGCCGCTGCCTACGGTGCGGAAGGCGAAGCCCGTGTTTTCCAGCCGGGCCTTGGCGGTTTCCAGGTCCTGGCCCACCACGTTGGGGACAGCGGCGTCGGCCCCCGCCAGCTGTTCGGCGGTGTAATCCGGTTCCACGCCCAAGACGGGGAGAATCTCGCTCATGATCTGACTGGCCGTGGGAGCGACCATGTTGCCCCCGGAGGGGAAGGTTCCGGTGGTACGGCTGGGAGTATCCATAGTAATCAGCATGATATACTCGGGATCATCCGCCGGAGCGAAGCACATAAAGGACACCACGATGTCGCCTTTGGGATTTTGCGGAGTTTTGGTTCCGGTTTTGTCGGCGGTGCCGGTTTTGCCGCCGATGCGGTAACCTGCCACCTGTCCGTTTCTCCCGGTGCCGGAGGCCACCACGTATTCCAGGCACTCCCGGACTTTGGCGGAGGTTTCCTCGCTGATGACCTGACGGATGCACTTGGGTTCATGCTGCTGAAGTACGCCGCCGTTTTCATCCAGCACTTGTTCCACCACATAGGGTTCGTAAAGGTACCCGCCGTTGACGCAGGCGGCTTGAGCCCGGATCAGCTCAAGGGGGGTAACGTTGAAGGTCTGGCCGAAAGAATAGGAGGCCAGGGAAACCTGATTGGAGTTGAAATTTTTCTCATTGGCGAAAATGCCCTGAACCTCGCCGATCATGTCCACGTTGGTCTTTTCCATCAGGCCAAAAGACTGAAGGTATTCATAGAATTTGCTGGTCCCAAGGGACTGGCCGATTTTGATGAAGGCCGGGTTGCAGGAGTTTCCGACCGCCTCTTTCAAAATCTGATGTCCGTGGCCGGAGCTGCGGGAACAGTTGAAGGGCTTATCCCAGCCTTTGACCATAACGGAGCCGGAGCATTCATAGGTGGAGCTCATATTGATGACCCCCTCCTCCAGCGCCGCCGCCAGAGTGATGGGCTTAAAGGTGGAACCGGGTTCGTAGGTGGAGTCGATGCATTTATTCCGCCATTGGCTCTGAAGGGTATCGGTTTTAGCTTTGCTGACGGCTTCTTCGTATTTTTCCTCGCTCTCGTAGCTCTCCCGCGATTCCTCCATTTCCGTTAATTGCTTTTCCAGCTTGCTTTTCAGTTTCTCGTCGTAGAGAACGCCGGACTGGTTGGAATCATAGTTGGGATAGGAAGCCATGCCCCGGATCGCCCCGGAATTCACGTCCATGACGATGCCTGTGCCGCCGCTGGCGGCATCGAACTTGCTGAGCATGCTCTCGATGCCCTTTTCCAGGGCGATTTGCACGTTGATATCCAGAGTCAGCATCAAATCGCTGCCGTTCTCCGCGTCAAAATACTGCTCATACTGGAACAGCAGAGGCTGTCCCCGGTTGTTTTTGGCGGAAATGGTCATGCCGGCGGTGCCGGAGAGATCGCCGTCATACTTGGATTCCAAACCTACGCCGCCCTCGTTGTCGGCATTGACAAAGCCGATGACATTGGCGGCCATAGCATTATAAGGGTAGTAGCGCTTGGAGTCCGGCTCCAAAAAGACGCCGGTGATGGAGCGCTGTTCCGTTTCGGGGACCTCGCTGCCCTCCGCATCGATTTGGCCGTTGATGAATTTCCGGACCTCGTCGGCCATCTCTTTTTCCGTCTTCCGGCGAAGGATTTCATACTCGGATGAGGTTTTCTCCATCATCTTTTCAATTTTCTCCTGGTCGATTTCCAGGATGCGCGCAAGGCCCCGGGCAATGTAGCTCTGATCCAAGATAGGCTGCCGGGTATAAGATTTCCCTTTCTCCAGGGCTTTGGCGGCCGCCTCATCCTGGGCCTTTTCCTGAGCCTTGACGAAAGCGGCGATCCGCAGAGGGTCTAAAAAGACCGTCTCGGCTGTGGTGGAGCTGGCCAGAATGTTGTGGTTTTTGTCGTAGATGGTTCCTCGGGAGGCATTGACGGTGGTTTCCCGGGTCTGCTGATGGACGGCTCGGGCCTGCATTTCCTTATATTGGTTGATTTGGAGGTCATAGAGCTTCCAGAACAGCAGCAAAAAAGTTCCCACTCCCAGCACCAGCATCATCAGCAGAGTCCTCCCGCGGATGATCTGGTTGGCCCGGCGGGCGGATTCGCTCTTGCGGTGGGAGACGGGCGTTTTTGAGGGACGGTTTGTCATAGGGCTCCTCCTACTCAGGGATTGGGGAAAATTATGAAGGGAGGGAGCAAGAAGACCTGTCTTCCCGCTCCCGCCGGACAATGTCAGGGCCGAAGGATCATGTCAGTTGATTATAAGCCGCGGTCAGTCGAAATATTCCACTACCGCGTAAACGCCGCCGTGAAGGGAAGAGAGGAGACGGCTGAAGAGCCCAGGCTCCTTTTTCAGGTAGGCTACGGCGGAATCCCCTGCCGAGAGGTCCAGCCGGCTCATTTGAGTGCTGCTTGGCTTGGACATGCCGGCGGCTTCCGCGGCCTCTTTTACAGACGCCATGTCAAACATCCGCTGATATTGAGCGGTAAGGTTCGCGTTTTCCGTATCCAGCTCCTGAAGCTGGTTTTGCAGCTTCACAGTTTCTGCGGATAGCTGGGTCAGCTGCACATAGCTCAAGAGAACCAATAGCGACAGTCCCAGGACGGCGGCTATGCTCAACACCGTCAGGGGAGAGATATACTGCCGTGCCCGGATCAGGACGCGCGGTTTTTCATGGACCTTGGCTTTCTCCCTCGTTCTGGGGACTTCTCCCGCGTGGCGCAGTTCCCGTTCCCGGACCGCGTAGTCCAGGTCATAGGCCAGACTGCCGTTAACTGCCTGCTTGCCACGATACCGCATGTCCCGCGCCGCCGCCGCCATGAAGCCGCCCCCTTTCCAACGTTTTCAAATATCATGCAAGGATATCAGAGATCGAACCTGTCCAGCTTTTCCGCCAGACGGAGCCGGGCGCTTCTGGCCCGGGGGTTTTCCGCCACTTCCTCCAACCTGGGCGTCACAGGCTTGTCCAGCCGCACCAGCGGCTTTTTTCCACAGACACACACGGGGAAATTTGGCGGACAGGTACAGCCCTGAGCCAGCTCCCGCAGGGTCCGCTTGACAATCCGGTCCTCCAGCGAGTGGAAAGTGATGACCGCCAGCCGCCCGCCGGGGCGGAGCTTGTCCGCCGCTGCCCGCAGCATGGGGGGCAGGGCGTCCAGTTCGCCGTTTACGGCTATACGGATCGCCTGAAAACTCCGCTTGGCGGGGTGCTGTTTCTCCCGCAGGGCTGCGGGAGGCATGGCGGATTTGATGATTTCCACCAGCTCCAGCGTTGTTTCAATGGGCCGAAATTCCCGAGTCTTTACAATGGCCCGGGCAATGGCCGGGGCGTACCGTTCTTCCCCAAACTCAAATAAAACGCGCCGAAGCTCTTCCAAAGACCAGGAGTTGACCGCCTCCCGCGCCGTCAGGGGGGAGGTGCGGTCCATTCGCATATCCAGCGGAGCGTCGTGCATATAGGAAAAACCCCGTTCCGGGTCATCTAGTTGGGGAGAGGACACGCCCAGGTCAAAGAGCATCCCGTCCACGCCTTCCACGTCGGCTAAAACGGTTCCAAGCTCCGAGAAGTTGCTGTGGACCAGCCGCACCCTATTCCTCCAGGGGGCCAGCCGCTCCTGCGCCGCCTCAATGGCGGCGGAATCCCGGTCAATGCAGATGAGGCGGCCGGTGGTCAGCCGTTTCGCAATTTCTCGGGAGTGTCCTGCCCGGCCCAGGGTCCCGTCTACATAGGTCCCCTCCGGACGGATGTTTAGCGCTTTGATACACTCATCCAAAAGGACGGGCTTGTGTGTGTACTCCATCAAGGTTCACCCCCGGTTCCGGCGGGCCCGGGCCAGGGCGTCCATGGCTGCGGCCATGTCCTCTTCGTCCAGCATCTTTTGCTCGCGCTCGGTCCAGGTTTCCTCATCCCAGATTTCGGCAAAAGTGTTCAGTCCCACGATGGTGCAGGCCTTTTGCAGCCCCGCATACTTCCGCAGGCTGGCGGGGATCAGCACCCGTCCCTGGCCGTCCGGCTCACATTGAACGGCGTTTGCATAAAGCAGGGTCAGGGCCCGGGCCTCCGTGTAGGGCAGTTCGTCCATCTCGTCGGACATTTGTTCCCACTTGGCCTGAGGGTAGATGGTCAGGCAGTGCTCGGCGCCGATGGTGATGAAAAAGGTGTCGCCCAGCGCCTCCCGCATGGCGGAAGGGATCACAAGGCGGCCCTTCGTGTCGATGTTGTTATTCGATTTGCCCAGTAGCCTCGCCATGGAGCCGCCCCCTTTCCCCCTTTTTTGGGATAGAATGGGGAAGTACTCCACTTAACCGTTCTAAATCCCCACTTCTCCCCACCTGTGCTTCCTAGTATACGGAAATTGGCACCGAAAAGCAAGGATTTTTTTTCGACAGAAAACAGGCCCTTTTCTCTAAAATCCTCGCTTTTACGCCCGAATACTGGGAAATAAAACGTGCGTTCTACTTTTTTCGCCCTGGTTTTCGCGCAAAAAAAAGCGCCCACCGCCGCAACATCTTGCGACTGTGAGCGCGCTTTCCTCCACTTTTTCTCCACATCTAGCGGTAGTCAATATTGTTTCCGGAAAAGTTTCGTTAATTTATACAAAATTTCGTTAGCGATAAGTAACTCAAGATTCGGCATCGCCGCCCTGTTTTTCCAGTTTTTGCCTCTGCTCCTGCATCTTAGCGGCGGAAGTGGTGCGGAAACGAACTCGGGACTGCTTGACCTCGTCCAAAGCGGCCTGGACCGCCTCCTCTGTCCGGGCCAGGGCATCCTCGGCATAGCTGTTGGCCACTTGGTAGAGCTGGCGGGAGCGTTCCTCCGCCCGGGTGACAATTTGGCGGGCCTTCTCCCGGGCGGCATACATGACCTCACTCTCGGAGATTTTTGTTTTGGCTTCCAGCTCTGCCTGGCGCATCATGCGTTCCACGTCTCGCTTGGCGTCTTCCACAAATTTCTCCCGGGCGCTCAGCAGTTCCTGGGCCCGCTTGATCTCCGCCGGGAGCTGGGCCCGGAGCTCGTCCAGCAGGTCCAGCAGTTCGTCCCGGTCCACGATGCTCATGCTGGGCTTCAAGGCGGGGGCCTTGGCGTCCTCGATCCGCTCATAGATCATATCGATTAGGCGGTTGATATCATTGGCCATGGTGTGATCCTCCCTCTTTCTCTGTCAGTTCCTCCACAAGCGGGATGACGGGCGCGGGCAAATACTGCTCCAAGGGCTGGCGGTAACGGATCATCTCCCGGGCCATGGAAGAGCTGAAGTGCTGGTACGGGGCGCTGGCGGGCAGGAGCATCGTCTCTAAACCCGGGCAGATTCCCCGGTTGATCTGGGCCATTTGATACTCCCCGTCAAAATCCGTCACGCTGCGGACTCCCCGGACAATGGCGCAGGCCCCGTGATTTCTGGCAAAGTCGGCTAATAATCCGGGCCAGAGCTCCGCCTCCACGTTGGGCAGATCCTGAACGGCGGCCCGGACCATTTGGAGCTTCCGCTCCGGGGTAAACATCTGGTTGCGTTTCTCGGCGTTGGGACTGACGCAGACCCAGATCTGATCAAAGCATCCGGCGGCCCGGCGAATCACGTCCAGATGGCCCAGAGTAATGGGGTCAAAGCTGCCGGAGCAGATGGCTGTTCTCATGAGCGGTTTCCTCGTTCTATTCGTTTCCTTCCCGGCGGAAGAGGGTGACGGCAATCTTGCCGTAGCGGTAGGTTTTTCGCAAACGGCATCCCTCCGGGATGCCTGGGCGGCAGTTAGCCGGGTGTTCCGCTACAATTATACCATAAGGAGCCAGAATGTCAAATCCCGGCGCGGTGAGCCTTTCCAACGCCCGGTCCAGCAGGCCGGAGGCATAGGGCGGGTCCAAAAACACCAAGTCGAAGCACTCCTTTGTTCCAGCCAGGAAAGTCAGGGAATCCCCATTGACCACCTGGGCCCGGCTTTGGAGGTTAGTTAGGGTCAGATTCTTTTTCACCAGCTCGCAGGCGTCCTGCCGCCGGTCCACAAAGACGGCGGAAACGGCTCCCCGGCTCAGGCACTCGATGCCCATTTGCCCGGTGCCGGCAAAGAGATCCAGCACCCGGCGGCCCTCAATGTCAAATTGCAGGGCGCTGAACACGCCCTCCTTTACCCGGTCCGTAGTGGGGCGGGTTTCCAGCCCTTCCAGCTCCAGCAGACGGCGGCCCCCGGCGGAGCCTGTGATGACGCGCATAGCGGTTCCTCCTGAATGGCGGCGGTTGATTCGGCGTTTATTGTACGGCAAAATCTTCCGGTTTTCAAGAGCATTTCCGATAAAAGTAAGAAAAAACTCCGCAGCCGGCGGAGTTTTTTCTATGTGTTACTTAGAAAAAGTACCGGCGCGTCCTCCAGGCCGGTCAAATCATGGGTGGCTAGCAGCACCGGCTTGCCTTTTTCCCTCTCCAAAATCAACTCCAGGCAGCGTGACCGGTTCTCTTTGTCCAGGCCGGTGAAAGGTTCGTCCAGGGCCAGGGCCTCCGATGGGGCCAGCAGAGCCCGGGCCAGGGCCAGCCGCCGCCGCATCCCCCCGGACCACTCCCGGACAGGATTGGGGTCCAAAAGCTCCAGACCCAGGCGGGCCAGCAGCGCTCCGGCCTCTTCGGGGATCTGTCCCAAGGCAAAGCGGAGATTTCCGATGGCGGACAGGTCCTCCAGTAGCCGGTCCTCCTGGAATACGGCGGCCCAACGGTGGTCCGCGCCCCGGATTATCCCGGCATCGGGGGAATCCAGTCCCAGAAGGAGGCGGAGCAAGGTAGTCTTCCCTGTTCCGGAGGGAGCGGCGATACAGGTAATGCCCGGCCGGAAGACGGCGGTCAGATTGGCCAACACGGGCTTTCCGGCATAGGATTTGCAGAGGCTCTCTACGTGAATTTCCATCACAGTCCCGCCTTTCTTGCCAAACCATCCACCGCAGCCAAAAATAGCCGCTCGAACCCTGCTGCCAGGAACAAAATCACAGCGGTCCAGGCGAAGAGGTCTGGAGTCTGGAGGTAAATCTTGGCGGTGTAAAGCCGTTCGCCGATGGTCCCCGCCGGGAGGCCGATGATCTCCGCCGCCGCGCCCGCCTTCCAGCAGAGTCCCAGGGCCAGGGAAGACGCGGAGCGGAAATAGGGCAGGGTCTGGGGCACATAGATCCCCCAGATCTGCCGCCGGAGGGGAATCCGGTAAACCTGGGCCAGCTCCAGGAGCTTGCGGTCTGTTCCCTGGAGGCCTTCCAGCACGTTGAGATATACCGGGGGGAAGACCATCAGCGCCGAAATGAAGAGAGACAGGGACCGGGCGTCCAGCCACACCAGGGCCAGAATGATGAAGGAGGCCACAGGGACGGCCTTCACCGCCGCTACCGGCGGGGCCAGCAGGTCTTGAAGCCAGGACCTCCCCGCTGCCAGAGACGCCAGCAGCGCCGCCAGGGCGCAGGAGAGCAGGAAGCCGCCGAAAATGCGGAGGGACGAGTTCCCTACGGCCCGCCAAAAGGCAGGGGATGGCAGCAGCTCTAAAAGCCGCGCCGCCGCCAGGACCGGTGAGGCCAGCAGCAGTTCCCCA
Organism: uncultured Oscillibacter sp.; assembly: GCA_910578935.1. GTDB lineage: Bacteria > Bacillota > Clostridia > Oscillospirales > Oscillospiraceae > Oscillibacter. The sequence goes on along the minus strand of CAJTSM010000001.1, from coordinate 6,825 downwards.
TTGGGCACGGCCGCCGCCAGGGCCATGCTTCCTCCCTGCCAGGCCAGCAGCCAGAAGGCCACGGACCAGGGGCGGAGCTTAGGGGACATAGCAGAAGTTGTCCCCCGGCAGCTTGCCGCCTACGGACTCCGGGGCCGCCTCCGCCAGCACGGACAAGTAGCCGGAGAGCTTCTCCTTCATCTCCGCGCCGGTAAGGCAGACGATGTTGCAGTGGGGCAGGGCCTTTTCCGCGATGGCGGGGTTTTCGATGATACCGTTATCGGCCACCAGCTTCGCCGCCTCAGCGGTATTTTCATTTACCCAGTCTACGGAAGCGGCATATTCGTTCAGGAACAGATTCACCAGCTCCGGGCGCTGCTCCACAAGTTCCCGCCGGGCCACGGCCACGCCGGTAATCATGGCGGAGCCGCCTTCCAGGGCGTCCCACTCCGCCGTCAGGTCCAGGGCCACCCGAAGTCCTTCCAGTTTTCCCTGAGCCACGGTGACGAAGGGCTGGGGCAGCAGGGCGATGTCCACCGTTCCCGCCGCCAGGGCGGCGACACATTCGGCGTGCTCGCTCTTCCAGTCGATGGTTACATCCTTGTTCGGGTCCAGGCCGTTTTGCTCCAGAAGATAGCGGAGGCTGAACTCCGGGGTGGCCCCCTTTCCGGCGGCGGCGATGGTCCTGCCTTTCAAATCCGCCATAGACTGGACCATCTCCCCGCCGTTTTCCACGATGTAGAGAACGCCCAGGGTGTTGACGGCCAGGGTGACCACTTGGCCCTCGGTTTTATTATAGAGGACCGCAGCCAGATTGGCGGGGACGCAGGCGATGTCCAATTCCCCCTTGATGAGCCTGGGGGTCAGCTCGTCGGCGGAACCCGCGAGATCAAAATTCCAATTATAGATGGAGGCAATCTCCCCCCGCTGCTCCATCATTTTTACCAGACCCATAGCCGTAGGGCCCTTCAGCGCCCCGATCGAGAGAGGATAGGCTTCGTCCGGCGTGTTCTCTGGGGGAGCGGAGGCCTCCGGCGTTTCCTCCGCCGGGGCGGAGCCGCCCTCTACCTCCGTAGGGTCGTCGCCGGTGCGGATCATGCCGCAGGCGGAGAGGATCAGCAGCAGGACAAGGGCAAGGGACAGGGTCTTTAAACCTTTCATAGTCGTTTCCTCCAAACAATTGTTTTGTTGCCGCTGCTTCGGCTTGGTTATCCATCAGGCAGCCAAAGCTCGTAAACGTTTTTTTGCCCACTTTTGCCACACGTGGCTCTGAGGCTCGATAGCTTGCGCTCCACACCCGCTGAAAGCCTCACATCTTTTAAAAAGAGGCGGGGGGAGCGTAAACGGTCTTCGCCGTCACGTCGGGCAGGCGGCCAATCTTCCCCGACAGGGCCGAAATCACGTCCGCCGGAGCGTCCAGGGCCACGCTGATTAAGCGGATTCCCCGCTCCCGGCAGGGGATGCCCATCCGGCCGATGACAGCGCTCTCGTATTGGTGCAGCAGGGCGTTCAGCGCCGCCACGGAGTCTGCCTCCCGGACGATGACCGCCAGGACGGCGACACGGGTTTCCATATAGTTTTCCTCCTACAAGAAAAAATAAAAGCCCCTCCGCCGGTTGGCAGAGGGGCCGTACAAACATGGCTTGACACGGCTCGGGAAAACACCCGCGCCAAATGTGCGCACCTCTTACGGCTCGGAACCACCTTGCCGCCAGACCAGATGACTATATGAAATCCAAGTCCTCCGGTCAGAACACACTTCCCGGAGACAGGGCTTGCTGAGGACGATGATAGCATGGAAATGCCTGGGTGTCAAGGGGCGGAAGTAGGGGGGAGTGTCCAGTTGCGCATTTTATAACAGGGCCATCGCGTAGGGACCGCCGCCCCCGGCGGCCTGCCGGCACAAGGATTGGGTCCCGCATCGGGCCGCCCAAGGGGGCGGCCCCTACGGGATCAAATCTCCCCATTGGACACTCCCATGTAGGGAGGCCCCGTGTGTCCGCTCTGCTGTAGGGGGCGCCGGATTTCCGGGAAAAGGGCGGACGTACAGGTCCGCCTCTACTCCCTGTCCAGATAGTCCAGCACTTCCACGGCCTCACCGTCCCGGAGGTATACCCGGGGCACCCGGCGGGCTATGGCGCAGAGGAGCTCGTAGGAAATAGTCCCGGATTTTTCGGCCGCCTGGGCGAAACCGTCCGCGGGGGCTGCGCCAAGGAGGATTACTTCGCTGCCGGCGGAAACTTCCGGTACAGCGGAGGCGTCCAGGACAATTTGATCCATACTTACCCGGCCGATCACCGGGGCGGGCTTTCCTTGGATAGAGGCCATGCCCAGGTTGGATAGGCACCGGGGGTAGCCGTCGGCATAGCCGCAGCAGACAGTGGCCGCCCGCAGGGGCCGGTCCGCCGTATAGTAGCGCCCGTAGCCCACACAGTCTCCGGGGACCAGGTCTTTCACCTGGCTGACTACAGTTTTCAGTGTCATAACGGGCCGGAGGCCGGAGAAGGACACCTCGGCGCTGGGGTCCTGTCCGTAGAGAATGACTCCGGCCCGGACCATATCGCCGCTCCACTCCGGGTGGGCTGTCAGTCCGGCGGAGTTGGAACAATGGACGGTTTTTAAAGGCCCCGCCGCCTCCAGCCGCTCTACCACCCGGTGGAAAAGAGCATACTGCCCCTCGGTGTAGCGGCGGTCTTCCTCCGATAGGGAGTCCGCCACGGAGAAGTGCTGGAACGCGCCTGTGATGGAGAGGCCTCTCAGCCTCCGGCACTCCAGGAGGCCGGCTACCGCCCCCTCAAAGTTCCGGCAGGCTCCGAAGCCGATGCGGCCCATGCCGGTGTCGATTTTCAGATGTCCCTCCACCGTTACTCCGGCGGCCTCCGCCGCCTGGGACAGGGCCCGGGCGTACTCCAGGCTGTAGACCGCCTGGGTGATCCGCTGCGCCGCCAGTGATCCGGCGCATTCCGGCCGGGTCATCCCCAGAATTAAGATGGGCTGCTCAATGCCGCTGCGGCGCAGATGCCGGGCCTCTGCCAGGGAGGACACCGCGAACCAAGCCGCCCCCGCTTTGGCTAGGGTTTGGGCCACTATACGGTCCCCGTGGCCGTAAGCGTCTGCCTTCACTACGGCGCAGACCGCGGCGGGCGACGCTTTTTTCTGAATCAGCCGGAAGTTGTGAATCAGAGCTTCCAGGTCAATTTCCGCCCAGCAGTGGGCGTCAAACGCTGTGTGCATAGGTAGTCCCCTCCAGTTTCTTGGATGCCGTACATGGAGTATCTTACTCCGTTTTCGCCCGGGAAGCAATGGCGTTTTCTGCTCACGAACAGGCGTTTTGCACGGCAGGAGGCCGGTATTTTTCCATCCGGTAATTGGTCAGGACCACTCCGTGCCGAATCACGTGCTGCTGAAAAACCGCCCGGTAGCCCCGGCTTTCAAAAAACGGCTTGGCTGTAATGGAGGCATGGGTGACAATTTGCTCCGCATCCACGGCCCCCTCCAGAGCATCGCACAGGGCGGAGGCAATGCCCCGGCGCTGAAAGTCTTTATGGACGTACAGCCGGCAAGACCGCTAAGAGCATCCTTGTGAGCTGCGGCGCACGGCTGGCCCCCTTCGACATTGCGGAGCTGCGGGAGGTCACGGCCTATGACGAGCTGGAGCTGGACACCCTGGGCGACCGAAAAACCGCCCTGTTCCTCATTATGAGCGACACGGATGACAGCTTTAACTTTTTGATTTCCATGGCCTATACACAGCTGTTCAATCTTCTCTGCGAGAAAGCGGACGATGTGTATGGAGGCCGTCTGCCGGTCCATGTGCGCTGTCTGATTGACGAGTGCGCCAACATCGGGCAGATACCCAAACTGGAAAAGCTGGTGGCGACCATCCGCAGCCGTGAGATTTCCGCCTGTCTGGTTTTGCAGGCACAAAGTCAGCTAAAGGCCATTTACAAGGACAATGCTGACACCATCATTGGCAATATGGACTGTTCCATCTTCCTGGGCGGCAGGGAACCGACTACGCTGAAAGAGCTGTCCGCCGCCCTGGGGAAGGAAACAATCGACACCTTCAACACAGGTGAGAGCCGGGGGCGTGAAACCTCCCATTCGCTCAATTATCAGAAATTGGGCAAGGCCTTCATGGACGTGGATGAACTAGCCGTTCTGGACGGAGGCAAGTGCATCCTTCAGCTGCGGGGCGTGAGGCCGTTTCTTTCGGACAAGTACGACATCACAAAGCACCCGCTCTATAAATATCTGTCCGACTCCGATAAGAAAAACGCATTTGACATAGAGCGTTTTCTATCGACCCGGCTAAAGCCAAAATCCGATGAAGTTTACGACGTGTACGAAATGACCGAAGTAGACGCAGACAGCGATGGAGCCGAGTAAGTGACCGGCGCTGTAAAAGTACACGAAAGGACACGGAGGATGTGCCTTCAAAAATTACAATTATTTTTGGAGGAACGTATATGGCTTTCTTTACTTCTGCTATCGGAACCTTGCAGACTCTCGTGGTGGCCCTGGGCGCTGGCCTGGGCGTGTGGGGTGTCATCAACCTCCTGGAGGGCTACGGCAACGACAACCCCGGCGCCAATGCTCATGTACGGTAAAGAAGCAAGCAACCGAAAACAAGAGATAGACCGCCAGCACCACACTATTCCGAACCAAAGAAAACAAAGACCAAAAGACAAGCACCGTGGAAATGTGTATAACTTGCTATTCCGTCATGGAAAAGTCCGTTCACAGAACATGGAAAAGCTAAAGTGCAGCTTTCCCACATTCTGCAAACAGACTTTCCCACAACTCCATAAGATAGCAAGAGAACATTTGTCAAGGGGGATTTCACCATAAAAATGAAATCCCCCCCGTTAAACTAGGATTAGTATCTCAAAATAAAGTATATCACATATACCCAACTCAACAGTCCGTGAAAAATGGCCCACCCAACAGAGTGCCAAGTAGAATAACTAATTACCATTGCCAAAGCGCTGCCAAATGTGATACCTGTCTTTACTGTTTTTTCGACAGTTTCTCTTTTTTGTTCATCCATGTATATGTATCCTCCCCGAAATTTCGATTTATCGAATTAACACGAGCCAAGTATACCACTAATGCGAATGACATTCAACCCTCATTTATAGGCGTTGATAGTACTGGCAAGCAAGGCACCGGTATATACCCGGCGCAGCTTGTTGGTGGCTGAAGGCCCCCAAGCCCCCGGTGATCGGCGCGGCTGCGTCCGATGCACAAGCCACCGTTGGCGTCTGCTGATTATATACCGGCAGGGAAGGACACCCCGGCGAAGCCGCCCCCGGAGGGCGCACGGCTGCCGTCAGGCAGTACTACCATCGGCCCTTGGCAGGTGGTGAGTAAGTGCGCTCTTAGGAGGGGGGCCTATAAAGAAGAAGGAGCGCCCAGGTCATTCCCAGACACTCCCGCTTCGGTTCCCTTCTGCTGGTCGATCACCGCCTTTTCAGCCTGTGTCATTTTGCCACAAATGAACCGTCAGCCAATGTGTATTTGGATGGTGAAACCACCCTTTACACAATACATCTCAAAAGCGCATCCTGGAGGACTACGCCCGAAAAAATGGCTTCACCAATGTCCGCCACTTCACCGATGACGGAGTGCGGGGAACGACCTTCAAGCGGCCCGGCCTGGACGCTATGGTGGACGAGATACGAGCCGGGAATGTGGCTACCGTCATTGTCAAAGACCAGAGCAGAATAGGCCGTGACGTGGTGGAGGTTGGCTTGCTCAAGCGTACCTTTGACGAGTACAATGTCCGCTTCATCGCCGCCAATGACAACCTGGACACCGCCAATGGATTTGACATCATGTCCATCTTCCGGGATGTGATAAACGAGTGGTATGTGGCCGACACCAGCCGCAAAATCAAAAGCGTTTTCAAGTCCAGGATGGAAAAGGGCTTGCGCTGTTCAGGGGCCGTCCCCTATGGCTATCTCGCCTCAAAGGAGGATAAGGGTGAGTGGGTGATTGATGAGGAAGCCGCCGCCGTTGTGCGCCGCATCTTCCAGATGGTCATGGACGGTCAGAGCGTCAACGGCATCGCCCGGACGCTGCGGGCCGAGCAAATCCCTATCCCCTCCGAACACTGGAAGCGCATCGGCTGTCCTGTCCGCGCCAGCAGCTACCGTGACCCCTATGCCTGGTCTGCCACCACCCTGGGTTATATCCTCAAAAGGCCGGAGTATCTGGGGCGCAAAGTGCTGGGAAAAACCGTCTGCGAGAACTACAAGACCAAAATCACCCGCAGGACAACACCAGAGGAACAATTTGTATTCGAGGGAGCTATCCCTGCCATCATTGACGAGGAAACGTGGCACAATGTTCAGCGTCTGCGTGAAACTACGCGCCGGACACCCAAGCGGAGCAGCGGCCCCAACCGCCTGACCGGATTGCTCTACTGCGCCGACTGCGGCGCGAAGCTGACCCACCACAACAGTCTTGTTCAAGGCAAGTACATTGACGATGCTTTTACCTGTTCCAGATACCGAACGCCTATGGAGGACTGCACCATTCACTATGTTGCCACGCAAAAGCTGGAGGCGGCGATCCTCTCCGCCATTCAGCGGATAAGCTGGTATGTCCGTAACAACGAGCAGGAGTTTGTTCAGCGTGTCCGGGAGGCGTCCAGTCTGCGCCAGGAGGAAGCGGTCAAGGATTGCCGGAAACAGATTGCCCAGGCGAAGAAGCGCCACGCCGAACTGGACGGACTGGTGAAGAAGCTGTACGAGGCAAACGCAACAGGCAAGCTGCCGGACAAGCACTTTAGCCGCCTCCTTGCCGAGTATGNCGAGGAACAGGCCACGCTGGAAACCTCCA